>CAZQUN010000001.1:0-163635 GCA_964596615.1 uncultured Candidatus Saccharibacteria bacterium
CCATCAATCTCTTCTGTTAAAACAGAAAGAATAGCATCAACTCCTTTAACCTTTTCAAGGAGTTCTTTTTTTTCAATTTTTCCCTCCGGGCCAATTTCAACATCATGACCCTTGTCTTTTAATAGTTTGATTCCTATTTCAGGAATCTGACGGGTAACAAATATTTTAGACATATTTATTTCTCCTTAACCCTATTTTACCATAGTTGACTGTAGTTTGGACAGCTTTTTATAGACTCCGCCCTTAGAAATTAATTCCTGATGGTCGCCTTCTTCAATTATTCTTCCTTTTTCTAAAACTAAAATTAAATCAGCCTTTTGAATTGTGCTCAAACGATGAGCAATAACAAAAGTTGTTCTTCCTTTAATCAAATAAGCCAAAGCATCCTGAACTAATTTCTCTGTGGCAGAATCCAAACTAGAAGTTGCTTCATCTAAAATTAAAATCTTAGGGTCTCTTAAAAGCGCCCGGGCAATAGCAACTCTTTGCTTCTGACCAGTAGAAAGTTTAATTCCCCTTTCACCAACCAATTGTTCATATTTCTTATCAAATTTTTGGATAAACTCATCAACATGAGCGGCTTTTGATGCTTGAATAATTTCTTTTTCATTTGCCTTTGGCCGACCATAACGAATATTATTCTTAATCGTATCATTGAAAAGAGTTACTTCCTGGGGAACAATAGCAATATTTTTTCTCAATGATTCCAAGGAAACATCGGCAATATCCTTGTCGTCAATCAAGATTCTTCCTTTCTGAGGAATATAGTATCGGGAAACTAAATCAACCAAAGTTGTTTTACCAACTCCGCTTTCACCAACCAGCGCGACCATCTGACCCGGCTTGACCTTAAAAGAAATATCTTTTACGATTTTTTTCTTATCCTGATATCCGAAACTAATATTTTTAAATTCAACTCTTCCCTTGATATTTTTAAGTTCTGTCTTGTTCTTTTGATATGGTTCGGATTTGGTCTTAAGGAGGGCTTCTACTCTTCGAATAGCAACTAACCCTGTTCTTGTTTGCCGATAATTATTAGCCACCCGACTAAAAGGAGCATAGGTTAAACTGATATAGCCAACAAACATAACCAACTGACCAGGAGTAATGACGCCCTCTCTTAAAAAGAAAATTGCCCCGCCGAAAATTGAAACAAAGCCAAAACTAAAAATCGTCTTTTGCCAGGCCTCTAATTTACGCCAGAGACCGACAAATGATCTATACTGACGACCAGCCCGGTCTTTAAAATTCCTTTTCATCTTTCTTTTTTCCAATTTTTCACTGGTAAACGATTTAACCGTTTGGGTATTAAGAATGGAATCATATAAATCTCCATAAGCTCGTTCAAAAGATCTGTGTAGCTTTCTTTGAGCTTTAATGATTGGTTTTGTTTTCCAAATTGACACAACCGAATAAACAATCAAAACAAACAAAAGAAGTAGAGTTAGACGCCACTCAACAAAACTTGTAATCATCAAAGAAACAGCGACTGTCAAAAAATTCGGGCCAATTTCAAAAATAACATCGTCTATAATTCTCTCTATATGGTCCGCTCCTCTATCAACACGCTGAATAATTTCACCCATCTTTTTATCTTTGTGGAATTTCAAAGGTAAATTTAATAAATGGCCACCAGCTTCTATAAGAAGACTATTACGACTATCAATTGCGACATCAAATTCTTTTTTCCAGACAAAACGACCTAGCCACTCGCTTAATAAAGATAGAAACAACCAAAGCAAAAGAATTGCCCCTATTAATTTAAGAGTTGAGTTTTCTGAAACCGCGATATCAACCAGCCGTCCATAAAGATACGGAATAACCGCAGCGATAGCAGAGCTAACCAAGGCAACAGAGGCAATGAAATAAACCTTGCCCTTGTACTTCCTCAAATAGCCCCAGATAATTTTTGAGTCCTTAAATATTTCCATTTCTAATATTCTTCTTAATTTCTTCCATAAACCGAGCCATAAACCAGAGATTATGATAAGTTGCCAGACGAGCACCAAGAATTTCCTTGGCTTTAAATAAATGATTTAAATAAGCTCGGGAGTAATTCTGACAAACAGCACAAGAACAATTCTTCATAATCGGTTTTTTATCATTCTTGTATATTGATTTTAGAATATTTAACTCTCCCTGTGAAGTCAGGAAAGTTCCATGCCGGGCTAATCTTGTCGGATAGACACAATCAAACAAATCTATTCCTCTCTTAACCGCCCCTTTAATATCATCCAAATAGCCAATGCCCAATAAATGACGGGGTTTGTTTTCCGGTAAATAAGGAATAATCCAATCAAGGGTCTTATTCATTTCCTTTTTCCCAAAAGCGCCGCCAATGCCAAATCCATCAAAATCCAATTGACCAATATATTTCGCACTCTCAATTCTCAAATCCTTAAAAGTCCCACCCTGGACAATACCAAAAAGAAGCTGGTCTTTCCTCTTTTTAGCTTTCAAACATCTTTCTGCCCATTGATGAGTTCTTTCTATTGCTTTTTTAGTGTAATTGTAATCATCTAAAGGCGAAGTACATTCATCAAAATTAAAGATAATATCAGCCCCTAAATCCTCCTGGATTTTAATTGAAGTTTCCGGAGTAAAGCGATGTTTTGAACCATCCAAATAAGAAGTAAAGGTCACTCCATCATTGTCTATTTTAACCAATTTACCTCTTCTTGAATTCTTTCCTGAAACATCATTTTCTCCCTTAAATAGTTTTCCAACGCTCGAATCCAATCCAGCCCCTAAACTAAAAACTTGGAAGCCTCCGGAATCGGTTGTAATTGGACCAGACCAATTGATAAACTTATGAAGTCCGCCCATTTTTTTAATTAATTTATGACCGGGCTGTAAATACAAATGGTAGGTATTGGACAAGATTGCTTCAAAACCAATTTCTTTAATATCTTCCGGGGTTAAACTTTTAACCGTTGCTTTAGTTGCCACAGGAAAAAAAGCCGGAGTTTGAATATTTCCGTGTTTTGTTTTAACCAGCCCTATTCGGGCTTTTGATTTTTTGCTTTTTTTTACAATCTTGAACATCGTATCCAATAACCAGTCGCTCCAAAAGCGACTGAAACATTTAATGATTCTTTTTTACCCGACATGGGCAAATGAATAATTTGATCAGCTTTTTTTAAAACACTCTTTGAAACTCCTTTAATTTCATTTCCAAGAACTAAAGCCAAAGGAAACTTTGGCTTGAATCGGGTATAGGGCAAACTATTTTTAGTTTGCTCTAGAACAATGATATTAACTTTTTCTTTTTTAAGCTTATCAATTATTCGCCAAACTTGCCAGTGATGTTCCCAATCAACATTTTTTTCAGCGCCTAAAGCAGTTTTTGAAATTTTAGAATGAGGCGGTTGGCCGCAAATTCCAGTTAAAAAAACCTTGGTTACCCCCAAGGCATCAGCCGTTCGAAAGATTGAACCAATATTTTCCAAGCTGCGAATATTGTCGCAAATTACATAAAATCGTTGTTTTTTCATTATTTAAAGTTTTGGGGCTACCGATTTTAATATTCGGTAGCCCACAGATTCAATAGTCGTTTCCGAGGCGAACTTCGTGAAATCTCTGATGCCTGAAAGCATCAAGGGGAATGCTCTTTTCTTTCTCTGGTTCCTGCTCAAAATCAAGTTTTATACCCAACTCATGAAGAATCTGTAAAAATTCAAACATCAAGTCATTATACCGGTCCATATTAAAACATTTTAGAATTTTTCCCGAATACCGGTCCCGAAACTTAATGTTCACCCTAATGAGAAATGTTCTAATATGTTCTTCGTTAAATTCCCCAGAATCAAGAAGCTCTTTTGTTATTCCCTTAAATAATTTTCTTTGATCAGGTAAGAAAAATTTTTTTCTTTTCATTCCTGGCCTCTTCAGTTAAGTTAATGTGCATATACGCAATCACCACACCCTGCCTCCATCATAGGGTGCTTATTGGCAATGTTATCAATACCATACCAAAAAGAACTTTAATTGTCAACCCTAAAATAATTTCTTGGCTTCTTGCCAAAAAGAATCATTACCATCTATTTTCCTCCGATACCACCATTCAACCCCCCAGAAATAGGCTTCGTCAAGGCCGGTCTTTTTAGTATATTGAATAATATTCTTGAAAGCAGCTAAATCCATTGACTTATTCTGCTCTTCAACCGAGATTTCGTAAATCATTTTCTTACTCCAGGGTTCGCCCTGAAGTTCAACAATGAAAACTTTTTCTATTCCAGTCAGCCATTTAACAAAATCTGCTCTTCTGCCGTAGAAAATTGAAGGAATTGGATATTTAAAATGGCCAAGCAAGTCATTCCAGATTGTCCGGTAAAGAGTTGTTCCTAAAATATCGCCCTTAATGGCTGGCTGGGTCCAACTGCTTAATTCCCCACTGGCAGTCAAAAGAACCGGTCTTCCTTTTGGATCCAAGCTTTTGACAAGAGATATTTCCTTATCAAGAAAATCTTTGTCCAAAGACGGACATTCGCCAAAACCTATTAAAAACGGCTCGTTTTCAACCTGCCAGATTTTAATTGAACTTTCATCCCGGTAATGCTTAACAACCTCCCCTATTACCCCTAATACCCTCTCCTGCTGTTCTGATTCGGGCATATCTCTCGCCCATCCGGGAATATGACATTCCGGCCAACGAGGAAGTTTCCTGCCAACCGCTAGGATAATCTCAACACCTCTTTTTCTGGCTTCCCTGATTTGCCAATCAAGATCATCAAAGAAAAAATTGTCTTTTTCCGGCTCAACATTCGGCCAATAAGCAATCAAACGCATTTTCCTGACCCCTAAATCATCAAGCATTTCGATATAGACCTCTTTCCACTCCAGGCCCATTTGCTCGGTAAACTGCTGACTGAATGTAACGCCAAAAGTAACCTCTCTTTCTGATTCGTCTCCGCCAAAGAAATAGAAAAAAGCAACAATACCAAGAACGAAAAACAAAAGAAGAAGTATTTTAATAATCCGCCAAGGACTTAAGATGTCTTTAAAAAACGCCATTTTGAAAAGCTAAAATTCCCAGACCAAGACCAATTAAGATAATGGCAATGGCTTTTTGAATAAGAGCTCCTTCGCTAATCTGTTCTTTAATGATCTGAGGAAATTTCCTGGAAAGAAAAATGCCAAGAACCAGAAGAAAAACATATTGAATCCCTTGAAGAGCATTAACCAGAGAAACGCTCCCCAAGAATATTGCGTAATTAAGCAGAATAAATCCTCCGGCTGAAAGGCCCTTGCTCAAAACAACCAAAATTCCAGTTCTGGCCTTTGTCCGACGACTTGAATCAAGGATGACCCGACGACTAGCCGGCAAGAGAAAAAGCAATCCAGCCCCTAAAATCCCTCCAGAGCGAATCCAAATAAAGCCGTTGATAAAGGGCTGATAAGAAAATATGTATTTAGTCAAAACAAATGACCCAGAGAAGAATAAAGCAGCTAACAGAGCAATCGGCAACCTCTTGATTAAAGGTTGTCGACCGGGAACCCTTTTGCCTTTTCTCGGCCAAAGCATAACCATTCCACCCAGGACGAACAAAGAAAAAGCAATTAATTGTTCGCTGCCCAATCTTTCAGATAGGAATAGATAGCTTAAAATTAGGGTAAAAATGGGAACAGCCCCGCCAATAATAGGAGTAATTCTTGAAACCTCGCCTATTTGAATTGACTTGTAGAAAAACAAAACAGCCAGGACAAAGAAAGTGCCGGCTGAAAAACTAATAATTATCTGGCTAACCGGCAAAAGATTAAAACCAAAGGGAATTAAAACCAAGGCCAGAGCGCCAAAAATCCCGACATAAAAAGCATAAGCTGCCGGCCGGAGATGAGTCCGGGAAAGAATATATTTATCAATAACAAAAACAACCGCTGAAATGGAATGAGCAAAAATAGCAATTAGAAGCCAGTTCATAATTTATTCTCCTGACAAATTTTAGCGTACTCAAACGCGCTTAGCCTAATCTTCCTTTCAAAGGATTGGTAATTAACTTCGATTAAACCAAATCTTGGCCAAAAACCCTTATCCCACTCAAAGTTATCAAGCAAAGACCAATAAAAATACCCTCCGACTTTAATTCCCTCTTCTATGGCTTTATGCGTCCAGCGCAGATGATCTCTAATGAAATCGATTCTTTTCTTATCATCTCTATCAGCAATTCCGTTTTCAGTAATATAGATCGGCTTATTGTATTTTTTCAAACCTTTCAAAACATGGTAAATACCTTTTGGATAAATTTCCCAGCCCAGGTCATTAATAGATTCATTTTTATTACCAAAAAGACGTTGATGGAAATAGTAATTCAGACCAATAAAATCCATTTCTATCTTATTCAAAAAATATTTATTCCAGAAATATCCAATCAAGGGAATATTTTCAAAAGCGATATTGTTTTTTGAAATTCCAATCTGGCAATCTAAATCAATCAGACAAAGAGAAGAATAGGCCAACTGATGAGCTTTAGCCAGATTTTTAAGAACCTTAAAATATTTAAAAATACTTTTTTTCTGGGGAGGCCAAACACCCCGGTAATATGAATTGGAAGCATAGATATTCGGCTCATTAATCGTTATCCAGAACCTAACATCATTAAATAAATTCTCTCCGATAATCTTAACATAACGGTCAAAATAGTACGGCGCTTTCGGATTCAACCAGCCACCTTTTTCAGCTAGCCAATTGGGCAGAGTAAAATGCCAGAGAGTAACAAAAGGTTCAATCCCCCTTTCCCGCAGCGCTTTCAAAACCTGACGGTAGTGCTCGATTTCTTTTTGATCAATTTTTCCTTCTTTCGGCTCTGTTCTTGACCATTCAATTGAAAAACGATGAGCATTATGATTTAATTCCTTAGCCAAATCAAAATCCTCCTTAAAATGATGGTAATGGTCGCAAGCCCGGCCGGAAATATATGTTTTCTCATTAAACATTTCTGGGAATTTCTCCCGTTGCCATTTCTGCCAATAGGTTTTCGACTCTTTAACCAATCTTTTAGCATTCTCCTTTTCCCATTCTGACCAATCATTAAGATTGCCCCCTTCAACCTGATGAGAGCTGGTCGCCGCGCCCCAATAAAAGTTGTCCGGAAACCTCATTTCTGGCATTTAGGACAATAAAAAGTTGAACGAGTGTTCATCTTTATTCTCTTAATTTTACCTCCGCAAACAGGACAAGATTGTCCCTCCTTTTGATAAACTTTAGCAATTGACAAAAAATTACCTTTTTGACCCTGGGCATCTAGATAATCATTAGCCGAACTGCCTTTCTTTTTAATCGCCAAATTAAGAATTCTTTTAACCGAAGAATAAATCTTTTTAATTTCTTCTTGTTTTAATGTTTCTACTTTTCGAATTGGCAGAACCTTAGCCAGAAAAAGAATTTCACTCGCATAAATATTGCCAATCCCGACAATAAAGGTCTGATCCATTAAAAGAGTCTTTATCTTGGATTTTTTTCTTTTTTCTAATAACTCCCTGAATAATTTAAGATTAAATTCTTTTGATAAGGGTTCTGGTCCGTATTTTTCTTTTTCAATTAAATCATTCAATCCTTTTTTATCAACAATTTTAACATAGCCGAATTGTCTCAAATCATTATGAACCAAACGATTCTTGCCGGATAAATAATAGACCAAATGGCTGTGCTTCCCAACCTCCCCATTATAAATCACCTGCCCGCTTAATTTAAGGTGGATAATCAGAAAATGCTTGTTAGACAATTCAATAATGAGAAGTTTTCCCCTTCGGGAAAAATTAACAATCTTTTTTCCTTCAACCAGCTTTTTAAAATCCTTTAAAGGATGTTTAACTAGTTTAGCCAGATGAACATCAACTTTTTCTATCTTTTTCCCTTTAACTATTCCATTCAACTGGGATTTAATTGTTTCAACTTCAGGTAATTCCGGCATATTTTACTCCCTGGGCGGTTCCTTGTATTGGCTAGTAACCAGAACATCTTTTAGGGCATCAATATCTTCTAAAACCATGCCTGTTCCCCGGACAACCGCTGTTAAAGGATCTTCGACTAATTTAACCGGCATTTCAGTCTGTTCCTCGATTAATTCATTTAGGCCCCGTAAAAGACCGCCGCCGCCGACTAAATATATTCCTCTTTTCATAATATCAGCGACCAATTCCGGCGGAGTTTCTTCAATACTTGACTTAATTTCATTGACCAGGGTTTTAACCGACCGGGACAAGGCCTTTCTTATCTGGCTGTCGTCAATAGTAATTTCTTTTGGTAATCCGGTAACAATATCCCTTCCTCTCATACTGGTTTCCAGTCTTTCTTCCAAGTGATAGGCCGAACCAATTTCTAATTTAATATCTTCAGCAGTTTTTTCTCCCAATAAAAGATTAAATTCATCTCTGGCGTAGTTAATAATATCCTCATTTAATTTATCGCCGGCGGTTCGTAAACTCCGCGAAACAACAATTCCTCCCAAAGAAATGACGGCAACCTCAGTTGTTCCCCCGCCAATATCAACAATCATATTGCCGGCGGCTTCCTGAACTGGTAATCGGATTCCAATTGCTGCCGCCATTGGTTCTTCAATCAGATAAACCTCTCTCGCTCCGGCGCTCCGAGTCGCATCTTCAACTGCCTTTTTTTCAACTTCGGTTACTCCCGAAGGAATACCGACCGCTATTCTTGGCCGGGGAAGAATGGAAAAACTTTCCCGATGGACTTTGTCAATAAAGAATTTGAGCATTTGTTCGGTAACTTCAAAATCAGAAACAACTCCGGCAACTAAAGGCCGGGAGGCAATAATGTGTCCCGGCGTCCGACCAACCATTTTCTTGGCTTCCTGGCCAATTGAAAGAATTTGGCCGGTTTTCTGATTAACAGCCACGACCGAAGGCTCATTGATAACAATGCCCCGGCCTTTAACATAGACCAGGGTATTGGCAGTTCCTAAATCAATACCAATGTCTTTTGAAAAAAATCCAAAGAGATTATTAAGCATATTAACTTAAAACTTTAGCAACCTCCTCTATTCTAACCAATTCCGTCTTATCGCTTTCCCTCTTTTTTATTTCAACCGAATCTTCTTTAATGGTCTTATCGCTAACAACCACCCGATAAGGAATACCAATCAAATCTGCATCAGCAAACTTCTCCCCGGCCGATTTATCCTCCCGGTCATCATAGAGAACTTCAATCTCGTTTTTAATTAAATCCTGATAAAGTTTATCAGCCGTTTCTTTTATTCCCTCCAGGCCAATTAAATGAACCTTAAAAGGCGCGACAATCTCCGGCCAGATTATTCCCTTTTGATCATGGGACTTTTCAACCAGAACTCCCATTGCCCGGGTCGTCCCCCAGCCATAGCAGCCCATAAAAGGATGTTTCTTTTTTCCTTTTTCATCAGTATAAGTCAGGTCAAAATCCTTACCATATTTCTGACCCAAATCAAAAACATTGCCAACTTCGGATGCCCGGGCTTTCTTGAGTTTGCCTTTTTTGCAGCCGGGACAATCATCGTTTTCCTTGTTTTTAGCAATTTCAAGATTAACGCAGAACTCGCAGGAAGGACAATACAGAATATTATCTTCGCCGGCATCAGTTAAAACCATGAATTCGTAGGAAACTTTTTCAGTAAAATCTCCCCCCGAAGCCTCGGTTACCTTGGCAACTAAACCCAACCTTTTGTAGGATTCTAAATATGCTTTCTTAACAACTTCGTAAAATTCTTCAAAATCCTCCTGGCTTTCGTGAAAACTATACATATCTTTCATTTCAAACTCCCGACTTCTTAAAAGCCCCGATTTAGCTCTTAACTCATCCCTGAATTTCCAATGAATCTGATAGACAGATAAGGGTAAATCCTTGTAGCTCTGGATTGTTTCTTTAACTAAAGGAGTGACAATTTCTTCGTGGCTTTGGCCAAGGGCATAATCTTTATCAGTCCGGCTCTTGACTTTGAATAAAACATCAATATTATCCCAGCCACCGGTCTTTTTCCAGTTCTCGGCCGGATGAAGAGAAGGCATTAAAATCTCTTGTCCGCCAATTTTATCCATTTCTTCCCTGATAACATTTCTAATCTTTTCTAGAACTAAAAGGCCAAGGGGTAGGTATGAATAAACCCCGGCCATGACTTTATAAACAAAACCGGCTCTAATTAAAAGCTGAGCATTAAGAGTTACCTTATCCTTAGGCGCTTGTTTAATTGTTTTGGTAAAAAGCTTTGATTGTCTCATATTAGAATAATCTTACCACATCTCGCCAAGTAATGGCGAGCATTAAAAGAATCAAAACAACGAAACCAATTGTATGAGAAATTCCTTCAATCTTCTGACTAACCGGCGACCCCTTAATTTTCTCTATCGCCAGGAAGAGCAGACGACCGCCATCAAGGGCCGGGAATGGCAGAATATTAATAATGGCCAGATTAATGCTTAAAATTGCGGTGAACTGGAGGATATAGATAAAGCCTAATTGGGCTGCCTGTCCGGTTAAAGAAAATATGTAAACCGGGCCGCCGCCATCAATCATAGCTCCCCCAGTAGTTAATAGCTGCCAGATTAAACTAGCCAAAGTTACAACAATTACCCCAATTAAAGTCAAGGCGCTGACAAAGCCCATCCAGATCGCCTGATACCAGGGCAATGAAACAATGGCTGTTTCTGACAAACCGATTCCTAAAGGCCCGTCATTTTCAGAAAAACTCGTCCGGGCAAATATCCTTTCTTCAAAAACTTCCTGACCCCTTTCGAGAACAACTCTGATTTCCTGACCCTTATGAGCGTTGATAAATGACTGGGCCTGTTCTGTTGTTGTGATTAATAGGGTTTCTTTTCCGAATGATAATTCTTTAATAGTATCGCCGATTCTTATCCTGGCTTCTTCAGCCGGAGAACCGGAAACAATCTGGGTAATTTGAACTTTAACATCTTTGAAATCATCCGTCTGGCCTTCGTTAATAATTGTCGGCAAACCAATAAAGTGGCCGATGCTTAATAAAAGGGCGGCTAAAAGAAAATTCATTATTACCCCGGATGATATAATCCAGATTCTTTTTCTGATTGATTGGTTGTAAAATGCTCTTTTCTCGTTTTCGGAACCAGCTTTTCCTTTTTTGCCGTCCTCACCAAAAATTTTAACAAAGCCGCCGATAGGCAAAAGGTTGAGAGAATAAATTGTTTCTCCTCTTTTAATGCCAAAAATCCTTGGTGGCAAGCCAAAGCCAAATTCCTCAATTTTAATTCCAGCCCGTTTAGCTGTAATAAAATGACCCAACTCATGGACAAAGACCAAAAGCCCAAGAACCAGAATAAAAACAATAATTATTAGAAGTATTTCCATATATTAAACTGTCATTATTTCCCCCTCTTTTTTCTTTTTCATCTCGTCAATCTTCTGATTATACTCATCAACGATTTTCTGAAGTTCATCTTTACCCCTAAATTTATCATCTTCCGTTATTTCCTTCCTCTGTTCTAAATCCTGAATTTGCCGCCAGGCTTCTTCCCTTTGCCGACGAACGCTAACTCGGCATTCCTCTACTTTTTCATGAAGAATCTTGGTTAATTCCTTTCTCCTTTCCTCGCTTAAAGGAGGAATTTGTAAACGAATTGAATCATTGTCAACTACCGGACTTAATCCTAATTTTGACTGACCAATCGCTTTTTCAATTGTCGGAATAATGTTCTTATCCCAGGGACGAACAATCATTAAACGGGGTTCCGGAGATTGAATAGCGGCTAATTGTTTTAAGGGCATTTTTTGGTCATAGACCTCAACTTCCAGATTCTCTAAAAGACTCGGTGTTGCCCGGCCGGCCTGAAGACCAGCCATTTCTTCTTTGAGATAATTAATGGTTCTTTCAAGGCTGGGCTTAATTTTATCAATAATTTCCTTATACATATTATTCCTCATGCATACCGACATAAATCATTTTTGGATCATTAGGATCAATGGCGATAACCTTAATATTTCTCTGGCTGTTTAATCCATGGACAGTCCAGTTAATTCCCCGGTCAATACTCCGGTAAAGAACCGGACCGGCGCCATAATACAAATAGTCGGTATTATTATTTTCAACAGTCAGACTTAAAACCGGCTTTGAATTAGGCGGCATAATAATATTGACTTCCTGCCAGGTATTCCCGCCATCTTTGGTCGTTAAAAGCCCGTATTCTGACCCGGCATACAAGACACTAGGCCTTTTTGAATCAATAACCAGGTTTTCTACTCTTTCTGACTGGCGAAAGTCCTCTAACTTTTCCTCAAACGAAACCCAGTTTTTTCCTTTATCAAATGTTTTGTAAATACCTTTTTCAAAAGTGCTTAAATAAACAGTCCGGGTATCCTGAGGGTTAATGACAATGTCTGAAATAATATCCTCAAACCATTTCATTGTTTCCCAGGATTTACCATAGTCAGTACTTTTAAGGAATCCGCCCTGGGCAGTACCGATATAGACTACGGCAGAGTCAAAGCTATCAATCGCCACCGCAAAAACAGCAAATTTTTCTTTTGAGACAATATAGACTTCTTCCCATGATTCACCGCCGTCCTGACTTCTAAAAACTCGGCCTTTTTTATCCTGATAAACTCCGGCATAAATCCGGTCAGGATTTTTCGGGTCAATAGCAATATCGTGGACATTAGCCCGGGAAGAAAAAACTCCATTCTTATCTTCCAATCGATGCCAGTATTTCCCCTGGGAAAAACTTTTGTAAATTCCATTACCCCGGCTACCAAGATAAAGAATATCAGTATTATCCGGATTAATTGCTATTGATAAAACATTCAAAGCAGTGATGGAAAGAGCATCATCTCTGATAGTTAAATGTTCCCAGCTTTCGCCTTGGTCAAGGGACTGATACAATCCGCCATCAGAAATTCTTTCCTGGCACTGAGTTGGTAAAAAAGCCAGAAAAGCAAAGACCGGAACAATAGCAAAAAGAGATTTTTTCATATTTCCAACATTAGAACTTCCAAAGCTAATCGAGCATTAATGCTCGGATTAACCAAAAGCCAGTCCGTTTTTTTAATTGATTGAATAATTTGTTTAAGTTTTAGAGTTGAATACGATTTCTGGTATTTAACTGATTCAGGATAAAGAGCCAAATCAGAACAACCGGCGTTTAATAAGATTAAATCTCTGAACCAAAAAATCCAGGTATTAAGAATCCGACGAGCCAAAGGAATATTCTTTGATATTTCTTCAGCATACTGATATCTTCCATTCAAATCTGATTTCAAAACCTTTTCTAATTGAGAGATTATCTTTCCTTCTCTTTTTAAAAGTTCCGGGTTTTCTAAATATTCAACGGCTAATCTTGGCCGACCATTGGCCAAACGAACAATTTGTTTAATATCTCCTTTCTGACCTGAAAGCCCTTGCTTTATCTTATCGCTTGAAACAGGCAAGAAATTAACCAACTGACAACGGGAAACAATTGTTGGTAAAAGCTTTTTAGGAGCAGAAGTGATTAAAATCAAAACTGCTTTTCCAGTTGGCTCTTCTAATGTTTTTAATAGAGAATTACTTGCATCAGGTGTCATCATTTCCGCCCGATCAACTAAAGCAATCTTATAGGGAGCAGAGTAGGGATACAAACTCATCTGATGAGAGATTTTTCTTCCTTGGGGAATTCCAATTTCTAATTCCTTTCTAATTCCATTTTTTTCAACAATTTCCGGCTGAATAATTAAAACATCCGGATTAATCTTATTAACCCCCTGGCCATTAAGCATTTTAATAAACTCTTCGGCGACTGCCCTTTTGCCCAGATATGAAGGACCGGAAAATAAATAGGCGTGAGCAATCCGCCCGTTTTTAACACTTTTCTTCAAGAAATCCAAAACACGCTCATGACCAATAATCATAGGGTTATCTTATCATGTCCGAGGAAATATCACAACAAACCATTGACAAGACCAGTGATAAGTGATATAATATAGGCAAGAAAATCGTACATTTACTTGAAAAGGTTTCGAAATACTAATCCAGACAAAGGAGGATATAATAAGATGATAAAAAGACGATTGTTTGGGGCGTTTTTCGGGCTTTTAATAGCGTTGGGGATTAATCTTTTTACAGTCCCCGTTATAGATATGCCCGAATACGCCGTTTGGGAAGCAGAGGCCAAAATTGGAATGATTCTTTTCTACGCAGGAATTGCTCCAATTTGTTCAAAAATTTTTGAAAAAAATTACTAGAGGAGAAAAAAATGCAGACAAAAGCAGACAATATATTACACGGCATCATGTTCGCAGCTGTGACCTTGATGCTCGCGGCGGGGTTAGCCACAATACACTTTCCCGCCTGGTAAAATTCGGCCCCTCTAGGACACCAAAGTTCTAAAGTCCTAACGGGGCCTTTTATTTTCCTCAAGAATCCTTAAAACAAATTCCTTTATTTCCATCTCAAATCTTTCTGATGAAAATTTCTCAGCCCTTTTTCTAATTAGTATTGGGTTATAACTATTAACATTGATTAATAATCGGCGAATTCCGTCAGCCAATGATTCCGTCGCCGGATCATCAAAAAACTCTCCAGTCACCCCCTCAATTATTGTTTCAATTGCCCCGCCTTTTCGATAAGCCAAAACTGGTTTGCCATAACTCATGGCTTCAACCGGAGCAATGCCAAAATCATCTTCACCGGGGAAAATAAAGGCCCGGCAATTTCTAAAATATTTCTTAGTAGTTTCATCTGATTGCCAGCCCAGAAACTTAATATTCTTCCTGGCCATTTTTTCCAGGTTTTTTCTTTCCGGTCCCTGCCCGATAACGACTAAAGGCAATTCCAGCTTATTAAAAGCATCAACCGCTAAATCAATTCTTTTGTAAGGAGTTAATTGAGAGACGATTAGAAAGTAATCTTTGCCAGAAAGATTGTTATTCTCCAAAGCCTCTTCTCCTAAATCAACCGGTGGATAAATTACCTTTGACTTTTTGCCGTAATATTTTTTAATTCTTTGAGCGGTTGCTTTGGAGTTAGCGATAAAGTAATCGACCCGTTTGGCAGCTGACCGATCCCAAAGCCGGATATAGTGCATCATTAGACGAATGGCCAGATTAGTTAAAATCCCCTTTCTTTGTTGTTTAACATAATTAGCATAAGCATCCCAACCAAATCGCATTGGGCTATGGCAATAGCAAATATGGATAGATTTAGGCCGGGTAATAACTCCTTTAATAAAACTACTTGAAGAAGAAATGACTAAATCAAAATCGCGTAAATCAATTGATTCTGGAGCAGTTGGCAGAAAAGGTAAAAGATATTTATGTCTTTTTCGCCAAAACCGGGGAAAGCCCTGAAGAAATGAAGTATTAACCCTATTGCCCGAAAAATATTTTCCCATTTTCTTCTTATCATAAAGCAGAGTAAAAGTCTCTGCCTGGGGAAAAATCTTTTTCAAACTTAAAAAGACCCTCTCGGCCCCTCCTAATCTGATTAAATAATCATGAACTAATGCAATTTTCATTTTACTTTACATAACTATGATAATATATTATCTTGTAACTAACAACTAAACAAAGGAGGTGTCTTGTGAATATAATAACCATTAAGCCTTTGTATGGGGATGAAATGAAAATAACAACCGATGGCGAACTCTGGGGATTCAGAGCAGGTGATAAAATTACGGATGAATCTCCGCACAACTCCTGGTACCAAAAAACAGTTATCGTCAAAGGATTCAGTCTGAAAGGAAATGGTTTATGGGGACAAGCGAAAGGAGATCTGTTCTGTCTAATGGCTTTCCGACCCGACAATCTAGTTCGTTTAGAATAACCTCAAAACAGATAATAGGTCCGGTAACGGACCCGTTATTTCATTCCTCTTGACAAATTTACATAATTAAGTAAAATGGTGATATTGTTCTTCTAACCACTAAATAAAAGGAGTTCTTTATGATTGGTATCGGGCTAGTCTGTAGAAAGAGAAGGCCTCGGAGAGTCTTTTTGCCGAAAGACAAGAGTAGAGAGGAAAACACAAAAAATGGACAAGGTCTTCCATTTACCAAAATAAACACAACGCAGAAAAGGCTTCCAGCAAACCGACTTAAAACAGTAGAAAACGACTCCTAACTATTCGCTAGGACCCTAAGGGTTCCCTCAGCGCATTTTTGCCAGGAAAATCTCCTGGCATTTTTCTTTCCCTGACTGACTAATCTTTTCTTTAATTCCTTGTCATCAATAATCTTGTACATTGCCTGAGCAATTTGTTCAACATTATCCGGCTCCACCAGAATTGCTCCCTGACCGGCAACTTCCGGCATAGAGGATATATTGGAAGTTATGACCGGACAGCCAACCGCCTGGGCTTCTAAAATTGGGAATCCAAAACCCTCATAAAAGGATGGCAAAACAAAAGCATCGGCATTTTTTAAAAGATTCCATTTTTCATTTTCCTGAACATATCCTTTTTCAATAATATCACTTTCTTTTTTTTCTTGATACCCATAACCCTTTGACCCAACCAGAACCAATTTATGCGACGCCTGATATTTCTTCTTAAACAAACTAAAGGCCTTAATTAATCCATTAATGTTTTTCTTGCTCTCCAGACGACCAATAAAGAGAAAATATGGTTTTTCTGTTGATTGAGTCGGCATTAAATATTTTTCATCAGGAGCTTCAATTCCATGAGCAACAACTTCAATCTTATCTGGATTAATTTTATACAATTCAACCAAATCCCTTTTAGTGCTTTCTGAAGGAGTAATAATCTTTCTGGCATTTCTTGAAGCATATTTAGTCGCCCATCTTAAATAGATTAAATGTTTTTTTGGATACAATTCGGGATAATATTCATATTCCAAACCCTGAATTGTAACAACCGAATTAGAAGGATGAATTAAAGGCAGAACATGAACAGGGATAAATAAGATATCTGGTTTGTTAATTGCCATTTCTCCGGCTAACCTGATTTGAGTCCACATTGGCAAAGGCCATTTTAATCTTTTTAATTCAAAATTCTCCGGCAAGTCAATTTGGGAAGAACGATTGTTATACAAAAGAAAACGATGCTTTCTGGCTCCCTCCAGCATCGTTAGATGTTTAATTAATTGATGAGTATATTCCTCTACTCCTGTTCTCGGCTCTTTGAAAGCCGCAACAGCATTAATACCAATCTTCATACTATTTCTTGCTCATTATGCTTTTTTTGTAAACTTCTAAATGTTCCAAAGCCAGACCGGCTCCTTTGGCAACACAAAGCATTGGCTCTTTGGCTATTCGACAGGAAACACTCGTCTTTTCCGAGATAAGACCATCCAGGTTTTTAAGCAATGCTCCGCCTCCGGATAAAATCATGCCTCGGTCCATAATATCAGCAACAAGTTCAGGCGGCGTATCCCTTAAAACTGATTTAACCGTTTCAATAATTTCTCTTAACTGTTCACCGATTGCTTCTGTGATTTCATTGCTCCTGACTTCAACTGTTTTAGGCAATCCATTAACAAAATCTCTTCCCTGGATTGTCATGGCTAATTCTTCTCCCTGTGGAAGGGCGCTACCCAGTTTTACCTTGATCTTTTCAGCGGTTCTGTCGCCAATGGCTAAATTATGTTTCTTTCTGATAAATTCACTAATGGCCTGGTCGAGTTTATCTCCGCCAACCCGGACTGAATCACAAGCAACAATCCCGCCCAATGAAATGACGGCCATTTCTGAAGTTCCGCCGCCAATATCAATAATCATATGACCAGCCGGCTGATTAATATTCAAACCAGCCCCAATTGCCGCCAAGACCGGCTCTTTGACAACATAGGCATTCTTGGCTCCGGCTTTAACCGTTGCCTCAACAACCGCTCTTTTTTCTGTTGAAGTAATCCCAGCTGGAACAGAAACCATAATATCAGGACGAAAAACCCGCCAGCGGCCTAAAACTTTGCCGATAAAATATCGGAGCATGGCCTCTGTTATCCGGTAATCAGCAATAACACCATCTTTCATTGGTCGATAAACCGCAACAATATCAGGCGCCCGGCCAAGCATTTCTTTAGCCTGATTGCCAACTGCCAAAATCCGGTTGTCCTCAACTGAAACCGCCACAACCGTTGGTTCATTGACAATAACTCCCTTTTTAGGGAGATAAACTAAAGTATTGGCCGTACCTAAATCAACTCCTATTTTCTTAACTAACATAAATTTAACTAACTCTTTTAATATTCCCTCCTAATTCTTTAATTCGTTCCTCTATTTTTTCATAACCCCGGTCAATCTGATAAATATTGTCAATGGTTGATTCGCCTTTAGCCATTAACCCGGCAATAACCATGGCAATCCCCGCCCTAATATCAGGACTGGTTAAATGTCGGCCAGACAATCCAGTCGGACCCTGGACAACAACCCGATGAGGATCGCAGATAATGATATTAGCGCCCATTTGATTTAGAATATCGGTATAGAAAAGACGGCCTTCAAAAATGGTCTCATGAACCAGAGACTGACCCCTGGCCTGAGTCATTAAAACAGTAAAAGGCGCCTGTAAATCAGTTGGAAATCCGGGATACTCATGAGTTCTAATATTAACCGCCTTTAATTCTTTAACTGGTTTTATCTTAACAAAATTTCTGCCAATTTCAAAATTAACTCCGGCTTTTTCAAAAAGAAACCAAAGAACTTCTAAGTGCTCCGGATTAAGGCCAACAACTTTAATCGGACTATTAGTCGCCGCGCCTAAAATAGCGAAACTGCCGGCTTCAATCCTATCAGGAATAATCCGGCATCGGCCGCCTTTCAAATACTTAACTCCTTCAATTTCAATATATGGAGTGCCGGCTCCTTTAATTTTCGCTCCGGATTGATTAAGATAATCAGCCAAAGCAACCACTTCCGGCTCACAGGCTGCATTAAAAAGATTTGTCTTTCCTTTGGCTAGGACCCCGGCCAGCATCATTGTTTCGGTTGCCGTAACACTAACCAAAGGAAAAACAAATTTAGTTCCTTTTAATTTACTGGCTAAAAGAAAATATTCGTCTTTTTTCTCTTTAATTTTAGCGCCAAAAGACTTAAATCCATCAAGGAAGATATCTCTGGGGCGCTGGCCAATGACACAGCCGCCCGGCCTGGGAAAACTAGCCTGTCCGAACCGAGCTAGCAAGGGCCCAGTCATTAAAACAGAGCCTTTTAGTTTTCTGGCAATTTCTGGTTCTAAAGATGTCTTGTTAATTCCTTTGGCCGTAAGACGATAAATCCCTTTTGACTTTTTCTTGATTTCTACGCCAATGTCTTCTAATAGTTCTAATAAACGAAAAATGTCCTCAATTTGAGGAACATTGGAAATATGACATTCTTCATCTGTTAAAAGAGTTGCCGCTAAAATTTTCAAAGCGGCGTTCTTGGCTCCATTAACTTTAATTTCTCCTTTGAGCCGTTTCCCCCCTTTGATAACAAATCTCTCTGCCATAGTATCTTTATCCTACCCCAGCCAACCATTTCTGACAAGAAAAAAGAGTCCCGAGAGTTCATTTTGAACCCTCGGGACTCTGGATTTCGGATTAGGTTAAGCTCCGATTTCCTTTTCTTTCTTCTCTAGGCGAAGGATAACATCGGAAACAATCTCCTTCAACGCTTTTAGGCTTTCGTCACCACCCTCTGTTCGGCGCCGCTCTACTCATTGAATTACGTATTCCGGGCCGTGGAATCCTTCCAAAGAAACCGCCGGCATTGGCACCTTATTTCCCTCAACAAGGTTCAACAAGTTCCTGACTATTTCCTTTTCTGTCTTCCGAGCTAAATCATATCGCAACTTCGCCTCTAAAATTTTCTGTTGCTCCCCAAAGTACTCCTTGCCGGCCTCTGAGTCAATGACTTTATCCTTTCCCTTAGGCCATTTCTGATTAAATTGTTCGGCCAGTTCGTCATAAATTGATTCCGCCTTTGCTGTTTCTTCCTCGGCCCCGATTAAAGAGGCATTGATCTTGATAAGCGTCTCTTTAGCTTCTTGATTAAGAGCAAAAGATAGATAATGATAGAATTTCAGCGCCTCTTTACGACAAGAAAGAAGCATTTTCCCGAAACTTTCCTCTGAGATACCGCCATTAGAAGCAACAGTATGCATTTCTGAAATAAATTTTTCCACATTTCGCTCATAAAAACTCAAAAGAACTTCGGGCTTGATTATTTCAGCAAGAACCGCTTCCCTCAATAGGTCTCTGATGTCAGTAGTATAAATACTGACCTTGGGATTCTGCTTTTCATATTCGCTATAAGCGACATCTCTAGCATCGTAGTTCAAATAATTAAAGTAGGGTTTGCCGTCATCGTCATAGGAATAGTTGGATACTACACTAGCCGCCATTTTATAAACAACGGTCTTGGTAATATAGTAATCCAATAAACTCAATGCCAAAGGCCCGCCGCTGAAAAACAAAAAAACTACCAAAATTGTTCCGATAATCAAACTTTTCTTTTTCATAATTCTCTTTCCTTTTCTGTTTTTGGGTTAAAATAAAATTGTTAAGGATGCCTTATACTAACACAATAAATAAAATAAGTCAAGGTTGACGGCGCTCGTCTATATTGTATTCTTAAAGTATGACTAATAAGACCCG
This sequence comes from uncultured Candidatus Saccharibacteria bacterium, assembly GCA_964596615.1. Taxonomy (GTDB): domain Bacteria; phylum Patescibacteriota; class Minisyncoccia; order Portnoybacterales; family UBA2143; genus CAZQMX01. The sequence goes on from CAZQUN010000001.1 coordinate 20,524, forward strand.
TCGGATTATTCTCTATCTGGCATTTATCTTTTTTGTTCTGGTTGTTCCGCCAGTGCTTTTTTATGCCTGGGGATATAGCTTTGATTGGGAAAGTAAAAAGCCGGTTCTAACCGGCGGTCTTTACCTTAGATCAATTCCTAAAGATGCCCAGATTTTTCTTAATGACAAATCCAGAAAAGAAACTCCAACCTTTATTAAACGCCTTTCGCCCAAAGATTACCAAATCAGAATTGAAAAAGAAGGATTCCATTCCTGGCAAAAAAAATTAAAGATTGAATCAAAATTAGTTACCGAGGCAAAAAACATTCTTTTGATTCCAAATGAGATTAAAATAGAGGAAATTGACCAGAAATTTCCAAATGTTTTTTCTCTGGATAATTATCTTAATCCTGAAGGACTTGATGAAGCCTTTTTTATCCAAAAACAAACTCAGATTCTTTACCAAACTGATTTAGACGGAACAACAGAACAAATTAGTTTAACTCCCCTGCCAAAAGGAAATTACCAGGTTTTTGTTTCGAATAACAAAAGAGTGGCTGTATTGAATAATGCCAAAGAACTTTATTTATACAATCCAGAAACCAGAGCTTTTGAACTAATCAGCCGAGATGTTTCAGGATTAAAATTTTCCAGCGATAATCAAAAACTTCTCTTTTATACCCCGAGTGAAATCTGGGTCTATTATCTAGAAGACATTTTTGAACAGCCTAATAAAAAAGCGGATGAAAAAGAATTAATCACCCGACTGAGCCAGAAAATATCAGAGGTTATTTGGTATAAAAACGACCACATTATTTTCTCAACTGGCCAGGATATTAAAATTACTGAACTGGACGGCCGTGACCAAAGAAATACCTTTGATTTAATCAAACTGAATTTTGAACAGATTGGGTATAATCCGGAAGATAAAGGTATCTATTTTTTCAAACAAGGCAAGTTGTCTAGATTTTTATTAGAAGAAGAATAAAAAAAGGCAGGATCTTGTCCTGCCCGATACTAGAGAGAACAGTATTATTCTCTTAAAAGAACGGTAATAGAGAATCTGCTCTGCGTAGATTCTCTTCAGCTAGTTCTATTTTTTCTATTAATTTCCGTTCCTCTCTCTGGTAATGTTCTTGAGGTGTAAGTTTTCTAAGTCCTTGTAATTCTATTTCCATTTTCGCTAATATAGATCTGTTCTTCCATTTCGCAAGAAGTAGAGCTCCTGTGAATATAACGGAAAGGACTAGAATAATAACCAGAAGAAATTTCAAAAAAATCTTACTAGAAGACATTATCCTCTTTCCTATAATATGATAAGAAGTTTCCAAAACACACCCCCTCAAAAAGTTATTAAACAACTTATATAATCCTTACCTTTTTCTCCACTGGGGAGCTCGCCTGGCTTTTTTCAAGCCCGGCTTTTTTCTTTCTTTTTCCCTTGGATCACGAGTCAGAAAACCTCCTCTTTTTAGTTTTTTTGAAAAATCAGGGTTAAATTTGACTAAAGTTCTGGCCAGGCCATGGGAAATGGCCTCAGCCTGTCCTTTAATTCCGCCACCCTTAACTTTAGCCGTAACTTCAAACCTATTCAAAGACTTCATCTTTATTAAAGGATTAATAGCAGTTTGCTGAAGTTCAAAGGTTGGAAAGAATTCAGTATAGGCTTTATCATTAACCTTGACCTTTCCTTTTTTATCTTCAAAAGGCTGACAGGTAAAAAGTCGGACCCGGGCAACTGCCCTTTTCCGACGACCAACCGCTTCATAATATTTTTTCGTTACTTTCTCTGTTTTTTTCGGAGCTTTCTTCTTGGTTGCTTTCTTGACCGGAGTTTTTTTAACCTTTTTAACCGAAGCGGTTTTTTTAGTTGTTTTTTTCTTTTCCGGCATTTATTTCATTTCTCCTTTATGAAGTTCTAATTTTGTAATTATCCTATTCCTCAACTTATTCTTCGGCAACATGCCATAGACCGCTTTCCTTAAAACTTCCCGGGAATCTTTTTTCATGGCTTCCTCTAATCTGGTTTCCTTTATTCCGCCCGGATAGCCGGAATGATGGTAATAGATTTTATCTTTCATTTTCTGGCCGGTCACTCTGATTTTATCAGTGTTTTTGACAATAACTTGGTCGCCTTTGTCTAAATAAGGAACAAAGTCCGGTTTTCCTTTGCCGCGCAATAAGTTAGCGATTTCAACCGCTAATCTTCCCAGTATTTTATCTGTCGCGTCAATAGTGTGTTTCATTTATTTAACTAACTCAATTATTGCCATTTCCGCTCCATCTTTTTTCCTTGGAATGGTTTTAATAATTCTGGTATAACCCCCTTTTCTTTCTTGGTAGCGGGGACCAATTTCTATCCTGATTTTCTTTCTGGCTTTTTCCGACAGGTATCTGGCCAGGTATCTGGTTGAAGCCAATTTATTCTCTCTGCTCTTGGTAATTAATTTCTCGACAAAAGGACGGAGTTCTTTGGCTTTAGCCTGAGTGGTAGTAATTCTTTCTTTCAAAATTAAACTGGCAGCTAAACTTTTTAAAAGCGCTTTGCGTTCATCTTTTTTTCTGCCAAGTTTTCTGCCCTTTTTTAAATGTTTCATTACTTTGATTTCAGGGTCAATCCTAATTTACCTAAAGCCCTCTTTATTTCAACAATTCCTTTGCTACCAAGCCCTTCAATTTTTTCTAAATCAGATTCGCTTTTTCTGATTAGTCCGGCAACGGTTTTAAGCCCAACAGAATCCAGAACACTAATATTCCGGGTAGAAATCTTTAACTCGGATGTCTTTTTCTTAGTGACATCTTCTTTAACTTCTCTAACCTTTTCTTCTTTTTTCTCTTTCTTTTTCTTCTTCTTGATTGGTTTTTTCTTTTTATCTTTCTCCCCTACCAATGAAAAAACCTGGAAGTGGTCAACTAAAATCTGGCTGGCTTTAAGAAAGGCCTCTTCAGGAGTAATTGAACCATCAGTTTCAATATTAATTTTCAAACGGCCATAATCAGTCCTTTCTCCAACCCGCATATTCTCAGTCGAATGAGTTACTTTTTTAACCGGGCTAAAAATGGCATCAACCGCGATTTTACCAATCTCAAGTTTCCTCTTTTTTCTTTCTTCAAAGGGAGAATAACCTAATCCCGGCTCAATTTCAATCTCCATATCCAAATCTGACTTTTTGTCAGTCAGAGTGGCGATATAGGCATCTTTGCTAACAATCTCTACTTCCGGTCCAATTTTAATATCGCCGGCCTTAACTTCCTTTTGGCCCTTAATTTTCAAAGTTGCTTTGACTGGTTGGTCGGTGTGAAGTTTAAATCTGACCTGTTTGAGGTTAAGAATAATCTGGACAACATCTTCCTTAATATTAGGGATAGCAGAGAATTCATGCTGAACTCCTTTAATTTTAATGCCGGTGATAGCCGCTCCCGGCAAAGAAGAAAGAAGAACCCGGCGAAAAGCATTTCCCAAAGTGGTTCCATAACCCGGATAACAGGCTTCAATTTCGAAAACTGCCCGGTTTTCCTCTTTTTCAACTATTTTTGGCTTTTTTGGTAAAGTGATCATAATAAATATTTTTAATTTAATTTTTTAACGACTATAGTACTCAATAATCATATTAATTTGACCAATTCTATCCAAATTCTCCAACTTGGGCTCATCTTTTACTCTGGCCTCAAATTTTTCTTTCTCTGATACCAGCCAGGTTGGAACCTGGTGTTTTTTCAAAGTCATTTTTAAATCCTTGAAAAGATTTGATTTCTGGCTTTTTTCTTTTAGGGTAATCAGATCATCTTTTCTGACATGGTAGGAGGGAATATCAAGTTTTCTGCCGTTGATCAGGACATGTCCGTGATTGACCAGCTGCCTGGACAAATTTCTTGATTTGGCCCAACCCAGACGGAAAACAACATTATCAAGACGCTTCTCCAGTTTCTGGGCTAAAAGCTCTTCCTTATTCCCCTTTTGGTTGGCAATTTCCTTAAAATATTTTTTAAACTGTTCTTCAGAAATGCCATAGGCATATCTAACTTTTTGCTTTTCTGCTAATTGCTGGCCATATTCAGAAAGACGGGACCTTCTTGATTTCCCATGAACTCCAGGAGGATAAGGTCTCCTGACCATAGCGCATTTCTGACTAAAACATTTATCTCCTTTTAAAAAGAGTTTTTCTCCTGCTCTTCTGCATTTTTTACATTTTGAATTAATTATCATACTAGACTCTCCTTGGTTTTTTTGGCCGACAGCCATTATGCGGAATAGGGGTCATATCTTTAATTGAACTAATTTCAAGCCCGTAATTAACCAGGGCTCTAATAGCCGCATCCCGACCGCTGCCAACTCCCCTGACGAAAATAGAGACTTCTCTTAAATCCAGCCCCCTGGCCTTTTCAATTAAAGTTTCAACCACTTTTGAAGCGGCAAAGGGCGTTGCTTTTTTCGGACCCTTAAAGCCAACCGAGCCGGCGCTTGACCAGGCAACAATATTGCCCTCCAAATCAGTTAAAGTAATCATGGTATTATTGTAGGTTGACTGGATATAGACATTGGCACGATTAAGACGACCGAGTTTCTTTTTCTTGCCTTTTTTAGGAGTAGCTTTAACTTCTTTTTTCTCAGCCCCCTCTGTCTCTTTTAAGAGTTCTTCTTCAGTTTTTTTAATAATTCGTTTCTTGCCCATGATTATGTCTTTTCAGCGGCTTTCTTTCTTCCGCTGCCCATTGTTTTTCGAACATTACCCCTGACTGTCCGGGTATTGGTTTTGGTCTGTTGGCCTCTGACCGGCAGGCCTTTGCTGTGACGGCTTCCCCGGTAAGAACCGGTATCTTTTAGGCGTTTGATGTTAAGCATTTTTTCCCGTCTTAACTCACCTTCAACCCGGTGCTCCTTTTCAACTATCTCTCTTAAACGATTGGCTTCCTGACTGGATAATTGCTTCGACCGGGTATCAGGATTTATCTTGGCTTCAGCCAGAATCTTGTTACTTAAAGAACGACCTATGCCGTAGATATAGGTCAGAGCAATTTCTATTCTTTTGTTCTCCGGAATATTTACTCCGGCAATTCTTATCATAGTATTAAAAAAATTAGCCCTGTCTTTGCTTGTGCTTGGGGTTTTTACAAATAACATAAACCCGACCTTTACGTCGGACAATTTTACACTGGACACACATTTTTTTAACCGAGGCTCTTACTTTCATATTATTTCTCCCGATAAACAATTCTTCCTCTTGTTTCATCATAGGGGCTGACTTCAATTCTAACCCTATCACCAACAAGGACCCGAATACGATTAAGCCGCATCCGGCCGGAAAGAGTAACTAAAACCTCTTTGTCGCTTTCGTTTAGCTTAACCCGAAAAGTGGTTCCAGGCAGGGCTTCAATAACAATTCCTTCTTTTGTGTTTATTTCCTTATCTTGTCGCACTTTTGTATATTAGACAATATTTTGAAAATAGTCAACACAAGACCTCCCACCATTAAGGAGGACTCATATGATAAAAAAACCTGTTTTAATTAAAATTATTCAACTGTAATTTTAATCTTCTTCTCTTGTTTTGGTATCCTATTAGCCCAAAACGGCCAAAAAGTGACCTTGGCCTTTTCAATCTCCGGCTGGCTGGTCAGATATTTCCTAACTTCAACTTCTTCTTTTCCGACTAAATTACTTTTAAGTTTATCCGTATCAATCTTAAAAGCCAAATCTTCCTCTATCTCAAGAGAAAAACTTACTTCGCCTTTTTCCCAGTCAATAATTGGTTCCTGCCATTTAATCTTTTGGGTATCAGACAAAGGCCTTTTTTCTTCAGTAATCTGGGCAATTAAATTAAGGTCTATCAAATCTTTCAAATCCTCTTCCCTGTAAAGCAGAGCCCGGATAACCATATCAATTCCTAAATTAAATTTATCGGCCTGGTCATCTTCTTTGGCGGTAGAAGTAATATCGGCAATCTCTTCTTTTAGTCCGCCTTCCAATATCTTCAAATCACTTGGAATCTGTTCTTCCAGGGCCTGGCTAACTTCGCCCTTTAACTGTTCGATTAAAATCTTTTCAGCCTGTTCCAAATCTTCAGCTAGAACAACCTTAACCTTTTCAATTGAACCGCCGGACATTGATTCTTTCGATTTGCCGTAGAAACTGGCGAATTTGGGACCGCCTTTAAATCCAGGGATGGTGAAATCAGCCGGACCAATATTGTAATCATCTCCTGGCTGGTCAGCGATAACTTCAACATCAATACTGCTGGCAATTATTCTTCCTTCTTCAATTTTTGCTCCTGGAACGGTAATGGTTTTAGGTATTCTGAAAATCTTGCCATCAGGTGATTCAAAACGGGTGGTTGCGACTAAGGTCTGATCACTCGAGCTGTACTCATTATAGACCGTGATGGTTCCTTTTGCTTTTTCATCTAATTGTTTTTCTCCTGTTGCCAGGAATTCTTGACTATTTGATTTGACTACCTTGACCTCTTGAAGAGGAAGACGATTCAGAATTTCATCAATCCTTGAAATACTGACTGTTCCGATTAAAGATAAGTCAAAACTCTTTTTTTCAACCTTAGGGGTAATGGTAATTTCAGTGCTGGGCAGGACCAGGTAAGTAACCGTTCCTGAAATAACAACGGCCAGGATAATGAAAAGAATAAAAATCTTTGACCATTTTAATCTTCTTCCTTCGTGTTCAACTCTGACTGGTTCCATTCTTGGGGGAATAATATCTTCCTGCCTTGGCTGAGGTTCAATTCTTTCTTGGGGAATCTTCTTCTTGGAAAGAAACTTTTCGCCTAAAATTCGGCGTCTGAAGAAATTAACTTTAACATCTTCCGGGTCAACAATATCCATTGATTTTTTCTTTGGCTTTTTCAGAGAAAAAACATCAATACTTTTGTTTTTCAGAGGAACAAATCTGTCTAAGCCAGAAGGAGATTTCTTCTGAACTAATTGAGTAACAACTTCATCTTCTTCTTTATTCAACGAAGAATTAATCTTGTCTTTTTCCTTATCTGATTCCATTTCTTCAACCAAAAGACCAATCATATTTTCCTTATTCTTGCCTAGTCTTTCCTTTGGCGAAGTCAATGTTTTTACTTTTATTGCCTTGGGTTCTCTTTTTTTCTCTGTTGGTTTGGCCTGAGCCAGTTCAATTGGAAAATCATTTTCTCTCCTAACCTTAAAACCAACATTCTCAGCCGCTTCTTTTTCCAAACTATCCGTAACAATCAAAGTTACGTCCTTGCCTAAAATATCTGCTTCTCGCTTGAGCAATTTCAAATTAATCGAACTCTGCCAGACCTGGGCCCCCCGGGGAATAACTAAACCAATCTCCTTTCCCTTATCCTGAGCGAGTCGGTCGATAATGGAGACGATTTCCTCATTTGGTTCAATAAAAATGTTTTTTTGTTCCATAACTACTTATGCATTATTCTGACCATTCGCCGTAGAATCGGCGGCAGGACCTTATCTTCTTCTGTAGCAATTTCTAAGGTTAAACTTGCCAAAGCCAGAGGAGTAACATCCTCTGGTCCATTCAAACTATTAGTTCGGTCAATAATATTCTCGATATGCCCCGGTTGGATAAAGCCAACCTGAGGGGACTGGGAAAAAGGAAACTTCTCCCACCATTGCCGAAGAACAGCTTCTTTTTTTAAAATATTCTTGACTCCGGGCAACAAACTTCCTCCCCCGCATAAAAGAATTGAAGAAGGAAAATATTCAGCCTGCTTAAAATCCTCTAAGATTAATTCTATTCCGTCAAACCAGATTTCCATATCTCTTTTTAAAATTTCATTGATTTTTCTTCTGACACTCTGACTTAACTGGCGATAACCATAGCGAACCTTTATTTCCTCGGCCTCATTCATGCCTAAACCAAGATTCTGACAAAGCCGTTTGGTAAATGTTTGTCCGGCTAAAGCAAAGCTCTTTATTCCATCAACCCTGTTCTGACGAACCAGGGCAACATCAGTTGTTCCTCCGCCAATATCAATGAAAATGGCGCCGGCGGTTGGATTAAATCCAGAACTCTTAGTTAAGGCATAAGGGTCAGCAACAACCGAGAGCAGATCCAAATTTAGTTTTGAGGCAATACTTTCCAATGCCTTCAAATGAACCAAAGGCGCGTAAACGCTAAAGGTATTTAAAAATATTTCTCCTCCTTCAAAACCCAGAGGATTAGTTACCGGATAGCCGTCAATCCTGATATCAGTTACCAAAGCATTAACCAATCTAATCTCAATTTCTGACTGACAGGTTTCGCAGGCCAAAACTTTCCGGGCTTTATCATAGGCCTTCCATTGGGCTTTTTGGATAATATTCTGGAGCTCAGATAAATCAATCTTTTTTTCCGGCTCTTCTCTTTGAGAGGAAAAGGTTGTTGTTGAGCCTTTAACGAATTCACCTGCTACTCCAATGACTGCCCGAGATGGCCTGATTCTGGCCATTTTCCCGGCTTCGTCAATTGCCTTCTGGCAGGTCAAAGATACTCCGTCAATATTAGCAACTGCTCCAGCCAGCATATCGCCTGGCTGTTGCCTTGTCCGGGAAAATCCAACAACAACACCTTTTTTCTTTTTCTCGTCGCCTAAAATATCTTCTTCTATTTTAAAAATTAAAACCTTAACAAACTCTGTTCCGATATCCAAAGCCAAGAGATAATCCTTTTTTGATTTTAATCTCCCCATTTATATATTTTACAATAAAACCTAGATTTATTCCAGTACAGCTTTGATGCGACGGATACCAGCGCTGGAAGATTGTTCCTTGGTAATTTTAAAATGACCTAATTCTCCTGTTTTTTCAACATGGGGACCGCCGCAGATTTCCTTTGAAAAATCTTTAATATCGTAAACTTTAACTTTTTCTCCGTACTTTGATTCAAAGACTCCGGTTGCTTTTTGTTTTTTAGCATCTTCCAAGGACATTTCATCGCAAATAACTGGGAGGTCTTTTTCAATAACTTCATTAACTATTTTTTCAACTTCTTTAATTTGTTCATCGGTCATTTTCTCCGGATGAGAAAAATCAAACCTTAATCTTTCAGCAGTAATATTGCTCCCTTTTTGAATCACGTGGTCGCCAAGAACTTTTTTCAAAGCCGCTAAAAGCAAATGGGCGACAGTATGAAGTTTTTTGGTTTCCTCACCAGCATCAGCCAAGCCACCTTTGAACTTTCCGGCCGAAGCAGTTCTTGATAATTCCTGATGTTTTTCTAATTCTTTTTCAAATTCTTTTTTATCGACTTTAATCCCTTTTTCCTCCGCCAATTCTTCAATCATTTCAATTGGAAAGCCGTAGGTTTGATAAAGATTAAATGCATTTTTGCCGTTAATCTCTTTTAGTTTGTTAAATTCTTTCAATCCTTTTTCCAGGGTTTGCCTAAACTTTTCTTCTTCTTTTTCTAATTCATTCAGAATAAAATCCCTATTCTTCTCAAGTTCTGGATAAATGTCTTTATGAGTATCAATACAAACCTGAGCTATTTCTTTCGTAAAATCAGAATTAATGCCAAGAATTTTTGCCTGTCGGATAGATCTCCTGATTAAACGACGTATTGTATAGCCCTGGTCTACATTTGAAGGTGGAATACCTCTGTCATCGCCCATTATGAATGTTGCCGACCGAAGATGGTCGGCGATAATACGAAAAACCCTCAGATTATCTTTGTATTTCTTGCCGGAAATATCTTCAATCTTTCCTATAATCGGCTGAAAAAGATCTATTTTATAGTCATCCTCCTTATTCTCACCCATAACAGCTGTTATCCGTTCCAGACCGAGACCAGTATCAATATTTTTCTGGACTAATTCCTTAAAAGAACCATCTGGTTCCCTGTTATACTGCATAAAAACAATATTTCCTAATTCTGTATATTTTCCGCATTGGCAAGAAGGATTACAATCTTCATTGCATTTATCAATACCGAAATCATAAAATATTTCGCTATCAGGTCCGCATGGTCCTGTTTCTCCAACCGGACCCCACCAATTCTCCTTCTTTGGAAGATAAAAAATTCTTTCATCAGGAATACCTAATTTCTTCCAAATCTTTACCGCTTCGTCATCACGCGGAGCATCTTTATCGCCTTCAAAAACAGTTACATTTATCTTTTTAACAGGAATTCCTAATTCCGAGGTAAAAAATTCAAGATTCCATTTAATGGCATCTTCTTTGAAATAGTCGCCTAGAGACCAGTGGCCGAGCATTTCAAAAAAAGTATGATGGAAACCATTTCCGACTTCGTCTATGTCATCCGTCCTGACACATTTCTGTATATTAACTAAACGCTTACCTTCGGGATGTTTTTCTCCTATTAAATATGGGACTAAAGGATGCATCCCGGCTGTGGTGAATAAGACCGACGGATCATTTTCCGGAATTAAAGAAGCGCTTGGAATAAAAGCGTGGTTTTTTGACTTAAAAAAATCAATATATTTCTGTCGTAGTTCTTTTGATGTCATAAAACATCTTCCCTGATCTAATCAGGTCAAATTATTAAAATTATACTACCCTACTATTCTGATTTAATAAACCTATTATAAAGCCAGGCAAAAATCCATCCGCCAATAAAGCCATAGATAAAGCCCCAAACCAGACCAATAAAAGCGCCCATATAACTGATTGAGTAACCAAAATAGAATTGTTCTATGAGGGCTAATGTATTGCCGCCATCCTTTAACATTACCCAGATAGTCATTATTAAAACTATCAACCCCCAAGTAATTCCAGAAGCCAGGGCAAAGGCCTTTTTGTCTAATTTCATTTTTCTCACCCCCCTTCTTTTTTAAGATTTTTCTTCTTTTGATTCCTGATCTGGTCCGATAACTTCCTTTAATTCCTCTCTTAATTCCCCGAGATTAACTTCTTTTCTTTCTTTTTTAGGATGAAATGACTGAGCTTCTTGTTTTATTGCTTCTCCTAAAGAAATTTTTTCTTCTGGAGATTGAGCGGTTTTTGGTTCTTTGGTAATAATAGAAGAGTCTTTGTCTTCTTTTTCTTGTCTAACTTTTTCTAAACACTCCGGACAATAGACCGGTCTAACATTATCTGGTTCAAATTTAACTTTTGTTTTTTTACTACACTCAGAACAGACCGCATCATGCAAGGGTTGCCTGGTTTGACTGGCTTTTTTTTCTGTTTCAATTACCTTGCTAACACCGCTCCATTTAGTAATCTTTTCTTCAACTTCTCTCTGTGAATTGGCATATCTCTCCCTTGAAACATTTACTATTTTCTCCCTCTGGTCAGTAGAGCCAATATCTATTGGCGGCAGGGTTTTGGCAGAGAAAGGCCGACGATTAACACCATCAATCATTAATCGCAGATAGACACAATAGTTTTCCAGATTAACCAGGTCCTGGATATTGAATTCCGGAGAAAATTCTTTCTCCAAGAATTCAGCGTCAGCGGCGCCAACCCGAAACGAAATTAAAGTGCCAACATTGCCAAAAACCGCATCCCTAACCTTGGTTGTTTGTTCATCTACCAGTTGGCCAATATATTGATGGGCAATAACCAGATTAAGACGATATTTCCTGGCTTCGGATAGAACTCCGGCAAAAGAATCAGTAGCAAAATTCTGAAACTCGTCAACATACAAATAGAAATCCTTTCTTTGATCTTCCGGAATACGAACTCTTTCCATGGCGGCTAATTGAATTTTTGTAATGAGCATTGCTCCTAAAAGAGCAGAATTATCTTCTCCGACTCTTCCCTTGGAAACATTGACCAAAAGAATTTTCTTGTCGTCCATAATTTCAGGAATCCTGATTGTGCTCTTTGACTGGCCAACAATATTACGAATCAGTCCGGTTGAGAGGAATTGCCCAACTTTGTTCTGAATTGGAGCAATGGCTTCATTCCTGAATTGGTCCCGCCAACTGGCATATTCATTAATCCAAAAGGCCCGGACAACCGGATCTTTAACATTATCAATAATTTTCTGGCGGTAATCCTTGTCAACCAGGATCCTTAAAATCCCCAAAAGAGTTGTTCCCTCGGTGTCCAAAAGAGCCAAGACACAGTTATTTAAAATATATTCCATTCGGGCTGACCAGACATTAGCCCACATTTTAGTAAAAATACCCATTAGATCAGAAGCGACCAGGTGTTTGTATTTCGGGTCAACAACTTCCAAAACATTAAAGCCAATTGGATATTCAGTGTCAGCCGGGTTGAAATAGACGACGTCGTTGACCCGATGAGAAGGAATTTTATCAACAACTTCTTCAACAAATTCTCCGTGCGGGTCAACAATACAAACCCCATGGCCGTTCTGAATATCCTGAAGGGCCATATTTTTAAGAAGAACGGTTTTACCAACACCGGTCTTACCAATAATATACATGTGCTGGCGTCGGTCATTCTTCTTAATGCCAAAAGTCTTATCTTCTCCTCGAAAATTAGTCTTGGCAAAAAATGTAATATTATTCTCTTCCATATTATTCTACAGGTAAATCAATTGGCGCTTCACGCTTTCTAGCTTCAACTTTGGGCGCTAACGGCGCTTTAACTGTTTCAATTGGGAAATGATAAATTGTTGCTAATTCTTCAACATTAAATGTAAAGGGTTTACTTCTCATAAAAATCCATTTTAGAATCGGCAAACGCTCAAAAAGATGGGGTCTTAGATAAGGGATATTATCCGAATGTTGGACAAAGTCCCTTTTTTTGTAATCAGCAAAAACTCTTCTGGCCCGATAACTTTCCCTTGGTCCTTTTATTTGAAGCCGGTAATCAATAAAATCGGTTGAGATTTTTGCGCTGGGCTTAAATCCATTAAGACCCTGGATAGTGAATTGCTTAAAAGAACCAATAACCGTATTGACATTAGGTCTTTGATAGACATCCCTGTCAGCCAGGTAAATAAATCGGATAATTGTATCAAAGCCAAGTTTAGAAATATTTCTTTCTATGGCGCTAATAGTCTCTTGTTCTCCTTTGGTTGTTGTCCACAAAAATGGGGTATCCGTCTTTCCATCCTCCCCGGCTGGAGATTCAAGCGGTTTGCCGGTAACCAATTGATGACCAACCGACTTGGAAGCGTCTTTCCAGGCGACGGCCTCTTTTTTTACCTCGCCCTGATTTTTTTCTACCTTACGGCCAACTAGTTTATCCCTTAATTCTTCCCCTTTCTTTTGCCAAGTATCGTCAACCGGCCGGACTAATGTTTGAATCCAAATTTGTTCCCTTGGTCCCATTTTAGACATAATCTCCATTAAAGAAGCGATTGGGTCAATCCGTTGCTCTTCTGAACTAGCTTCCTTTTCAAATTCAAAGTAGGTTCTAATCGGATAGGCATCTTCTTTGAGTAAAATAAATTCCGTTCCCCAAAGAGTGCGATTTTCATCTGGAAGATCATCCGGAACAGAATCAACGTAATCTGCTACCTGGCTAATTTCTGCTTCGGGATACTGGGCGTAAATATTGGACTCAATTAAATTACGAAGTCCAGAGACAGTTCTGATATAGAAATGGATTTCTCCGCCCAAACTGACCATTTCCATACTAAACCACCTTTGAACTTCTCCTAAAATATTCCTTTCCCACCAGTTTTTCCCGCCCTGAGCGCCATGTAAGGAACAAAAAAACTGCTCCATAGCCTGAGCGGTCTTTTTAATGTCTTGGGGCGGGATGACTTCTAAAAGAATCCAATCCATTTCATTGATATAGAGATTTCTTTTCCATCTCAGCCAAAAACCTTTGGTTAAATAAAATAGAAGCAAAGGAAGCCAAATCCACCAAAAGGATAACAAAAACCCTCCAATAAACAACAGGACACTAATAAGAAGTGAAAAAATTTGAATCAAAAAAGATAGCATTGATAATTTAATATTACCAAAATTAGAGAATAAGCGCCAGTAACTAATTTTTAAAAAACAGGTTTAAGTTTACCCTATTTTCCAATTAAAACATATTTGCCATCTGAACTCTTGGCAAAATATTTCTTGTTCTGAAGATTAATTAAAACAGTATTGGTTTTAGCCATTCGGGATTCCAAAACTTTTCCAAGAATTTCTTCCTTGGCCATTGGACCATTTTCTTTTAGGGTCTGGATAATGACATCCTTGATTGTCCCGGGCTGATAACCCCATTCTTTAAGAGCGTAAGTCCCCCGGCCAACCAGAATAAAGCGGGGATCTTTAATTAACTCATTATGAACGGTCTGGGATTGAGCCAGATTAGAACCAAGATTAGCAACATTAATTAAATCAGAAACTTCTCTGAAATGCAGAGGGCGACCCTGTTCTTTAAGAACGATGTAGGCTTTGTCTTTAGCGCCTCGAGGATTAATTTCTGGCCACTTGGAAAGGCCGAAGTAGCCAAAATTATTCTGGCTGATTTGTTTGGTCGCATCAAGATAGGAATCCAAAGTCCTCTTATTAATCTTCTTATTCAATTCTTTGGAATAATCCAGAATCTGACTTGAAGAAATTACCTTTTCTCCGTTCTCAATCTTTTTAACCAAAAAATTAACTAATTTATCAGCCTGATTCAAGGCATCTTTTGAATTAGCCCAAAGAGGATAAAATTTATCTGACTCAACAAAGCGCTGGTAGGGCTGGCCCAGAGTCAAAGCAAAGTAGACCGCTCCTCTGGCCGGATGAGAAGAATCAGTTCCTGTTAAAGAGGAAAGTAATCTTTCTTCCCTGGCAACTCCGCCTTCCTGGTTTAAGAAATTATCAACAAAAGAAAAACTTGGCTTTAAAGCATTAATTGATTCTGATCTTTTCAAATCCGAAAAAGCGACTTCTTCTATTTGACGAACCCGCTCTCTGGTAATGCCATATTTTTGCCCAATCTCTTCTAAGGTCTTTCTTTGTCCGTCTTTAAGACCAAAGCGAAGGGAAATAATATCGCGTGTTCTTTGGTTTGAAACATTTTTAAGCGCTTCAGAAACCATTTTTTCGTAACTTGTCAGAGTTGTTTTACTCATCACAAAAAAGTTTAACACAATATTTTTTTCTAGTCAACCCCTATTCCCTGTATCTTCTTCCCTGCCATAAAACAATCAAAGGGCTGGTAATGAAGATTGAGGAGTAGGTACCAATAATTATTCCGATAATTAGAGCAAGAGAAAAGTATTTAATCGTTTCTCCGCCTAAAAGGAATATCGCCAAGAGAACGAAAAGGGTTGTCAGGGCGGTATTAAGACATCGGCTAATGCTCTGGTTAATGCTTAAATTAATCGTCTCAGTAAAATCTTTCCAATCGGTCTTTAAAAGGTTCTCTCTCGCCCGGTCAAAGATAACAATACTGTTATTAACAGAATAACCCAAAATAGTCAAGAAGGCGGCGACCAAAGGCAGTCCAATTTCAATTTGTTTGATTTCTCCCAGAATTGAGAAAAAGCCGAGGGTAATGAAAACATCATGGAATAAAGCAGCAATGGCGACCAGGCCGTACTGCCAGGAAGCAACCGGCTTGGAAACTTTTCTAAAGGCCCAGGCAATATAGATAATGATGGCCAAAAGAGCCAAGCCAATTGCCCAAAGAGCTTTTCTTTTCAATTCAGAACCAATAACCGGACCAATTGATTCAAATCTTTCTTCTTCAACCGGATTAATCTTTGAAAGAATTTCCTGATGAGTTGCCTCGTCAAGATTTTTTAATCTTAAAATTAATCCATTTTCTCCGGTTGGCTGTAAATTAATTTGTCCTAAATCCAAATCGTTTAGCTTTTCCTTAATCTGATCATTGGACGGCCTTCCTTCCATAAATTCAACTTCAATTAGACTGCCGCCGGTAAAATCAATTCCTAATCTTAATCCAAAAAATATTAAACTCAATAGGCTTCCCAAGATTAAAAGGAGCGAAAATGAAAGATATATTTTTCTGCGTTTAATAATTTCTATTGCCATATTTTTCTAACTTCTTCAAATTTAGTCCCAACAAAAACCTTTAAAAAATTCTTAGTGATAACAATAGCAGAGAACATACTCAAAAGAACACCGATTCCCAGAGTTAGGGCAAATCCTTTAACCAGCCCGGTAGCAAAGATGTAGAGGATCAAGCTGGTAATAATAGTTGAGATGTTGCCGTCGCGAATTGCCGGCCAGGCCCTTAAAAACCCTTCGTCAATACTACCAGCTAAACTTTTGCCCGATCGAAATTCTTCTTTGAATCTTTCAAAAATTAAAATATTGGCGTCAACCGCCATACCAATTGAAAGAATAAAACCGGCAATCCCAGCCAGGGTTAATGTTACCGGAATCAATTTAAAAATAGCCAGAATTAAAACAACATAAACAATTAAAGCCAAGCTAGCCATTAAACCAGGCAAGCGGTAATAGACAATCATAAAAAGCAGAACAGCGATAAATCCCCAGAGAGCAGCCTGAAGGGATTTGTCCAAAGAAATTCTTCCCAAACTAGCTCCGATTGTCTGCTGATTAATCAGATTAATTGGAACAGGCAAAGCGCCGGCATTAAGACGCTGGGCCAGTTCTTTGGCCTCGGCTAAATTAAAACTGCCTGTAATTTCAGCTTTGCCGCCGGAGATTGCTTCCTGGACAACCGGAACACTAATTGGTGCTCCGTCTAAATAGATTGCTATTCGTTTGCCAATATTATCTCCGGTTAATTCTTCAAAGATTTTGCCGCCCTCATCATCAAATTCCAGACCAACATGAGCCTGGCCGGTTGTCTGATCAAACTGAAGCTGAGACCCTTTTAAGAATCTTCCGGTTAATTGAGTTGTTTCAAAAAATGGATCTTGGAGTAAAATTCCTTCTTCTTTTAAGTTTATTTCTTCGCCTCTTTCCATTTTTTCTCTAATCTCTGTTTGTTTATTTAAAATACCCTCTGCTTCTTCCTGGGATTTCTCTGTTCTGAAATCCAGAGAAGGCGTCTGGCCAATCATTTCAATTGCCTGAGAAACATCCTTTATTCCAGCCAATTCAACAATTAAACGATAACTTTCCCCAACCTTATTAACCTGAACAACCGGTTCTGAAACGCCAAAAAGATTAACCCGCCTTTCAATCACATCCCTGACTCCTTGCATTGAAGCAGAATAATCTTCTGAAGGAATACTGGATAAATCGGCCTCGTAAATTAAATGTGTCCCGCCCTGTAAATCAAGGCCCAATTTAAAGGGTCGGTTAAAGAAATTAGGCAGTATCTTTGTTCCGACATATTTATTAACCCAATTAGCTGGTTTATCCCATAAAGCCGGGGCATCAAAAAAAGCCGCTAAAAGAGCGACGAGGAGGATAAGAAAAATAGCCCCAAGGACTTTTCTGTTTCTTTTGCCTCTTATCGGCTTATCTGTCTTTTTTCTAAAAATTCCCATAATCTTAAACTAACTCATTTATTCATTTTTGTCAAAGAATCTGCTTTCTTTCTTGACAAATTATGTTCTGTATGATATAATTATGGTATACTATTTCAATGTTCTTAACTTTTTAACCCTAAAATCAGAAAGAGGAGGATTGAAATGAAAAAAGTTCTTTTTATCAGTTTGGGTATCGCCCTGGTTCTGACCGTTGTTTCCGTTGCTGTAACAGAGGAAGAGGAAACAGCTTCTTCTTTAATTTTTATTATTGAGGGTGCTGAGCTCTCAGGAGTAGATAAACAGAACACCGTTGATTGGATAACGTCCGGACATAACATATACCCAAAACTTATTAAATTGGTCCGGATCCAGGTTGACTACCTGGTCCGCGTAAAAATCGTGGACCATGACGGCAAAGAATACTCCGTCCGGCAAATCTGGTCAAGTAGTGTCCCGGTGGCAAACGCAACCCTTTCAGCTGTCGTCGACACTTTGGTGAAACGAAATGAGGAGTTGAGCCAGATCGTCACCGGAAGTGGCGGAATGCACTAATGCACCCGCTCCAAAACAACAAGGCCTGTTCAAAAAGCCGACAGGTCTTGTTTTTTTATAAAAATAATTTCTTTTCATTTTTGTCAAAGAATCTGCTTTCTTTCTTGACAAATTATGTTCTGTATGATATAATTATAGCAAGTTATTTTAACAATTTTAACCCTAAAACAAGCAAGAAGGAGGATGAAATGAGAACAAAAGGATTAGTTTTAGTCGTAGTCGCCCTGGTTGTTGTTGGATGTGTGTCTAACAAGCAGATCCGGACCGAGCCCGAGTTGGTGGCTCGGATTGATGTTAATAACAAGTGGCAGAATGTCATAGGGTTTGGGCCAGTTGGTGTCCATTACAAGCAAAAGTTCCTAGGAATTGCCTCTTGGAAGAACGGAAAGATAAATGTACAAAGAACTAAGGGCATTGTACGTTCGACCCTTAGTAAAAATATTGTGTATTTATCACTCCCGGAAGACGACCCGGAAATAGGGCGATTGCGGATCAGAGTTGAATACAAGCAGGGAAATCTTTGGTTCCGACTTGGCCCATATCATATTTTTCTCGAAAGCTGGGAAAGAGAAGTCCGTAATGGTTCGGCTGTAGAGCTGATCGTCGGTGAGACTTATTTTCTACCGGGTCTGGGCTACAAAATCCGGAGAACAAACAAGATCTTCTACGACAAAGAAGGAGCTTATGACAAGGACATAGAAATACACGACGGCTTTTCTTGGAGGCCTATCCCTGACTATATCGGTAAATACGGCGCTTACTTCATCGGCCATTACACGTGGACACTGGGGATCGCGGGCATGGATCTGAACAAGGATAAGAAAGAGGATGTTGCCAGGGTTTTCCTCTTTAGAGCAGATCCATCCCTGGAACAAAAATTACGGTAGTCAAACAAGAAGCAAAACAACAAGGCCCGTTCAACACGAACGGGTCTTTTCTATTCCGTAAAAACTTTCTCTTTTTTTAGTTCTTCTAAAATATCTTCCGGAATAGGGATTTCCTGGCCAATTGGACTAATTCCCGGGTAGCGCCAGGCAGAAATCATTTTCTTTTTTTTATTTACCTGTTGATACATCAACCAAATTTCACTTGGTTTTTTTGTTCCGGCAGGCTGCATCAAAGCAATTGTTTCCGGAGCAATTCCCTCTTCCTTTCTTTTGAAACTTTTCAAAACCCGGCGAAGCCGTCCTTCACCCAAACCATAATAGCGCATCTTTCTTTTAATATGATTAGTCCAGTAAAATTCTTTTGTATTCTCGGGCTCTTTGTAAAACATAGGTTAATTCCGTAAGGTCTTTTTGATACATCTTCTTATCGACAATAATCTCTTTTTTTCGAAATCGGGATGGTCTTTAAACCACTTTATATTGACCGGCGAGGGATGAGGTAAGACAAATGTTCGCGTTTTATTTAATTCCTGGTCAGCAAAAATTAGGTCTGTAAATGCCTGTTTGGGAAAGAAAAATTCTGCAGCAATCCTTCCAACCACAAGGTATAACCGAGGGTTTAAATAAGATATCTCTCGCCTGAGCCAACGGTTTGCCAAATGAAATGACGGTTTTTTATCTCCGCCCTTTTTGTCTTTGCCGGGAAAATACATACCGACTGCCGTAAAATAGAAATTATCAGGATTATAGAATGCTTCATCAGAAACTCTATACCACTCGCTCCTTAATCTCTTGCCGCTTTTATCTGAAAAAGGTTTTTGATTCTTGATTGCAGACATTGAAGGAGCTTGGCTTATTGAAACAATCTTGGCTTCTTGGTTGCCCCAAAAAGAACCAGCCAATTGCCCGAATTCTTTTTTAAAAGACAATCTCATTTTATTTCTAAATTTAACAAATTCCCTATTTCCCATGGTATTTTTGACATTTTTTATCTAAACCACATTAATGACCCACGTATGCCAAACACTTTTCTACTTTTCTTTCTTTAAACACGTGGTATCGAGCGTATCCATCGAAAATCAGTAAATCAGAACCTCGAAGTATTAAAGGAGGAATTGGTTTGTCTTGAGAGTTTAATTTTTGCTGCTCTTTGATTCTTGGCAAAAGGTCTTTCTGAAATTTTTCCGTTTTAAGCATTTCGTAATTCGGTTTAATTTTCCTCACCTCAATTACCTCTAAACTCCATTCGGATTTATATAAATCATCTCCATATTTCAAAAAATCGTCTCCGCTCCATTCCTTGTTAGCAATCTCTACCACATAATCTTTTATTTTATCCTCGCTTACTAAGCAATATCTAATTCCGTTCAATTTTTTTTCTTTTTTAAAAGATATTTTCATATGTTTATTTATTCCCACAACACCTTTTATACTTCTTCCCCGAGCCACATGGACAGGGAGAATTTCGACCAACCTTGTTCTTGTCTTGAACTTTTGGGCTATGCTGATGATGCTCATGGTGATGTTGCCCGGCCGGAGCCAATCCGACCTGATAAATCATTTTAACTGCTGTTGCCTCAATCGAACCAAGTAATTGCTGGAATAATCTCATTCCTTCATTTTTGTATTCAATCAAAGGGTCTTTCTGGCCATAGGCCCGCAAACGAACGCTATCCCTTAAATGATCCATATTATCCAAATGGTCCATCCATAAGATATCAACACTTCGAAGCAGAACAAACTTTTCTGCCTGTCGCATATTTTCTTTTCCCAATTCCTCTTCTTTTTTTTGATAAGTTTCAAGCATTTCTTTTTCTTTTCCTTTTGCCTGTTCTTCGATCATTTCTATTATTTCTTTTTTAAGGTCTTCTTTTTCTAGAATCTCTCTTCGTCTTTTGTAAATTGTTTCTCTTTGTTTATTCAAAACATCATCATATTCCAAAACATGTTTTCTCATATCAAAATGGTGGCCTTCAATTTTTGACTGAGCTGATTCAATTGCTTTTGAAACTAATTTGTTTTCTATGGGCTGGTCATCAGGAACCCTTAATGTTTCCATTAATGATTTAACCCGGTCACCGCCAAAAATTCGCATCAAATCATCTTCCAATGAAACAAAGAACTGACTTGAACCAGGATCGCCCTGCCTGCCGGAACGACCGCGCAACTGGTTATCAATCCTTCTGGCTTCATGACGCTCTGTTCCGATAACATGAAGGCCGCCTAATTGAACGACTCCTTCGCCCAAAACAATATCAACTCCCCGACCAGCCATATTAGTCGCAACTGTGACTGCGCCTTTTTGCCCGGCCCGAGAAATGATTTTGGCTTCTTGTTCATGATTCTTGGCATTTAGAATCTGGTGAGTAATTCCTTCTTTTTGAAGATATTTGGAAAGAAGTTCATTTTTTTCAATTGAAACTGTTCCGACTAAAACCGGCTGTCCTTTTTGATATCTTTGTTTAATCTCTTTAACCAATGCCTCGATTTTACCTTTTTCATTTTTGTAAATACTGTCGGGCAAATCTTTCCTCACCATCTCCTTGTTGGTCGGAATGACAATAACATCCAAGTTATAGACCTTATGGAATTCTTCGGCTGAAGTCAAGGCTGTTCCGGTCATACCAGCCAATTTGGGATACATTCTGAAATAGTTCTGGAAAGTGATTGAAGCCAAGGTCCGGCTTTCATGCTGGACATTAACTTTTTCTTTGGCTTCCAGGGCCTGATGAAGCCCGTCAGAATATCTTCGACCCGGCATTAACCGACCGGTAAATTCATCGACAATTATGACCTGGCCGTCTTTAACAACATAATCCTTGTCTTTTTTGAAAACAATTTCTGCTCTTAGGGCCTGTTCCAAATGATGGACATAGCGAATTCCCTGCTGGTAAATATTATCCATGCCTAATATTTTTTCTACCTTGTTAATCCCTTCTTCGGTCAAAGTAACGGCCTTGGCTTTTTCATCTAGATTGTAATCAGCGCTTTCTTTTAGCTTGGGAACAATCGCAGAAAACTGCTGATACATTTTGGTTGATTCAACATCGGGCATGGAGATTATTAAAGGAGTCCTGGCTTCATCAATTAAAATACTATCAACTTCGTCAATGATGGCGAAATGGGGTTTTCTTTGGACCATTACTTCCAAAGAAGGAGCCATATTATCTCTCAAATAGTCAAAGCCGAATTCATTATTGGTTCCGTACAAAATATCGGCAGCATAAGCTTCTTTTCTTGAAACTTCTTTCAGGTTTTCCATTTCAACGCTGACTTCTTCTCCGTCCGGTTTTGTTTCGGGAGAAAACAAATATGATTTTTCATGATTAAGGCAGGCGCAAGTCAGTCCGAGCAAATGATAAATTGGACCCATCCAATTGGCATCTCTTCGGGATAAATAGTCATTAACGGTGATAATATGAACACCATTGCCTGATAGGGCGTTTAAATAAACTGAAAGAGTCGCGGCTAAAGTTTTTCCTTCGCCGGTTTTCATTTCAGCAATTTTTCCTTGATGAAGAGTGATTCCGCCGATTAATTGAGAATCAAAATGCCGCTGGCCAATGGTTCGTTTAGCCGCTTCTCTGATTAAAGCAAAAGCCTCGGGCAGAATATCATCTAAAGTTTTTCCATTTTTTAATTCCTCTTTGAAACTCTTGGTTTTTTCTTTCAATTTTTCACTAGAAAAAGACTCGAACTGGGGTTCGAGTTGATTTACCTTTTCAACCAATGACTCCATCTTTTTTAGTTCCTTCTCATTAGCATTACCAAGGAATTTATTTAATATGGACATGGTAATATTCTAGGATAAAACAAAGAAAAAATCAACCAACAACAAAAAGCAGCAATGCTGCTTTTTATACTAGCAAGTGAAATTGGAATCTATTATCAAAAACTATTTCTTCTTCTTTCTCCGAACGACTCTTTTCTTGGTTGTTTTTTTTCTCTTAGCAACTTTTCTCTTTTTTGGAACAGCTTTCTTTACTTTTTTAGCTATTTTCTTCCTAAGTTTTTTTAACATTTTTTTGTATTTATTAATATATGGACAAACCGACCTCCCATTTATCCATCACTATTTCCTCCTAAGAATTTTATTAACCTTCGAACCGCGGAAACGCGCCAGAGGGCTAACCTGCCAGAATTTTTTCCAGGAACGAGCTCCTCTAATATATTTAGTCGCTTCCTTTTCTTTGTAATGCTTTATTTCTCTGGCTAATTCATCCCTGACTAAGTCAATTGCCGCGTTTAAGGACTCTTCTGTTTTTTCAGCCCGGATCATATGTCCGTTCAAACCTAAATTAACTTCGGTTAAATAAATATCTCCTTTCCTTTGTCCGCGAGTAACCATTCCAACCTCAACCCTGGCCTCAACTAAATTAGGATCAAATTTTCTTAAAAACTTCTCCAAGCCGCCAATCTTTTCCTCGATGTATTGTTTAATGCTTGGAGATAATTGAATATTGGTTGCTTTAATGACTATCTTCATATTTCTATTCTAGCATAGAAAATTAAAATCCCAAATACTCAATTTCTTCTTCTAATTCTATTTGATATTTTTCTTTGATTGTTTCCTTGATTAAATCAATCAATTTAATTACATCTTTGGCCTTGGCGTTGTTAGAGTTGATAATGAAATTAGCGTGTTTCTGAGATACAACTGCTCCGCCAATCTTTTTACCTTTCAGGCCAGCTTGATCAATGAGGCGGCCAGCTGGAACTGTGTTGTCCCAACAAACAATATCTCTAGGAATTAACTTCTCTGCTTTTGCTTCGGATTCCGCAATTTTTGTATTTTTGAAAATACACCCCGGGCAAAATTCCCCAATCGGCTGAGTCTGTTTTCTTTTTTTAATAATTTCCTTAATTAATTTTCTGCTTTCTTTTTGCTTTCCTTTTTCTAATTCTAATTCAACTGAGAGAATAATATTATCTTTTTTTTCTGTCTTTTTAACTAAATTCTTCATTTCTCCGCCAAAGCAAGAAGCATTAACTTTAACCGCCCCGCCGATTGTTCCCGGAATGCCAATTGCCCATTCCAATCCGGCCAAACTATTCTCAACTGAAAAATTAACTAAATCACTTAATCTTGCTCCGGCTTCTGATATAATCCTATTGCCCTTAATTGAGTAATTTCTGTTTTCGGTTTTAATGACTAATCCATTAAATCCCTTATCGCTGATTAAAAGATTACTCCCGCCGCCGAGAATAAAAAAAGGCAGGTTTTCTTTTTTAGCAAAATCAACTGCCTTAATCAAATCCTGACTGTTTTTAATAACAAAGAAATATTTAGCTGGCCCGCCAATCCTAAAAGTCGTATAGGGCGCTAGCAAAACATTCTTTTGGAAATTATTGATACATAACATCGGCGCCAGTGGTGTAATAGCCAACTTCCCAATCATTGACAACATAGACCATATCCCATTTATGGCCAGTCAGAGCAAATTCTTCAGCAGTCATATTAAGCCAATGCTTTGTTCCATCAGCGTTTAATTCGTAGACCTTAGTACCACTTACTCCTCTAATCATCCATGATTCCGTATATTGATTCAAAACAGACTGGTCAATATCAATAATATCTTCCCATTTCAAATGGCCGTAGCGATTGAAAAGTTCGGCCGTTTGTATCCATCTTTTGTAATTGCCTTTGACAATATAGACCTTGTAGCCGCCTTTGGCTCTGATTAGACTGCCGTCTGGGTAAATAACCGAAGGATTGTTTTCGGAAGAACCTTCTTCTGGAGAATCTGATTCTTCCGGAACCAAATCATTTGAAATACTTGAGGCGGTAAAAGAGAAAAGAGTAAAAGGATCACTGCTCTTAAAATCACTTTCTTTGAACTGGTTAATTGGAATAAGAGTAACGGTTTTGTCTGAGCTGGTGAAGTTGGGGATATAGGCTATTCCCTTTTTATCTTCCAAGGAAAGAGTTTTAACCGTCGTGTTACTATACTGGTCAGTAATAATATATGGAACGCTGAAATTACTCCGGTACTGGTCAGCCGAAGCATCAAATTCCAGTTTCAAGGCATCGTTTTCAGTTGGAACAGTTCCATTCTGCCTGAACCGATACCAGCGAGGCGACCAATCTTTAACCGAACTGCTCCGAGAAACAATCAGACCGGGAAAGCCGCTGTAACTGGCAGAATAGTTAACTTTCAATCTTTGAGGGGTCAGGTTTTTATTTAGATAGCAATACTGGCCGCTGTCAATTTGGCAATTATTCAGATAATTAGCTATTGCCCAGTCAGTAAAAACATCAGAAAATGTTTTTGAATAACCCAAGCTCGACAGGGCAAAATTAATGCTTTCTATCCCAGTCTTGCCGCTCAAAATCGTTCGGGTTAAAACTTCTTGGCCGTAATGGTCAACTAGATAGTGTACAAACAGGTTAATTGCTCCGTAATCAGGAACATTGTTTTTCCATTCAGCCAAGGGCTCTGTTGGATAATCTAGAAAAGTGTCAACCCGGTCAGCCAAATAACTGTTGTTATAACTCTCACTATACCCACAGACTGTTGGCGCATATTCAGACCGGGCTTCATTCAGCCAAATATCATCTTCAATACCATGAACAATTGTTTTCTGATAAAAACTGATTAAGTGTTGGAATTCATGGGCAATAAGGGCTTTGTTTTTTGAGCTAAAAACATTAACAGCATTGAAATAGATCATTTCCCTTTCATTGGAACTGGCAATTTCCGAACGAGAATACTCATCATAGGTGTTAAAATAGCCACCAGCGTCACTAACTAATTCAGTCGCCAAAATGGTGATCCGACTGTCATCATCAATGCCCGGATTCCACTCTGAACCATAGACCGCCCTCAATTTAGGGTAAATAATATTGTCGAATTCATCAGCCAGAATTTCAAGTTCTTCCCTGATAGCATTTTTGTATGTTCCATTTAATTTCTGGTAATAGTCGTCTTCTAAATAAAAGTAGGCGTGTTCGCCGATAGCCTTCATGGTCGCCGTAATCTGGGCTCGACCGGAAACATCATAGGTCGAATCAACAAAAAAAGTTTTCTGATCATTAAGATTATCAGCCAGAGCCAGAGAAGGAAAAACAAAAAATCCTCCTAGAATAAAGAGACCGAAAACTCCAAATTTTAAGTTAATTCTGTAACTCATAAGTATCTATTTATTTTAATTGATTTACCTTGATTTATCAAGTCAAGGTGATAGAATGAAAGAACTTGTATATAATAATTTTTTAATATGCCTAATCTGAAAAAAATCACCCTATTCTTCGGTGATGTTATAATCCTTTATTCTTCCCTCTGGCTAATGCTCTTTATCCGCTACGGGGGCAGTTTTGATATGGGGAGATTTGAACAACACTTCTGGCCTTTCACTATTATCTACTTTTTTTGGTTAATCATCTTTTACATTATCGGTCTCTATGATTTAACCCTAGCTAGAAACAACATTAATTTCTATTCAACCCTGTTTAAGACATTGGCTATTAATGCTGGTTTGGCAATCTCCTTCTTCTACTTCATTCCATATTTCGGCATCACTCCAAAAACAAATCTTTTTCTTAATCTTGTCATTGTCGCTTTTCTAATCTCTTTCTGGAGACAAGCCTATAATCGTCTCCTTAAATCCCAGGCTCTAATCAATAATGTCCTCATTATCGGCAAAAGCGATAAAAACAAGGAAACCAGGCAGATAATGAAATTGGTTAAAAGTAATCCTCAGCTGGGCTATCGGGTAATAAAGACAATTAAGCCAAGCGAGATAAGGACCGCCTTTGACCTATTAGAAATGGCTACCCAGAGAAACATTAAAACTATCATTACTGCCATTGATCCCCATTATGATTCTAAATTAGTCCAGAGCTTGTATCAATGCCTTCCCCTCAAAATCCATTTCAGCGACCTGCCTTCCTTTTATGAAAAAACATTAGGCAAAGTTCCAATTTCTTCCATTGGTGAAATCTGGTTTCTGGAAAATCTAACCGAAAGCCAGAAAAACTTCTACGAAGCGGCTAAAAGAATTATTGACATGATTGGGGCTTTGGTTTTCGGATTAGTTAGTCTAATCTTGTACCCTTTTGTTACTTTAGCCGTTAAGATAGACAGTCCTGGGCCAATTTTTATCAAACAAAGAAGGATTGGTCACGACGGACAGATTTTTACTTTGTATAAATTTAGAACTATGTATGCCACCACCAAAGACGGTAGTAGTGAGCCAGGAGGGAAACCTATTTACGCTCAGGTCAATGATCCTCGCATTACTAAATCAGGCAAATTCTTAAGAAAGAGCCGGTTAGATGAATTGCCCCAGTTATTTAATATTTTATTCGGTCAAATGAGCTTTATTGGTCCCCGACCAGAAAGAATTGAATTTGTCCAGCAATGTGAAAAAGAAACCCCTTACTATCAAATTCGTCATATTGTTAAACCCGGTTTAACCGGCTGGGCGCAGGTCAATTTCAGATACGGCGCTTCAGTCAAAGACAGCATTGAAAAACTTCAATACGAACTCTACTATATCAAACACCGCTCTCCAATTTTAGACTTGAGCATTCTTTTAAAAACAATCACCATTGTTTTGAAAGGAGGAGGCCGATAATGAAATTCTCTATCATCATCCCAACCTATAACGAAGAAGAATCTATTGGGCAAACCTTAGAAGAATTAAAGGAATATTTGAGTGGTAAAAAATATCAGGCTGAAATTATTGTCATTAACGACGGCTCCAAAGATCAGACCCAAAAAATACTTGAAAACATCAAAGGGATTAAGGTGATTAATAGTCCATACAACAAGGGATATGGAGCCTCAATTAAAAGCGGGGTAAGTCAAGCCCAGTATAGCTGGATTTTGCTCTATGACGGCGATGGACAGCACCGGCCGGAATATATTGAAAAATTAGTCAGAGAAAGAAAAGATTTTGATATGATTATTGGAGCCAGAACCGGATACAAAGGGCCGATTTCCCGACAGCCGGGGAAAAAACTTCTAACCTGGATAGCTAACTATTTAGTCCAGCAGAAAATCCCTGATTTAAATTCCGGTTTCCGTTTAGTCAAAAAGAATCTATTTTTGAAATTCTCACATATTTTTCCAAGCGGGTTCTCTCTAACAACAACCATTACTCTGGCTTTTTTCAAAGAAGGCCTTAATGTTAGATATATTCCAATTAGAATAAACAAGAGGAAAGGAAAAAGCACTGTTGGGACAAAAGACGGCTTTGAAGCCATAATGACTGTTTTCAGAACTGTGACTCTTTTTTCTCCTCTAAGAATATTTTTCCCAGCCAGTTTTCTGCTTTTCTGTCTTTCTATTGTCATTTCAATTATCCAGTCTATTCCCTTAAAAGAATTTAATATAAGTGATGCGACAATTTTAATTTTTGTCTCATCCTTATTCCTATTCTTCTTCGGTCTTTTAGCTGACCAAGTTTCAGCTATCCGAAGAGAAAAAAAATAGCTTATGGATTTTTTTAACCTAATTAAAACCAGGAGAAGCGTTAGGATTTTCCAGGACAAAGAAGTCGACCAAGAATCGATTAAAAAGATTATCGAGATGGCGACTTATGCTCCTTCAGCCTGCAACATCCAGGGCTGGAGATTCATTATCATCACCGATCAGAAGAAAAAAGAAGAAATTGTTAATTTGGGCGGCTCAGTCATTATCAAAAGCGCTCCGGTTGGCATTTTAGTCCTCTATGATAACCAAACTAAAAACACTCAATACTCCGACGATGTTCAAAGCGCTTCCGCCGCTATCCAGAATCTACTTTTATCAGCCCATTCTTTAGGACTGGGCGCCTGCTGGATTTGTCATCTTCCTCCTAAAAATCAGTTAAGAAAACTATTTCAAATTCCAAATTCTCTATCGCCGGTTGCGTATGTTATCCTTGGCCATAAGAAAAATGAACCAGGCCAGGTACCAAGGAAATACAACCTCAGCCAGCTTATCAGTTACAATGCTTTTTCTTCAAATGTTCCTCTGAAAAATATCAATTTTCTGAAAGTTTTCATCCTGAGAGCCCTAATGAAAACGTATTTCCTTATCCCAAAACTCATCAGGAAAAAATGGCTGAATAAATTCGCTGATAAAAGATTTGTTAAAAAGTTCGAGAATTAAAATGAAGAATAAATTTACCATTGAACAAGTTCGAGAATTTTGGAATGAGACCGCCCCTATTTACGAAGATTGCAACAAAAAAGTAGAAGATACCCATCATCAAAGATTTAAGGAAGCAGTCAAACACTTGAAATTAGAGTCCGGACAAAAAGTTTTAAATATCTGGGCAAGAACCGGCTTAGCTATTCCTTATCTCCGCCGAGAATGCCCTGAGATTGAAATATTTAACCTAGAGGTTTCGCCTGAGTTTATTAAAATCGCTCAAAAGAAATTCCCTAATGAAAAATTCCAGCAAACCGATTTAGACTATCTGCCTTTCGAAGACAACTATTTTGACCAAATCCTTTCTCTTGAAACCCTTGAGCACACTCCTAATCCTTCCCTTTTTCTAAAAGAACTTTTCCGAACTTTAAAGCCAGGGAAAACATTGGTAATGAGTTGTCCGCCAGCCATAACCGATATTCCTTTTAAAATCTATGGAATTATTTTCAACGACCATGGCGAGGGACCTCATAAATTCCCTTCCTCTCGAAGAGTAAAAAAACTTTTGAAAGAAACTGGTTTCAGGCTCATTCTTCACAAAGGAACCCTTCTAATTAATCTTGGTCCTCAGTGGCTAAAGGATTTTGGGGAAAGAATTATAAACAAATTCCAAAAAACACCAATTAGTGAATTAGGCTTTAGACAATTCTATGTTGCCAAAAAAGAAAATAATTCTAACATTTGATTTAGAATTTTGGTATAACAGCAAATTCTTAAAAAAATATTTATCTCAAAATGAAGACCCACCCAACGACTATGTCAGAGAATCTGTTGAGCCAATTCTTAATCTTTTGAAACAACACAATCAAAAAGTGACTTTTTTTGTTTTGGGACAAATTGCAGAAAGACACCCGGAATTAATTAAAAAGATATTTCAATCAGGACATGAGATTGCTTCTCATGGATATTCTCATACAATTCTATCCCAATTAGGAAAAGATGGCTTTGAAAGAGAAATTGAAAAAACCAATCAGATAATCGAACAAATCATTGGCCAAAAACCGACTGGATTCCGGGCACCCAATTTTTCTCTTAACAATAAAACTAAATGGGCTTTTGATATCCTAAAAAAGCATGGCTTTAAATACGACTCAAGCATTCATCCTTTTTCGTTTAAAAAGAATTTCCAATATTCCCTAAAAGAACTACCTCCTTCTTTGGGAGGAATATATTTCCGGGCTTTCCCCTTTTGGTTTTATCTTATTCTAGTCAGAATATTCTCTAAAACCGATTCCCCAGTTATCTACTTACATCCCCATGAATTATTCGATTCAGCCCCAAGAATAGAATCAGCCCCTCGGTTTCTAAAAAAAATCAAATACTGGGGAACCAAAAGCGCTTTAGATAAATTTGAGAAACTATTAAAAAAATTCAAGTGTATTTCAATAAAGGAACACCTTAATGAAAGTACTCCTAATTAGTCCGCCTAATCTTAATACAATTTCCAGTTGCATGCCTAAGGTTCTTGAAGAAGACCTTGATTTTTTGCCGCCTCTTGGGTTAATGTATTTGGCTGGATATTTAACCGAAAAGACATCTCATCAAGCAAGTATTCTTGATTGCCAGGTAGAACAATTAAACTACCAGGATTTAAAGGAAAGAATATCTCAGGAAAATCCAGATGTTATTGGTATCACCGCCATGACTTTTACCCTAATTGACGTGATTAAAACCGCTCAATTAGCCAAAGAAACTAATCCGGAAATCAAGATTGTTTTAGGTGGTCCCCATGTTAATATTTATCCCAAAGAAACTTTGGCAATCAATGGAATTGATTTCCTCGTTCTTGGAGAAGG
The DNA here is from genome assembly GCA_964596615.1 of uncultured Candidatus Saccharibacteria bacterium. GTDB lineage: Bacteria > Patescibacteriota > Minisyncoccia > Portnoybacterales > UBA2143 > CAZQMX01. The sequence goes on from CAZQUN010000001.1 coordinate 51,139, forward strand.
AGAAGAGCCACTTGAAAAACTACTAGATAATATTAATCAAATCGAAGAACTTCGCCAAACAAAAGGGATTGTCTTTAAAGATGGGGACGAAATCATTAATACTGGCCATCAAGAGTTAATCAGAGATTTGGATTCTATCCCTTTCCCCAAAAGAGACCTTCTTCCTTATCAGAAGTATTTTTCAATTGTTTCTTCAAAAGCGCCAGTAACAACAATGTTTACCAGCCGGGGCTGTCCTTTTCAGTGTCTTTTCTGCGACCGGCCCCATCTGGGAAAAATCTTCCGGGCCCGTTCAGCTAAAAATGTTGTCGATGAAATGAAGGAATGCCAAGATATGGGCATTAAAGAAATTATCATCTACGACGATACTTTTGGAGTTAACCGGCAAAGAGTTCTAGATATTTGTTCTGAAATAAGGGAAAGGAGATTAACCATTGCTTGGGATGTCAGAACCAGAGTTGATACTGTTGACGAAGAAGTTTTAAAGGCGATGAAAAGTGCCAATTGCCAGAGAATTCACTACGGGGTAGAAGCTGGAACAGAAAAAATCCTTAAAATCCTTAAAAAAGGCATCAACTTGAAACAAATTAAAAATGCCTTTAAAATGACTAAGAAGATTGGCATTGAAACGATTGGGTATTTCATGATTGGCTCTCCTCGAGAAACAAAAGAAGATATTTTGGAAACAATTAAATTAACTAAAAAATTGAATCCTGATTTTATTCATGTCTCTATAACGACTCCTTTCCCCGCGACCGGCCTCTACTTTCTCGGTCTAGAAAATAAAATTCTTCCCTACGATTACTGGAAAGAATTTGCTCAAAACCCTAAATCTGATTTTACTCCTCTTCCCTGGGAAGAAAATCTAAAAAAAGAAGAATTATTCCACCTTTTAAAACGGACTTACCGGTCCTTTTATTTCCGACCGAGATATATTATTAAAAGATTATCAAAACTTACCTCTTGGCAAGAGTTAAAAAATAAAATTAAAGCTGCCCTAAAATTATTAAGGGTTTAACTATCTATGAACAAAACTACTAAAATACATCAAAAAGAGTATTGGGAAAGAAAAGAATTGGCCAAAAGAAGATCTCCCAAGCATCCTGTTATAGCAGCTTATATTCTCCCAAAAATCAATGTGATCAGGCGCCATATTAATATAAACAAGCAAACCCGTCTTTTAGATGTTGGCTGTGGCAATGGCTTCTTCACCTTTTATTTTGATAAAATCTGCGATGCTCACGGCGTAGATTATTCTGAAAAAATGCTGCAAATGAATCCTGTCAAAAAAAAATCCCTGATGGATGCCAACAATCTGGAGTTTGAAGATAATTCCTTTGATGTGGTTTTTTGTCATTTCCTTCTGCACCATACCGATAATCCTGATAAAATAATTCAAGAAATGCGAAGGGTCTCTAAAAAATATGTTGTTATTCTTGAGCCAAATAGAAACAATCCTCCAGAATTTCTGTTTTCACTTATTGTCAAAGAGGAAAGAGGAGCCCTAAAATTCTCGTTGGCCTATTTGAAAAAAATAGTCGCTAGAAATAAACTGCGAATCATAAGTTCGTTTTCGTATGGCATGATAGTTCCTAATAAAACTCCGACTTGGTTAATACCATTAACCAAGCTTTTCAACTTCAAACAACCATTCGGCATAACAAGCTTTGTTATAGCTGAAAAAAACAAATAGAAATGAAAGTCCTATTAATCAACCCACCATACATCAACTTTGAAGGAATGAAGGATTCTGGCGGGCATGCTATTCCTTTTAACCTGGCTTATCTAGCCGGCTATTTAAGAGATAAGATTGACTGCCAAATTAAAATCCTCGATACAGAAGTCATGGCCCTGGACTATGACGGCATAAGAAAAGCAATTAAAAAAGAGGGGCAACAGGATGTTATTGGCTTTACCTGCCCTTCTCCGACTGTTAAACACGTCTTCAAGATATCAGAAATGATTAAAGAAGACCTAGGTTTTAATCCGGTTATTGTGGTCGGCGGAACTCACCCGACTATCCTACCCAAAGAAATGCTTAAAAATCCCCATATTGATATTGCAGCTATCGGTGAAGGTGAGATTACTTTTTACGAAATAGTCAATGCCGTCAAAGAAAAGCGAGATGATTTTGAAAATATTAATGGGATTTACTACAAAAAGGGTGGTCAAATATTAAAGACCCCACCTCGAGATCTTATCCCTGACCTAGATGATATTCCTTTTCCAGCTCGCGATCTCTTTAATCTTAAGATGCATTACTCAGCTCCGACTAAAGTTGTTAGCTCCGAATTATCTTCGCCAATATTCACTTCTCGAGGATGCGCCTTTGACTGCATCCATTGCGTTTCAAAAAGTGTCTGGAAGAGAAAAGTCAGGTATCGAAGCGCCAGAAATATTATCGCTGAAATTGAAGAATGTATTAACAAACACAACATTAAAGAATTTAATATTCTTGATGAAAACTTTACCCTAAATAAGTCCAGATGCCTCGAAGTTTGCCAAGAGATCATCAATAAAAAGCTACCAATTTACTGGGTTTGTTTTTCCAGAGCTGACACTATTGACGATGAAGTTGCTTCTATTATGGCTAAGGCCGGCTGCAGAAAGATATCTTTCGGGCTTGAATCAGGTTCACAGAAAATATTGGATTTAATGAGAAAACAAAACACTGTTGAGCAAGGACGAAAGGCTATTGCCACAGCCAGAAAATACGGCATCCAGCCTCACGCCAGTTTTATGTTCGGCAACATCGGCGAAACCAAAGAAACCATTAGGGAAACGATTGATTATGCTAAAAGCTTAGATCTTGATATTTCAACGTTTTTTATCACTTGTCCTGTCCCCGGTTCCGATCTCTACTATTACGCCAAGGACAATGGCTTTATCCCCGAAGGCACCCCTTGGGAAATGTTTGCTCCTTTGACTGATAGAGAACCAATCCCGGTCCAAAGAAATCTTAGCCAGGAAGAACTAGTTTATTGGCAAAAAAAAGCTTTTCGAGAATTTTATCTTCGCCCAAAATATGTTATCCAGCGACTAAAACAGCTTAAATCCAAAAACGCTCTTAAGATTACTTTGGCTGGCTTTAAGGTTTTGCTAAGAATCTTTTTTAAGCCAAAACCAAAAAATGATCAAAGATAAATTAATTTCATCAATATTTAAAAGGTCTAATTTTGGCAAGCTTTCTGACCTAATTGAAAAGAGCTTCTTTTTAAAAATCCCGTACAAGCTGATTAGCCAAAAAATGATCTCGTATGATTTTCCTGTTCATCTTTTTATCGAAACAACCAACGCCTGTAATCTCAAATGCCAGTTTTGTGCCCGAACCGATAAAAAGTTCGAAATTGGCAGCATGGATTTTAATCTGTTCAAAAAGATAATTAACGAGGCCAAAGAATATGGACCAAGAACCTTTTCTCTTCATCTTTTCGGAGAACCGCTTTTAACCAAGAATATCTTTGAAATGATTGAATATATTAAGAAAGCTAATCAGAGCAATACTGTTTTTCTGACAACTAACGGAACCTTGCTTAACAAAGAAAACGCCAAGTCAATAATCAAAACTTCTGTTGACCGCCTTTCAATTAGCTTTCCCAGTGTTAAAAAAGAAAGCTATCAAAGAATTGCCGGTTTTGACCAATTAGAAAAAGTGGAAGAAAATATTAATGGTCTGATTGAATTAAAAAAAGAAAAAAAAGTCAATCACCCCCTTATTTATCTCCGAATGGTTTTAAACAAGGATAACTTTGACGAAAAGAAAATTTTTGAAAAGAAATGGAAGAATAAGCCTGTTATTTCAGAAATCAGAGACGCTCATAATTTCGGTGGTTATTCTAAAGAATTCTCCCTTAGGAAAGGGCAAACTAAAAAAATCAAAAGATATCCCTGTTATCATCTTTGGTTTTCACCGGCTATTCATTTCAACGGTGACTTTTCCATCTGTTGTGATGACTGGGGCAAAAAAACTGTTTTAGGAAACGTCAAAAACCAAACCATTAATCAAATTTGGAATTCAAAAAAAATTAACCAATACCGCCAGGCTCACATGAGAGGCAAATATGATAAGGTCCCTCTTTGTCAAGGATGCGATGTTTGGACAATGTATCAAGACATTTTCTTTGACTGGCAAAAAAAATGAAACTATTAACCCAAGAAGATTTAAAACCATTAGTTCAGGCCGACCCAAATCAGATGATATATTCCATCGATAGCTATTTCAAGCCAATCAGAAAAATTCTTTTTCGGAAAAGATTAAAAATGGTTTTAAAATTAATGGGAAACAAAGAATATCAGAACTTCTTGGATATTGGCCTTGGTAGCGGCATATTTCTTCCGGAATTATCCAGTCGAACCAAAAAACTAACTGCCACTGATACTCACAAAAACATTGAAGTCGTTAAAAATATTATTAACTCAAAAAATATTTCGGCCAATCTGTTGAAAGCCGATGTTCGTCAAATGCCTTTTGAAGATAATAGTTTTGATGGTATTCTCTGTTTAAGTGTCTTAGAATTTGTTTCAGATATTAATCAGGCCATTAAGGAAATTAAAAGGGTTGCCAGGCCAAAAGCCAAAATTATCATTGGCATCCCAGTTTTTAACCCAATCACCGACCTTTGTTACAAAATGATTGGATACAAGAAATATGCCGACTCTTTTCATAAATCAAATCACCAGATAATTATCAAAGCGATTAAAGAAAACCTCTCGATTAAAAAAATCAAAACTTATCCCTTTTTTTTGCCAGTTAATTTATCTCTCTTTGTTGCCCTGGAAGCAACTAAAGTTGATTTTAATTAGAAATCATTGTATAAATAAATTATGGAAAAAAAGTTTTCAATCATTATCCCCCTATACAACGAGGGAGAATCTATCGAGCAAGTAATTGCTGATATCAGGAAACACTTGCCAGAAAATAGCTACGATTATGAAATTGTGGTTGTTAATGATGGTTCAACTGATAATAGCCAGGAGGTATTGAATAAAATAGATAACATTAAAATTATTAAATCCCCGGAAAACAAAGGTTATGGCGCATCAATTAAAAAAGGTATTAGTCAATCCGAAAGAGAATATATTGCCATCATAGATGCTGATGGAACCTATCCAGTCAAGGCCATGCCAGAATTAATCAAATACGCTAAGGATTATGATATGGTTTCTGGCCTTAGACGAGGTAAAAACCTAGACCAACGCTGGCTCTATTCCCAAAGAATAGGAAAGATGATCTTAAAGAAATTGGCTGGCTATGTAACTAAGACCGAAATCCCGGATATAAACTGCGGCTTAAGAATTTTTAGAAAAGATATTGCTCAGCAGTTCTGGGGTCTTTATCCGGATGGATTCTCTTTTACGACAACTTCGCTAGTTGCTTTTATTTCCAACGGCTATCAGATTAAATTCATCCCGATTGAGTACCACAAGCGAATTGGCAAATCTACTCTTAAGCCGATGCGGAGCTTTACCGCCTTTGTTAATTTAATCTTAAAAATCAGTCTATTCTTTAAGCCAATCCGAGTTTTTCTACCAGCCAGTTTAATAATTCTTTTCTTTGCTGTTGGAATTACCGTCTATGGTATTTATTCTAAAGATGTTTTTTATGACACAACCTTAATTCTTCTCTCGGCCATAGCTCTTCAAACATTTTTCTTTGGTCTTTTGGCAGAAATAATTGTTCATAATCGAAAATAATGAGAATTCTTCTTATTAACCCCAGTTTGCATCAAGTTGCGACTGGACAATATGAAAAAGATGTTGAAAAAGAAAGGGGCGTTTATCCGCCTCTTGGTTTGTTATACATCGCTTCTATTTTAGAAAAGCATAATCACCAAGTTGTTTTAATTGATATTGATATTGAAGGAAAAGAAGCAGAAAACAGGATTAAAAGTGCCTACCAGGAACTCAATCCTGAAATGGTTGGCTTTTACGCAACAACCTGGGGCTATGCCCAAGCCAAAGATTTAGCCGAAAGGTTCAAACAGCTTAATCCTGAAATCATTACCGTCATTGGCGGACCAAATGTAACTTCCCTTCCCCGGGAATCACTCCAGCTAGGAAACTTTGACTTCGGAGTCATGAGCGAAGGAGAGGAAACAATTATTGAGCTAATTGAGAAATTAGAAGGAAAAAAGAATTTAGAATTTGAACAAATCCTTGGTCTGGTCTTTAAAAAAGACGATCAGATTGTTATCAATCCTCCCCGACCTTTAATTGAGGATATGGACTCAATTCCTTTCCCAGCCCGACACCTTATTCCAGCCAAAAAATATTTTGATGTTTTTTCAAGAAACAAGCACTTTATTACAATTATGGCAACAAGAGGATGTCCTTTTAATTGTCTTTTCTGTGACAGGAAAAACCGATTGGGCAGAAAATGGCGGGTCCGTTCTCCGGAAAATATCGCCCGGGAAATTAGACAAGTTATCAACGATTACGGCATCAGAGAATTCATGTTTTTTGACGACGACTTTATTGTCGACAAAAATTGGGGAACGAAGGTCTGTCAGGAATTAAAACCTTTAAATATCATTTGGGAATGTCGTAACAGGGTTGATATGCTTGATGAAGAAATGCTTAAAGCCATGAAAGAAGCTGGCTGTTACCGAGTTCGCCTTGGATTTGAATCAGGCGATAACCATGTTTTAAGGGTCTTAAAAAAAGGCATTACTGCTGAACAATCCCTGGCCTGCGCTAAGCTCTGCCAGAAAATTGGCATTGAGGTTTTCGGTTACTTCATGATGGGCCTGCCTGAAGAAACTCCTCAGGCAATTAAAAGAACAATTGATTTAGCTTTAAAAATTGACCCGAGCTTTGCCATTTTTAGTAAAACCAGGATTCCTCCTGCTAGCGATCTTTTTGACTATGCTGTCAGAACCAATCAAATCAAAAAAGACCACTGGCAAAAATATTTAGCTGAAGAAGAATCAAACGGAGCCCCAGCCCTTTCAACCAAAGAATTATCAGAAGAGATGGTTAATCAGTATCTTAAAAAGGCCATCAGAAAATTTTACTTTCGCCCGGGATATATTATTAAAAGAATTTTATCGGTTAAAAGTTTTCGTCATTTAATCAGCCAAGCCAGGATTGGCTTCGCTCTTCTATTCAAATGAAAATCCTAAAAGAATTTTCTCGGCACTGGTATATCATTATCGGCATTCTAATCTTTCTCTATATTGTTTTCTACAAGATAAATTTAAGGGAAGTTTTTAGCATACTCGCTCAGGCCAATCCATATTCCATCCTCTTGGCTGCCTTTTTTACGATTTTAATGATTACCCTTCAGCCAATTAGGTGGAATTACTTAAAAAGAATTCAGGATATTAAGTATTCTCATAAGGATTCTTTTTTAATTTATAACGCTGGATTTTTCTTTTCATCAATTACTCCTGGAAGAGTTGGTGACTTTATTAAAGTTTTTTATTTGAAAAAAGATGGTCATTCAATCGGAAAGTCAATGGTTAGTATTACGATCGATAGAGTGGCTGATGTTCTTTTTCTTTTTCTCCTCGGATATTTTAGTCTCCTTTTCTTCTTTCCCTCTTTTCGAAAAGAAATTATTCTTCTAACCTTTCTTTCTCTAATTATCTTGGGAATCTTTGTCTTTTTCAGAAAAAACGGGCTTTTAAAAATCCTTTTTAACAGGGTTTCCAAGATAATAATTCCATCTAAATATCAAAAATCCTGGCATTTGAATTACCAGGATTTCATTAATGGCCTAAAGGAGTATCGATTCAAAAATTATTTTATCCTTCTTCTTTTCACCATTCTTAACTGGTTTTTCTATTATACCTCGATGTATTTTCTGGCTAAAAGCATTAATTTGGACAATATTCCTCTTTTTTACTTCGTCGGCTCGGTTGCCTTAGCTGCTTTAGCAGTCCTGATTCCAATTTCAATTTTTGGACTAGGAACCAGAGATGCAACTCTTCTGTTTTTCTTTTCTGCTGTTGGCATCAGTCCGGAGAAAACAATTGGCTTTTCAACTCTCTTTCTTTTGATTCTCCTGATGGCAACCCTAATTGGTTTTCTGGCCTGGTTGAAAAAACCATTAAAGTTTTAAGAAATTCTTTATCAAAATCGGCCAATTAGAAGGATTGTTGACTAAACTGCTTTGAATTGCGTTCTCAAAAGTACAAGCGCATTTCTTATCCTTAATATATTTTAAAGTTTTCCTAGCCCTTTCGGTTGAAAGGACTTTTTTAATATCATAATTAAAATCTTTTAAATTGCCGAAATCAGCATCGAGAATTTCACAAGGCCTGACCAGGCCATCTTCTGAAATGACGACCATTTCCTTTCCAGCCGAACAAACGTGTTTTCTTTTTCCTGTTCTAAGAAATCCTTCAATAATTTCCCTGGTTGCCATCTTATTCGCCGCCATAAGCCGGGAAAAAGCAAAGCCAGAACTAAAATTTTCTTTTTCCTTATTAACCATATCAGCAATCTGATGATAATCTTTATCAGAAAGATTACTAGTCCCGACCTCTCTAACACTTCCTCTTGCCCAGGAAAAATTAAAATCAGCCAAAGGCATTTCATTTCTGACAAAATTCATTACTTCCTTAACTTTGGTGTAGTTTTTGGTTGAAACCGTCATGTTAATCAGTATTTCAAAGTCCTTAACGTTCTTTTTTAATTCAACCAGATTTCTGTAATTAACAACTACTTTTTCAAAACAGCCTTCCACTCTTCTGATCTTATTATGATCTTTGCCCAGGCCATCAAGAGAGAGACAAAGCTTTAAATATGGGTGCTTGGTTGTTTTAAGGATTTCTTCAACCATATCCTTTACCTTATCGACTAAAATAGAGTTAGTTGGAATGCTGATAAATTGAACTTTATTATTTCTGTCAAAAATTCGGGCGATTTCGGGCAAATCATTTCTTAAGGTCGGCTCGCCGCCAGTTAAAGTAACATATTCCAATTGGCCGAAAGATTTGGAAATCCTTTCAATTTCATCCAAAGATAATTCCTTATTAATAGCGGCCTGATCAATTTCTTTCCAATAAAAGCACATTGCGCAACGAGCATTGCACCGGGCAGTGGTAAAGAAAATGATGTAGGTTGGTGTTTTAGAGAATAAGTTTCTAAAACCCTTTAAGTATTTATTCATCTTTTTTGAAAGGATAGAAGATTAATGAAAATCCTGCTCCCAAGGCAGTCAAAAAGCAAAAATATAAATCGAGAATAAAGAAAGGGAAAATTAAGTGAATTCTTCTTTCCTTAATTAGAAACCAATAAAATCCGTAGTTATACAAAAGATAAACAAGAAAAAATGAAAGAAGAAGATAGAAAAAAGAAGGAAGAAAAACCAAAACAAGGATTAAAGGAAAAATCATTGCCCCGATTAAAGTTTTAATCCCTCTTTCTTTGGTTGAATAAACCGGATCAAATTTCTTTCTTTTGATAAAAAGACGGATCCATTGCCAGCTTCTTTTTAGTGTTTTCTTTGTCAATTGTCTGAAGGTCTCAAAATGATGACCGACCAAAATATTCCTGGCGATATATATTTTAATATTTTCCTTGGCCAAACGATAGCCAAATTCAAAATCCTCAACATCAGCCCCTTTGTATTTTTGATCAAAATATCCGAATCTATCAAAGATATTTCTTTTAACGGCTGAACGCTCGGTAGTAAAAGATGTCTGGTATTCTCCTGGCTGACTCCAAAGATAATATTTGTAATAGGCGATATACAATGGAGTTAATCCTTTGTTCAGAGGAGTCTTATCTTTGACCATAATAATTCCATCGATTTCCGGTTTTTCCAAGAAAATTTCATTTAATTCCGAAAGGGCATTATTCTCTTTAAAAGTGACATCCGAGTCAACAAAGACAACGATTTCTCCTTGGGCTTTTTTAATGCCGACGTTTCTGGCTCCGGCTGGACCCAAATTCTTTTCCAAAACAATCTGTTTAGCATTGTATTGATTAATAATTTCTTCGGTTTTATCAGTTGAAGCATCGTTGATTAGAATAACCTCAAAATCAGAAAAGTTCTGCCTCTTCACAGAATCTAAACACTTTCCTATTGTTTTTTCAGCATTGTAAGCCGGGATAACAATTGAGAATTTCATATTACCTGATTAGATTTAAAAACCAGCTTTTAGTTTGAGAGGTTTCCGGCAAGGAGACCTCAATATTATCGGAAGCAATATTTTCAACCCGAGAATTATTTAAAATCTCTTTGGTTAATTCAGGAGAGTAGCCAAGAACATATTTAACATTGAACTTATCAAAAGCAGGCTGAAGATTTTTCTGCTCAATTAGCTTTTCTATTGTTTTGGGCGCGAAAATGACAATTGATTTTTCAGTCTGGTAAGCTATTTTCTCCCACTGAGTCCCTGGTATACCAGGGCTGCTTAAGGCAATAATTTCTTCATCTTTAATCTTAAATTTCTTTATTTCCCTAACATGGGTATCAGCAGCCAAATATTCTTCGTTGTCATAGATTCTCCCCCACAAGACATGATTACTTAGAACCAGATTGTACAAAACCAACAGAATCAACAGGGCTCCCATTATTCTCTTTCCATTATCTCCCATTCGAAAATACTGGGATAGAATATTGATCAAGAATAATAAGCCGAGAGCAATGACCAAAGCAATCCCCCAACTAAAATCCATCAAATGATTGCGGGTTCCCATGTAGACATAGGAAGCAAAAAACAGAAAGAAGACGATCCAAAAAACAAAAAACCAATATAAATAACTGTGTTCTCTTTTCAAAAATAAAAATCCAAAGATAAAAAGCAGAAAAATAAATGGTCCGCCAATATCCTCAATGGCAAAGAAACGAAAACTATGCCTTAAGAAATTAACTGTTCCAACCTTTAATCTTCCCACCAACCCCGGACTTTTAAAAGCCTGGGTGGCAGATACTTTGATTGCTTCTATCTCTTCGAACATTCCCAAGTCAGGAGAAACGACACTTAGCCTTAGATCGTTTAGAAAGTTCTCTCGGTCAAAATGATAGGTATAAGGGTCTGGGAAAATATGATGATAGAGAAAAAAATCGAAAAAATCAGTTCTTTCTTCAATATCGGCCTTAAGAGGTTGCGCATAATAATCTTTGCCAGAAAATATCTCTGGCAGCCAGAAAAGAGAAACAATGATAATAAATGGAATAAAAGTATAAATTAGGCACTTTTTTTCTTTTCTGAACAACAGATAAAGAAAAAAGGCAGGGGCAGCTGTGAACATTGCCTCCTTGGCTATGCCAGTTAGAGCTAAAAAAATACCTGATAGAAAGATTAAAAAATATCTGTATTTAAATTCTGATTTCAGTCCGATAAAGAATAATAGTGAGAATAAAGAAAAGAAAAGAAGGCAAATTTCATAAGTTCCGAAATTATAAACAATATAATACCAATTAAAAGGCAAAAGAACATAGACAAGAGAAAAAAGAGCGGCTATTTTAAAATCAAAAAGATAATAAACTACAATAGTGAAAATAATTAAAGTCAAAACCAGAATAGCTATTGAAACAAAAATCAAATTATTGTATTCGGGTAAACCAGTAATCCTAAAAATCTGAGCCAGGACAACAGAAGTCAGCTTATTACCAACAATAGAATTCTGCGCCTGTTCTTTGACTAAAGAGGGCGCCAGAATAATATTAAGACTATTTTCTGTTCCATAGATGCCTTCTTGAAAGTAATTCCGAGCCAATAATAAAGAACCGCGCGAAACCGTAGCTGAATAACCCTTGAACATTGTTGGGGCATACCAGACCGAAACAGCAAAAACAGCAACCCCAGCCAAAAGAATAATGAATTTTAATTTTTCTTTAGACATTTTTTTTCTTTTTTCTTAAACTAACCTGATTACTAAAGAGCCAATAACTGAAAGCATCTTTAATTGAAGGTCGATAAAACCAAAAGGTCTGCCAGGCAAAAAACGAAGAATGAACAGTTTCAAAAAATATATTTCTTTTAAGCTTTATCAGCCGTCTAACAATTGGTTCTAGAAAATATATCTTTGAAAGGAGAGGAATAAAGAAAAGTAAATTTTCCAATTCCTCTTTATTCTCTAGGTTAAAAGGAGAATAATATTGGCTATTTAAATCCATCTGATTTGGATCATAATCTTCATCCAGATATCCCTTTTCCTTAGCGTAATCTAAAAGATGAGTTCCTGGAAAGGGCTGGGCAAATCCAATCGCAACAAGATCTGCCTTAATCTTACTATTAATCTGAGCAGTCTTAAATCCATCATCAATTGACTCTCCCGGCAAGCACATCATATTAAAGGTTTTTAATTTCAATCCCTTGCTTTTAATAATCTTGGAGGCTCTGATAATATCATCATCCGAAACATTTTTTTTCAAAATCTCATTTCGCAAACGCTCGTTGCCGGTTTCAATACCCATAGTTACCCCCCTGCAACCAGCGCTTTTTAAAAGATCAACAGTGCTCTCATCAATTAAATCAGCTCTTACCTGGGCAATAAACTCTAGATTAATTTTCTCTTTGTACTTCCGAGAGAATTCTTTTAGCCAATCTTTCTTCAGAATAAAGGTATCATCTGAGAAATATATTCTCTTCAGACCATAATTATCTCTAACCATTGATATTTCCTCTATCAAACTATCAACGCTTCGTAATCTGGTGTATTTGCCTTTTCCAGCATAAAGATTCTTGTAAGCCTGGTTAACACAGAAAATGCAATCAAAAGGGCATCCCCGGCCGGCAATAAAATTCTTAACAATGCTTTTTCTAAGATAATCATACTTTTTGTAATAGAGATCCCTATCAGGCAAAGGCAAGGCATTCAAATCTTCAATTAATGGCCTTAATGGATTTTTAATAATTCTATCTCCTTCTTTTATCCAAATGTTTTCTATTCTTTTAATATCTTCTTTTCTTTCCATTTTTTCCACTAATTCCAAGAGAGCCTCTTCTCCTTCACCGATACAAATCATATCAATTCCGTCCTGATTTAAAACATTAGGAGAAAAAGTCGGATGAGGGCCACCCATAATAATTGGGATATCAAATCTTTTTTTAATTATTCTGGCCTTTTCCAAGGCCCAGTTATGAATTGTTGTTGTACAGGAAAATCCTATCAAATCGGGCTTAATCTGCCCTATTTCTTCAATCAAATCTTGATTGTTTGAAGGAACAATAAGGGAGGCCTCGAAGCCAGCCTTTTTCAAAACACTTGAAAGATGCATTAGCCCAAAAGAGACAAACCCCGAATAACTGACAAAGAGAATTTTCATTTGAGTATGTTGCATAGGACTAAAAGACCTCTCAGATAGCGCCTCCATTCCATTGGTCTAGAAATTTTTCTAATTATATACCCAGGCCTTAAATAGAACCGACGGTATGCCCTTGAGACAACCCTTTTTAATTCATCCTTGTTCTTGTATCCCTTGGGTAAAAATGGATGACCTGAAATATCAAAGGATTTATCATCAATTGATGATACCTCTCCCCATTTTTTTCCTTCTTTATCAAGAGCGGTAAAAGGAAAGGCAATCGTTGAATGGAACTGGACAAAATCAGGCTCCAACTTAATTAAATCATCAACAGTTTTCTCCGCTATTTCCGGGGTCTCGCCCGGCAAGCCCAGCATCATAGACATCCGGGTCTCTATTCCAGCTGCCTTGGTCAATTTAACCGCCTGGTAATTAAACTTCAATTCCATCTTCTTATTAATATTATCCAATAACTCCTGGGAAAAACTTTCGACTCCGTAAAGAATTGAAACACAACCTGCTTTTTTCATTAATTCAAGTATTTCTTTATCAACTAAATCAGTTCTAGTCTGACAAGACCAAATTATCCCTAGATTTTCTTTAATTAACAACTGACACAAATTCTTAACCCAATTCCTATTAACCGTAAAATTCAAAGAACCAAAATTAATCTGTTTTGCCCCGTAATCCTTTTTAACCAGCTTTATCTCTTCAATAATCTTTTCGGGAGAACGAACCCGATAATTTCTTCCACCAACAATATTTAAAAGACAAAAAGTGCAGTCATATGGACAACCCCGCGAAGTTAAAACATCAAGACAAGGTTCTTTAACTACAGTATGGGGTAATTTCCGGTAATATTCCATCTTAAGCAACTCTCTGCTGGCCATAGGCAAATCATCAAGATTTATCGGTGGCCGGACTTCATTCTCAATAATTTCTTTTCCTTTTCTAAAAATCAGCCCCTTTATTAATTCTTTCTCTCTTCCATCAACAAGTTCTTTAATTGTTTCTTCCGGATCGCCATAGGCGCTGGCATCTATCCTTGGATTATTCCTCATGACTGACCTGATTAATTCTTTGCTGTAACTTCCAAAAAGAACGACTTGGCTGTTTTTAAGAGTGTTAGCAATGCTAATCGCGCCTTCCAAGCCCCAGCGACATCTATCAAAAGGGGCAAAGAGAACAAAATCCGGAGAAAAATTATCAACATCTTTCAGAATGCTTTCCAAATGCCTATCTTCAACCAGACAATCAAGGATTTTTACCTGGTGGCCGCTATTAATCAAAACCGGAGCAAGAGTAACAGCCTCCAATGGAAAAAGAGTCGTTCTAAAATTCCTTTTGAAGGAATTCTTTTCTTTGGGCTCCTTTCTTTTTTCTGGAGCAATATTGGGCGGGGAAATGATAAATATTTTCATAAACACTACCTAATTAAATTCAAAAACCAACTTTTGGCTTGAGATGTTTCTGGCAAAAAAGATTTAACATCATCAGAAGCAATGTTTTTGGCCTTTGAATTATCAAGAATCTGTTTGGTTAGTTTTGGGGAATAGCCAAGAACATATTTAACATTGAATTTATCGAAAGCGGATTGAAGTTCTTCTTTCTCAATTAACCTTTTTATTGTCTGAGACGAAAAAACAACCATTGATTTATCAACCTGGTAATTGAGCCTATTAATCTTAAACTCGTCCAAGCCAATTGCTATGACATCTCTATCGTTGATTCCTGTTCCTTTAATTTCTCTGGCATAAGCCAGCATTTTTAAATGATGGGGCTGGTCATAGATTCTCCCCCATAAGACATGATTGGATAAAACCAGATTATACAAAACCAAAACAACCAAAAGCACACTCACTATTACTCTGGTTTTTTCTTTCATTTCAAACCTCTTGGATAAAATATTATTGAAAAATATTAAGCCGAGAGAAACAAGAAGAGCGATGATCCAGCCAAAATCAATTAAATGACTTCTCCGCATTAAAGCCAATGAGAAAACCAAAAGAGAAAAAATTATCCAGAAACTAAATAAGGCAAACAAATCTTTCCTTCTTCTCTTGAGATAGGCGAATCCCAAAATGAGCATAAAAAATATCAAAGGTCCGCCAATTTCTTCAATCGCCAAGAATCTAAAAACGTGCCGGGCAAAAAAAGCATTACTCAATCTAATCCGGTCAAAAAAACTCGGCACTTCAATACCAGCTCCCAAAGCCCTTTTAACCAAAAGGGTTCTATCTAAAAACCCGACATCAGACGAAGAAAGATAGAGATAATAATTGTCTAAATATTCTTCCCTTTCAAAATGATAAGTATATGGATCGGGATATAAATGAGCCAGGAAATCCCAACTGAGAAAACTAGTTTCTTCTGATTGACCCTTGAAATATGATGAATAATATGAATTTTCGCCTGAAATCATAGCTGGCAGCCAAAAAAGAGAAAGAATAATGAAAAAAGGAATAAAGAGATAGAATAGAAACTTTTTTTCTTTCTTAAGCAGAAGATAAATTAAAAGAATTGGCGCTGCAATTAAGAACGCTTCCCTGGCTATCCCGGCTAAAGCCAGGAAAATCCCGGCCAGAGACATTAGAATATATTTATATCTAAAATCTGATTTAAAACCAACAAAAAACAAAAGAAAGAATATTGATAAGAAGAGAAGGGCGACTTCATAGACCCCAAAGTTGTAGGCGGCATACCACCAGTTAAAGGGAAGGAGGATATAGATGAAGGAGAATAAGGCGGCTGTTTTTAGATTGAAGAGATAATAGACGGCGATAGTAAAGATAATTAGTGCTAGGACCAGAATACCAATTGAGATAAAGATTAGATTATTATAGGAAGGTAATCCTGTTATCTTAAATATCTGAGATATGACAATGGGGGCGAGGCGGTTGCTTTCAGTTGAAATTTGTCCCTCCTCTTCAACCAAAGAAGAAGCCAGGAAAACATTAAGACTGTTCTCTGCCCCAAAAAATCCTTCTTGGGACAGATTCCTGGCCAAAAGAGAACTCTTCCATAATTCCATCGGCGAGTAACCTTTGAACATAACCGGAGAATACCAAACTAAAGCTGCTAGGGCAGAGATAATAATTAAAAAACTAATGAGATTTAAAGCATTCTTCATGATTTCCTGGCAATAACTAATTGATGATCTCCTTTAATAGAAGAAGGAAGAAACATAGCGAAAAAATCAAGCAAAGGAATAGAAACCAGAGGATAAATATCTTTTTTCTCAACCTTAAATCCTGTCTGAGTTATCCTTTTTAGCAACTCTTTAGAAGAGACCGGACTAATATGACCAGGGTGATAATCTTTAAACTGCCTTCGATGGATTTCAACTTTTTTAATTAATCGATAAGCCCTTCCAGAAGCGCTTGTCCTCATCAAAATATTTCTCATGTGATTAAAAGGAAATTTGGAAAAAAAGTAATCATCATTATCGGTGGTAATAACTATCCTTCCTCCTGGCTTTAAAATCTTAAAGACCTTTTCTAAAAATACTTCTGGTTTGCCTAAATGCTCAATAACATCAAAAGCAGTTATTAAATCCGGAGATTCAATATCTAATTGATCAATTTCGTAAGCAGAGTGCTGAATAACTTTTAATCCCGGATAGCGTTCTTTGGCAAATTCAACCGCGTACCGGGAATAATCGCAGCCGATTACTCTTGCTCCCATCTTTGACATTCTGTCCGTGAAAAATCCGCCGCCACAGCCAACATCCAAGACAGATTTTCCTTTTAGGCCTAGTCCGTTTAAATGTTTGAAAATATGACCGAGCCGGGAAGAGCTAAATTTAGAAAAATACCTGTATTCCAGACTTAAAAAGTATTCCAAGTCATAAAAGCCATCATCTTTTTCATCAAATTGAACAACCTTTTGTTCTTTAGTCATTTTTTATCTTCTTAAAATATTTAACAACAAACAAGGTCTGAAGCAGTATCCCGCCGAATCCGAAATATATTGAAAGAGAAACTGCCGATTCTAAAGGAGAAAAAAAGAACTTATTCAGGATAAAAAACAAAGCCAGGCCGCTAGCAATAATTGACAGATTAATTACCAAGAGCGGCCTCATCTTATTCAAAGTCCTAAAGAAACTGCCGTAGCCAACCGCCAGACCAGCCAGAACCCAGCCCAAAAGCAAAACATAAATTAGCTTTATCGCGGGTAAAAACTCCTGGCCATACAAAAATTTAATCAGAACTGGCGCTAGTAAAACAAAGGGGATTAACAACAGAAGAAAAATAAGGCCGGAAGTTAGACTAGCTTTCTTAAAATTATCCTTAAAAATCTTTCCACCATAAACTAACGATTTAGGCAATTGAACAATTAAAATCCTTGAAATTGGGGTCATAAAAACCAAAGGCAGAGCTAAATAGCTACTGGCTATTTTAAAGAAGGCCGTTTGAGAGGTATTAGCGGCAAACATACCCAGAAGGAATACTGGTAGGATAGTATAGAGATTGGTCAGATTCTTATTAACAGAAATCAAAAGACCAAAACCAAAATATTTCCTAAACCTAATATTTTTAAGATTCCTCAAAATTTGAGAAAGCGATGGAATTAAATTATCTCTTTTTGACAAGCGAGAAAGGATTAAGAGAGAAATGATAAAAAATATTATTGCCGAAAAGAAATGACCAAAAACAATTCCCCAAAGACCGTAACCCAATAAAACAAAAGAAACCGGCAAAATCAAATAGATTAATTTATTGAAATTTTCAATAATAGTTAGTTTCTTTATTTCCCTAATCGACTGAAGAATCAAAGTCAGCATTGAAAAAAGAATTCTGATTAAAACAGCCAAAAAAAGAAGACGGGCCATTTGACCA
This sequence comes from uncultured Candidatus Saccharibacteria bacterium, assembly GCA_964596615.1. Taxonomy (GTDB): domain Bacteria; phylum Patescibacteriota; class Minisyncoccia; order Portnoybacterales; family UBA2143; genus CAZQMX01. The sequence goes on from CAZQUN010000001.1 coordinate 69,181, forward strand.
ATTTCTGGATTCTGATAAAACCAACTAGTTAAAATTGGAGAAATTATTAAAGCTAAAAGACCAACTGTTAGAAAGATAAGCAAACTTAAATAGACAAAATAGCTTAAAATATTTTTAATTTCTTTTTTGTTCTTTTCCACATAAGCAGCCGGGAATAAAGTCAAAGCACTATAACCCGCTCCCCAATCCATAAACAAACTAACTAATCCAACAAAAGCAAAAATTAAAGCGTAAAGACCATAGGTTTCCGCTCCTAATAAGCGGGCGATAACTATTGAGCCAATAGCTGAAACAGCCAAAGAGAAAAATGAGCCAACCTGAAGAACCGAAACGTCCTGAACGAATTTCTTTTGGCTTAATTCTTTAATTGTTTTAGGTATCTTATTCATTGTATAAATTAAACACCGCTTTAAAAACATCGTCAACAGTTATTAATTTAAGACATTTTAACTTTTCTGGGTTGCGACAAACTCTGGCCGGAGGAAGAACAAAAGAACAAGGAAGACATTCAATTTTTTTCTGGACAATAATGCAATTTTCACCTAAAGGTGGTTGTTCATTAATATCAATTGGACCAGCTATATCAACAACCGGAATACCAACAGCATTAGCCATATAAAGAGGCCCGGTATCAACACTGACAAATACTTTCATTTTTGATAAGAAAGCTGATGACTGAGGAAGAGTAAATAATCCGGCCAGATTAAATATCCTATTCTTCATCATTGATTCCAAATGATTAATTTTACCTTTATCCTTTTCAGAACCAAAAACAATAATCTCAACACCTAAATCATTGATTAATTTGTCAAATAATTGAGCGAATTTTTCCAATGGCCACTCCTTTAAAACATTGCCGGCAGTTACGGCTGTTCCAATTAAATTTTTACCAACCAAATCATTTTCTCTTAAAAAGCTATCAACTTTTTTTTCATCTTCTTGACTAAAGAATAATTCCTTCTTTTTATCTGTTTCTTTAATATTAATAAATTCAAGCAATTTAAGATAATGGGTCGCTGTTAAAGTATGCCTCTTGTACTCCAATCTATCTTTAAAAAGAAGAGAAAGCATCCTGTTGGTTTTGCTAGTATATCTAGAAGTTGTCATAACTCTTTTCGGAATAGGCGACCACAAAGAGACTAGAATACCTAAGAGGTCTGGTAATAAGGTAAAACAGGTATCAAATTTCTTTTCCCTGATTTTGGAAATGAAGGCCAGTTTTTTAAAAAATCCGCCTTTAATGAAATTATCGGCTAAAATTATTTCATCAATATGAGGATTGTTTTCTAAAACCGAAGAAGCCATCCCGAGACAGATAACCGCTAAATAGCTTTCCGGATATTTTCTTTTTATCTCTCTAAAAACCGGTGTTGAACAAACCAAGTCCCCTATTTTAGCTGTCTGAACAATTAAAATCTTTTTCTGATTGCTTTTTTTAAAAAAACTAATCAATGAAAATAAGGGATAGAAAAGATAAGTTAAAATGAGGAAAATTAATTGTTCAATGTATTGATTCATAGAAACTGATAAAGACTAACATCTTTTCCTTGATAGACCGGTTCCAAAAAGCGATAATTATCCAAATTCCATTGAGGATGAAGATTTTTATCCCAGATAATATAATCTATTGGGTGTTTTCTGAATTCTTCTTCTAGATCTTTTTGATAAAATTCTCTGTATTGGTCAACAACTTTTTGAACCTCCTCGTCAGTCGGCAGTTTATCTTTTTCAAGATAGGTTAATCGATAGCGATAATAATCATAGATTTTAAGAAATATTTCTTCTCTCTTCTCGTTAAAAAATAATTCTTGGGTCATTTCGGGAGTAATTTTATCAAGACGATATTCAAAAAACATTGTCAGCTTATTGTCTTCAATCAAAGGAGGATTAAGATACCGGCTTTTGTATAAATACTCATCTAATTGAACATAGCAGGATATTAAATGAGCCGGCTTATTCTCCAGTGTCCCAGCGAAATATATTTGATTTTTCTGAGTGTTTTCCTTTATCCATTGATAAGCTGGCCCGTATTGCTGGCTATGTAAAAGCGTTTCTTCCTTAAATTCGTTGTAAACAAAGATTTCTTGGCTGATGACTAAATAAAAGCCGGTAAGAATAAACAAGATTAGAAGGAAATTAAAGAATTTAATGCTTTTCTTTCTGACTAAATCAAAGACAAGCCAGATAAAAAATACAATAACCAGGGGCTTAATAACATACCAATGATAATGGCCTGGCTGGACAATTCGCTGGGTAATGAGCTGCTGATTCAAAATGGCAATAAAGGAAAAAACTATCAAAGACCAAAGCCAAAGATTTTGACCTTTAATTCTTTTAGTCCAAAGGCCTAAAAGATACAGAACTAAAGCCAAGATTAAATACTTTCCAATTATCATTGAATTGGAAAGAGTCACCCCAACCAAGCTGGTAAATGAATTAAATGTTTCAGCAGTTGCCAGTTTGTAAAAATTAAACCAATAGGGCAGGGCAATTAAAAGACCGAGAAGTGTTATCCAAATAATTTTCTTCAATTTTAACCAGTCCCTTCTAAACCAAAACCAGAAAAGCGAAGATAGAATAAAAACAACCAAAAAGCTCCAGGTGAAAAAATAGATATAGAATGAAAGACCAAGTAAAATTCCAGCCAGCCAGAAATGCTTTTTCTTGGATTGGCCAAGATATGAATAGAAAGAAGATAAGAAGGAAAATAGGATTATCATTCCAAAAACAGGGATAATCGGACGAGAGAAAATAGAATACCTTGGAATAACAAAACTATTAGCCAGAAAAGCGCTTAGCTCTGAAGCTGAGCTAATTCCATACCAAAGCATTAAGCCGGCTGCTGAAACCAAGGCTATTTTTTTGTCCTGCTTAAACGAAAGAACAAAAAAATATATTGATAAAAACAAGATTAGGGGCAGAATAAACTTGGTTAAGAGAAATATCTGAGAAACATCCAAAAAGAATATCCTCCCTAGCCGATAAAGAATCAATTGGCCTAAATGCGGACGCTGATAAGGTTGGTCGCCATTAAACGTCCAGAAAACATCTTTTAATCCCCAATCACCTTCAGAGATTTCTTGAAAACGGGATAAATAGTTTGTCTCAGCATCAATATTTAATATATTAACACCAGCATAATTATCCCCCATTTTAATCATAAAGATAAATTGGGGTAAAACCATTAAAAAACCAATTAGAATTGAAAAAATAATAGCCAAATAATGATCTTTGATAAATTGCCTCATATTTTTCGGATAAACTTTTTGATAATAATCAACTCTATTGGGAAACTCCAAAATTCATGGTCCCATCTGAATTTCTCAATCTTATGCATCAAATATCCCGCTATTTTAAGAAAAGGATTCTTAAAAAATCCGGAAAAGCGATTGTATTCTGTGGCAAAGCGGGAACAAAGAGAAAAATGAGGAGAGAATTTATGCTTCGGCCAAGGAGTATTAACCTCTTCAATATTATAGTCCGCCCAGGAAACCAAACTATCAGGAGGAATAAAGCCATATTCCTGGCTTGTTTTAAAAATCGGCGTGCCCGGATAAGGAGTAAAAATCTTAATAGAAGTATTAGCTTCTGGAGTAATTCTTTTAAGTTCTTTCATAACCTTGATTGTCTCTGAAACATCTTCGGGTTTTTCACCGGGAAAACCAAGCATAAAAGAATACCAGCCCTTGAAATCATATTTTTTAATTATTCGAGCGCTTTCAATGATTTGCTCAACAGTAATATCTTTTCTAATTTTATCCAAAACTCTTTGAGAGCCCGATTCTGCTCCCAAAAACAAGGCCGAAAGACCAGCTGATTTTAATAATTTCAAGAAATCATCATCCATTCTGGCTAAATAGTCGATTCGGCAATCCGCCTCCCACTTTATGTCTAAGTTGTTTTCTATGAATAACTGGCAAATCTTTTTAACTCTGTCAAAATTAACAAAAAAATTATCATCCCAGAAAATTATTCCATCAACCCCATATTTCTCCTTAACTCGTTTAACCATTTCCAGGACTTTTTCAGGAGACATTGCCCGCCAGTTTCTTTTGTTAAACTCCATGTTGTAGCAAAAAGTACATTGATGACAACATCCTCGGCTAACCTGAAGAGCAGTGTTTTTTCCGCTCAAACCTGATGACTGATAATTTTTTAAATTAACAAGATTCCAGGCTGGATCCGGTAATCCATCCACGGCTAAAAACGGCCTTTCCGGATTGTTAACCACCTGACCATTCTTCTTAAAAGAAATCCCTGAAATGCTGTCCAATGGCTTTTCTTCTTTTAAAGCTCTGACTAATTCCAATAGGGTTTCCTTGCCTTCTCCTCGAACAACAATATCAATATTTTTTTCTTCCAAAGTTTGTTTGGGGAATAAGCTTGAATGGACCCCTCCCCAGATAAGAGGCAAATCAGGAAAATTCTTTTTAACAAAGTTAGTCACTTCCAACCCATTATATATCTGATGACCGGTTAAAGCTGAAATACCAAGACAAATAGCGTCTTTCCCTTCTGATAAAATCAGTTCTTTCCAGTTTGAATCAAAATCAGCATCAATCACCACTGGTGAAAAACCGGCTTTTTCAAGATAAGAAGCCAGGCAAAGAATCGATAAAGGAGGCCTTCTAACAACTAAAGTCCCTAATTTTGGGTAAACTAAAATTATTTTTCTTTTGTCCTTCATCCTATTTTTTGGAAGAAATAGAGCTTCCATGCATCAATGTAAGCATCTATAATCTCTTGAAAATTATTGATATCAATATTTTTCTTTTTTTTAACCGGGTATGCTTTTTCAAGTAATCGGATTCCCTTTTTTATTGCCTTCTTATCAATCCCTCCTTCTTGATTAATGCTTGAAGTAATAAAAAGTAAAGAATTATATATCTTCATCCCCGGATCGCGCAGATCAAATAAAATTGGCCAGTGAATTTTCCCTCTGAACTGATAAACTCTTAAAAACCAAATCAATGACAGATATGCCTGACTGAAAAAATTGGCTAATGATAAAACAAATTTATTTTCAATTTTAAACCGGTTTTTTAAAATAATCTTTAAATAGGGCTTAAAATATTTCCTAGAAGTTCTTGATAGAAACTGATCAAAACTATTAATGGAAAAAGATTCTTTTAAAACAAACTTGATTGCTCTTAATAAATCATCTCTTGCCTCAAACCAACGCTCTAGATAATTATCAATCCCCTCATATTCTGATTTTAATTTTAATTGGGTGTAATAATCAATTTTTTCCAATAGATCGGGGGTTTGATTTTTAAGATCAATAAATTCTTGGTCAAAAACTTTTTTTAATTCCTCTAATCGTTTCTGGTAAGTTGGTTGGTAAACTCCGGCTAATTGAGTTAAACAAGTACAGATTTCGATATAGGATTTGGAGATATCGTACAAGAGAGCATCCTTTTGCCATTGAGGCAAATCTTTTTTTAAGATTAAATCAACTGGCCCCCATAAAGAGATTGAAGACAGCCTGTTAAGTATAAAGCGAAGCCCTTCAGATACTGGCAAATCCTGAGGCTTGTAATCTGGTATTAAATTTCTGATATCTTCTCCGAATAAAACATATGAAGCATGCTTCATTTCATAGTATTTGATAAAAGGAGAGAGTTTGGTTAATTGATTTAAGTTTAAAAAACGGATATCAAAATAGAACGATTTTTCTGATTTTTCGTATAAAGAAAATCCTGAAGTCTCGGCCTTTTCCTCAATTTCTTTGGTTAGTTCCTGATTTTCCGATTCGCTGATTTTAAAATTATCTTTTAAAACAACGTAAATATCATAGTCATTAAGAGGAATCATTTTCTCATTTTCTAATTTAACACTTCCTTCTCCCCGGCCAAAACCACCAACTAAAATTATTGAAGAAATATTCTTTATTCTTTTCTCTATTATATCTACCGCTAAATCTAATTGCCTCTTAATTTGTTCATCAACCCAAGGTTGATTATATGCCGTATATTTCCCCATGAATAAGATTTAAAATTTCATTATAAAAAACCTGCTCTTTTTTCCCTAAATTAAGATTGGAAATAAATATTCCTTTTTGATCGCCTTCTGGTAAATAGCCATGCATACCCTTAGCCATTTTCTTTGACATATAGCTCTGTAAAATTATCTTTCCTTCATCCAAGACAAAGAATTCATCGCCGTAACGATTATCAAAAAAATTATACCCATATTCATCTTTTTCCTGGGAAGTCAGAAAATGACCGACTGATAATGATTCTAATTTCTCTCTGAACGCTGGAAAAACATTGGAATTAAAAAACCAAAAACGCGCCATAGCTGAGTCCAAAAAAATTAAATAATCTTTTCCCATCTTAAAAGGAAGTTCTTTAAGAATTCCCAAAAGATCAACTGAATCCTTAACCTCTGCCATACCATGATCAGAATGGATAATAAATTTCTCTCCTTTTAGATAATTTTCTAAAAGCTTATCTATTTTTTTAACTTGGTTAATGGCCTCTGGAGAATCAGGGCCAAATTTATGAGTAATAGCATCAAGTTCTAAAAGCCAAATTAAATTAAAATCCTTATCCCTGTATTTTTCAGCTAACCCTATTGTTCTCTCATCTCCGCGAAAGAATATATTACGGAAGAAATTTCGCATAAACTTATTCTCTCTATCTGTTATTAACCAAGGGCCTTTAATAAAAGCAAAACTTTTATTCTTTTCAATTAAATCATCGAAAATAGTTTTAACTTCTAAAACATAATTATTTGGCTCTAAACTATGAGTACTAATGTCAAAATTGGAAATAAATTTAATCGGAATATCAGATTTACCTAAATGCTTTTCTTTTTTAAAAAAATGAGACAAAGTAATTAATCCATATTTAAAAAGTGTCAAATCTAAAAAACGAAAATACTTAAATAATTTTAGCCAGGAAAATATCGAGGTCTTGGGGCTATAACAAAACAAGGGCCCAATATTTATCTGATCAGGTTTTTTCCCAGAAAAAAAACTCAAGCCATCTTCCTGATATCCAAGGGGAGGAATAAAATCCGCTTGATAATTATCAGCAACTGAACTCAAAAAGGGAGCGTGTTTTAATTGTTTAAACATTAAGGAATCAATAATAATCCACTTCATATTTTTTCAGCTAAAATGTATCGATGATGAGCCCAACAAAGCTTTAATCGCCAATAAAGAGGCAGATTTTCCAAAAAAGCAAACTTTTTAATTCTTTTTAGCATATCTTTGTCTTTGCCAGTAAAGTAATCCAAGCTGTTCCATTGCCAGGAAGAAAAATCTTCTTTTGATTTCCTGATTTTTAATTTAGACAAAAGATCCGTTATCGGCATACAAGTATCAGGCCAGACAGGAATATCAAAGACCCCTTCCTTTATTACTCGACAATTATTCTTTTTCAAATTCCTTTTAACCCTTGAAGCGCTCAGGGCCTTGAAATTTAAACCAATAAAATATTCTTTATTCAAAAAATATTTCCCCAAGAAATATCCTGGCTGATAGCGATTAGGAATATAGATTAAAATTAACTTGTTACTAGTCCTGACCACCTCAGAAAGCAAATCCTCAAAGTTTCTAAGTCGCCATAAAGAAGCGAAATTCCAAACTAAATCAAAGGAATCATCATTAAATGGCAGTTGATTGTAGTTTGATAAAATAAAATCTGCTTTTAGATTTAAATGATTCCAAATCTTTTCAACTTCTTCCAAATACTCTTTATTATCATCAACTAAACTGACATTAATCCCGTTCTGGGCTAAAGAAACGCTGTTTATACCCGGAAGACCCAACATTCCTCGGGTCGGGACTTCTAAAACATTTTTCAGATTATGTTTTTTGGCTAATTTAACTAAATTATCAGCTAGTAAAAGCCGCTCGTAGACCAAACCCAGCCCTTCGTTAAAATTAAACTTATTCTTGGATTTCCAATAGCTATTATAAATATCCTGACCGATCATAATATTTTGTTAATTCAATTAAAGAATCTTTAATATCAAATTTTGGCTGATAGCCAAGTTCTTTTTCAGCCCTGCTAATATCATAGCGCTGATTTTTAGTCAGCAGATTAATCCGATAAACATCTAAGGGAGGATTTTTAAAAAATAATTCTGCTAAAAGACCAATAGATTTCGCTAAAAAAACAGGAAGGGTTAATGGAAATATTTTAACTTTAAGGACTTGGGAGATTAAAGAAACAATCTCTCTTATTCTCAAAGCCTGACCATCCCCAATAATATATATCCTTCCAATAGAATTCTTGTTTTCCAAAACAAGGATAAAGGCCTCAACTAAGTTCCTAACATCAACCAAATGAAGATAATTATCGCCTTTTCCAATTTGAAAATAGTTTCTTTGTTTTATCATTTTAATTAATTTAAAAATCATGCCATCAAAGTCATTTCTGCCATAGATAATTGTCGGACGAACAATTGTCGCCCTATGCCCTAAACCAATCGCTTCCTTAACTTTCTTTTCAGCTTCAATTTTTGATAAATGATAATATTGATTGCCTCTGGTTGTCTGATAAGGAGAATTATCTAAGGCAATTTTCTCCTTTGGCCAGCCCAAAACCCCAACGCTGCTGCAATGAATAATTCTTTTTTCCTTGCCAGCTGCTTTTAATATATTTTCTGTTCCTTTAACATTAACTTCCCAGTAATCTTTTTTGGATTTATCTGTCTGTCCCCGGATGGCAGCTAAATGAAAAACAACCTCAACGTCCGAAGTGATTTTTTTCAAAAACTCTAAGTCAGTTATCTGGCCATAGACAACCTCAGCGCCAATTCTTTCCAATTCTTTTCCATTTTGACGGACAAGGCATTTAACTCTGAAATTTTTTCTCAATAATTCCTTAACTAAATTAGAGCCAATAAAACCTGTTGCTCCAGTAACTAATATTTTAGACATTATTCCAAAAGCCCTTTTAAAAAATATTTAAGAGTTAAAAACAAGTTCTGAGGGATACTGGTGTTAGCCGCAACAGCTAAATAGCATCCTGGGCAATTCTCTAATTTTCTCTTTTTGACTAGTTTTCTGATTTCTTTCGCCCGGCTTGAAAACCAGATCTTTCTGAAATCATATCCAGCCCGATGTAAATTGCCCATCGGATAATGATCAGCCATCATGCAACAAATCCAGACATTACCATTAGTTGTGATCTGAGTGTGATTAAAACTAGCATAACAAGGCAGGCCATTGCCCTTAATATATTTATCAATATATATTCTTCTGACCAAATCAATCAATTTGGTTGTATTCTTTTTAGTACTGTAGCTTTTAACTACATTAACCAAATCCTCTTTTTTAGGCAAAATATCTGTTCCCATTGTTCCTAATTCAAATCTTAATTCCGAGGGCTCCATCTTAAAAGAATCCGGGTTAAAGTTTTTAACAACATAGTCATAGATTCGAGGAACTTTCTGGTAATTCCATTTACTGACAACGGTGTGAATGCCTAAATTCAAATTCTTGTACTTTTTTTGAAGCTCTTTAGTTATCTCAATTGTTTCAACAAGTTTTTCCCAATTCCCTTCCATCCCTCTAATTTTATCATGGTCCTGGCCAATGCCGTCTAAGGACAGATTAACCGTAACATCACTTTTAATTCCCTGGCTTAAAAACTTATCCATAATTTCCAAGTATCTTTTCGGCATTGAACCATTATGACAAATGACTAAAATCTCAGGCCGGCAATTCTGATAAAGACCGATTAATAGTTCTAAAGCATCCTGCCTTAAAAATGGCTCTCCGCCAGTCCAAACACAAAAAGTAGTTTTGCCCATACTTTTCCAAATATCTATCCATTGCTGAGTTGTTAATTCCTTTTCAGCCAAATCAGAGTCCTTTCGGTATTTCTCCCAAATATGACAAGTCCGGCATTTGCTATTGCAAAAATTAGTCACTGAAAAAACCGCGTTAGAAGGTAGCATTTTTGGCCAACCAAAAAAACGAAATGACTTATAACCTAAAATTTTAAAAAAGTAATTAAAATAATTCATTGTTTTTTTAATCTAAAGCTTAAAAAAACTCCGAAAAGAGCAGGTAAATAGGAAACTAATATCAAACCACTCAAAGAAAGAGCAACTATGCTCTCTATCGAAACATCAAACTGAGAAAAAAGAAGAATTAAAGCCATTTCCCTTGTTCCTAATCCACTGATTGTAATAGGGATCAAACTAACAACGGTAGCAATCGGCAAATAGAATATTATCTGCCAAAAACCAATATCAATATTTAGGGCTTTAACAATGAGATAACTCTGCGAATAAATTAAAAACCAGATTAAAATTGTCAAAAGAAAGGAAAAAAGCAGTTTTCTGCGACGAGGCAAGTTGTCATAGAAATCATGAAATACTTTTTTTAATGGTTCCTGGAATTTATCTGGAACAAGTTTCTTTAAAAAACCGAACAAAAACTTTGCTCTTTTCTTAGAGTAGAAAAGCAGGACTATTAGAATAAAAACGGAAGCGAAAATTGAAACTTGAAGAATTAAATTCGGGAATTGACTAATCAGCATAATTGCTCCAATAGAAGCGAAAATTATCAAAGCTGAAATATCTAAAATCCGGTCAATGATAACACTGGCGCCAACTGCGCCAAATGAATCTCTAAGATAGCCGATTTTGATAAAATAGCCTAGCCGGGAAGGGGTCAAAAGGGCGTAATAATGACTAACAAGCTGAACTTTAAAAAGATGCCAAAAATTATAATCCAATTTCTGGATTTTTAATAGTTTCTGCCATTTTAATGCTTGAAAAAGAAAGACTGAGAGAATAAGAAAAGGCAGAAAGGCAAAAAATGAATAATCAGCTTGTTTTAGAAGTAGCAAAAACTCGTCTAAATCAATTCTGGACAGAATTAATAGGAATAAAAGGATTCCTATCAAAGCAAGGTATTTATACCAATTTTTCCGCATATTCTCTTAATAATACTCTTTATTTAACCTTTTTTCAAGATAAAAAAACGAAGCCAAAGCCTCGTCTCTTGTAAAAATTATTCTGTTTTTTAGACCTATTTTCTCTTATTAACCAACCCGTAAAAAAATCCTATTCCATAAGTTAAATGAGTTAAAATTATAGCGATAAAAATCAAAGGGCTCAAAACAAAATTAATTATTAAACTGGTAATAATAATTATGATTAAATAGAAAGCCGTTAATAGCAAAAACATTTTAGCGATCATTAGAGACAAGAAGGAAAAAATCGTTCCAAAAACTAGAAAAAGAACAAAGGAAAAAGGAATGAAATAATAGAGTTTGTCAAAAGAAAAATCCTCTTTTATTACCCAGGCCTTATCCCGACTATAATTCCAAATCTGCCTTAAATGCGGTTTCCATAAATGACGCCTGTCATGGTAAACAACTGCTTCAGGAATATAGAGTACTTTTTTCCCCAATTTCCTAATATTAAAACAGAACTTAGCATCTTCGCCAGTCAAAAGCGTCTCATCAAAGCCATTAACTTTTAGAGCGTCTTTTCTTTTAACTATCAGATTACAAGAAGGCATTTCTTTAACCGGCAATCCTTCTCTGAATTTTAATCTCAGCTTGTACCTTAGAGCAAAAGCGCCGCTAGCAATCGAGGAAGCAAAAATATATCCGCTGACTTTTTGGCCAATTGAGTTATCACTGGGAGTCAAATTAGGACCACCAACCGCACCGACATCATCTCTTTCAAAGTACCTCAAGGCAATTTTGAGCCAATCTTTGATTGGATAAGCATCATCATCAACAAAAGCCAGGATTTCTCCTTTGGCTTTTTTTATAGCTATGTTTCTTTTTCTGGAAGGTTTAACTGGGCCGGTTTCAATAATCTTAATCTTATCACTACTTGGCTCGGTTGTTTTTTTATCCGGCAAAGCAATAATTTCAAAGTCCTTTTCAGATTGATTTAAGCAATGTTTAAAACATTTTCCTGCCTGAGCGCCAAATAGCGGGTATGGGATAATAATTGAAACCTTCATATGAATTTAATCTTTCTCATGGCGAAAATGACCATTTTTAACAAAATCCAGCCATGTCTGAATCGACTAATATTCGTTTCTCCGTAAATTCTTTCCTGGTATCTAATTGGCAAATCAACAATTTTCAGATTTAACTTAGCCGCTCCAAAAAGCATATCAAAATCACCAAAAGGATCAAAATCACCAAAAAACTTTCTCCCCTTCCTTATCCTTTGGTAGTCATCCCGCCACATAACTTTTGTCCCGCAAAGAGTATCTTTAATCCTTTGGTCTAAAAGCCAGGAAAACATTAAGCTAAAAAACTTATTCCCCAAAACATTCAAAAACCTCATTGATTCTTTTTCCAAAGGATAAACCAAACGACAGCCATTAATGAATTCTCCCCGGCCGCTGGTAATTGCTCGGTAAAACTTTCTTAATTCCTTTGGCCTAACTGTCATATCAGCATCTAAAATCATTAAAATATCTTTTTTAGCGTTTCTGAAACCTTTTCTGACAGCATTGTATTTTCCTTTGCCATCCTGGACAAAAACCCTAATATTCTTATCAGAATATTTCTTTTTTACCCTTTTAATCTCTTCCAGAGTATTATCTTTTGAATCGCCTTCGACAAAAATGATTTCTGTTTCAGAACCAAGCATAGGGGTTTTTTGAACAACCGGTTCAATATGGTCTTTTTCATTTCTGGTCGGGACAATTATTGAAACACTTGGTTTTTTCTTAATCAGCTTCTTTTCCGGTTGAGACCTAACTATGAAAAATTTTAACAAACAGAATTTTCTGATTAAAGGAAACCTTGATAAGAACCGGTTAAAAAAAGATGAAAGAAAAGGAATATATTTAGGAATTAAAAGGCGTTCCCCTTTTTTAACAACATCGAAACCGGCTAAATAGAGGAGGTTCTCAATATCAGAAGAAGCCAGCCAGTTCCGAAAGGGTTGTGGCCTTTTTAGACGGAAAAATTCAGCTAATTTCAAAACCGGCTCCCATAAATAATTGTGGTAAGTCAAAACTATTCTTGATCCGGGATTAACTACCCGGTGAAGCTGCTGGAGAGTTTTCTGAATATCTCTGGCAAAACTAATTAAATCAAGGGCAATAATATATTGATATTTTTTCCCTTTTTTCAATTGAATAGCTGGAATTTCTCCTTTAGAGCAATCTATTCTTAAAATTAAACTTTCTTTCGGAACCAAAAAGCCAAGAAGATTTTTAATCTCTTGATGATAATATTTATTCTTTTTTGCCCATTTATCTGGATTGTTCATCTAGATTAAAGTATCTCAAATATCGATAAACCCCATAAAAGAAAAGGATAAATAGAAATGGCTGGAATGGCAAGCGCAGCCGGGCCATGGCAGCCCAACTTGAGCCAAAAGCAATTAATCCGATAATAATTAACAGGACCAAACCGATTCGGCGTAAATCTCTTTTTTTTAACATCAAAATTGCGCCAATTAAAGCAATTAAATTAATTAAAAGCCAAAAGCCAATACCAAAAATTCTGATTAAAAATATCTGATTGCCTTTCAAAGAAGAAGCCAAAGCTGAAAAATCTTTCTGAGTTAAAAGATTAGAAATATTGACTGAAACTGATTGGCCTAAGTCAATATTCCAAAAAGATAATATTCTTAGCCAGCCTGATTCGGTAAAAACAGGAATGGCTTTAATAATATGCCATTTTAAATATGTTAATGGCTGGGCTGTGACAACCGAGAAATTAATTTCTCTTAGAACTGGGATGTATTCGTCAACATAGCGTATTTGTTCAAAACTCTCAACGCCGGCTTTTTCAACAGCCAAGTTCTGTAAATATGCATCAGCCTGTTCCCGTGTCATTCCCTGGCTCAGGACTAAATAGTCGCGGACTCCACCAAAAAAATACAGGAAATGATTAATATTGGAAATAGTATAGGTTCCGAACTGAACCTTATTCCTCATCATCCAAGGAGAAAGAACTGCTAAAAATATGATTAAATAGACAATTAAGTATTTAACTAATTTAGGCCAACTCACTTTTTTCCAGAGGATAATGATGGTTGCAATTGCCAGAATCGGATAAAAGAAAAGGGCAATCTGTCTGACAAAAGCTGCTAAAGCTAGAAAAACCGCTGACCAGATAATGAATTTCCATTTTTCTTTTTTCCAGAATAAGGCCAGAAGATAAACTGAGAGAATGAAGAAGAACATAAAAGGCGCCTCTGAAGAAGTGACATTGGATGAATAAAAGCTGAATGGCTCAAAAGCCATAAAAACCGCTGTTCCGATTGAAATGAAATTATTAAAGAAGAGGCGAGCGAACTTGTAAACGAAAACAATGAAAAATGAATAAATAATATTCTGCCAAAGAACAATAAAAAGATATTTGGGAATAATCAGCCAGGAAACAGCCATTAAAATCGGGTAGCCCGGAGCTGGATAAGAATGAGGGATTACTCCATCAGCACTGAAAATACCCTGGGTTAAAAAATTCAAACCGGCCTGAATATATCCATCCTGATCCTTGATAAAATTAATATCGCCCAATTTAAAAAAGGCGATGAGCATGTAAATTAGCCGAGGAATCAAAGCCAGAAAAAATAAAATAACAATTACCTTATTCTTTTTTATCCAGTTTTTCATTTAAATGAATTCTTAATTTCAATAGTTTGCTTAATTTTTCCTAAAAAAATCAGGGGAGAATAAAGCAGAACACTTGGCCTGAATCTGACCCATTTCAATATTATAAACCCGGTATAAAGAATCGCCAAGGGAAGGATATAGAGATAAGCTATTAATAAGGAATTGGGCATTAGATAAGATAAATCCATTTTCATTCCTTTTCTCATTTTAACAGCATGTTTGCCGCAATGGGCCTGATGGGCTAAAAAGCCCTTCAAATCATCCCGGTCATAATGACGAACAACTATATCTGATTTAAAATACAATTTCAGATTATTCTTCAGGGCCCGAAAACTGAATTCAGCATCTTCTCCACCATGTCCTAATTCTTCATTGAAATAGCCAATTTTTTCAAAAACACTCCTTTTAATTGAAAGATTATTGGTTGGGAAATGGAATCTTTTGATATAGTAATCTTTGCTAAAAGGAACTGATGTCCACCAGCTGGAAAATGTATCAGCTGCTCCATAAATCGTCTTGTAAATTCCAACTACTCCCCCGCCAATTAAATCAGTCTCATTTTCCCTATGGGCTTGGACATGTCTTTTTATCCAATCCTTTTCAACCAAACTATCAGCATCGAGCAGAATAATTAAATCTCCATCTGAATTCTTAATTCCGACATTCCTACTAAAAGCCGTCAACGACCTTGCTTGATTGGAATAGTATTTCAATCTTTTGTCTTTGATGCTTTCTAAAATCTCTAAGGTATTATCAGTTGATTTATCATCAACAACAATAACCTCAAAATTCTGATAATCATTTTCAAAAACACTCTCTAGGCATTCTCCAATTGTTTTTCCCATGTTATGAACCGGGATTATAAGACTAACTTTTCCCATTGTTTTGGATTTAAGAAAATATTATCGATTAAATTACAATTATGGTAGCAATAGCATTCCTTTTGTTTAATACAATTCCTTTGCTCAATCGCCCTTTCTGATTTGAATAATTCCTTTAATTCTTTCTCCCTAATATTCCCATAGGGTTTTAACATTTCGCAACTTGAAACATCGCCATTAGCATAAACAACCAGATGATGCTTCCAGGCCAGACAATCCGGAATTTGCCTCTTTTCCTTTATCACCCTTAAACTGGCATCAAAAGCTGTTCTCTGGTAATTCCTTAAAATTCTTCTTTCTAATGGCCCAAAGCCGTAATCATATTCTTTCCAAATGTCAAATATCTTATCTTTAATCTTTAACAGCTCTTCATATGACGGGCGTCTTAAATTAGGATCTCTTGAAATTCCTCTCTGGATATTAATTGAATGAAAATCAACGCCTAACTTTTTAACAAAATTCATCAAGTCAATTATTTCCCCGTAATTATCCTTTGAAAGGACGCTGGTAACTTTAACTCTAACTCCATCTATTTCTTTAAGTTTTCCAATTGTTTCAATCGCCTTGTTAAAAGTCCCTTCGCCTCTGATTGAATCATTGGTTTTTTCAAATCCATCTAATGAAACAGAAAGAACTATTTCAGCTTTTGTCCTTTCCTTGATTTTTTTAACCTGAGAACAAATTAATTCTCCATCAAAGCCATTGGTTGCAATGGCTATTGATTTAGTATCAAAGGTTGCGCAAATCTCATCTAAATCATCTCTTAAAAATGGTTCTCCTCCGCCAATTTCCAGCCAGATTAATTTATCTAAATATTTTGAAATCCCTTTTATCTCTTCCAAGGTTAATTCTTTTCCTTTTAGATTATCAAAATCAACAAAACAAGTCCGGCATCTTAAATTACACCGGTTAGTAACATGAAGAATTAAATGAACCGGCTTATTAGAAAAAAAAGCGGATTTCAGTATTCTTTTTTTCATGAAATAAAGTTTAGAATATTTTCAGTTCTTTTCTGCCAGGAATATTTTTTAATATCTTCTCTGGCTTGTTTTGAAATTCTCTCAGAAAGAGCTCCATCTTCTAAAACAATTTTAATTCCTTTGGCTAATTCTTCAGGATTATCTGGTTTAACTAAATATGAATTATTCTCATTCAAAACTTCTCTGATAGAAGGCAAATCAGAAGCGACAATTGGCCGATTACTGGCCATGTAGGTAAATAGCTTTAAAGGAGATGTCCAATATTGGGAAATCTTTTCTTTTCCTGAATTAGGCAAAACCAGAACATCAGCTGCTTTTTGATTAAAAGGCAGGTCTGTATAGGATAAATATCCAAGAAAAATGACATCAGGATATTCTTTTTTAAGTTTTTCAACCTGTTCTTTAGTTCCGCCAATCATGACTAATTTAACTTCTTCGCTAAAAAACTTGGAAGATTCTAAAAGCGTCGAATATCCTTTCCATTCGTCAAAAAGCCCGGCGTAAAGAACAATCTTTTTATCTAAAGGCAGATTTAATTTTTCCCTTGCTTCTGTTTTTGATACTTCAATATTAAAATCATTTAAATCAACTCCATCCGGAGCAACTAGAATCTTTTCTTCTGGAATTCCTTTTTCAATCAATTCGTTTTTTAATCCCTGGGTAATGGTAATAAGGCCTTTTGTTTTTTCTAAATCCTCTTTATTCAAACTTCTTGGTAATCTATGTATTTCGCAAAAAATATTCTCATCAGAAATACTTAAACGCTTGGCAAAGGAAATATCTCTTGTATAGATAATATTGGCTTCCTTTTTCTTTAAATATGACAAAACTGATTTAAGAAAACTTCTGCTTTGAAGCCAAAAGGAAATTCTTGGGACAAAAAATTGCATAAAATCTGTAATTTCCAAATATTTAATTTTAAAATTTTCTTCTTGGCCGTAATATTGCCAAACGCTTTCTTTTATCTCGTTTTTTCTTTTTGGAACAACTAATTCAACATTTAATCCAGCCAAAGCAAAATTCCGGCACATTTTCATGATTTGAATTCCATGCGCTTTTTCCGTCGGCATTCGAGTATTAGCAATGTAGATCAATTTTTTCATATGCCTAAATATTTAATTCCGGCTTTAATTAAACTTTTCAAATCTGAAAATGACTCAACCTTTTTCAGCTTATTCCACCCCTTTTTCCAAATATCTCCATCAGACAAATTCTTAACCATAAAGGCTTTAACTTTTTCTAATTCCATTCCTGACCATTCCATATATGGAACGCTGGGATCTTCTCCGGTAATTCTTGATTTCTTTCCTTGATAATGACTATTCCAGGAAAAATTGTTATCCAGGATTCCTTTTTTCTTAGCAATCCATTCTATTTCTGTCCCTGGATAAATTAGGGCAAAACCATAGCTAGCTTCCACATTCTCATAACTCCTTAATTCTTTAATCAAATCAGCGCTCATTTTTAAATCTTCCATTGTTTCATCGGGCAAATTGACAATAAAATTCAAGCTAACAATTAAACCAGCCTTTGAAGAAATTTGAACTGCTTTTCTGGTTTGTTCTAAAGTAATATTCTTCTTAATTTCCTTCAAAATCCTTGGACTGCCGGATTCAATACCAAAACTGATTCTCCGACAACCGGCTTTTTTCATCATATTAATCATTTCCTCATCAACTGTATTGACCCTTGCCCGGGCGTACCATTTAATATCAAGCCCGCGATCAAGAATTTCCTGACAAATACCCATAACATGATTCTTTGAAACAGTTAAAGTATCATCCCAAAAATTAAAACCCTCAAATCCATATTTCTGATTCAAAAACTCTAACTCATCAACAAAATTCTTTGGAGTTCTTAAACGAAGAATTGATTTTGAAAAAGCAGCATTATCGCAGAAAACACATTGATTTGGACAGCCTCGGGCGCTAATGACTCCAATTGTCCGAAAATCAGTTCCATGAATCTTTTTCTGGTATCTATCTAAATCATACAAATACCAGGCTGGAAAAGGTAATTGGGACAAGTCTCTTAAAAAGGGCCTGTCCGGATTAGAAACAATTTCCCCGTTATCCCGATAGGTAATGCCTAAAACATTTTTCAGTTTTTCCCTCTCAGGCCAGGCATCTAAAAGTTCTTTAGCTGTAATTTCTCCTTCTCTTTTAACAACAACATCAATTTCAGGGACAACCTCCAGAGCATTTTTATCGCTCAAAGAAAAATGAGGGCCACCAACCATAATCATCAAATCTGGCTTTTTCTTTTTTAAAAGTTTAATTACTGAAATAGCTTGGAGACGATTATGAGTTGTCGCAGTCAAACCGACAACTTCCGGAGAAAAGGATAAAATCTTTTTAACGGTTTCTTCCTGATTTAAATTTTCGCTATGCCCGTCAACAATGACAACATTATGATTACCTTTTTTTTCTAAATACGAAGCAACATAGCCAATGCTAAGAAATGGCAATCCTGCCATTTCAATCTCTCCTAATGCTCTTGGTCCTGTGGCTAATACTATTTTCATATTATTTTAAATATTCAATAAATAAACTCCTATAAACATAATCATAATCGCTACCAATCTTTGAGCAATATGCTTCTTTGCTAAACTTTCTTTTGCTAAATAAGGAAAGAATAGAGTAATAATTATCCCGAAGATTAAAACAAAGAATGGTTGAAATCCGTTAATTACCCATGCTAAGGCCAGAGGGGCTAAAAGAGTGGCAAGGTTCATTATTATTTTAGCAATAATATTTAACGTTTCGTTAATTGTATTCCAAGTTAAAACAGGAACCCTGTTTAATTTAATAACAGACAAAAATTGCCTTCTGTATGAACCAATGAATACTAACAGTATTACAGATAATATGGCAAAGCCAATATATTCCCAAAAACTTGTTGTCCAAAAACCCTCTTTAATTGCTACGAACTTAAAGACTAACCCATTTAATGCTACTAAAAAAGAAGCTAAAAGCATTAACCAGAAAACTTTTTGCTTTAATTCTGGCTTCCCTTTATCTAAATCTAAAGATAGCGCTACTGCCCCTGCTATAATCAGCAAAGAGGCAAAAATCTGAATACCCGTTAAAACCTCCCTCAAAACAACTAAAGCTAAAATATAGCTAAAAACAGGGATGGTCTGAAACAGCGGCACGACAATTGAAACTTCATCTTCTTTTAAGGCGTGATAGTAAGGCAAAAGACCTAAAACATAGAGAAAACCATTCACTACAATCAGAAGGGCAAATACTGGCTTAACAGCAAAAACAGCAGGGTGGATTATTAAGATAAAAGGTAAAACTAATATTCCAATCAAAGAAGAAAAAATAACCAAAGCACCAATCCCGTCACCCTTAAAATACCTACTAATCAAATGCTTGTCTATATAATTTGTGATAGCCCACAGGGCAGGCGCTATTGACGCTATAAGAAGCCAGTTCATATACCTTTATTTCCTCCCAACCACGAAATACCCCAATGGACAAGGATGAAGTCTTTTAACCTTCTTCGGAATCAACTTGTCAAAAACCATGGCTTTAGTAAAAGAAATTAAACGGATAAAGTTAAAAAGGAAAAAACTGTGCCATAAATGAATTCCAGCAGTAAATCTTTCCCCAAAAGGAATAATTTCAAAATCAGAAAAGCCGCCTTGTTTTAATAACTCCTCTAATCCCTGTGAAGTCAATCTTCGGTAATCATTAGGCTCTTTAGCTTCGTTAAAAACAAAAGGCGAGGCAATGAATAGTCTTCCTTCTTTTTTAAGAACCCGATGAATTTCTTGCATTAATTTTTCCGGTTCTTTAACAATATAGATAGCGTTGAAGAAAAAGATATTATCTATTGAATTATCTTCCAAAGGCAACTCTCTATTAAAATCAATTTGTAAATCAGGATTTTTATCCTGATTGTAATCAGCATTGATTAATTCGGCATTTTCCAAGGACCAATACTGATGATAGCTTGGATCTTTGCCCGCAGCCAGATCAAGGCATTTACCGGTTAAATTCCGGCAATGCTTTTGAACCTGCCAATTGAATTGAATCCGGTAAATGCTTTTTCCTCTAAAAACTTGTTTTATAAAATCAAATATCTTCATATTATTTCCTCCCTTTAATATAGACTAATTTTCCAAATTTACTAACTAATTTCTGAGCAATGAAATTAGGTGTAATAAATTTAAACAAAGGCAATTTGCTCCAAGGGAGCAATTTAATTTGTTCAACTGGACCAGTTGGATAGAACTTTAATCTGGAAAATTTATTCAACATCCTTTTTAATTCCTTTTTGCTGGTAAAATCAGCCTTGGGATTGCCCCCTTGGTAATTTCTATCAGTTCTCATAGCAGTCAATTGTTTCGAATTCATTTTCCAAAGTTTCCCTTTAATAATCCCCCAGCCAAACCAGATATGCCACCAGTAATTAATTGAATCCTTGTTGTACATCATAATCAGGAATCTTCTATTTGGTTTTAAAACCCGATGAATTTCATCAAAGGCCTTCTGGGTGTCTTCTGTATGATGAAGAACTCCATAAGAGAGGATATAGTCAAAAGAATTGTTTTTAAAAGGGAGGGTTTCTGCGTCGCCCTGATAAATATATCCTTTGCCTTCAAAATTATTCAACTGGGTTCTTTGATGAGTCATTCTGGCGCTGGGAAAATTTAATTCCAGGCCATGGGTTTCAATTCCTTGACCAACAAACTGCTCAAACATTGTTCCAACCCCAGACCCAATCTCTAAAACTCTCTTTTTCTTTAAGGAAGAATAATCAATCCATCGATGGAGAATAGGGAATTGGAAATTAGCCCAGGGATGATGCCATTTAAACCATTTCCGGTCCGTGTTCTGGAAATATTTCCAAGTCCCCTCTTCAATATTTTCTGAACCAGTGACATAGGCATCCAAATCACACTTATTCTCTCCCCACCATTCCATAATTTCCCTCTTCTTTTCAGAAATATTTTTAGGAATTAAAACAAAGAAATTATCATCTAAAACATCGTATCTATCACTGCATTTCTGACATTGAAATGATTTCTTGTTTTTTGACAAAGTTAAACTTCCTCGGCAAATTGGACAGGCAAGTATTTTAACAAGTTTTGGATCTATTTCTCTCATACCTTTGATTTGAATTGAATAAAGGAAACTATTGAATTAATTGATTGTCTTTTTAATTCAAAGAGATTATCTCCTTTTTTAATAAATCCTCTTTCTATAGTCAAAACTGCTTCAAATCCTTCGTTTTCCAATATTTCTTTAACTTCTTGGCTAATCCTTCCTTTGGGCGGAGCGAAAAACCGGCATTCTTTGTTTAATTTCTCTTCAATGATCTTTTTTGATTGAATAATCTCTGATTCAATTTCTCCCAAGGTAATTTGATCTAATTTTGGATGAGTTATGGTGTGGGGCTGGAAATCTATTAAATCAGAACTATGCATTTCTTCAATTTCATTCCAATTAAGAGCAGGGAAAGCCCCGTGAGAAGTTACTACTTCTTTTCCAACCCAGCCAACAGTCAAAAATATTGTTGCAGGAAGATTGTATTCCTTTAAAACAGGGAAGGCGTTTGAATAATTGTCTTTAAACCCATCATCGAATGTTAAAACAACAGTTTTTTCTGGCAATTCCTTACCACCCTTTAAAAGATTAACTAAATCAGATAATTTAATCACCTGGTAGCTATTATCCTTCAAGTATTTCATTTGCTTTTGAAAAATCTCTGGTTTAACCGCAAGAAGAGGAATAGCATCATTACGTTCAACAGAATGATACATTAAAATAGATGCTCCCTTAGAGCGAGGCATTAAAGTCAAAATATCTTTAATTATTCTCTTCAAAAGCATTGACTATTCCTTTCAACAAATTATCTAGATTGTGGTGCTTAATAACCTGTTCTCTTAAATACATTCCAATTTCTTCCATTTTGCCACTTCGGGAGAGATTAATAATCTTATCAGCCAAATCCTGAGGGTTTTTTTCTTTAAAAAGCAACTGGTCTTTGTATGGACCAAAATTCTGAACATAACTCTGATTACAGGCCAGGAGGGGCAGGCCAACTGCCATGGCTTCAAAGCCAACCTTATCCGGCGCTCCGGTTGGACATAAATTAACACTCAAATCAGAATTTTGGTAAAGCCTAATTGTTTCAGATTGGATAGTGCCCCCTAAAAGTTGTATCTGATTTTCTAATCCTTTTTCCTTTATTAATTCTTTTAGTTTATCTAAATACCCTTTCTGTTTCTCTAAAAGAACTGGACCAGCAATATTTACTATCAAATTCACTCCTTTGTCTTTTAAAATGCCAGCAGCATTAATTAACGTTTCGTAGTTTTTAATCGGAGAAATTCTGCCAACTGCAATAATCCTTAATTTATCTGATTTTTCTTTATTCGGATCTGGCCTAAACAAATCTGTATCAATCCCCTGGCTAATGACAATTCTTTTCGGACTATCTATTTGAAATCCGTCTTTGCTTGAAGTCACAACCTTATCGGCAAAAAAATGCATTAATTTTGTTTTCCAGGTAACAGCTTTGTGGGCATAAAAACAAATTATCTTTTTTCTGAATAATTTAGCGAAAGGAGCAATTAAAATAGTGTATTCCGGATTTTGATGGCAAAAAACTCCATCAACCCTGGAAATGAATTTAAAAGCGCCTATTTGGAAGTTAATAAATTCCTTTAATCTATTCTTTCCTCTCTCCTTGCCCAAAGAAAAAACTTCAACATTTTCCAATCCTTCAATATTTCCTTTTTCCAAACAGATTACTTTTAATAAGTTAACTTTCTGGCTTAACTTTTTAACCCAATTAAAAGCAAACCCGGCCTGGGCATCATCTTTATCCAATTTTCTTGTTATCATTAACAATTTCATAAATTCTGTTTAGCCCAAATCTGGAAAGTGATTAAAATCCAAAGACAGGTTAAATTGTATCTTTTTTTACTAATATGGTCGTCCAGCATTTTATTGACTTCCTTGAAATTAAAGTATTGGCTGGTAGCTGGAGAATAGTTTTCTGACAGAACATCATGGGCAAAATCATTTAAATCCGTTCTTAGCCATTTGGCCACCGGGGAAAACCAGCCTCTTTTTGGAGCTTTAATAACATACTCTGGCAAATATTCTTTCATTGCTTTCTTGAAAATATCCTTCCCCTCTCCCTTGATTTTGTATTTACTCGGAATCTTGGCTGCTAATTCAACCAGGCGATGATCTAAAATCGGAACCCTTTCTTCCAACCCAAAAGCCATGGTCATTTTATCAGTCCTCATTAACGATTCATTCACCAGCCAGGTTTTAACATCTGTCAGCATAAAATGTTTTTCAAAATCATCTTCAGGCCAGTTCTGGAAATATTCCTTCCCATAAAAATCCTTAGTTAAATCTCTTTGAAAATATTCCTGATTAAGGACTTCTTCTAAAACATTATCTTTTTGGGACATAAAGAGCAAGTATCTTCCAACACCGGAAGGAAGATTAAGTTTTTGAGAAAGATTTTCTTTTTTCAAATATTTTCCCAATAAATTAAGGGAAAAATCAGTCAAAACGTTTTCTCTTAAAAATTGAGGTAGCTTTTGCCAATTACTCGTTAATTGGCTGTAAGCATAGCGGGGATAGCCGCCAAAAAGCTCATCGCCGCCATCACCGCCCAAAGCAACAGCAACTTTCTCTTTGGTAAATTTAGACAAAAGAAAAGTCGCGATCTGAGTCGCATTGGAAATTGGCTCATCCAAATGGTAAATGACCTTTTCAACATTCTCCAGCATATCTTTTCCGTTGATGATTAACTCATGATGGTTAGTTCTGTAATCCTGGCTGACTCGCCGGGCCATATCCAGGTCAAAATTAAATTTCTTTTTGTCTTCGAAATCAAAACCAACTGAAAAGGTATTAATCTTTTTATGACCCAATTGATTAACTATGCCTAAAATTGAAGTTGAATCAATTCCTCCGCTTAAAAATATGCCGACTGGCCGGTCTGAAATCAACTGACCCTTGACTGATTCTTTCATTAAAGATTGGATCTGTTCAATAATTTCATTTTCTGATTCAATATTTTCCAAGTCATTTATCTGCCAATACTCTTTAATATCAACCTGATTGTTTTTAAAAATCAAATAACTGGCCGGCGGAAGCTTGTAGATGTTCTTGTAAATTGTTAAAGGATGAGGAATGTAGTGAAGGCGGAAATAGTGGTTAAAGGCATTTAAATCAATTTCTCTCTTAATATCATGCTCTAAAATTGCCTTGATTTCTGAAGAGAAAATGAACTTCTTGTTGTCAAAGTAATAATAAAGGGGCTTGACTCCAATTCTGTCCCGGGCTAAAAAGAATTCTTTCTTTTTTAAATTAAGAATGGCAAAGGCGAAAATTCCATTAAGGAGTTTAAGGCAATCAGGGCCGTGATCTTCATACAAGTGCAAAATGACTTCTGAATCTGATTGGCTGATAAATTGATGTCCTTTTTTGACTAAATCCTTTCTTAATTCCTTGAAATTGTAAATCTCGCCGTTGTAAACCAAGGTCAATGATTTATCTTCATTAAACATTGGCTGTTTGGCATTATCCGACAGGTCAATAATTGAAAGGCGAGTCTGGCCCAGTGAAAAATTGTCAAAACAAAACGAACCTTTTTGATCCGGCCCTCGATGCCGAATCTTCTGATTCATTTTCTCAACTAAATCCGGCTGGTTAGAATCAAACCCGTTTATTCCACACATAGGTCTCTACTTTACTAAAAAGACATTAAAGCCCGATGCTTGTTTTCCTGAAAAAAACTTATCAATTAACCTGATAAAAGGAAGAAAAATCTTAATTTTCCTCAAAGGAGTCAGATTAAAAACTGTCTCCAGATTACCCCGAACCGGACAAATCTCAATTACCTTAAAATCTTCGAACAAATATTTAACTCCATCCTCAGTGTATCGAAAGTAATCCTGGTAAACCCCTTTATGAGCATGATAAGGATAAAGGAAAGGAAGATAGATTAATCCTTTGCCGCCTGGTTTCAAAACTCTGAAAATTTCCCGGGCGGCTTTTTTCGGTTCCTGGATATGCTCTAAGACCGCTTTGCAGATAACAGCATCGAAGGATCCATCTTCAAAAGGCATTTGGCAAACATCGCCAACAATATCGGGATTAAAACTTGGCTCTTTATCCAAAACCTGGTAATTGCTTTCCTTAAAAAGCTCTTTGTATTTTTGAAGTTCTTTTTGGAATTTAAAGCCGCCGCCAATATCAAGGATATTTTTCTCCTGGGCAATTTCTCTAATTTTATCGTCAAAAAACCTTTCCCATTTGGTCATGTTAAATCTTTCCAAAACTTAATTATCTTTCTAATAGTTTTCTCTTGATTGAACCTTTCTCTGACTATTCTTCTTCCAGCTCTCCCTATTTCCTTGGCTTTTTCCGGATTATTAAGCAAAAACAAAACCTTCCTAGCCAAAGCAGCGCTGTCGCCAATATCAATCAAATATCCATTAACTCCGTTTTTAATGATTTCTTTGGAGCCGGTTGTTCTGGTTGCAACAACTGGCAGTCCAGCCGCCATAGCTTCAACTAAAACCTTGCCAAAGCTTTCATGCTTGGATGAGGAGATATATATATCTGAAGCATGATAGTAATTAGTTAATTCTTCTAATTTAATTTCCCCAGTTGAGGTTAAAATTAAATTCTTATCCCCTTTTATTCTCCCTGGTAAATATTCTCTGTTTCCGACCTGCCAGAAAGCCAGATTCTTGTAATCCTGATGAATTGATTCAATTACTTTGTAGAGAGTTTTAAAATCCTTGGATGGATCTTTCCGGCCAACATTAATTAAAACTTTTTTGTTCCGATGTTTTTCTCTAAAGCTCTTTACTTTTTTCTCATCAAAATCTTCAAACTTTTCCAAATCAATTGGGGTTGAAATGACTCTAATTTTTTCCTTCTTAATTCCATTGCTAACCAATTTCTTTTTAATCCCTGAACTGGTTACCCTGACCCCATCCGCTCCTCTAACAACAAATTTACTGATTAAAAGGAAAAACCAGTTAAACCACCATCTTCCCTTTTCAAAAAACCAATACTTGTTCTGCCAAAAATCTCCATGGAAATGAACCAGCAAAGGAACATTAAAGGCCTTCTTAATCAGCCAGCCAGCCAGACCATTAAGAAACGGATCTTGGCAGACAATCAAATCAAAATCCAGGCGTCGGGCAATTCCAAAAGCGTTAAAAACATAATTTAATTTAGTTCTGGAATTAGTCGGATAAATTGTTAAATGCGAATTAACTTTCCTTTTTTCAAATCCTTTTTTAGTTAGAAGGATGACATCCAAATGATCAGCTCTTTGGCCATACTCCTTATGACGCTCTAAAGCATCGCCGCTGAATCCGGCGCCTAATAATGCTCTTTCAATGCTGATCATTAAAACCCTCATAATATTAATCCTTCCTATAAAGCCAGGTAACTCCGGCAATAACACCTAAAGAAACGATAATATCAAACTCCAGGGCAATAATCTCCCTAAAATCTTTAACCTCTGAGAAATAGTAGATAATTTCGAAAATGAGAAAAAATATCATCAGAGACAAGACTAAATAGTAGGCTGCTTTTTTATTCATGTTTTTGTGACAAATCTTTTTGCTAATTTGTAATCCCAGGGAAAACCAAAAAACTTTAATTTCCATCTCATCTGGCAAAGCAGAACAAAAGGCAGTTTCAGCCATTTGGTTGCTTTAACAGTTGAACCAAGAGCGCTTTTAATTGAATGAGCGCCAAATCTGACATAGGCCTCCAATGACTCAACAAAATCAGGATTCTCCAGCCAGGGAAACCTGGAAACGTCTAAATAGTTTAATTGGTCTCTGGCTGTCTCTGACCATTCCTGAAGCGATCTTGGTTCTTGCCAGCCGGACTGAAGGCATTCAGCATAAAGTTCGGAGCCAGGATAGGGCCGAAAAGCCTGAGGGCCTAAAATTTGAATCCTGTCGCCTAATTTAACCAACCGGTCAATTAATTTCAATGTTTCCATAACTTCATCTTTGGTTTCTCCCGGTAGGCCGGCCATAAAGGAATATTGGGGAATAATATCATATTTCAAGCACATCTCAGCTGAACGAAGCACATCTTCTGGATCAATATCCTTTTTAATTTTCTTAAGAATCCTCGGACAACCTGATTCAGCTCCAAAAGATAAAAGATAGCAACCGGACTCTTTAATTTTCTTCAAAAATTCCTCATCAATCATTCCATCTTTTAAATAGTTAGCCCGAACGGTCGTCTCCCAAGGAATAACTAAATCACTCTCAATCATGCCATTAATAATACCTTTAGCTCTTTTAATATCAACAAAGAAATTCTCATCCCAGAAACGAAGTTTCTTTCCTTTGAAATATGGACTGGTTTTAATGCTTCTAATATCCTCCAAAACCTGATCAACTGTTCTTGGTCGCCAATTACACTTTAAAATGGCGTTAATACAAAAAGCGCAGCGATGAGGGCATCCTCTTGAAGTCAAGGAAGGAACCAGATACAAATCTTGAAGGATTTTTTCCGGCATTAATTCCCATTTGAACAAGGGCATTTGAGTTGGATCATGTAATCCCTGAGACAAGCTTATCGCTATCTCCCCACCCTTTTTAAAGGCGATGCCTGATATCTGATTCAAGGACTTTTGATTAACAATATCAAGCATGGGCAATTCCCCTTCCCCATAGCAGACAACATCAATTAAAGGATGTCTGGCGGTCTGGTCAGTAAAAAAGCTCGGATGAGGCCCACCCCAGATAATCTGACATTCTGGATTAATTTCTTTAATTAATTCCGAGGCCTTAAGAGCAGCTGGAACTTGAGTGGTCATAACGGAGATTCCGGCAAAATTACAATCAGGAGCTTTTTCCTTAATTAAATTCAAATAGTTTTTCTGTCTGACACCGTCAATAATTTCAACATCAATTCCATTATCATTTAAATATGTGGCAATGCTCAAAAGCCCGACAGAAATGGAACTGTCGTAATTCTCTTTGTTAATATTAAATGGTGGATTAATGAGTAAAACTTTAGGCATTGAACAATTCATCTAATGAATTAATTACAGCAAGAGAATGCTTTTTTAAATCAAGAGTATGTTCTCCTCTTTCCAGATGGATAAAATCAGCCCCGGCATTCTTGGCGTAAAGAGCATCTTCATTGCTATTACCGATATAGAGGGTTTCTTTTGGTTTAATTTTCATCTCTTTTAAAACAAAATGAAAGCTTTTTGGATCTGGTTTTTCTTTGTGTTTGCTTTCGAATATAGATAGGTAGAAGTCATAAGGAGCACCATTTATTTTTTTAATCTCAAAATTCGCGATTCTGTCAGGAGCGCCTGTGATAATAGAGACCAATTTATCATGCTTTTTTAACTTTTTAAATCCCGGTTCAACATCCTGATAGGCTTTAGTAAATCTAGCTCTTTCCCTGGCTTTATCGTTCTTTCTAAAGGCGGGCCAGAAAACAAAGGGGTCAAGACCGAATTCATCTTTAATTATTTTATCCCTTCCTGTTTCAAACCAAAATCTGTTTACAGAATTACTGTCTCCGACTTTTCCTCCTAATTCCTTTACTGTTTTCGAAACAACCCGATGCCTATACTCTGGTAGGGTATAGACTAACGTTCCATCTAAATCAAATGAAATATGCTTGTATTTTTCAATCATACTTTCTCAAAGACACTTATCGTCTCCCTAATCAAATTATCCCAATTAAATCTTTTTAAATCCTCTTTAGCTTTTTCAACAAACCCGTTAGCTAAATCGGAATTATCCAAAACCTTTCCAATCGCCCCTATCCACTCTTCCTTATCCCTATACCCAACCAGAATTCCAGTTTGATTATCCTTAATTGTTTCTAGATTCCCACCAGCCGGAGTAGTAATAATTGGAATACCAGCTTTCATAGCTTCTAAAAGCAAATGAGACATGCCTTCATAATTAGTATTTAAAAGGAAAACATCGGCTAAAGACAAGTAATCAATAACTTGCTGACGGCTGGCCTTGCCGGTAAAGACAACATTATTCTCCAATTTAAGATTTTTGGTTAATTGCTTTAAATTTTCTGACTCCGGACCCTGGCCAACAACAACCAGTTTGATTTCTCCGTGTTTCTTAATCAAATCCGGCACAATTTCAATTAGCATGTCAATTCCTTTCCAGGGAACCAATCGGGCAATAGTTAAAAGAATTTTTCCTTCCAAATCCGCTTTTTGCTTTAACTCTTCTTTCCCAGCTGAGGGATTCATTTCAAAAAAATCAATTGAATTGTAAATGACTTTAATTTTTTCTTCCGGCAAACCAATCTTTAAGGCAACCTCTTTTAAGAAATTACTGGCAACAATAATTTTGTCCGAATTAACCAGTATTTTCTTTCTGATTTTTTTCCTTTTTTCAACCTTTGGAGAATATTTCTTTTCCTGGAAAACCATAATATCATCAGAGACAATTTTTTCAGCAGATGACTTCTCCCAGGCTGAATCACCGACAAACCGGGTAACTAATCTCTTTCCTAAAACCTTTTTAATAATTAAACTGGTTAGTCCGGCAGTATACAAATCTTGGCTGTATAAGATATCTGTTCTCAGTCCATACCAAAGACCCCATTTGAGGTAGATAAAGCTCTTTAAAAATCCAGGCCAGAGATTAGAAACTCTTTTGACCGGATAAGGATATTTATCTTTGCTCTTACCAAAAGTCAAAACCCTGACTTTAAAACCATTCTTAATCAAATCCTTAGCTAAAGGATCCAAAAAAGCACTCGGTCCGCCAATATCAGGCGGGAAAACTCCTGATAAGATTAAAATTCTTTTGCTCATAATTGATTGAAGGCCTCTTCCATTTTCAAAGCAATATTATCCCAGTTGTATTTCTCCCTAACTAATTCTAAACCATTTTTAATTAATTTCTCTCTCAATAAGTCATCTTCTAAAACTTCCTTAACTTTCTGAGCGATACTTTCAGGGCTTTTTGGCTGACAAAACAATCCGGTCTCTCTGTCAATCAGAAAATCAGGAATTCCGCCAACTGGCGTTCCAATAATTGGCAAACCGGTTGCCATGGCTTCCAAAAAAACATTGCCCAATCCTTCGGAAACTGAAGGCCGGACAAAAACATCAGCTAGATAATAGTATTTAACAATTTCCTTATGATCCATATGGCCCAAGAATTTAATCTTATCCTCAAGATTCAACTCTTTAACCAAGTTCCTTAATTTCTTCTCTTCCGGGCCAATATCAATAATTAAAATCTTAAAAGGGAAATCAAGGTATTGCCCGGCTTTGATTAAATCATCAACTCCATTCTTTTTAACTAATCTTGAAACAGTTAGAATTATTTTTTCTCCTGAAACAATTCCTGATTTTTCCTCCGGTCTTTTCGGTCTAAACAAATCCAAATCAACTCCATTGGGAATAATTTTAATCGGAACTCTGTCATTGTTTTTTAAAGCTCTTTTTTTCAGATGACTACTGATGACTGTAATAGCATCGGCATTTTTAAAGGAAAGCAGATGCCAGGGTTTAATTAAAATCTGGTAAAGAAATTTAATTCCAAAAACATATCTTTCCAAATGCTCTTCTGGATCACCTTCTTGGATAGTTAAAAGCAGTTTCTTGCCTTTGCTTGAGAATTTAAAGAATACTGCTGCCACTCCGGCTTGAGAAGCCATAATTGACCAGATTATTGAGTAATCCCTTTTCTTATCCAATTGAACCACTTTTAAAACTCCTAGAATAGGGAGAAGAAATTTATCTAAAATATTCAGACCAAAGCCGGTCCGATAAATATTAACATTGTCTATTTTCTCAAATTTAGCCAGTTTTGGGCTAATTCTAGCTGTAATCAAATCAAACTGCCAATCGGGCAGCCTTTGGGTGATTTCTCTGACGGCAATTTCCGCTCCGCCGGTCAAAGGAAGATAGGCAGTCGAGAAAATGAGAATAGTTTTTTTGGCTTGATTGCTAGCCATATCTATGTTTTAATATATAATAGAATGGCGAAAAAATCAATCCTATACATTATTACCAAATCAGTCTGGGGCGGCGGCAACCGCTATGTTTTTGATTTGGCTACTGCTTTAAAAAAAGAAAATCACCGGGTTTTTATCGCTGCTGGCGGAAAAGAAAGATTCTACCAGGAAATTAACAAAACCGACATCCCATATTTCAACATTAACGGTTTTCAAAGAACCGTTAATTCTTTTAAGGATATTTTTGCTTTTTTTGAAATTCTAAGCTTGATTCTTCAATTAAAGCCGGAAGTCATTCACACCAATAGCCCTAAGGTCGGAGGAATTGCCGGCTTGGCTGGTTGGATTTACAAATTTTTCTCACATCAAAAAACCAAATTAATCTATACTCCTCATGGCTGGGCTTTTTCAGAAGACCGACCCCAATGGCAAATTTCATTAATTAAATTATTCAGCAAATTAACCTGTCTTTTTTACGATAAAATTATCTGTGTTTCGGAGCACGATAAGAGAAACGCCCTTAAAAACAATATCGCGCCTGAGAATAAATTAATTACAATCCATAACGGACTTCGTCCAGTATCATTTTTAGAAAAAAAACAAGCCCAGGAAAAATTAATCCAAAAAACCCCTCCTTTAGTTATTGGAACAATTGCTGAATGGACTAAAAACAAAGGACTTTTCTATCTCTTAAAAGCAATTAAAGAAATTGACAAGGAATTTGAATTAATCATGATTGGCAGCGGAGAGAACCCGGATAAAGAGAAAATGCATCAATATATTAAAAAGAATGAATTAAAAAATGTTCATTTAATTGAATGGATTGACAATGCTTCTCAATATTTAAAGGCTTTTGACATTTTTATCCTTCCCTCAATTAAAGAGGGCCTGCCTTATACAATTCTTGAGGCCTCGGCAGCTGAAATTCCGATTATCACTACTCCAATCGGAGGTATCCCGGAAATAATTAAAAATAATGTTAATGGTCTTTTGGTTCAACCAAAAAACAGCCAACAACTGGCTGAAAAGATAAAATACTTGATTAATAATCCGGAGAAAATTAAAGAATTAACTCGAAAAGCAAAAGAAAAGGCAGAAAAAGAATTTAGTTTGGAAAAAACAATAGAAAAGACAAAAGGATTGTATGCCTAGGAGGAAAGTATGTTCTTTAATAAGGAAAAGATTAAGTTTTTTCGCCAAAATTGGAAACTAAGCGTACATCTACTTCTCAGAACAAAGTATTTTGGCGTTAATAATCAGTGGCGGTCAAGTTTTCCGTCAATATTCGGATGGCCCTGGTGGAAGATATTTCTGAGTGTCATCACCATTTATCCGATTATCCTAAACTATCGGCGAACTAAGTGGAGAGCAAAACATGTACATTTCCTACATCCCACAATCATTGAAACATTGGGGTGGAATAAAAAATAGCCTTTCGTTAAAAAAACCAACAAAAGGCTGTTTTAATACTTACTTTCCAAACTTTCCAGCTAAAACATCGTTGATAAAGGCCTCGGCCTGTTCAACATAGCTGCCGCCGAATTCTTTGACCTTTTCGGCGGTTTTAATTGCTTCCTGACGCTGACCTAAATGAGCGTAGGACAAAGCCAGATTAACCCAGTAGTCCGGATTTTGAGGAGATATCTCAAGTAATTCCTGGTAAATCCTTAAAGTCCATTGATACTGCTCAGCATGAATTGCTGAATTAGCCATTCTTGTCAGCTTGTCTTCTGTGCGCCAATTAAGGCCAAGTTCATCCATTCTGTCTAAATAGAGTTGAACCTGATCAGATTGGTCAACAAGATAAAGAATCATAATCATATTAAGGTATGATTCTATTACTTCAGGATTTAAGGCAATTGCTTTTTCCATGTTGACTATGGCCTGTTGGCGAAGCTGTTCGGCCTTATTCGTTTCCCCTATAGTCTGATAATATCTTCCTAAATAGAATTGACTGTAGCCAGCCTCCGTATATATCTGAGGCCTGGTCGGGCTTATCTTAGCTACCCTTTCAAAAAGGACCAATGCCTTGACTAAGTGTTCTGGATTTTGACCGCGGGTATTATTCAGGAATCTCATAAACATCAGGTAGTTCCGGGCGCTTAGAGGCCTCTCCTCTATCTGTTTCTCAAGCTCCTGTTCTACTCTAATAGCGCTTTGATTAAGCCAGCTTCCGCTAATGCCTGGCTCTTTTAATGCTCCATCGACAAACTCAGCAAAATGCTGCCGATATTCCTGATTACCATGGGTTTCCCTGTCTAAAACACTAACAAACTGGGTGTTGGCTTCCTGATACTTTTTAAGGTAAATCATCTCCATTGCTTTAATCAGCCCCCGATTGGCTGAGGCCGGCTTAATATTAAAGGTAAACAGAACTGGCAAATAGATTATGATGCCAATGACTAATAGGGTTAAATAGATTTTTTTCGATTGGGAAAATCTTCCAGGCCACTTGGGGCTGTAACGGGATAAATATCCCAAGACCAGGAAAAGGGGAATATATGTCACCAGAGATTCAAAAATGAAGAGGTTCTGGATAAAATAGGCGAGCATGACCAGACTGAGAATAACCGGGATCAGGTATTGTTCCCTCTTTTTCTTGCGGAAATAGACCCAAAGATAAACCAAAGGAACAATCAACAAGCTCAAATACAAAGACAAACCAATTATTCCCCCTGTAATCAAACGATCAAAAACAATATTATGAGCTCGGTCAAACCAGATAACCGAACCTGCTTTTCTGTAAATCTGAGGTTCAAAATATTTATCAAAAACCTTGTAAAAACTCTCGTAGCCGTATCCCAGGATCGGTTTCTCCTTAAATCCTCTCAAGGACGATTTCCAGGTCAAAAGCCTGTTCTCGGCTGTAGTATCAGAAAAGGAAATACTAACAACTCTTCTTAAGGTCCCGTTTTTCTTAACCCAGGTAGCATCTTTATTGGCAAAAACTATCCCGGTAAAAATTATTCCCAAAAGCAAGATAATAATGCCGGTATTTCTAATCATCTTGTTCTCCTTCAAATGAAAGAAAGCTAAATAGAAAATGAAAATGAATAATGAAAAACTCAAGGAAAGAATAGCGCCTCGAGTCAGGGTATTCATGGTAATAAATATCTGTAAAAGAATACCAAGGATATAGTACCAGCGAAGATATTTGTTTTTTCTGGAGAAAAATAATATTAAGCCAAAGAAAATATTGAAGATTAGATACCCGGCAACGTAGCCCGGATTACCAATAGTCGAAGCCAGCCTTGCTCCGGCAGCTGAAGCCAGAATCCATCCCAGATTAAGATACTGACCCAAAGCAAACAAACTAACTAAAATACTACTAATAAAACTGGCCTCAAAAAGAACGAGCCAGTTTTTAGCTTTATGCAGAAATCCAGTCAGGACGAATAAATAGAGGAAGAGATGGAGCAATAAAAGTAATCCTTCGCTCCTTTCATTGTTAGACCAAAAACTGAAATAGAAGCCGTCATTTATCAAAGAAGAAGCAAAAACAATGATGATATACAAAAAGAACAAAACTAAAACCAAATTCAGCTTTGGCCGGTATTCTTTTTTAATCACTGCCAAGCCCAAAAAAAGCAAAAACAGGACCTCTGTCACAATCTTGAAAATCAGTGTCTTTGGAACAATGTAGGGGAAATAATAGCTGCTGTTAAGAAAAACAGGAATAAGGGTAACAGCAACCAAACCAACCCAAATAGAATATTTTAATGCTTTTTCCATATTCATGTTACAAATCAGGCAATTGATCTTTTAAATCAGGATCGATTTCCAATGTTTTTTGAGTATAATCTTTGGCCTTGGCAATATCATTGCCACCGTTATTCTCCGGACCTTCGGCAAAATAGTTAGCCAAATACATGTAATAATTCTGTGCTTCGCCCGGATTAAAGACTATGGCATCATTCATTAGGTCTTCTATCTGATCGGCTTTTTCAGTCATATCATAGCGATACAATGTTGCCAGACCAACAAAATAATTGTAATTGTAAGGATTCTTTGTCAGAACGGTCTTGTAATACTCTTCGGCTTTTTCAACGTCTCTTAAATCAAAAAGATACAAATCAGCTAAATTACCATAAGCCAGGGTCTGATCCGGATTGTATGAAATAGCGTTTTGCCAGGCATCTTCTGCGCCTTTGTAATCCCCTAGTCGCTTTTTCAAAATACCAATATTAATCCATCTGATATAGACATGTTCATCGCCTTCTCTTAATTTCTGGTACTGCTTGTTTAAATCTTCGAGAGTAAAATCCAGAGCTTCCTGGCTCATCTTATTCAAAGCCCCGGGGAAATCTTCAGCAGTATAAACTTTATCTAATCTATTTGGAAGGAAAAATTGGGTTAAATAGAAATAAAAAATCGCTCCGATAGCCAAAGCAATTAGGATAATAAAAAAATAGCGTTTTTTGTTCATAATAATCTAATAATACACAACCAACAAAGAAAAGGCAAGACCAAAAGGACCTGCCTTTTCTAAAGGTATACCAAATATTTAACCATTAATATCTATCCAGTAATATCTGTGCCAGTAGTATAGGCGTTCTTGTCAGTAGCGTTAATCTCGTAGATGGAATCAGCGTCATAACCTCCGGCAGTAAATTCAGCTGCTGTCATGTTCAACCATTGTTTAGTCCCGGAATCACCATTAGCAATCAATTTGTAAACTTCGTCTTCTCCGGTTGCCCGGACCAAATCAG
Source organism: uncultured Candidatus Saccharibacteria bacterium (assembly GCA_964596615.1). Lineage (GTDB taxonomy): Bacteria > Patescibacteriota > Minisyncoccia > Portnoybacterales > UBA2143 > CAZQMX01. The sequence continues at coordinate 105,301 of CAZQUN010000001.1, forward strand.
AAGTTGTGTATTCGTCCATTTTGGACTGGTTGACATCCAAAACATCGTTCCAAGGACTCCCATCTCCATCTTTGTCAAAATGCTCATAGCTCTCAAAAACATGAGGACTTAGGATAAGACGCTTAAACTTACTACTACCAACTACTTTGACGATATAGATGTCGAACTGGGCCATGCCTTCGGCATTAGGATTACGGATTAAGTCACCATCAACAACCGTTATTTCCGTTGAAGGAGTTTCTTCTGTCAGATCTTCTTCTTCTCCCTCTTCCCTGCCCATAACAGCAAAGTAAGTAAAGTGATCAGTTGTTGCAGTCAAACTATTATTCGTCTCATCAACTGTTGTTGGCAGAGCCACCCATTGGGAAGTAGATTCTTTCCAATAAAAGACCCTCAAGATTGATTCGTCTAGTCCTTCAATTTGACTATCGGTATAGGTGAAAGTTAGTGTGACAGTCTGGTCAAAACTACTGACTGCTTCTCCACTGGCCGTAGCGGTAAAATCATAGACATAGGTTCCAACAACGCTTCTTCCCGAAGGAGTTGGCCGAGAATTGGTAATAGTATCCTTGGCTTTGGATTCTACTTTAACATCTGTCGAAGCATCAACTGCGTCAGCCGGTAATTCTGCTGCTGCAGTTGTGTTTTCACCAGTTGTCAAGGTTGTCTTGCCTCCGCCTGAAGCGGTCGCGGTTACCTCGCCGGTTGTTGTCTCCGGCATTGTCGTTGAGGTTGTCTCTTCGGTGGTTGTTGTTGGAGTTGCGGTGCCTCCACCGCCTCCGCCGCCAGAGCTACCTCCGCCTCCACCAGTGCTACCGCAAACAGCATCAGTCGGAGTAACTTTTAAAGTAGAACCAATACTATTACCGCTAACATTTATTCGAGAATACGAGGCAGTACAGACGACATCTGCAGTTGGAGTAGTCCCTAAAGCTTTTCTGTTATTAGACTGGACAACCAATGATGAGCCACTAGAAAGGGAAAAAGTGACACTATTAGCACCAACAACCATCTGATCAACTGTTCCGCTGACTACTAAAGTATAGCCACCGACATCAACATTCGTATCGCTGAAAACAGCATCATCAGCTCCATTAGCCACAAGTGGTAAAAGCAGCAGCAAAGACAAAACTGGAATAACAATTTTTCTCATATCAAGCTTCTATTACGAAAGCAAGGCAACGAAACAAAATTGTTTCTGTCTCCATTGTCCCCGTAATATCCTTATTTTTACTCCCAAATTTGCTTCCAGGCAGAGCCGTTGTAACAGTTAAGCTGGTTGTCGGTGTTGTCAACAAAACACTTTCCTGCAACCTCAGAAGTAGGAGTAGCTGTTGGTTCTAACTTGAGAGTGGTTTGAATGAAGATAGAACTGGTTGTTGCGATTGAAGAAGTAGAATTACCGAAATACATAGTCCCGTCAACTTCGACATCACCCTGAACATAGATATCATTGGACATATCAATATTGTTCATTGTTCCTCCAGCGCCAGCCCAAAAACCGGTTGAAGTTGCTACACCACCAATATTCATGCCATCGCTAACGTCGAATTCTCCCGGGCTGTCATCCCATCTGATAAACTCTGATGAAGAAGCGTCAAAGAAGATAGAGTCGTCATCATCGGCGATAAGATTACCTACCCAGAAATCATTAGATGTTGAAGCGCTTTCAAAGGTAGCCCAGCCAGTGCCATAGAGAGTTCCGTCAATTTCAACATCATCCTGGACGTAGAGGTCATTGGACATATCAATATTGTTCATTGTTCCTCCAGCGCCAGCCCAAAAACCGGTTGAGGTTACTTTGCCGCCAACGTTAAAATCGTCTGTTAAATCAAACTCTCCTGGAGCATTGTCCCACATTAGCCATTCGCTTCCTGAAGCATCAAAAAAGAGCGAGTCATCATCATCGGCAATAACATTGCCCAACCAGAAATCATTGGTTGTTGAAGCGCTTTCCATTGTTACAGTTCCAGCAGTATTAATGTTGCTGTCAATAGTGGTGGCTGCGTAAGTAATTACGCTAACCAAGAAAACCGAAACGATGACACTTAACAAACCAGCAAAAAATTGGTGTTTTTTGAATATTTTACTCATATAATTCTGAAAAGCTCAAAGTTGAAACCTAAGGTGTATTATTCAGAAGTTCCAAGCCTTAACTTTTCAGCCCTAAAAATATTTTCGACCTTTCTTGTTTGATAACACTAACCAAGAATACAAACCGACCTTCTTGCATTCTTATAGGAATATATAGAATTTAACTTACTCAATAATTATACCATTGGACAAGAATTAAAAAAACCTGTCAATTGTGGATAAGTTCTATGGTTGTGGATAATTAAAAGACCCCCGAAAAACGGGGGCCTTTTGTCCAATTCTGTAATAAACCTACTCGTTAGCCAGACCAACCAATAACATATGGTGTGGTTGAAACAGCATTCTCTAAGCCTGGTACTAAGTGACCGTTATACCACATTGGTAGAGTGGTAGCGTTGTTAGCGCCAGTTCCTGAAATGCTCGCGCCCTTGTAGTTGTCAGACCATAGGAAGTTACCTAGGTTAGCTGACAGATTCTGGCCGGTTGGGGCCGTGAATCCTGAGGCGTTGGTAGCATTAGCGAAGTTATGGGTATTAACCTCGTTTGAAGTAGAAACTGTGTCACCAACTAGGAAGGTACTTAGGTTTTCACCAGTACCTGCTCCTGAAACAGTACCGCAGACCTTATAAAGTTTGCTTTCGCCAGCCGGAATCTTAATAGCTTCCGTGCTGTCATCAACACTAATGTCTGGGTTGTCAAAGGTCGCTGTATACCAAGATTCCATATTGCCATCATAGTTGTTGATAGCAGCCGCTGATTTAATCGTATTGCCATCCTGGTCTTTGACATAGACATTGGATAATGTCATGCCAGATCCAGAGGTAGCAAAGACGAAAGTAGTTCGATAGAGAAGAACTTCTCCACCGGAAGCATCGGCTGTAACCTTATAGGCATACATACAAACCGTACCGTTGGTCAGTTCGTCTGCCAAACCGATAGAGTCTGCATCGGTTGAACTAAGTGATCCGGCCTTAGTAACGGTCGGCTTGCTGGACCTCATAATCATGGCTGAACTGGTTGAATCACGATAAACCTCATAGGTACTAGTGGTAAGTTTGGTATTAGAGGACATACCTGTCGTCTGAATACCATTGATACCGCCGATACCAAGCTTTAAGTCAGCTGAGTTAGTACCCGGCGAATTATCGGTGTCTGGGTCAATCGTGCTCATATCGGCTTTGATTGCCAAGGTCTTATCGCCACCCTTTGGAACGGTCAAGTCGCCAGCGTCAAAGTTGAAGGTGTACTTAGCGGTTGACGGAATAGCCGCTTCGCCTAACTTGGTTGTGCCATCATAGACAGCAACATTAGTAAAGTCGCGGTATTCACCACTACCAGCGCTGAAGCCATAACTACCATCAGCTACATAGATTGTCAACTTGTCTAGCCTCAAATCTTCATACTTGGATGACAGTTTAACGTTGGTAAAGACATTTCCAGTTGAGCCGGCCAAAACAATCGCTGAAGAAGGATTGCTCTCGGTCTCAATTGTCAATTCTCCATTAGCTCTGGACGTCAAAGTTGGACCATCATCAGAGGTTAAGCTTTCGGTAACTGAGTTACCGGTGTTAACACCATAAGCGGTGATAGAGTCGCCCCGGAGACCCCAGTTTTCTGTATCATCAGAAACAACTGTGTCTTTATCACCGTGCAACTCAATTGTCATAACCGTACCCTTTTCAATGATGATTGGCTCTTCCAAAGCGAACGTTGAGGAAGCTGCTGCAGCATCAGAAGAATCAGAAATAGCGTCATTGACTGGAGATTGCGCCACATCATCAGCGTAAACAGTTAGCGCGTTGGTGTTGGTTGCAGCGAAACCGCTAGCCTTGGCGGTGAAGCCAATAGATGTAATTCTGATGTCTTCTCCTGAGTCAGTCGCATCAAAACGCCAGCTGGAAAGATTAACATCCTTCTGGTCAATAATGATGTTTGTGTCAGCAGGAAGAGTATTCCTGGTAACTGTCAATGAAGCTGCTTTAACTGTCTGAGTGTTGCCGCTAATAGATGAGGATGGGGTCGGCGTGATAGAATTGCCGGTTGTAACCCCTTGAGCAGTCATAGCTGAAGGAGTAAAACTGACAACAATAGTATCATCACTTGCCCAACCACCATTGGTAGCTAGGTCGCCTCGAACCTTGTAAATAGTGTTGCCAACCGGGACGGTAAAGGTATCTGTCCAGGCAACAGTCAAGACATTGTTAGTAATGTCTGTCGGACCAGCAACAACTGTTCCGTCAGGATCAACTAATTCCAAACCAGTCAAAGCGTCTTCAATCTGACCAGTACCTCCGCCGGAGGCAACAGTCAAAGTTAGAGCGGAAATATCAATCTCTTCACCCTTAACTTCGAAGTTAAAGGCGCCTAAGATTTGATCATTGGCAACGCCAATGTTCTCTGAGCCAACTGAATTACTTCTGGTAACCTGCAAGGTACCATTAGAAATTGTGAATTGGTTATCGCTCAAGACTGGATTGCCACTGCTTGAACCAGTGCTGCTGTAGGTTGGAGTAATGTTATAACCATAGGTAACACCTTCAACCAATAGGTCGGTTGTTCGGTAAATACCCAGGTCAATGGTTCGAGCTGAACCATCTTCAATATCGGCTCTGACTTGATACTGGAGGGTTTGTCCCTTATCAAGAGTAATCGGGTCGAAACTGAAGTTAACGTACTTGCTGCTGGCTACAACGCCGTCAGCAACTTTTACTCCATCTTGAAGTAATTCCATGTTAATAACATCAGTTCCTAGAGTAGCGCTACCTTCCTGATAAACCTTAATCTGGCTGAATTTAACTTTTTCAGCTGAACCAGCCTGAATCTGGAAGGAAAAGAAGGTGTAATCTTCTTTACCAACCTGAATGCTGGTTGAGGTCGCATTGGTGTAAGCGCCTCTTTGAACAGTAGCTGTACCAATAGCAATGGTGCTGTTCAAAGTCATTCGGTTACCAGTTAATGGCAAGCTGGCATTTACACTAGCGTCATCTTTAACTGTAACAGCAGCTAGAGATAATGACGGTGTTTCACCGTTGTATGAATCTAGGCTGGCAGGCATGTTAGCCGCAATAATAATCGGCTTGGTTGTTCCATCCTCAACAGTAAAGTCGTTGTTAAAGGTTGACTTATGAAGTGAGTTTAGAGTTTTACTGTTGGTATTGATTGGCAAACCTGTGTCGCCATCAATAAGATCTAATGAGGAGAAACCGCCATCCTGACCAACGCCAGTTCTTTCAACTACTACCTGGTCAACGATAACATCGCCGCCTGAAGCAGTGAAGTTGAGTTTTGTGAAGTAATATCTGGCTGCGTTCTCAACAACGATAGCCGATGCTGGAGTGTCAGCCGCCAAAGAAACTGAAAGAGTTCCTTCGCTGGTAGTAGTGCCTGCTGGCGGGAAAGTTGCATTCGGATCAGTGACATTAGCACCAGACGTATACCCAGCTGAATCGGTGCTGTTAATGGTGTAAATTGAATCAGCGTCAAAGACCGCCGTGAACTCACTTGAGGTCATATTGAGCCAATACTTATCACCGGTATCAGTGCCATCGGCAGCATGGAGTCGGTAGACATTGTCAGCTCCATCAACTCTGACTAGGTCAGAGGTAGAAAACTCGTCCATGGTTGACTGGTCAACATCCATAACATCATCCCAGTTATCACCATTGCCGTTCTTGTCAAAGTGTGCATAGCTCTCAAAAACATGAGGGCTAAGAACTAATCTTTTGTACTTCTCGCTGCCAACAACTTTAACAATATAGATGTCGAGTTGAGCTAATCCTGCAGCGCTTGGGTTGCGGATTAAATCACCATCAACAACATCGACTGCTAAAGCCGCTACTGGAGCAAGCATTGCTACTCCTGAAAGCGATAGAGTTGTAGCGATAGAAGTCAAAACTGTAATTGACTTTTTCATTTTATTCATTTTGTTTCAATCTCTGAGATTGGCTAATTCATATGATATTAAACAATCTCATTCGACTTTTTTATCCCGTTTTACAGGGATTTCTTCAATCATATCGACCATTTATATTTACGATTGAATCTCTATTTATATCTCAAACCAGTCCAAAAGTCAAGGTTTTTTCACTATTTACGCGAAAACACGACCAATCCCTGACTTAGGCTTGGACTTCTTCAAATTATACAATAAATAAACTATTTTAAAACAACTTCTTTGTGGATAACTATTTCTCAATAATATCGTCTGTTGAAGTCACGGTTTCAAGGAAAATTAGGATTTCCTCGTCAATTATTCCGGTTGTAGTAGCATTATGATTGTTTTCTTCTCCATTATCAATTAAAACCGCCAAAATATCCTGGCTAATTTCTTTAATCGTTTTTTCTGCTTCATCAATATCACCCTTAACCTCAATTGGCATTCCTTCCTTGGTTTTATCCAGGTTTTCCTTTAATCTTTTGGTCTTTTTAGCGACAACAACAGCCTCTTCTTTAGAAGAAATTCCTTTAACATGCTGGCTGAATCCAGCTAAATTATCCTTAAAATTAGTCATGACCTGCTTGGTTTTTTCTGTTTTTTCTTCCGGACTAAAGGAATCCCCCGTTATTTTCGCCAATTCCTCTAATCGGCGGCTGGCAAATTTGACTTCCAGTTGAGTTTTGCTTTCCTGAGAAGCAACTGTTTTCTGAATATCTTCTCCTGCTCTTTTGACCGCATAAAGAAATTCTCCTGGCAAACTTGGCTCTGAGGCCTTTAATGTCAGCCATGGTCCAAGAACCAGAATCAAGGTCAAAGAGACAGCCAAAGCCATTGGCTGTAATCTCATAAACCAGCCGAAATCAAGGCTATTCCTTCCTTCTCTAACCATTTCAAAATCAATCTGAGCAGATAAATTACGGCGCAATAAGGCCAGCCAATGGCGAGACGGCTGGATTTTATCCAATTTCTTTATTCTTTTGATTAAATCTTGTTCAGTCATGTATTACTATATTAAGACGATTAAAAACCCTTTTTGTTACAGGTTTAAAGCTTCTTTTTTAGAGCATTCATTGCCCGATGGACAAGAACCCGGGTTGCTCCCTCTGATTTACCTAAAATCTGGCTAATTTCCTTGGTTGAAAGTTCGTCTAAATACCGCCAGACAATCACATTCTGATGCTCATCTTTTAGTTGAGAAAGCGCCTTTTTAACCCCTTCCATATCCGAGTCTACCTTAATTTTAGCGCCTAGATCGCTTTTATCTTTAATTCCAGCTAAAACATTCTCGCTCGGGTTTAAAATTATTTCTTTCCTGGATTTCTTCCGATAGAGATCAATAACCAGATTATGGGCTATCCGATAAAGTAAAGCCCGCGGATTATCTATCTTTTTCTTTTGGCGGTTGTTTTTAACATTTTGCCAGAACTTAAAAAAGGTTTCTGAAGTCAAATCTTCAGAATCTTCTGGCGAACTCACCTTTAGGAAAATGAAGCGATAAATTCGCGGAGCGTAGTTATCGTATAGTTTTACAAATTGTCTTTTTCTCATTTTAGCAGGTTATCCACAAAAACAAGTAATAAGGAATTAATAAGGAATCTTCAGGATTAATAAGGAACTAATAGGGAATTAATAAGGAATTTTATTGTTCCTTATTAAGTTCCTTATTATTTCGATAAAAACTACTCCTTCCCCGGCCTTGCTGGATTAATAATTTCCTTTTAACCATTTTATTCAAATCTTTACGGATTGTTCTGGGATTAACCTTGGGAAGTAAAACTAATAATTCTTTTAATTGAACCTCTCTAACTTCTTTAATATATTTAAGAATCTTCTTTTGTCTTTCGCTTAGATTCTCAATTCTCTCTTTTTTTAAAAGATTTGTTTGTTCTTTCTTGTTTCCCCGTCTTATCTCTCTTAATAACTCATTATATCCCCTTATTAGTATATCAAAATTAACGTTTCTTATCCAATTCTGGTCCCGGGCAATTTGAAGATAACTTAAAATGATTTCTATTTTTTTACCGGCCTTTGCCCTTTGGTTTAAAGCTAAATCGGATAATATCTCATTGGCTATCCCTCTCATCTGGGAAATTAAAATCTCACCCCCGGGGAAAAGCTTGGTCACACGGTATACTGCCAAGCCTAATCTGAGTGCTTTTTCCTTCAAATCTTCCATGTATTAAAGAGTATATGATATTTAACAATTCAAGGCAACATAAAAGCGACTAAGAATTACTTTCCCTAGTCGCCATATTTTTTGGGTGGTGGCGATGACGGGGCTCGAACCCGTGACAGTACGGCTACAGCCCACAGGTTATGAACCTGCCGCTCTATCCTCTGAGCTACATCGCCACACTTTTTGGGTTGGAGCGGGAGGCGGGAATCGAACCCACGACCCGCTGATTAAGACTCAGACGCTCTTCCAACTGAGCTACTTCCGCCCAAAACCACTTAGGAACTAAAAAGAATTTATCATAAATATTTTTCCAAGTCAAACCTCAACCAACTCCGGACTCGCCCGGACTTTTCTAATGGGCTGGGAAATAAACTTTATTTCAGCGGTAGCAATAGTATCTTTTCCCCTCAAAACAATTGCTCGACCTTCGGCCCAAGTATATCTCCCTAAATCTTTACTCGACATATTTTTTGTCCTCCTAAGCCGAGCCTTAACCACGACACTTTCGCCAATCAGTAAGAGGTTTTCAAAATCTATGATTGACTTCATCTCTACTCTACGAGTCATGCCCGCAATTCCATTCCTAGCAGCCAAATTACTCACCGCTCCGTCAATTAGACCGAAAATAATCGCTCCATGACAGATTCCAGGCCAACTAACATGGAAAGCATTAGGGGTAAACTCTGCTTCGCATCTGTTTTTGCCAGTATTTTCAAATTCCAGACCAAGCCCCCATGGATTTGAAGACCCGCAGACAAAACACCTGGGAGAATGTCCTTCTACTCCTGGCTTGCCATCCATAACCAATCCCTCTTTATTCCTATTTCAAAGAATATCCAGGGATTTTAATTTCCCCGGTTGTGATTTTTTGCAATGTTTTTGGGAATAAAATATGCTCTTGTTTTAAAACCCGGGCTGCCAAACTTTCTGGTGTATCATTTTTTTCAACCGGAACCCGAACTTGGGCAATAACCGGTCCGGTATCGTAGTCAGCATCAACAATATGAATTGAAACGCCAGTTTCCCTTTCTCCGGCTTTAAGAACCGCCTGATGAACCCTAATTCCATACATTCCGTCTCCGCCAAACTTGGGTAAAAGCGCTGGGTGAATATTTAAAATTGCCCCGTTATAGCGAGACAATATTTCCGGTCCGATTTTCTTCATATATCCAGCTAAAACCACAATATCAACAGAATGTTTATTCAAGGCATCAATAATGGCCTGATCAAGATTTTGATGAGTCTTATTACTTAAATGAAAATAGGGGATATTTTCTTTTTTTGCTCTTTTAATTGCCCCTGAATCGCTGTTGTTACTAATGACAACAACCGGCTTTGCTTTCAAAGCCTCTGATTTGCAGGCATCAATAATCGCCTGCATATTACTTCCATTACCTGATGCTAAAAACCCAATTCTCATCGTTATATCCAGAATACCTTTTCACTATCAAAAGTCAATCTTTTGACTTGACAAAACCAAATAATTTTGGTAGACTGAATTAATTGAATTAAAAGAAAAACAAGTTCTCTTTAAATAAATTTCCGAAAAGGAGAGAGAAATGAGAAAAGTAGTAATAGTTCTTTTTTTAGTCGCTGTTATGATTTTTATGACGGCGATAGGGGCGACGGCTCGCCCTGGTCACGGTCAGGCTCGCGGTCACGGTCCACGATGGCATGGACACGGGCATGGTCCACGGTGGCCCCTTGTACCATTTGTGCCATGTCTTGTTTCGTGGCCCCATCGTGATTCACCTCCCCGTGACTATTCCGTACGGTACGACCCAGCAGTGCCTGCCCGCGGCTGCTGGATCTGGGTTGAGAGTTACCGGATTCCAGGACATTGGAATCGTCACGGTCATTGGGTCAACGAGCTCCGAGTGGGGGAATGGAAAAGGTGTCCCCCATAAAAATAAACCCTTTCCGGCCAGCTCTATAAATGTATAGATCTGGCCATTTTTTATTATGGCTCGTATTTGACATTATCCATTAATATCATTTAGAGCAATTTCGGCAACCTCCTCAGAGACTCCAAATATCTTTGACATTAAGACTGCTAGGTAGGAATCTAATGTCTTTTTGTCTATTTCCTCTAGTTTCTTGGATAAAGCAAGCTTATCTTTCTCTTTTAGTATTTTGTTTTTTCTAGACGCCAATATATCTCTTGGCACTAGCAAATAGTTAGCAAATTTATTTGCTTGTGTTTCCAAATAACTATACTGTTTTTCTGGAATTTCTCGGTAAAGCCTGTAAAAATCGATTGGATTTCTAATGTTAAGACCCTTATAGAATTCTTTATGCAAAACAAAATGGCCCACTTCATGAGCCAGTGAAAATCTCAAACGATTCTGAAAACGATCGCTTAAAAACCTGCCTTTATCGACGTAGATGGATTTCCAGTTTGAAGTGATAAGAGCGTCAACATCAAAACTTTTCTGCAGTCCTGACTTGGGAATAAGGTCTATTTCTAGCTTTATATCAATAATACTTTCTATATCAACTGGCACAGACCCATCCCAGAATTTTTCCCTAAATAAATCTGCTTTCTTTTTTACGACTAAATTATCTAAAAAGGGAACTACTATCTTTCTGTAATCCATTTCAACTACCCCTGATTAATTCTATTAATTTATCTATTTCTTCCTTGGTCGGTTTTTTATTCCGAACAGTCCTAAAAAAAGCGGGTAGGTACTCAACCGCATTTTTTTGAGATAAGATATCCCGAGGAATAATGCCTTGAGCCACTTTAGCCTGATCTATAAGCTCCCCGGTTTTATTCTGGGAGAGTCCTAAAGTTTTTGCCCATTTTCGCAAGATTCTTTCATCAGACGGAGGAGAAATAATTCCTCTTTCTATTTTACTCCAATTACTTGGATCATAATCTATTAACCGACACATCTTTCTTAGGGTTAGTCCTCTTTGAATCCTCATCTCTTTTAAGTTTTTACCAAATTTTTTAAGGTTTTTGTACATAATATTAGAGATAATTATTTATTCTCCTGTGGTATTATCCTACCACAATAATATGTTGGATGTCAAATAAACATCTGTGGATAAATTCTACGGTTCGTATCTGATATTATCTCCCAAAACAACATCGGAGCTAATAAGCTGCAAGGGCTGAGCACTACCATACCGGAAAAGGATATGGTCCAATTCTCCCCGACTGCCGGTAAAGAACTTAATATTCTTCCAGTCGCCAACCGCCGGCGTTGTGCTGACATTGTCTTTTGAATTTTATTGTTAAATCTGAACTATTTCGTCCATTTTCGTCTGTAAGAAATTGTTAATTATCTCGTCCCTATTTCTATCAAGAACAGCATTAAGCAAGACAATTATATCTTTGTCCGTCAAAACAAATACATAAACGCTCCTATTGATAACAAAATCTCTACAAGTTTCCAAAGCTCTTTTTTTATTTTTGATACCCCTACACACAATATACCCGATGGTAGATTCGCGGTTATTAAATCTGCCATTCATTTGGTCATACTCAGGGTTATTTATGTCGTGACTATAATTCTTACATTCAAACAATATCTTAGCGCAGAATAATCTGCCATAATTAGATAGCCGCGAGAAAAAACCCCTATCGCTTGAATTATGAAAAGTAATGTCTATTCTTTTTCTGCCTTGGTTTTGGGGGTCTTCCTTTTTAGGACCGCATAAGTAATTACTTGAACTGGGGTCATTAAAAATCGTATTTAAACAATCTAGAATATGTTCGTGATAATCGTCAGCATCTTGATTTCCGGGTTTTATTTTTTGAAACATTTTTATTTTCTGAGTTATAGACTCTTGTATCTCATTTTTTCTTCTTTGCTTCTTTATAATATCTTCGTTTCCAACAGTATTTAAAGCAACCTTGCTCTTTTTGTTCTTATATTCTTTTAGTAAAGTTGGACGGTCCTTAATATAATCAAACACTAGTTCCCGTGACAGATTATACCGCCCATCTTTTTTAAGAGTCTTCTTGTATGGTTTAGCTATGCTTTTGTCTTTAAGAGTCCGACATAAAGCAGTTCTCAAATCATAATGTCTGGCTTGCTCAAACTCCAGTATTCCTTTGTTGTAAAAGTCAGCATAATTTATTGAGATATGTCTTCTTAATACCCTTTTAGGCACTAGCAACATCTTTTTACCTTCAACCACCAATAATCTTTCTTGGTTTTTCTGAAGAAAATCCCTTTTAGACTCATCCCAAAATATCTTGGTCTGAGTTTCTGCCATATCAATACCATATAAATCACATTGTTGTTGGGTATACTTAATTAAATCTAATCTAATTATGTTCGTTACAATATCAGATACATTATCATTTCCGATATTCTCTATATGTAACGCGGTATCTTCAAGGTCGTTTAAATAACCAGACTTAACCGCCTTACTCTCTTTTAATTTACGGTAAATAGCTCTTGATTTTTTTCTGCCAATAGATTTTCCATCCTTTGTCTTGCGACCATAACCCAGTCCAGTTTCGCTAGGTTCGTGTAAATTATCTAATAAATCTAAAGCTTTATCCCTATTGCCCTTACGGATATAATTTATCAATCTTTCAAAAACAGATTGTATCTTTTGATAGCAATCCACAGAAAAATCATCATCTCCGCATCTTATAGCCCAAGGATCAATAAATAGAGGCGTATCCTTTTTGATAAAGCAATCAAAAAAATCCAAATCATACTGGGTTTTTCCTAATTCAAAATATTCGGAAATAGTCTTTTTCATTTTCATAATCAGGGCAACGTCTCACAAGCCGACCCGTCTTTGTCTCGGTCTAGCCCGTGAACATCGTTAGATATTCCACCACAATACTCGTAGACCCCTTGGGCTTGTCTGTGGGTAGAGAAATCATCGCAGTTGTAGGCATTGTAAGAACAAGTATATTTCGGGGTTGGCTCGGGTTCTTTCTTAAAAATCTCGTCAAGCGTAGGTTTGGATTCAACTGGCTCTTGTTCTTCTTCTTTTAATTGTTCTGAATCGGTTGGCTGTTCTAAATCAGCTGGTTGTTCTAACCTAGTATTAACCGACTGGATAATGTTTGCTTCCTGATTGTTCTTTTCATCACTACCAGAAAAAGCGATGATTAGGATAATCACCATTACTCCTCCAGCGATGTAAAGATATTTTTTCATATTTTTTTATTCAATATCATCAATGTTATATCCAGCCGCCAAACAATGGTCTTTAGTCATTTGTATTAAGCCATCCCAGCTATTTAGGTTTCCATCAATGTATTGTATTTCATTTCTGTATTTGCCGTATTTTGATTTTAAAAGATTAACCTCGCCTATAAACATAAAATAAGCATTCTCTCGAGTAGTGCGTGCTTTAATGATACTTGGACAAAGTTGCTTTGGAGAATTAAGAACAGCCCCAAGCAAAAGTTCTCCTAATTCTTCAACATCATCGGTTGCTAATTTATATTCGGTCAAAATAGTATCGTTATCCTTTTGGGGTTGTATATAGACAGGTTTTTCTATGATTTTTTCTTGTGGTAGCTGTTGTTTAAGTGTTTCTATTTCCTGTTTTAATGCTTCTATTGTATCTTGAGTAGTCGTGCCAGATTCATCGGACGTTTCTTGTTGATTAGGTAGTATTTGAGCTTTCTGATGTTGCCAATCACTATATTTGCCAAACCCATAAGAAAAAACTAAGCCGACACCGATGACAAGTAAGCCGACTTTTAACCATTCCTTTCTTAGGAATTCTATAATTTTGTCTTTTTCTTCCATATTTTTATTATACTGACTATTTCTATAAAATCAACCCTGACAGATAGATGGATATTCAACAGAGATTAGATAGTAATCTTTTTAAAAATAAAAACCCAATAGGCCGTAAACTATTGAGTAAAAAGTTCTTTTCCTAGCCAGTTGTCTAATAGTTCCCAGATAATACTTGGATTAGCATAGCACCATCATCTCCTTTGTATACTTTAATTTAGGAATCCGAGAAAATCAGGTTCTCTAGGGTTTCCGAAGATTTACATATCTCCCCATAGAAACTGCAAGGGCTTGGGGCGTGAACTAGCCGAGCCTCATTTACAGCAACTGGCTAGGAAAATAGCTAGCGTATTTAGTTTAATTCTTTTATTTTATTTTGTCAAATCATCATCAAGAGAACCCGATCCCATATCCTAAAAACCCGGCTAGGGCTGATTTGGAGATTTGTTTGATGCTCTTGTTATACCAAACCAGAGAAATTCCGCCCAGAAGTCCCAGCACAATAATTGCCATAAAGTGAAAAGGATATTCCAAATCCGGCAACTCGCGATAAAGTATCCATCCCCAAAGCAAACCGCCCAAACCAAATCCAATAATATTGATTAATAAATATTTTTTAAAAGATATATTCTCAAACATAAAAATTCCTCCTTGTTTCTATTTTACCCCAAAAGCCAAACCAAACAAACAAACTTATTAACAACTCAACTATCGACATTCAATATCAATATTTTTGAAGAATAACCCTTGACGTTTATAATGCCTCGTGGTAGTATAAAGAGGCAACCCGCCAAAATGATACCCCAATTGGGTATCGTCTCGCGAAGTAGTGGACATCCTAGACAGCCATTATACTGTCGCCTCCGTGCCCTAAAGATGGGATATAGCGGAGAATGGACCCACACGAAGAACGAGTGAGGCGGGTTTCTTCGTTTCCTAAATTGTAGTTATGGGGTTATAGGGATATGGATAAGAGATATGCCTAAAAACTCTTGACAAGTTTGTTTGTATATGATACGATATTAACAATATTAGCGGCCTGCCGAAAAAAGACGACCCCCAGTGTCTTCGGAGTAGAGGCCAGTATTACAGGGGTGATTGGAAGGAATAAAACCGCTCCCCTTCCGAAAAATTGTACTTGAGGCGGAACCCCCCGGGCGAAATAACAGTAACTCGGGGGTTTTTTCGCTTCCCAAATTGTAGCTGTGGAGTTATAGGTATATGGATGACAATCATAGCGACCCCGAACAATTCTATCCCAAAACCAATAATCCCCCTAAAAACTTATCCACAATAAAAAAGCCGCTGGGGCGGTTTTTTACTTACGCCACCAGCGGGTTAAGAATTTTGTTCCCTACTTTGAATATAATCCCATTTTATCCTGTCCTCTCGTATTTCTCTTTCCACGGGATCATTGTCTTCAATTGTCCGAGAATCGGCCCCGCATTCTGGACAGGATTCTCCCCTGCTAATCCTCCGGTAACCACATATTGGACAATCCATCTTATCCCTCCTTCTTTGTAAATTCGCTTTTTTTAAGAATATTATCAGAAAACGTGCTTATGTCAAACCAAAAAGGACCCATCCGTAATGGGCCCCGCGGCTCAGAAGAAGAATTGCAACCTCCATTTGTGCCTCCTGTTGAGATTTAGTTGAAAGTGCTTGCTGGGATATGTGATGAAAGAGTCATGCCGCCTGTTTTTTCCATCGTTGGTTCGGTTTCCTTTTTTTCTTTTTTTGGTCCTGCTTTTGGTTTAGATTCAGGCAAGGGTTTAACTTCGGGAATTGGCCAATGGCATCTTGAGCAGATCATGCTCGTCTTTGCAAAGGAACCGGTATCTGTTACATATCTCCCATTGACAAGAATGATCCTCTCGAATTCTCGACTTTTACCATTAACTCCCTCTTTGAGATGTTCGTGTTGCACTAATATACCATTCCGATAAAGCGCCCCTACCCGATGAATGCCATTTTCGCTCTTTGTATTTTTAATCATGCAAAATTCGGAGGCAACCCAACGTTTTTTGGGCGTAATTACTTGAACGATTCCTGACCAAACATGAGGCCATTTAACCAGCTTTTGCGGATCAAACTTGCCTTCCCAATCTTTCTCCTTCGGAGGCTCTTCTGCTAACGCCACCACCCCCATTAAGAACAAGGTGGCTACAACAATCAATATGATTCTTTTCTTTTTCATCTCTTCACCTCTCTGCTTTTTAGTTTTTATGGTACTTTTCCTCTTTGTCTTTGGTATAGCGCTGGGAAGTGATTTTGTCAAGGGAAAAGCGAAACTACCGGCATCGTTAGTTAATAACCGGTAGTTTATTTCAATTCCTCCTCTCTTTCTTTTTTGGATCTATAACAGTAAATATAGACCCAGATACTCAAAAAGGCAAAAATGAGTCCAGGAGCAAGCAAGTAAAACAGAACTTCAAATAAATTTTGCCTGACCTTTATTTGCCAGAAATAGAGGTTAAGAATTTCGTACGATTGGACATAAAACCATAACCCAATACTTGTAAAATAAAAAGATGCTTTAAACTTGCCCGTCCAGTGGACTGAAACATTAATCTTTTTGCGACGGCTGAAAAGACTAATGTAGGATAGAAACGCCTCGCCGACCAGGATTAAGATAATTAGCAATCTAATCCTGTTGATACCCTGAATCCACAATTCTTTGAAAACAAAGGCGAACATAGTGACTCCAAAGAACTTGTCCCTGGCTTGGTCTAGAAATGCTCCAAACTTAGATTTGGCATTAAGGGCAAAAGCGGCAAACCCGTCAGCTAAATCAGTCAGCCAAACAAAGAGAACCAGGTAGAAAATATCGGAATTGCTGAACGAGTAGGGCCCGAACCATAGAATAATGTTAAGGCCTATAGTCACCACTATTCCTATGCCGGTGATAAAATTAGGAACATCTTGAAGAGTGATTCTTCTCATTTCTTTCACCTCCTCCTGTGATAAATTTTCAAAAGAACCTAATATACATAAAGGGCCAAAATCGGCCCTCCGGTTAAACTAATGACTTGCGAAATTATTAATTGATAATGATGAATTCTTTGATTATGCCGGACGGAATTGTTTTAGTCAATCCTCTTGAGCTAACCAGGTTAAGACCAATAACTTCTCCTTTAATATTAATTAAAGGACTGCCGTTAGCCAAAGTATCTTCTTCAATTAAATTAAGTTTCAGAGTTGAATCGCTGATGCTTCTAATAGTTCCCAAACTGATAAATCTGTTTAATTCATTTTTTTCCAGTTTGATTCCGGCTAAGACAACTCTTTGTCCAAGACGAAGGTCTCCTGGTTCAACCAATGAAACAACCGGCAAATTATCCTGGTCTATCTTAAGAAGAACCAGATTATTCTCTAAATCTCTTTTAATCACCTGGGCAGAAAGATAATCTCCGTTTTTAATAATCCAGTAATTATTTGTCCTTGAAGAAATTAAATCAGCGGCGGTAATAATTAAGCCGTCGCTTGTGATAATAAAGCCGGTCCCCTGATTAATCAGAGTCTTATTCTGATAAGATTGAACCGCAACTAGACGAGGACTAATCCTTTCAATTGCCTCTTCCAAAGCGGTATTTTCAGTAATAATAATTTCCTCAGTCGGATTGATAATGGTCGTCCCATTGCCAGCATGACGGAAAAATTCAATCTTTGAAAAAGGCGGAATAGTTGCTAAATAGGGCAGGAGGAGATTATCAGCCAAAACGCCTCCCAGGCCTCCAATAACCAGAATCAAAAAAATGTTTATGGTCTTATCTTTTAATTTAGACATAGGGTTTGATTATGGCCGCTTAAATGATAAATGTCAATATTTACCAGGTCACCTCGATTTTCCGGCTGGCTCCTTGGAATTGGCCAATAGATGTAATTGTATCCGACCCATTATAGGTCGTTGTATAGATGGCATCAGCGCTGAAATCAAGAGCAACATCGGTATAGGGGCAACTACCAGCTCCGTTTTGCCTGACTTCGTAAAGGCATTTTTCCGCCCCGGCATCGGCAGTATAAAAAGCAATAACTGACTTTCCTGCCTGGCGGGAGGCCTCAATTTGCTGGATTGCTAAAGCGCCGACTCCGAATCCAATGGCCGTAATTGCGCTTAGAATTAAAAGAGTCAGAATGATTGCTACAGCTCCTTGTTGATTGATATTTTTTGTTCTCATTAATATATTCTCGGAGCGATAGTGTTTTGGAGATTAATTACCGTTGCTTCTTCGGGCCTGTTGCCGCTTGTTTCGATCTTCATAACAATGGTAACTACTTTTCTGGCCGGAGCAGACGGGAAGGTGTAAGCCTGAACATAGAAACTACCCGTTATCTCAACATTACTCGGACTGGTGACCTGGCCGTTTCTCAAAAGTTTTTTATTAGTATTATCAAATTGGTAATCAAAGGTCTGGCTATCGGCATTGGTAATATTAAGCGTTGTCAAACCACTGCCAGCGCCAGTATTAATTGCGCTTGTTCTTAATTCTTTAAACATCGTTTCCGAAAGAAAACGACCGGCTTCCTGGGCATTTTGAATAGCAAATGCCTTTCGCTGGCCCTTGATAACGGTAGAAGCGATATTACCAACAGTAATGATGATTATACCAAAAGCAGCCATTGCGACAAGCAATTCAACAAGAGTAAATCCTTTGTTTTTTACTTCCAGTTCCATAATCTGTTTTCTGTATTTAGATATTGCCAGTCCCCTGTTGGCAAAAGCCATTTAATTTCAATAACAACCTTGACTTCGTTAGTAGAAACACTTGTTAAACTGACTTTGCGATAAAAGGGGCTGTCATCGCCAGTATCATACTGATAAAGACCACTATTGCTGTCGTACTTGAGAGGAGTCTCAGAAGAAGATAAGAGCGAAGCGCTGTCATATTGAATCCGGTAATCGCCGGTAGTAACCGAGCTGTACCAATCATCCCATTCAGTTTCTGCTTTTCTCATATCCCTGATAACTTCTATCCCTTCCTGGGCTAGACCAGAGGCAATTAGTTTCATCTTGGCAGTACTGGCTCCTTCAAAAGAAGAACTGACTAAACTCATAATCCCAACCAAGGCAACCGAGGTAATAAAGACAGCGGTTATTACTCCGATTAAACTAAATCCTTTCTGGTTTTTTCTTTTTTTAGGCATAAAACTATTTAACTTCAATTAAGCCGGCTGTACTAATAACCACCGACTTGGTTAAAGAAGCATCAATAATTTCCAATGTAATGGTTGCTCTCTTGCCAGCTAAGCTTTCTCCGTCAATATATGTGGTTGGATTGGGCGATTCAAAAAAAACATCAACTTCATTTGATAAAGGAGCGATTTCATTAACTCTAATATTATCGGACAAATTAATTGTTTCGATAGTTGTATCGCCTCCCTGATAAGATGAGTCGCCGTTTACATCTCCGTAAATAATATACGAAGTGGCATTATCGGCAACATAGAGACCATAGCCGTAGTAGTTTCCGGTAATATCAACTCCGCTTAGAGCTTTGTTCTGAGCCTCCCTCAAGTCAGAGGCCAGTTTCTGGGTATCTTGGGAAAGAGTATAATTTTTCTGACCAGACCGATAACCAACTAAAACAATTGTCGAAAGCAAACTCAAAATGAACATGACAACAAGAAGCTCAAGCAGGGTTGCTCCGGATTCTTTTTTCTTTTTATTTCCAAACATCCCTTATATTATACCACACTACTCTAACTTAAAAAACCGCCATCAATTAACGGTTAAAAAATACTAAAAAATATTTTTAGTGGGGAGTAACTTCTTTCCATTCAGGTAATGGAATCTGAACACCAACAGTCTGTGGGTCGCTTACATTATCGCAACTCAGACCGTCTGAGTCGGTTACATCCAAAGTGACTTCTTTTTCTCCATTAGAAGTAAATTGAACTGTTGGATTTTGGTCGCTGGAACTGGATGGGTCACCATCTTCAAATGTCCAGGACCAACTTGATTTAGAAGCCCCACCGTAAACCGTTGATTGATCAGTAAACAAGACATCTTCATCCTGGCTTGGATTCTCCGGCGACCAGGAAAAATCAATTGTCGGATATTGATGAAGTCCGGTTGTAAATGACGAGCCACTCACCCAGCCGGAATCATCCCCTTCTTCATCGTAGACCTTAACCCGCCAGTAATAGGTGTTATTGTAGCCAATCTGGTCGGAGCCGGGTGATTCCGCCACGGTTACTGTCTGATTATTAGTTGTCGGGCTTGGATTGGAAAGATCCTCATAATCTCTGTCAACTTCTGGTGAACCAAAGTCACTATTATCATCCACCTGGAACTCAAATCTCTCCTGGTCATCATCGTCACCGTCAGAATAAGTCCAGGAGAAATAGTGAGAAGGAGTAGAACAATAATCTCCGCTTGTAACCGAAAGATCGGTCGCAGTCGGGTCGCTTGAACAACTATCACTAACCACAAAAGAACTATCATCTTCGACCCATTCACTAATACTGCCGTATTCATCTTCAACCCTTACCCGCCAGTAATAGGTTGCGCCAAAAGACAGGCCTTCTTGATCAACTTCATAGTTTTCATTGCTTGAATCGACCCAGCCGGTATCTATCTCCGGATCATCAAAATTATCGTCATCGTCAATTTCAACTTCATAATCAGTATGACTAGAAGAACCATCTACAGTCCATTCAACCTTTGGGGTTGGATAAGCGCTTGAATAACAAGATGGCTGGTCGACATTGTCGGTACAAAGAGTAAAATCAGTCCCTTCCTCATAAGCCCAGACATAATAGGCGAAATAAAAGCTGCCCGCTATAACAATCAAAAGCAGCATTAAAAACGAATATCTTTCGATAAAACTTCTCATTTCCTTTCTATTGTATTACTTTTTTAAGCAATTAGCCAAAAAACTTATCCACAACCTTAATTAGCATTAAGAACCAAATGGAATAATGAACTCTTTAAGATTAGAGTAATAATTACTCCAATAAACATCCATAAAACAAAAGGAAAGGGTTTGCAGATTTTGATTTTTTCATCCTTCTTTTCCAAAAGCCATTTTTTAACTGATTCGGCCTGGCTTCGAGTTAATCCCTCTGGATAAATCTGGCTAAGATGTTCTTTGAAAAACTTTTTGTCATTTTTAATTTGATTAATAACGCTCTCGTCCAGATTCATTTTAGGTTTTAGATTCCTGGTCTCTATTTCTCTTGTTCCGGTTCTTGAAATATGAAAATCAATTAATGAGGTAAATATGGTAAAAACTATCATAAAGATAATCATTATCTGAACAGTTTTTTTAAGAGATTGCCAGGTAGCGGTCGGGGAAGTAATAAATCCGTAAATCAGAACAATAATTAGGATAGAAGTAATTACTTTAAGAACAATTGGTTTTTTCAGAAAATCAGAAGCAATTCTTCTGAAGATAACAAAGGCAGCGAAAACAAACATTTGAAAAGAAGCAATATCAACTGAAAAATATTTCTTAATTGGTTCTTGGAAAACAGTAAAAATTAAAACTATGGTTACAAAGGCAAGAAGAATTGTTCCCATGCTTTTAATCTTGTCTTTAATTGCTTTTTTAACATCTGGCTTTTTCTTTTTTTCCCGGCTGATTTCTTTCTTAGATATTTTCAAGTAAATAAATTTAAGAAAATAGAAAAAGGCTTTGATGAGTAAATAGATAAAAATTGGAATAAAAATATTAACCAAGAGAGAAAAAGAAGGAAAAAGAGGCAGATATGATTTCCAATAATATCCCAAAGGGATAAGAAGGGCATAGACAAAAAAGAGTTTGGCATCACCAGCAGCCCAAGCCCCGCCCCGCCACATTAAAAAGGCGATTATCAGAGCGATAACGGCATTAAGAAAAACTCTTGATAAATAGACTAAAGAAACAGTAAGGACCGGGGTTGGCGAATTGGCCGGCTGGTCCAATATTTCAAAATGGAAAAAGTGGGTTACCGGCGAGGCAACAAAATACCAAATCAAAAAGAACAGAATAATCCCTAATCCCCAGAAAAGACCGAGAAGAATCCATTTGTTTCTGACCTTGCCATATCTAATATCTTCGTAGGTAGTTATCAGGCCAAGAAATATGACAAAAGGCAGGAATAGAATATTAAATATCATTTCTCTTTAATCCCAATAATGGGATGGTAAAAATCTTTTGTTTCCTGGATAATTAAATCTTTTTTAATTGGCTTGAACTCTTTACTTTTATCAGGATAATCCCGATGAATACCAAGACAATATTTCTTGTATTGGCATTTTTTGCAGGTTGAAATAAACATGATTTCCTTTTCCGGCAGGGTTCGCCAGACAAAGGGCCAGAACTTAGGTTCAAGAGTACAAAGAGGAAAATGATAGAGTCGAAGTTCTTTTAAGTCAGAAAAGAATGGCTCAATTTTATTTAAATAGGGCCTAATTTTTGAATAGGAAATCATAACCTTATCTAGATTCTTCTCTGCCTGGCCTTCTGTCTCAAGGTAAATAACAATGACCCTATCTGTGGAAGGAAATTTAGAATTGATAAGATTGAGTGTTTGATCAATGTATTTGGCTGAAAGTTTACTTAGAACTGTTCTAATTTCTATTGTCTGGTTTTCCTTCAGATCTAAAATATTTTCTAATCCTTTAACCATTTGGGTAAAGCTATTTTTTGTCTGAGTAATACTATCGTGAACTTTTTCATTTGGACCACATAAAGAAACAGCAATATTTAAATTATCAGCGCTCATAATCTCTTTAGCAAAGTCCCGGTAACAAAAACGCCGGCCGTTGGTTAAAAGTCTTAATTCATGCTTAGGAAAATTTTTCCTGACAAATCGAAAGATATCCAGAAAATGAGGATGAAGAGTTGGTTCGCCGCCGGTTAAAATAACCGGCTCATTGGGACCAATCTTTTTCTTAATCTGTTTAATCCTTGAAATTAGAAGATTGTAATCATAGCCTTTGCCAACATGACCACCCTCAGATTCCCAGGGCAAATCCGGATTGGTGCACATCAGACACTTATTATTACATTTATCCCAAACGCATATATCCATAATTAGACTGGTTTTAATTCCTTATCGCCGTAATGCTTTAAATACTCCTTCCAAATTCCTTCGCATTGGTTGAATAATTTGCATTGACGGCATTTTTTTGGTTTTATCCGGCCGACTATTTTCCTTGAATTTTCAACATCAAGATTCTTAAAATCAGGAGCGATGTGTTCCGTTTTGAAAGTAGCAACTTCTTGAAGTTCGCTGACCTGATTGAGATAGTCCTGGAAATAACAAAGGGGGACATAGCGAATATGCCAGTGGGGGATTTTATTTTTTTTTCCGATATCAAGGCATTTTTTAATAGCGGGAGCGGCTTTTGAGATTTGAGGAACTAATTTATTGAAATTATCATGGGCGGCGCCGTAGCTCGGATCAACAAAGATGAATTCTGAGTTCCTAATGCCCTGATTAAAAATGAATTTTCCAATCTCGGGCAAATATTTAAGATTATCCTTGATAATAGTTGTATTAGAGCCGATCTTTTCGAAATTGAGTTTTTTTAAATTGTTTAATCCTTTTTTTAACTGATTAAAACTTCCTTTTGACTGAGTCAGGTAATCATGGGTTTTGGCATTATGGCCGTGAATAGAAAAAATAATATCTGTTAGGCCGGCCTTAATGATTTTTTGAGCGTATTTGGGATAAGAAAACATCCGGCCATTAGTTGCCATATTAATCGTTTCAAAGCCTAAATCCTTGGCAAACTTTATCAGTTCAACCGCGTCTTCTCTGATGGTTGTTTCTCCGCCGATTAATTCGAGATAGGTCGTTCCTCTTTTTCTGGCTCGAATCATTTCCTGTTTAATTTCATTGGTTGTTTTATTGGGTAATTCCCTTTTATTGGAATCAATACAAAAACGGCAATGATTATTGCACTCATAGCCGATAATAAGCACTGTTTTTTTTATTTTATCCGTCATTAAAATTACCTATTCGGTTTAACTAAAACCGGGATATATTGGTTTTCTTTTTTAACTTTAGTAATTCTTTTCTTGTCTTTGTATATTTCAAAATATTGAGGGGTCATAACCAATCTGTTACCTTTTTTAATTCCTTTATAGATATTCTCTATATTGTTTAAAAAGTTTTCATCATTTTCCTGATAAAAAACACCTGATTCTATCTTAGATTCAGATTTATGGTATTTAATCTCTGAATTCTTAAAGTTTCCTTTAAAATTTCCGTAGAGAAGTATTTTATCAACGCAGGTCCAATACAAGGAGGCTGGCTCTTTTAAACTCTCTTCTGTGATTTTAACCCTTTCCGGATCCATAACTTTTAATATCTCCAAAATATCATTGACGAACTTGATTGAAGGCCTACATTCTAAATGGCAGGGGTAATAAGAAAGGAGTGAATATGAAAAAACATTTAGTTGCCAGGCGAAATTCTTTGATCTTTTTAAAGATTCAACTGCTGGATTGGAAAATCCAAAATTATTTGGATCACGTTTCTTATCTCCCTTGCTGTTAAGACATAAATAATCCCCGAAATCAAGACAGCATTTGGGATAGCCCATAACTTCTCCGAATTTTCTGCTGTCACGACTGTCTAAAGTTTTTTTGTAATAAAGATCTACCCCCTCCAGAGCCTTGCTTATATCCTTGGATACGCCTAAAGATATCTTTCCTTTTCTCTTATCATCCATATCAACCATCTCAAAGATTCCTCTTGGGCTGTTGACAATGAACTTACAATTAGAAACTCCTAATTTAAAGCCTAGTTTTTTACACAACTGATTAACCCGATTAAGTTTGTTAATAAAGGGCTGGTCATATTTGTCAAAATTAATTAGTTCTCCCATTGTCGGCTTTAGATCATACAAAAGAGCAATCAGTTCTATGTCAGATAACTGGGCCAAATTGGATATCTCCTGTATTATTCCGTACTCCTTTTTAACTTTTTTTTGGTTAACCATTTAATTAGATATCTGTTATCTGCCGAACCGTTAAAGCAATTATGTCTTTGCTTTTCTCGTTTAGAATAATGGAAACACTATCTCCTATTTTTAAATCCGAATACTTATTTTTTTTCTGAGAGATTATTTTATTGGGAGGAGATATCTCCATAACAACAAATTTCGTTTTACTGGTAAGCAAAACCTTCTCAATCCCTATTTCTGTCTTTATTAAAATAGAGGTCTTGTTCCTTTTGGCAACAGCGCCGTCTAAGATATTGCCCGAAACAGCGCTTTTTTGTTTTTTCTCTACTTTTTCTTTGTTTGTTTTTTTCATTTTTTTCTTATAAGAAGCAATTTTAGCATTAGCCCCTTCTAAAAAGAAGAGTAAATGCAAAAAAGGTTCATTTGATTTATTATCTTTAAAGTGAATTTCGTCTCCAAAACTTGGCTCAATCATTCCAAGATTTTTAAGCTGGGATATGTTTTCTTTAAATTTTTTTAAAAAACTTAAACCAAAGTTACTTCTAAAATCCCTTCTTGAAATATATCCGTCAATAATCATTTTCTTGCTTATATAGTATAACATCTGCGATATCTTATTATTAGGCGTTCCTTCGTAAAAAACCTTGAACCCACCGCCAGGAGTTTTCTCCCAGATTGAATGGTACTCCATCCTGTCTTTGATTAAAGATTCGCTTCCATTGCCAACGGCAAAAATGGAATTATCACCGTCAGCGCTGTAATGATCAAGACGTTCTTCAAAGAGCTTGCTCTTAATATACCAACTGCCATTTTTAATAAAGGCATCACTAACTGAAATGCGAGTTGGACTGATACGCCATTGATTTTTTCGCGTTACTCGACTTATTTCTCCCTTGCTTGAACTAATTAACTCTTTTAAAAAAGCAACAAATTTATTGTTATCCGAATTAAAATACTTATCAAGATAAGAAATTGTCGGCTGGAGCGGATAAAGAGATATTGAAGTCGCGTCTAATCGAGTAGCCCTATCAATGCTTTTGACTAAACTTCTTTTACTATCGCCAACAAGCCCGACTATCAAGTCAATATTAATGCTTCTAAAGCCGGTTTTTTTGGCGTCGCTAACGGCTTTTTCAACTAAATTCTTGGTCTGATATCCTCGATTGTTTAAATTCAAAACCCCTTTATCAAAGGACTGGACTCCGAAACTAACTCGGTTAAACCCATTTTCCTTTAACAAAGAAAGTTTATTAAAGGATGAGCTTATCGGATTGAGCTCACAGGTCTTTTCTCCTTCTTTCTTAAAATTAAAGCAGGAAAACAAGCTGGAAAATACTTTATTAAGAGAATCTTCGCTCAAGATACTTGGCGTACCTCCGCCAAAATAGAGATTAGTAAATTCAACGCCTGAAAAGATTTTTTTGAAATCGGAAAAAGTCTCTGTCAGTAAATTAACATATTCTTCCAATTCCTTTTTACTTTCAAGTTTGGCCGAATTACTAATACAGTAATCACATTTTGAAAGACAATATGGTAAATGGACATAGAAATCAATTTTATCCTTTTTTTTCTTCTCTTTATTAAACTTTTCCCAGATAGATTGAACCGATTTAGAAGAATACTCCCTTACAGGAAAAAAATAATTAAATAAGTCAAAGTAATTGTAAGCATGACTATAAGTTGCTTCCCAATCTTTTAAAAAATCTCTAAATAATTTGGGAAGATTTTTAGTTTTAGTATCCATATAGGTTTTCCTATTTAAAATAGATGATATTCTTTCCTTTTTGATTAAAGCTCTCTAGTCTTTCAATTTTATCCTGATAAATTCTAAAAGTGCCCTTGATATATTCTTGGTATTTTAGAGATAATTCTCTGTCATATTTTTCTAAAATTTTCAGGTTTTCTTTGCCAATCATTATAGATTTTTTACAATTAAAAGAATGGGGTAAGTGGGGTATGGGACTATCGCCCTGGCAAGAGTTAACCGTTTTGTCAAACTGATTCCCTTTTGAATTAGCTAAAATCTCTAGAATTATCGAACTCTGATTTGGTTCAGGAAAGGTTGCTTCATTATTTTTATTCTTGGCAAACCAATCTGTTAAAAAACCGATGAACCAATTTATGCAACAATCCGGATAGCCGTATATTTTGCCCATTTCTATATTATTTCTGGCAAATATTTCGTCATTACAATTTTCTTGTTTGTGCAGTTCAACCAACCTATTTATATCCCTTTGCCCTTTTTTATTTTTCGAAAAATAGATATGGGTTTTGATTTCTTCGCTTTTTACTTCATCTGATTTACCAATTGTTTTGTAAAACAAAGAAAGATCCCCTATCTCTTTAGTGTAAGAATCAAGTTCTTTTTTAGAAAAACAGTCAAGCCGGCCAACTGGCTTAAGACCTTCTTTAATAGAGAGCATAGTGATTAAGGAGTAGATGTTTTCTATCATTTTATTGGTTTAAATTCATTCCAACCGAATATTTCAGGATATTCCTTCCAGGGGCCTTCGCAAACTTTATTGTATTTGCATTTCTTGCAGTTTGGTCCTTTGGTTTTTCCTTTATCTTTCCGGTAGAGATGATAATCTTTAACAACAAAGCCGGCGTCATAAACGGTTGCCGGCGGGATAATCTTTTCAGCAATATATTCCTCATAGCCGTCCATCAGGCAATAAGGGATGGCTTCAGTCATAACTCTCCTATTGGCTTTAATGCCAATATCCAAACCTTTTTTAATATGCTTCATTATCTTACTTTTTTGAGGAACAATCCAGTCCTTATTCTTCAAAGCTGTCCCGCCTAAATGAATAAAGGCAAACTGGAACTGGTTAACATCTAAATCAACTAGAAGTTGGGCGATTTGGGGAAGTTGCCTGTAATTCTTTGTTGTAATGACCGTATTGGTCAAAACATACTGATTTAGTTTTTTAAGGTTTTTAATTCCTTGAACCGTTTGTTCAAAGCTTCCCTTGGCTGTTGTTAAGAAATCGTGAGTTCTGGCATTATGGCCGTGAAGAGCCGGAGAAAACTGGGTTGCTCCGGCGGCAGTTATTTTAAGGCAAAAATCTTCGTAGGCGAATAATCTTCCATTAGTCTGAATCTGGATCTCTTTAAATCCCATCTTTTTAGCATAGCGAACAATATCTAAAAAATCAGGATGAAGGGTTGGCTCACCGCCGGTAAAAACAACTTCATTACTGCCTGTCTCTCGTGCTTCTTGAAGCGATTTTTCAACTTCCTTCCTTTTTTTGTGAAAACAAAAATCCCTCTTGTCTCCCTGAACGCAGAAAAGACAATGATTATTACATCCAAACCCAATTTTAATATCTACTCTTTCCATAATTAAAAATCTAATTCTAATGAATCGATCTCAGGATATCTGTCTCCGATAATCCGGCGGCATCTTTTTAGAACTTTGGGGCTATAAAATATTTTAGAATAGGTCATGGCATCTTGAGGAGAAAATACCAATTTAATATTTCTGCCCTGCTTTTTTATTTTCACCCTGTTCTGCCTTTTAAGGTATTCTATCTCTTTTTTATATTTTCTAAAAGTATCGCTATTTTTATTTTTTTCTAAACTGCCATACCGACAAGCCCTGACTAAAGAATGTCTTTTCTGCTCATCTGAATTGAGAAGAAAAAATTTATCAATAGGAAATTCTCTTTTCTCAATGCGCTTTTTATACTTCCTATAATCCATAGTGTTGATAATTCTTACTGATTGGCCTCTGTTAAGGGCTAATCTTCCGGCAGCTGACATGCCCAATGATATTGGACCTGAGATATCTAGTTTTGAAAAATGACTTGGAATAACAAGGGTGTGATTGCGGAACCTATCTTTTCCATCAAGACAATAATCATCTCCACGAAAATAGTAGTTAGCCGCCTGAAGCATCTCTTTTCCCTTTGAAACCATTTCTTCCTGAGCACTAACTTGTTCCTGGTCTTTCCGATATCCCTTTTTATAGAAAAAAGTTGTCGGGCTATTGATATATCCATAAAAATGGATGCTTTCTGGTTTTAATCTGATAATAGTATCTAAATCCTCAAAAAAGCTCTTTGGGCTCTGACCGGGTAATCCAGCCACTAATTCAATATTGACTACTGGAATACCTATTTCTTTAGCCAAATAATATATTTTTATAAAATAGGCTTTCCGCTGAAAGCGATTAATCGACTTTAAAACAGTTGGATCTAAGCTCTGAGCTCCGATTAAAAGGCGATTGACACCCATTTTCTTCAGCATTTTCAATTTCCGGACACTGAGCGATTCCGGGGTTGATTCAACATTAATCTGGGCTAAGGGATGAACATTAATAGAAGAATAAAGTTTTTCAAAAAACTTATCTAAGGGAAATAAAGTTGGCGTTCCCCCGCCAAGATAGATATTGGCCAAAGAAGAGATATCAATCGCTTCAGTATACAGGCGAAGTTCCTCTGTAACCAAATCAACGTAGTTATCAAAAAGTTTTTTGTTATTTGAAGCCAAGGAAAACTGACGGCAGAACTTGCATTTAGATCGACAAAATGGGAAATGAACGTAGAGCAAATAATTGCCTGCTAAAAATCTGTTTTTAACTTTATTAAATTCTTCACTATCAAACTTATCCCAGCAAAAGTGAGGCGGGTATAAAAAATCGATACTAGAGTAATCTGTCAGAAAATGGGCTTTTAATATCTTTTCGAATAATTTATATAATTCAAGGTCTTTTTTTAACATGAAAACTTAAGGGGTCTAGGTTATCATAATTCCCAGAAGTCATTTTGGCTGCCTGGCGGCTGCCGCCCCGGCATTTGAAAGCAAAAGGACAGTCATGGCACTCTTGGGGCAGGAATTCCAATCCTCTCATTCTTCTCATAAACTGACTTTGCCAGGCCTTTTCTATTTCCAATGGTTTCCCTATATCCTCATCGAGAAAATAGTGGGGTTTTGAAAATCCTCTTGGGTCAATGACCATTCGACTATGTCCGTCATCGGAAAGAGCGCCTTTGCTAACAGCGTTCAATTTATTCAAATCCTTAATTGAACAAAAAGGAATGGCATTGGCAATAAAAACATTTTTTTCGGTTGTTTTTCTTAAATCAATTAATTTGTCTGTTAAAATCTTAATACCTTTTGAAGTTAAATCCCTTTTATTGGAAACAGGAATTGGCCGGTAAAGCTCCCAAGCATCCAAAGGAAGCAAAGAAATTAAATGAGCGATTTTATCAAAGTTGAAAATGTTTTCTTTAGTGGCGACTGTTCCGGCCCTAACAACCGGGATGTCCTGTTTTTTTAAATATTCAATCGCTTTTGCTTTCTTTTTATCCTTGTAATTCCAAATGGGGATTAAAATATTATCAACGATTCCCTTCATTTTTTTAGCAGTTTTTTCATCTATTAAAGAGGCATTGGTGTTTAATCTGACTTCCAGATCTTTGTTTTTGGCGTATTTTAACAATTGGAAAATATCTTTTCGAAGCATGGGTTCGCCGCCGGTAAATCTAATTATTCTGACCCCTGATTTGAAAACTGCGTCAATAATTTTCTTAACATAATCAGTGCTAAAACTTTTAATATTCCTTGTTTCTTTAGCAAAGGAAATCTGGTTAAAGCAGAATTTACATTTGAAATTACATTTCGGTTCAACTTCAATCATAACTTCCTCAGGAATATCTCTTTTTACGCAAATTTCATTTCTGCCGAATTGCTTAAAATACCCTTTAGGAAAGCCCGGGCATCGGCCAAACCAAACGCATCGCTGGCAATTCTCTGTTTTTTCTCCTTTGAAATTAATATTTTCCAAAAGGTGATCACTGGCATCTGCTTCAATCAGACAAAAAGGAAAATTCTTCAACCAAACCTGATAATATATTTCGTAATCCAGGATTGGGTAAATACAAGAGATTATCTCTGAAAGATAGGGCAGGTCTTCGGCATCCTGGGCTAATTCTATTTCTAATTTATCAACCTTGTTTTTTCTGGCAATTTCAGCAATTGAAAGCAAAGAATTAAAATTGTATTTATCCAGTTTAAATCTCATTTTCTTAAATAGTTAATTTGATTATTTTTAATCTGAACAACGCTTGATGGTTTTTTGACTGGTAATCTTCCGCTGTCAATAATCAAATCCGGGTAAACCCGAGAATTTTTTAATTGATTTATTAAACTTCTGATTGAATAATTGTTTTTTGTCCCGGAAAGATTGGCGCTTGTTCCAGCCAAAGGCAATCTGAATTTTTTAAGTAAAGTCAATGAAAAGGGGTTTTTAGGAATCTGAATGCCAATTGTCTTAAAATCAGGATTAAAATGGGAAGGAATTGTCTTTTTCTGGAGAACAATGAAAGTAAACATTTTCTGAGGATATTTTTTAATGGTCTTTTCTATCAAAGAATTCCATCTTCCATATTTCTTAAATTGGGAAATACTGGGAAGAATGACAAAAAGAGGATTCTGGTAATCCCGGCCTTTGAATTGATAAATCTTTTTAATGGCTTTTGGGTTAAAAACATCAGCCGCAATTCCATAACAGGTATCGGTCGGATGAACAACAATCCCGCCGGATTTCAAAACTTGAGCAGCCCTTTTGGCTGCTAGGTTAATGCTTTTAGAATTAAGCTTAACAATCTCCGGTCTCATAAACTTATTATATCATAATAGAAAGGCCTGCGAGTTGCAAACCCGCAGGCAATAACGAATAAAGTAAATTTCTGATTCAATTTTTAAATCTTTTGTTTAGGCGTAATACCCAAGACTTATAAATCTCGTAGCTATTCTGTTTTGTGGTAACTAGACTGACCTTGATTACGGATTCTTTTGGAGTTTTACCGAACACAATGTACCAGATGACCGCTCGTCTATCAGGAAATTCTTCTGCCGGCAGTTCTTTTACGAAGTCTCTAAGGTACTGAAAGTGTTGAGAGTTTACACCCACCGCGCTGAATATTTTCCATAATGACCCTTTTTCGATAGAAGAATTTCTTTTGTGTTTTTTTACAGGATTGTACACCAGAGAAATAAAACTCTTTGGCATTCTCTTAAATTTATTCATCCACTCAGCAAGGATTTCGTAGACACCTTCTCCGCCATAATACATTGCATAGATTGGAGTAGCTTTTTGTTCCCGCTCACCATTTCCCGAATTAGCAAACATAACACTTTTGTATATCTGCCATTTTTTATCAGCTTTTTCCGTTATTGGCGGCAACGACAGAATTTCAGGTTTCTGCGACGACGGCGGTACCGCTTTTACCTCCGTAATTATTATCACAGATAATAAACACAATAAAGCACATCTGATTAATCTTTTTCTTTTCATCGCTAATCTCCTTTTTGATATTTTAAGTTGATTTACAAAGTACTATGAATCTACTTCGTCACATTAGGCTCGAAGTTAATAAACTCTATTCTATACCTTTTCAGGTAATATGCCAAAGCGCCGATCATGGCGGCGTTGTCCAGACGATATTGCTTTTTGACTGGATAGCGAAGAATAAAAGGCAGTTTTTCTTTTTCAATCTTATTTTTTAATTTCTTTTCCAATTCCTTGTTTACTGAAATACCACCGGCAATATGAATTTCTTTGGCTTTTTTTATTTGGGTAATTTTTAATATCTTTTCAGATAAAATCTCGGTAATGGATTCTTGGAAACTGGCTGAAACATTGTTGAGCAATTCAGGGGTCTTCTTTTTCTGTTTTTTTATTACTTCTTCAATTGAATTGATAAAGTCAGAGAAATCCAAATCCAGAAGTTCTCCTTTGTAATATTTGATGAAATCAAATTTATTTGGATCGCCTTTCGAAGCAGATTTAATTAATTTGGAAACTCCTGAATCATCCGGTTCAATCAATCCCAGATTCTTGCCAAACTGGTAAAAAACCTTACCGATACCTAAAAATGTTTCTACTCCGCCCCGGTTTTGCTTTGGCACCGCCCCAGCAATCACCTCGCATCTTTTTTTATTTCTGATGATGGCAAAGTCGCTGTGGCTGCCAGAAGCCGAAAAAACCAGAACAGGAAAATTAAAACTATCTGGATTTCTTTCCAACCAAGTTGAATAGAAATGGGCTAATAGATGGTCAATTTCAATAACTGGCTTTTGATAAATTTTCCCCAATGTCTGAGCGATTGAAGTTCCAACAGTAATGCAATTAAAAATCCCTGATTTAGCGCTAACCGCAATAGCATCAATTTCTTTCCAATTAATTCTCTTTAAATTATTTAATAAAAATTCTTGGTGAAATTGAGGCAAAAGATAGGGGAAATCCCACCAGTTTTTCCCTGGAATAAATCCGGAACTGTTTTTATTAAAAACAACCTGGTTGCCGTTTTTAACCAAGGCAATCGAAGCGCTGAATCCGGTTGTGTCAATTGACAAAATTAGCATTATTTTGAAATTAAATCATCTAAATAGCGTAGAACTACATCGCGGTAAACATAAAAAATATCTTGGTCAAAATACCTTCGATAGAGCAAATTAGCGCCCAACCAAGACAAAGCGCCTGAGTCTAGGGGAGATTCATTTTTATGATAGAGATGGTAAATCTTTATTTTATCATCCCAGACAAACTTCATCTTTAATTTAGACAGGCGATAGCCCAAATCAACATCTTCCGAACCCCAAAAAACAAAATCTTGGCCAAAGCCATTGATTTTATCCAGATATTTTTTCCTGACGGATAAATTAGCTGTAATAATTCTCTGCCATCCTTCTTTGAATAAATCATACATTCGACAATGAAGGCGAATGCTGCGTTCTGTTTTTTCCGACTGGAACTGGGTTAAATCCATAGAGCCCTTGGGTAAATACATCCGAAACCCTCTGACTATAATATTCGGATGCTTTTGGTGGTATTTTTCATGTCTTTTTAAGCAATCTTTCTCAACTAAAATATCTGAATCGTTGAATAAAATAATTT
The DNA here is from genome assembly GCA_964596615.1 of uncultured Candidatus Saccharibacteria bacterium. Lineage (GTDB taxonomy): Bacteria > Patescibacteriota > Minisyncoccia > Portnoybacterales > UBA2143 > CAZQMX01. The sequence goes on from CAZQUN010000001.1 coordinate 139,036, forward strand.
CTCCCTGAGAATTATTAATGCCAATATTTCTAGATAATCCTGCTCGATTATAGAACTTATTCCATTTTCTAATATTTTTTTCTAAAGGAATTTTTATTCTCGGCCAATAAAAATACTTGAAGTTACAGGTTGGCTTTAATTTTTTTGCCATAGCCAGGGTATTATCTCGGCTGCCATCGTCTACAACTATTATTTCGTATTCTGATTTTGGATAATCTTGCTTGAAAAAATTTTCTAAAACAGGCCTCAGATTATCTTTTCTGTTATAAGTTGGGATAATAATGCTGAATTTCGGACTGGCCTTATGTTTTCTATAGTCTATCTCCAATTTTGATTTATCAGCATCAAAAAAAGATAAATCCCTAGGAAGGTACGGATTATATTCCAAATCCTGATTAGCCAAAATTTCTATTCCTTTATCTCGGGCAATTTTTTTAGCCAAAGCCACTTCAGGTACAACTTCCACTATAGATAAAACCGAATCTGACTGACTAAGCTTAAATGGATATATTAGTTTTACTTTTTTAACTCCTACCCGACCAAGCTGGCTTATAATATCACATAAGAGCGATGGAATATCCTTGATTAAAACAATTTTGACAATAATATCTTTTTTTTGGCAAATTTTTGAAATATTTTTAATCCCTTTAATGGTCTGGTCATAGGCGTTTTCAACGCCGATAATATCCTGACAGATTTTTGAATTTGAAAAACTTAAATAGGGTTCGTACTGGTCAATGTATCTGTCGGCTTCTTTTAATAAATCGGAATAAGAAAATATCCTGGCATTGGTTTCTAAAATTATCTTAAATTGATACTCCCTAATCAGTTTAAGAATCTCCAAGAAATCTTTTCTAATATCAGTATGACAAGATAATTTTATCACACGGTATCCTGATTCTCTGGCTTTCTTGATTTCTTTTTCTATTTCTCTTAAGTTCTTTTCCTTTTGATTTTTTTTATCTAAAAGCCGGCAATAAATACAATTATTATTACAAATTGAAGATGTTTTGAGAAAATATGTCATAGTAAATCCAAAATTATCTGAGCGGCCTTTTCACTGCCGCCCCTCCAGTCAGAAAAGTTTTTAAAGCTTTTTTTCGTTTGAGATAAACGCTCTTTGCTTTCTAAAATTGTTTTAATCAATTTTTGAGAAGAAATATCTTCTATGACTTGGCAAATACCCTTGCTTTTTAGGTATCTTGCCCTTTCTAATTGCTCGCCGCCTTCTCTTTTGAGAGGAATTAAAATGGAAGGGGTTTTTGACTCAATTAAATCATTGCTGGTATTGTAGCCAGCGGCAGAAATAACCATCTTGGAAATTCCTATCAATCCCAAAATATCTTTTTCAAACTCAACAAACTTTAACCTAGGCAAGCTTTTTCTTTTAAAATCACCAAGATAAGGGCCAGTGGTGATTATGGTTTTTAAATTGGAAATTTCCTTTACCAAAGAAGAATAGATATTTAGATAATTATCAACTATTTTAGCCGGTGATTCAAAACTGTTTTCCTTTAATTCGCCGCCGCCGCCAAGAGTGATAACAATCAAAAAATCTTTTGGAGATATTTTATATCTCAGACGGCATCTATCTGTTTCTTTTGGGTCCAATTCTTTAAAAACTGGTCCAGAAATCTGGAACCTGGAATCTGCTTCAATCTTTTTTAAAAAAGAATTGGGCGATAAATCTTTTAACTCCATCGGGCTATGGGGGATAATAATTTTATCAAAATAACTGAATTTATACGGGTCTGTTTTTAAGTCAAGAAAGGAATTTCTAAAATTCTTAAAGCGCCAAATAAAGACGCTTTTTGTTGGATAGTTGTCTAGGGCGTATTTGATTGGGTAAAAAGGAAATGAACGGGAAAGTAAATGAAAATCAGACACGATTAAATCTGGTCTAAATTTTTTGACTATCCCTAGAAACCTCTGTCCGTTTTCCAGACGAGCAGACAAAAATTCTTGAGGATCTTTTTCTAGCTCATCAGAAAAGGGAATTAATCGGACAAGATGATTAAAAAACCTTCCAAATGCCTGAGGCAGAGCAGATGAGGTAACCAAGATAATCTCAATGTCCTTTTTTTTATCTTTTATCGCCTGGGCAAGCAAACTAGCCCTTTTTAGATGGCCTAGCCCCACTCCATTAGCAGTGTAAAATAATATCCTTTTCATTGAACTAATTAAAGTCAATCTCTTTTACATAAATTTTAGATTTCTTGGTAAATTTGCATTTAGTATTACAGAGATGATTTATGCCATTTCTATAATCCCTTCTAAACTTTCTATATTTTTTGTTATCCCAGATATCTAAAATACTCTCTCTAAAAGCATTACCCATAACACATTCTTGTAAATAATCATGGCAACAAGGGATAACATCTCCGTTCCACGAAACATTAGGCATGCCCGGGTTAATAAAGCCACATTCGGCAAAATTTACTACCTTACTTCTCTCTCGTCTATATTTTGCTTTTTCTGGCATAAAATCATTATATAGAGAACTCCTCTTACTGACACTAATTGTCTTCAGCTTTAACCGGTCAACCCCTGTCTTTTTCGCCAGATGTTCAATGGATTCAATTTCGCCTTCATTGGTCCTCATTACCATAAACTGCCAAATAATTCTTATATTATCTAGATTATATTTCTTTTTCAGGCCAACCAGATAAGACATATTAGCCATGGCCTTTTTCAGATTTCCCCCTTTTCGGTAATAGCTATAGCTTTTCTGAGTTATTCCATCGATTGAAAAAGTGACTCTTGCTTTGTAGTTTTTCTTAAAATGATCCAGAATATTTCTATTAAGGAAACTGGCATTAGTATGAATATTTACGACTATATCATTTCGACCAAGAAAATCCATCATCTTTAATATATCTGGTGCCAAAAAAGGCTCTCCAAACCCCCATAAATTAACTTGTTTTAAAAAATCTTTCAACGGGCTGATTATTTTTTCAAACTGAGATAAGTTCATATTGCCTTTTGGGCGCTTACTAAAGTTCGCCCCAGTCAAACAAAGAGGACAACGCAAATTACAAATATTGGTTGGCTCAATCATTGCTCCTGTGAAATATTCTTTTTTCATAATCAATTACTATTTATTGACAATATTGTTTACAATTGCAGCTAGGCAATAACAATACTTATAACGACAAGGTAAGGGGCTTTTTCTTAATTTAAAATCTCCTCTTAATAAATTCCCCAGATAGCCTTTAGTATTTTTATATCTTCTGGCTGGCTGGCACTGCCAGGCTTCACCATCTTCATTTATGACAAAATATTTGCTTCCTGCCCAACACCTCTTTCCTTTCAATTTTAAGTTGTCTCTGCTAGAAAACTCTCCTCTGAAATCTCTGATAATATCCAGCTCTTTTTTATTGTAATTGACAAATGATTCCTCATTTAGATTTTTCTCGTCACCATGGTCTCTTTCCGGTTGCATGCTGAAATGTATTCCTTTTTTTTGAAACATTTGAGCTATCTTTTTAAGCTCTTCAACCTGGCCTTTCCTGACAACTGAACGAACCGAAAAACTATCACCGGCGAGCTTCTTGATTTTTACTGCCTTCTCTAAAAATTTTTCTGGGTTAGCCCTTTCTAAATGCAAACTGACTCCGAATTCAAAAAGATTCCCTTTGGTAATCTCGCAAAACTTCTCGATTTTATCCACTGGGGCAGAAAAATTAGTCAGCAGACCTATCTGATGCCCTGCTTTGATTAATTCTCTAATTATTTCTAAAAAGTTAGGTGTTAGGAGTGGCTCTCCTGACCCAGCCAATTGAATCCGCCAACTACCTGTTAAATGTTCTGGGAATTTATCTAAAAAAAGATACGGAGAAGGAGCCCTAAGGTCTCTTTTCCTATTTCGAGAAGAACAATAACTACAGCTGTAATTACAACCTCGGAAAATATTCCAATGAAAATACTTAATTGGTCTCCTATTTATTGCCATGTTTGCAAATAGATTTGTATATTTTTTCAAATTGGCCGACTGTTTTTTTAACAGAGAAATTACTTTCTGCCCACTCTCTGATTTGACTACGTTCAATTCTCTTTATATCTTTAACTTTTCTAGCCATTTCGTCTATATTTCCGTCCTTAACTAAAAAACCACTAACCCTATCTTTTATTGACTCTTTCATTGCCGCCCGGTCAAAAGCTATTACCGGTGTACCACAAGCCATTGATTCAATCGGAACATTACCAAATGGTTCATCCCATTGGATGGGAAACAAAGTTGCCAAAGCCCCCTGATAGAGTTTAACCTTTTCTTTAAATCCGACTTCGCCAATGTATTCGATGTTTTTGTTGTTCAATTTTGGCTTGATATAGTCATTAAAGTACTGACGTGGTTCTGCTTCATCCATTCTACCAGCAATGATAAGTTTTTTCCTGGTTTTTTTAGCCACTTCTATAGCTAAATGTGTTCCCTTATTAAAACAGATTCTGCCGATAAATAATACATAGTCTCTTGGTTTGTTAGAAAATTTAAAATCATTTAAATCAATTGCTGGGTAAATTGGTTCAGTATAGTTTAAATCAGGCATAATAGACTTAATAAAGTTAGAAATAGGCAGATAATAGACGTTTTTGTATTTTTTAAGAGAATTTTTGATATAGGGATAGATTAAATTATGCGGATAATTAATCCTCACTATTACTGGCGTTTTAGAGAATTCAACAAAAGGCAATACTTCATAAAACATATAACTGTTAAATTGGATAATATCAAAATTATTGGCTTCGTTTTTAAAGAAATCTGAAAGAGCAGTTAAATCGTAAAAACTGGAAATCCGTTCCTGAATATTAAGATGCTTTTGCCTTGAAAAAGTAGCAAAAGGAGAAATCTCTCTGATTTTAACGCCGGGGACCTTAGAGCCTTTAGCGGCGTATAAAACCACTTGGTGATTTCTTTTAGCTAATTCCCGAGTTAAATAATAGATTGGCTGTTCTGTCCCGCCAGTCTTTAACGAAGGAATTCTATTTCTTGATGAGCAAAACAAAGCAATTTTCATTTTTCTTTAGATAATAAATACGAAAAACATGGTCCTTGATGAATAAAATCGGTTTTTGAATTAGAGACCTGATATTTTTCCATAGCCTTATTAAAACAATTCTCTATTTCCTGACTGTTGTTAAAATCAGTCAGTCTTTTCTTTTTCCAATCGGACAAGGGAAAACACCGGAAAACCGACAAATCTGTTCCGATATCAAAACAACCACTATTTCCATCACAACCCCATTTCAAATTAGTCACATTATATTCTTTTAGAATTTTTAACTGTCTTTTATTAAACATTTTTTTAGAAAAACCACAGCCGAATCCAATCCTGATTTTTGCTTCGTTGGCTCTTTTTATCTCACCAATTATATTATCTGCTGATAACTGACGGTCAACAGGCGGATTAGCTGGTCTTAACATAATAACCTTGATTGGAAATTTTTTAGCCAAATTCAAGAGATAATCAATACTAAAATTATTCTTCCAGATAACTCTGCCGATAAGGCAATTGTTATATTGAGACAAAGTTTCTAAATTTTTTAAAATTAATTTCCATTGAGAAGCAGAGTAATCTTTTGGTGGATTAAGATTAAAACTATATTTTATTTTATCTTTCTTTTTATTTAAGAAATTAAGAATTTCAGAAGAAAATAATCCGTTAGTAAAAACTTGAACAGAAAATCCTTGAGACAAGCTATAATCTACGGCTTCTTCAAACTTCGAATGTAAAGTTGGTTCTCCACCCATTAGACGAATATTATTATCCTTGCTTTTTTCTAAAAAACCTGAGGCAGCTCTGAAATTCTTTAAAGACATTTCATTTCCTTTTTTCCTCATCTCTTTCTCAGCAAAGCAATAAGTGCATTTTTGATTACATTGATTAGTCAAAAGAATATTTGCCATACTAATAATCTAACACTCCAGCTCTATATCGTCAAAATAAATAAAAATTGGGAAAAGCGTCCCTGCCTTTCCCAATTTCGCCTATTGTCTTTTATTCTTTCTCCAGGCTGTACCATAAACAGTTTTATTTATCCTCCACAAACCCTTTTGTTTAACAAAATAGTAGTTTATATAAACATAATGTTCTTCCGATCCAAGCAAAGGCTTTATTTTTGCTTCTTTTGAGCCAAGCATTGTTACCCTACCGATTTCTATTAGTTCTACTTTCCCTTTGCGACTGGGAACCTCCTCTAAATATTTATCCAACGAGACGGTAATGGGATCGGTTTCGCCAATCATGATTTCTGCGCCTGGGGCAAAACAAAGATTTACTTTCTTAGGGTCACGACTATTCAAACCACTTATTAGATCTATTATCACTGCTTTGATTTCGTTTTTGTCTTGTGGAATTGTCTCTGTTTCTTTTTTTTCTGCTGAAACACATGATCCCAAGACAAAACAAGCTGCAAGTAAAATTAATAAAGTATTTCTTCCTATTAGATTTTTCACAATCTCCCCCTTTTTTTTGTTTCTGGTTTATATAAAGGAACTTCTCTGTTTTGAAAATAACCCTTATCCCTAGTTTAATTCTGTTCAAGTAAATAATCAATATTAAAATGAAAAGACCGCACTACTTTACGCAGTGCGGTTCTTTTATTTAACCGATAGGCGGCAAGGTTCAGATGATCTTATACACCCTCAGTGAACCGGTCTTGTCCAAAACTTCTATCGTGCCGGGTTCTATCCTTCTAACTCGGACATTGCAGCCAGTAAGGCTGATATTGTCCTCGACAATCAGATCGGCAGCGAGGTCCCACCGGTTCATTAGGACTGGTTCTACCTTGAAAATTCGAAGGTGAGTCATCCCGGGGCCGGTTTTTTCATAAACTTCTATCTGGCCCCAGCGAACCATAACCTCGCAATCTGAAATCATCAGACCATCCGGAAGCAATTGGGTTTGGATTAGATCGGAATGGAGGTCCCACTTTTCTTCTGCCATCGCAGTTGCCGCAACGGCAACCATACCACCAATCAGTAAAATCTGGAATAATCTTTTCATGAGTATTCTCCCTTTTCTTGAGGTTTTTTGACATTTAACAAAAAGAGCTAACCATCAATTTAAGCTTAGTATAATGGTATCATACCAAAGAACAATTGTCAAGGGTTTTGGGCTAATTTTTAACTTTCGCAAAAACCCTATATTCTAACAGATTAATTAATCCGTGATTTGTGTAGGCTATATCTATCTTTTTTTCCTTCTTTAAAAATTGAAAAGCTTTTTTACAAATTTCATCTGGTTGAAGATTCGAGTCTGACTGGATGTCTATTTCCACTCCATCTATGAATCTAGCAACCCCTGGATCCAGTTTTTGTTTTTTCTCTACAACTTTATCAAGAATAATATCTATTATTTTTCTATCGTGATGTTTATATCCCTCCGGAAAACCTCCAGTTTCTAGCTGGTCATTAATAATCATCTCTGAGGCTTTCTTGATATCAATTCTACCTAAACCTTCAATTCGAGTCAAGTCAAATTTTTGGTTAAAATAAGTCGGTTTTAATAAGTTCTTCTTCGGTATAATAGAATAAGCAGCCCCGTGATCAACAGCTAATACTGGCGTAGAAAAAGAACTTGCTTCTAGTAGCACTCTTCCCAATGATTCATGATTAGCCAAACTTGGGAATAAGAATATATCTATCTTATCCCATGTTTCAAATTTAATATTCGCTGAAACGAACTTTCCTTTTCCAATATGATGATAACTATTAGAATCACCGCCATGATTTGTTATATATTCTTTAATATGGTTTTCCTGAAACTCATTGTTTATAACCGGACCAAGAACTAGCATTTTAACTTTCTTTGATTTCGTTCTCTTAAACACCTCGCAAAAAATATCAACCGCTTGTATAAAGTTTTTGTCTTTTGAAACTCTGCCAATCCATCCTAAAACTAATTCTTTGTCTCCTTTATTTTCTTTCTTCTTTCTATTCGAGGACCGGGATAACCCCAACATCGGGTAACAGACAAATGTATTATTAAAGTTTAACGAGTCAGGAAATAATTTAATAAATAATTGCTTACAATATTCTGAGGGAAAAAGTATTTGGTCTCCTTTCTGTGTTAAAAAAGAACATAACCATTCTTGGAATATATATGATGAGTGTAGAGCTGTTTGAACATCGCGAACAATTCTAAAATTCCAATTATTTTTTTCTCTCAGGCAATGAAAAACCCAAGCAAAAGGGCCATAACCACATATAACACAATCTTTTTGGGTAAGATTTTCTAAATTTAACTTTCCTTTTAATAAATCTTCTAGGTGAAATGGAATAAACTGAATATGTTTTTCTCTTTTCCCAGCCAAGATTTTTGAAAATTCACTATAGAATAAACTTGCGCCTGCTGCCTGTGGTTCTACCGCATTATAATTGTTATAATATACTTTCATGAAGTACTATGATATCACATAAGCATAAATTTGTCTTTATTCATATTCCCAAAACAGGAGGTCAAAGTATTTCTGACGTGTTATTAAAACAACATGGGATGCGATGGTCGCTTCAAGGCGCTATAGATGGAAAATTCCGTGAATTTTTAATCGGTCCCAGGAAAGATAATGAATTAGGCCCAGAACAACTAACCCATTTAACAGCCGAAGAATATTTAAAGTTCGGGTACTTGGATAAAGACAGATTTAAAAACTACTTTAAATTTTCCTTTGTCAGAAACCCCTGGAAAAGACTTGTCTCGGAATATTTTTTTTATGGTTATAATAACAAGAAAAGTTTTGACAATTTTATTAAAAATGAGGTTTGGAAAGTCAGATTTAATAAAACCCATAACGATAAACAGAGGCACCTGGAACTACAGTATAATTTTCTGTTTGACAAAAATGATAATTGTCTGGTGGATTTTATTGGCCGTTCTGAGAATCTTCAGAAAGATTTTGATAAAATCTGCGACAGAATAGAAATAGAAAGAGTTCAACTTCTACGCATAGGAAAAATTAAACACGATTCATACATAAAATATTATAATGATCAGACTAAAGAAATTGTTGCCAAAAAATACAAAAAAGATATTGAATATTTTGATTATAATCTAAGTGAATTGACTAAAAATAATTATGAGTAAAGTTTTAATAGGATTTAACATAAAAGATATTCCGATCTCAAAGAGAAAGAAAATAATTGAGATGCTCTACAAAGATTTAATCTCTGATTTAAACCAGCTCAAAATTTATTATAGAAGATTTGGTAATATACAAATCTTACATTCTGACTACAACAAAGATAAAATCAAAATATTATCTAAGGATAATATTTTAATAAATATATGTGGCCTTATTGACAATGAAAAACAGATCCAATCTCGATATCGATTTAAAAGATTGGAACAAGCGCTAATTGGCTTTTATAAAGAATCTATTGAAAAGCTTATTTCGATAGTTAAGGAATTCACCGGTCATTTCGTTATTTTTATCTATAACAAGACAAAGGATGAGCTTATAATTATAAATGATAAGTTGGGTTCCTATCCTGCTTATATCTATAAAAATAAAGATTGGTTGATCTATTCGACAGGGGCCGAAGCCATTTTATGCCTTGACAATATCCCTAAAAAAATAAATTACAACGCCATTGCCGATCTTCTATCTTTAGGCGTTGCTCAAAATCGAGCAAGCTTTATTTCAAATATTAACAATCTGAAGCCAGCTACAATTTTAAGAAAAGATAAATGGAGTAGTAATAAAAAAATTTATTATAATTTTGATTTAAATGAAGACTGGTTTTTACAAGGGGATTCTTTAGAGAAAGTCAACAAAAAAATTCAAAGTATCGTCTTAAATTTATTCGACAATCATGCAAAAGATACCCATTTAACAGGTGGGTTTGATACAAGGCTAATTAATTCAATTCTATTAGAAAACAATAGAAAACCTGTTGCTTGGTTTTTAAAAAACAATCTGATAACAAACCCTTATGATAAAAAAATAGGGCATCGATTTGCGAAAGCCTATAAAATAAAATATAAGGAAATAGAGCCCGCAAATGATTCTCCATTTAAAAAAAGAGGTCCAGAACATCTAATTAGTGGGGTATTTGGCGGTGTTTTCTTTGGTGGAAGCATTTATTATAAAGAGATGGAAATAAGCTACAACTACTCAAAAAATATATTCTCAAAACAATTTATAAATCTCTTAGACAGAGAACCAATGGAAGAATACAATAATAATATTAAAGAAATTAAAAGCAAGGATAAAGCAAAAAGAACTTACGTATATAAATTTAATTTGTATATTTCAACTTTCTATAATTTTATTGATGGTCAATATATGAGACGCCCTAATAATCTTTTCTATAAAAATCTTCACTATCCATTTCTAAATAGTGAACTAATTGAAATTTTATTCAAAATACCTTTTGCTAATTTACAAAACCATCGTTTTTATAAAAAATTATTAGAAACTTACTATAAAAATTATTGCAATATTATTTTTCTCCACGGAAGAAATCTTTATAAATACAGAACTGAGAAAAAACCACATCTCTATCTCTTAAAACCTATTCCGGGAATAAATAAAAATCTTAAAATAGATCTTTCTAATAGATTAGAAGAATCTCCCATTTCAACTCAAAATATTGACAATGATTTCCTTGGTATACCTGTTTTAAATAAGAAAGGGAAATTAGATAAAATTTCTTTAACTAAACTCGATATTATTAAAAGTTGGTTTGCAAACTACTATCTCTAGAATACTAGGTCTTAGAATAAGGAAAATATCTAAATAAGATAATCTTGAAATATAAAAATACCACAAATATCTAAACAACATTCTGTGGTATTATTGTCTTTCTATTCTATATCAAGCTTACAAATTAAATCTAATATCTCTTTGCGCAAAACATCGCATCTTTCATACTTCTTTATCTGCCCGTTCATATATGATACGCAGTTTTCCTTTTCCAAATTTTCTGTATAGTCACAAACTTTAAGTACTAAATCTTTGCCGCCAAGACGATAGGCTAAGGCAGACCTTACCCTATACTGACTTATCCGGCTAAATAAATTATCATCCCATTTTTTTTGTACAACTTCTTTTTCAAATAATTCTCTATCCTTAAAATAAAAATTGAGTCTATCGCAAATATTCTTACAAAACTCAACAAATTTCTCATTGCCAATATCAATCTCCAGACACAGACTACGAAATTTATCAGGGCATATTTCTTCCAGGGCCCCTAATGCTAATAAAATATCGTAAGAATTAGTTGAAGTCGCATAGGCTTTTTCTAGCGCAGAAAGAGAGGATTGCTTATTTTCTTCGCTTATATTCATTCCCTCAGTACCTTCTCTTGCTTTATTATAAAAATCTTCACTTTTATCATATCCCATTTTACAGACAAGATAATCGATTGTTGTTAGGCGCACATCTAGCATCCTTTCTTCTATCTCAGATATCTCAAGAAACGGAAATTCTAAATTCTCTTCCTTGATCGCTTCAAGGAATTCATTCTCGGACATTTGGCTGTATTTTTCCAGACATTTTTCTTCCAGTTGGCTGTCAATGATTCCTTCTTCTCTATTTTCAGACCCTGGCCAATAAAAAAAACCAGCGACAACAACTACAACCAAAATTCCTATTATCAATAGGATTTCTTTTTTTGAAAAATCCATTTTTATTTACCTAATAATTACTATGCGAACTATGGGAGCTGTGGCTGCTATGGGAACTATGGGAAGAATGTGAAGAATGTGAACCATGTGAACCATGTGAACTATGGCTACTATGAGAACCGTGAGAACTATGGCTGCTATGAGAACCATGGCTTCCGTGGCTTCCATGACTACTATGAGAACCGTGAGAACCATGGCTTCCGTGAGAACCATGGCTTCCGTGGCTGCCATGTGAACCATGTGAACCATGGCTTCCGTGAGAACCATGGGAAGAGTGAGAACCATGTGAACCATGTGAACTATGGCTGCTGTGAGAACCATGGGAAGAGTGAGAACCATGTGAACTATGTGAACTATGGCTGCTATGAGAACCATGAGAAGAGTGAGAACCATGGGAAGCATGAGTACAAGCAGCTGAAGTCGGATCGGCTTTCATTACTCCGGCTAAACCAACTCCTAACGCCAAAAACGTCATGGCAATTTTAGCCACGCCTTTTTTGTTAATCTTTCCTTCCTCGCTCGTCAAAAAGGCCTTGATATCCTTTTTTATCGCAGGCAGTTTGCTCTTCTTCATATATGCCTATATTATACCAACTTTGTTTGAAAAATAAAAAAAACTCCTGTGGATAACAAAAACAGCCAGAAGACAAAAATCCAATTGTCTTCTGGCCACTAGATCCACAGCTTTTAATAATCGCGAAATGTGCTCTTTTTTATGAGCCACTCACCGTTTATTTTGACAAAAATCGTTTTTGTATCAACCGTGCGAACTCTTCCACTCTTGGTCCTAATCTTTGTTTTCCGTTTAACTTGAGCTTTATCGGAGCCAAGAAGCTTGATCTTTGGAGCAGTTCGAGATAGAAGTTGATACGAAGTTCCTCGAGCTTCCAACCTTTCAGGAATCATTTTCTCGTAATCACTCTTTGAGACGATTACCGGATTACCCCCACCAGTCATAATTTGGGCGTCTTCCGTATAGTGGGAAAGGATCGCCTTAATATCTTTTCTCTCCCAGGCATCAAGCAGTGATACAATTTTTTCTCCAATTGCTGCCTCGTCCGATGATTGAAGCGACTGCGGATCGAAATCTTTCATGCTTGTTTCAGTCACGCATCCGACAAGAAATCCTCCGAAGAAAAAACCAATTACCAGAAATACTACTGACAATCTTCTCATAACTACCTCCTTAAAAACATGGTTTTTTATTATTAAACAACAGCTTCCTTTGTCTAAAAAAATACTACCAAATAATAAGCATTAAATCAAGCTAGATTACCTATCGAGCCACCCTTCAAAAATCTCCTTAACTTTAGTACCTTCCAGTTTCTCAAAAAGATAGTTAAAAATAGCCATATTAATTATACATCTTTCATTGGTTGGCATCTGGCCAAAAATATTTCCCTGCTCGGAATAATTGTAAATCGGACAAACTCCGCAGTAAGGTTTGTAAACACAGTCAGCGCAGTGGGGCTGGGCTTCAAGACAGGAGGCCGTACATAATGTCCTTGTTACCGGGCTGCCGACAATTTCCTGATAAGTGTTTTCCTTAATATTTCCCAAGCGGAAACTTTCATCATCCATCATTGACATCATTCGGCCTTCATCGCAAGTGTAGACATCACCGTTGTAATTGTAAGCCAATTGGCCAATTCCTGCTCCGCAAGGAGAGCGGAAATCCAGATGATTCGGGTCAAATTCAGTTAAAATTTTGGTTAAAAATGTTTTAGCAGCTTTTTCTCTGACTTTTTTGCCTTTTAGGTTTAATTGAATAATGTAATCCAGGGCCTTTTGATAGAATTTAATGTACTCTTTAGCTCCATAGCCAATCTGCTTAAAATGGTCTCTGGTAAATCCAAAAGGATTTAAGGGTCTGAGATAAAAATCGTTAAAACCTAATTTCAAATGCTGGTCAACAATTTCCTTTGGATAAGAAAGGGAATAGCGGCTGATTGTCACAGCCGTACCCATTTTGAAAATATATCCTTTTTTCTCTAATTGAGGATAAAGTTTGAAGAATTTCTTTGCCCATTTGGCTACATACTTGTAACTGCCGCCTTTATCGCCAATCAAAACCCTGTTTTTGTTATGAATCTTTTCCGGTCCGTCAAGAGAAATACATAAACTGACTTTTTTACCCAATAAATACTTGAATTTCTTTTCATCCATTAAAGTAAAATTGGAAACCAGCCGAATTTCTAAATCTTTCTTTTTGGTTTTATTCTTTTCAATTGATTCTTCGATAATAAATTTAACTATTGGCCAATTGACTAATGGCTCTCCGCCCTGAAACTCTATAGCGACAAACTGGCTGGTTGTTTCAAAAATCTTATCAACAACCTCCTTGGCTGTTTTTTTAGTCATATCATAGCCCTCTTCTTCCATTGTTTGAGCGCTGGCATGGCAATAGACACAACGGTGATTACATCGAAGAGTAACAACAATAATATGCAAACTTGGTCCGCCAAATAGAAAGGCGTTCTTTTTACCGTAGCGGCTGATTAAATCTCCGAGATCAGCTTCTTTTTTCAGAAAGTTTTTTTCTTTGAGAGATAAATACGGTTCTTTGCTTTTATCTAACTTGCCGGACAAGAAATCCTTAAAATTCTTTTCTTTCAAAAACAAATACTGGCCAACATCATTGGTTAATAAATATTTATTCTTAAACTTCTTAAAACGAAAAAAACCTAAGTTGTTGTATTTAATTTTATCTAAGTTGAGAGAGGACATAATTACAAAACTCATCTTTGATTAAACCTTTAACATCCTGATCAATATTCTTTAATTCAACTTCAAAATATTTATCTTTTGTCTTCAAAACAAAATCAGCCAACTCCTTGTATTCTTTGATGGCCAATTTTATTGCTTTCAACTTATAAATTTTCTTATCAAACCTTATTATCATTTTTTCTTGCCATACTTTTCCTCCCAGGGCACAGCAATTCCTAAGGGATCATCTTCATACTTCATTTCTTCTTCTGATTCCTGGCTTTCTCCGCCAACAGCTGATAAAAGCGCCTGACTGATAATATAGTCTCTGATTTTCTTATTACCCCTAACCAATTTAATCCTGAAAGAATAATTTAGAAGTTCGTTCAAAAATTCTCCCTTTAATTCCTCCAGTTTTTTGGGATTTAGTTTCTTTTTCCCTTTCAAAGAAACTTCTATTTTATCCTTTCCCTTGTTCTCTAAAAAAAGATAAGCTCGGTCAACAAAAACATAGGCGGTTCCGTAGACCGCCTCCATTGGATATTCTGTTGTACTAAAAGAAAACTTAATAGTATTATCTCTTGTCCTGCTCATAAATATTATCTTATTGGGCTGCTGGCGCAGGTATCTCTCGTAAGACCTCTATAAGCTTAACTGCTCGAACAATCTTCTCGTCTGTTGCCTCCTTGCCGCAAAAAACAACTATCGAAACCCCATCGTTATCTTTAATCTCAGACGAGTTAATGTTCTCCTCTTTAATTGTTTCTAGTTCTGGAGAAAATGTCGCCTTAGAGAAAATAGTTTCCTCGCTCAGCTTTGCTCTTTCAACAGAGCCGACCTTATCCTTAGAATAAAAATACAACCAGTTATCCTCTATTTTTTCGAAAAGCGCATCAACAGTAATATCCCCTAGTAACGGACATTCTTTGCCAGCGTAGGAGACCACCCCAGAATCTTCGCCTCCCGGCAATCCCGGGATTCCTACCTTTTGATAGAGATAGTACCCGCCAACTCCCACTATCACTACAATCAGAAAGATTATAGTTAGGGCATTGTTTTTTTCCATAAATATTCCTCCTTAAATTAATTAATATTTTATAAATTCGACTCTCTTTAATTATACCCCCAGAAGCAAATTAGTGTCAAATCCAGATGTTAATAAGATCAAACCAGTCAACTAAATACTGATTAAGAAAGATAACCAAAATTGTTGAACCAACTAAAAACGGACCAAAAGGAATTTCTGATTTCATTTTCTTTTTACCTAAAACAATTAAAGTCAACCCTGCTATTGCCCCGGAAAAGAAAGAAATGAATAAGGCGATTAGAATCCCGGGCCAGCCAAGAACCAGCCCCATTAAAAAAGCCAGTTTAACATCGCCCAAGCCTATCCATTTGCCTTTAGAAATGAGAACTAATAACAAGAAGAATCCGCTAGCCAAAATCGCTGAAAGAAAATGGCTAATAAAGTCTTTTTCAGAAAACAGATAAAGAAAAGCAATAATAATGGCTGGGTAAATAATCTTGTCAGGAATCAAGTAATGCCTGAAATCATAAACAAAAATGATTATCAGAAAAGAAATGATGATTAAGTAATAGAGAGCAACAAGGGAATAACCAAAAGAATTGAAAGTTATTAAAAACAACAAACCAGCTGCCAGTTCAACCAATGGATATTGAAAACTAATTCTTTTACGGCAATAGCGGCATTTACCAGAAAACAGGATAAAGCTAATAACTGGAATCAAATCATGCCATTTTAAAACAGCCCGGCAATGAGGGCAATGGGAACGGTCAAATGAAATTGGCTTTTTCTTTTCCAGGCGGTAAATAACAGCATTTAAAAAACTGCCAACCGAAAGTCCAAGAATGAAAATGAGGAAAAAAGACATAAGAATATCCCTAACCCAAAGACAGCCCTCAAGACAAAAAGGACTGTCTTTTTTGAAAAAACAAAGAAATATTAGATACTAATCAGCAGCGCAGTCAGCATTAGCCGCATCGCAGTTAGCGGTACTGCCGGCATAGCCAGTGCTATCGATACAATGAGAACCAGAACTCTTCAGAGCAGACTGGACACAATAAGCGGTGTTAATTTCGTAAACAGTCATGTTCGTCCCGCCGTTATTGGCATGGACATTATCATTAATCGTATCCATATCAGTCGGATTGCTGTTAGACAAATTATCGTAGCTACTGCTGTTATCATCATAAAACATTTCTGCCACAACCCGGGCTTGGTCTAACCCTGACTTAATCGCCGTATCCTTAGCCTTGTTCCTGGCTGAGTTAAGAGAAACTAAAACAATTGTGGCTAGGATGCCGATAATGGCAATAACAACCAAAAGTTCTATGAGAGTAAAACCTTTTTCTCTTCTTTTAAACATTTTTATACTCCTTAATCAGCAGCGCAGTCAGCCGTGCCGGCATCGCAAGTAGCAGTGCTACCGGCATAACCAGTGCTGTCAACACAATGATTGCCAGAACTTAAATCTGCTGAAGCGCAATAAGCAGTCGCTATATCATGGAGAGTTAGGGTCCCACCATTAGCAGTAATGTTATTGCTAATAGTCGTATAATCAGTGGTGTAACTTCCGGTGGCGATACCATCATAACTGCTACTGTTGCCATCATAATGCATTTCAGCTATTAATCTAAGTTGATCCAAAGCCGATTTAATCGCCGTATCCTTAGCCTTGTTCCTGGCTGAGTTAAGGGAGACCAAAACAATTGTGGCTAAAATACCAATGATAGCAATAACAACCAGAAGTTCTATGAGAGTAAAACCTTTTTCTCTTCTTTTGAACATTTTTATACTCCTTTGTATAAATATCTCGACCTTTAATGATGATTAAAACTTAAGACAATATTCCGGGTCATTGCATGTTCCGGCCGGCACCGTTATATCCGTAATATCAGCGTAATCAACGTCGCTGCTGAAAACAACGCTGTTGCTCTCATTTTCCAATTGGTCAACACCAATAACATAGGTTTGATTACTGCTGCCCGGATAGTAAAAATACGTCATTGAACTTGGATCGGACGGAACCAAGGACATATATGCCTTTCCGCCTCCTCCTCCCTGAAGCCCGTAAACCAGCGTCCCGGCTGTTGAAGCATCCCCCCAACTTTCAATATCATCTGTCCCCGGATACTGCATATTATCATTATAGTATAATTCCAGGGCTGAGACCACCTGTCTGATATCATTCAGCCGTCTGGCATCACGGGCCTTTTCCCGATAATCACCGATTGAAAAAAAGACCAGAGTCGCCAGAATGCCAATGATGGCAATAACAACTAATAATTCAAGAAGAGTAAATCCTTTTTCCCTTTTTAATAATTTTAACATATCAAAACGCTCCAGCCAAATTGTAAATCGGCATAAAAACAGAAAAGACCAGAATACTAACTCCTATTCCCAAAAGAACTAATAAAATTGGTTCAATTAATTGACTAATATTTTCAACAACGCTTTCAACTTCCCTGCTGTAAAAAGTGCTTAATTTTTCCAGGATCAAATCAAGTTTGCCTGTCTTTTCGCCAGTCCTGACCATTTGGTTAAAAATCGGCGGGATTTCCTTGTACTGCTCAAAGGTTGAACTAATCATTTTGCCGATTTTAACATCATCTCTGGCCTGGAAAATGATTTTCTC
Organism: uncultured Candidatus Saccharibacteria bacterium; assembly: GCA_964596615.1. GTDB lineage: Bacteria > Patescibacteriota > Minisyncoccia > Portnoybacterales > UBA2143 > CAZQMX01. The sequence continues at coordinate 157,025 of CAZQUN010000001.1, forward strand.
GAAAACAGCATTGCCAATTACCTGACCGGAAACATTCAAACTTTCAATAATTGAAACTCCCCCTTTAATCAGAACTCCTAAATTGTCAGATAGGCGGGATAGATAAGTTTTCTGAAGAATCTTGCCGAAAATCGGGATTTTTAATTTAATAGCATCTATTTGAGCCCTGCCTTCCTTAGTCTTGTTATAGCGGAAGAGGAAAACAATAAAACCAATCAGGATGATAATAAGGAGCCAACCAACTTCCTTCAAAAACTTACTTGACCAGATAACTATCTTAGTTGACCAAGGCAAGTCCTGACCCGATTCAGTCAGAATTGCCGTTAATCCAGGAATAACCATGATCATGACCAGAATACCGGCAGCAAAAAAGGCAACCAGGATAAAAATCGGATAAGCCATTGCGCCCCGGACTTTGGTAATTAAGTAATATTCCTTCTCAAGATGGTCGGCTAAATAATCCAAACTTTCACGCAAACGACCGGAAACTTCACCGGTCTTAATCAAATTAATGGCAAATGAGGAAAAAACCTTTGGATGCTCTGCCAGGGATTGCGAAAAGGCCACCCCACTATCAATCTCATTAGCCATTTTAGTAATAATTTCCCTGAAACGCCGGCTTTCAAACTGCTGGCTAAGTATTCTCAATGACTGAACCAAAGGAACGTCAGCATCAACCAGAATCGCTAATTGGCGGAAAAAGACAAAGATTTCTTTTCTTTTTACCCCCTTAAAAATATTAATCTCTTTGATGAAAAAAGGTTTCTTTTCTGCTGATTCAAGTTTAACCACTATTAATTGATTATCCTGAAGGGTCTGCAAAGCAGCCATCTTGTTAGGGGCTTCAATTGTCCCGGTTTGGGACTGGCCTTCTTTTGTCCTGACAACGTAATTAAACTTCATACTATTTTTTCAATAACATTTTTAATTCGGAAAGATTAGTTGATTGCGCCTCAGCATGCTCCAAAGATATCATTTCTCTTTTAACTAAATCCGCCAGGGAACGATTAAGGGTTATCATCCCTTCTTCTAAGCCGGTTTCAATAATCATGTCAATTTGATGGGTTTTGCCTTCCCGGATTAAATTCCTGATGGCTGAATTAGCAATCATTAACTCGACTGCATTGATGACTCCGCCTTTAAGAGACGGGATTAAACGACGGGATAAAATGCCCAGAATTGTGGCTGATAACTGCATTCTGATTTGTTCCTGTTGATAGGGAGGAAAACTATCAATAATTCGGTCAACGGTTTGGGCAGCGGTGTTGGTATGGAGAGTTGTTAAAACTAGATGCCCGGTTTCAGCTGCTGTCACAGCGCTGCTCATTGTTTCCGGGTCACGCATCTCGCCAATCATAATTACATCCGGGTCCTGACGAAATGATTCTCTTAAGCCACGATGGAAATTCTGGACATCCAAACCAACTTCTCTTTGATCAATAATGCACTTATCTTCGGTAAACATATATTCAATCGGGTCTTCAATGGTAATAATATGGTCATTGCGGGTATGATTGATTTCGTCAATTAGGGCTGCCAGAGCGGCTGATTTTCCCTGGCCAGAAGGTCCGACAACCAGAAAGAATCCTTGGGGGGTTTTGGCAAACTGATGATAAATCGGCGGCAGATTTAATTCTTCAATGCTTCTAATTTTCTTTGGAATAAGGCGCAGAGCAGCGCTAATTTTTTCCAGTTGAAAATAGACATTGACCCGAAAACGGGTTCCATCATGATGACTAAAAGACAAATCAATATCTTTCATATCCAAAAACTGGTCCTTTTTTTCTTCTGGAATCAGAGTAAAAGCCAATTCCTTGGTATCCTTTTCAGTCAAAGGCGGTTCTTTTCCGCCCGTGGTCAAACTACCGTTAATTCTGAAAATCGGCGGATGACCAACCGCCAAATGGACATCAGTCGCATCTTTTTCTATGGCCTCGGATAAAATCTCGTCTAATCTTTTTTTGTAATCTTCATTAGTCATACATATTATTCCTCAATCATTCTCATCATTTCTTCAAAAGAAGCCAATCCCTGCAGAACCTTATTAATCCCATCCTGCTTCATGGTGACCATTCCCTGTCTTTCGGCTTCTTTGATTAATTCCCCCTCGCTTAGTCTTTTGTTAATAATTTCTTCCAATTCAGGGGTCATCTCAAGCATTTCATAAAGAGCAACCCGCCCTTTAGTTCCTTTCTTGCCGCATTTTTCACAGCCAACCGGCCGATAAATCTTGTAGGGCTTCTTCCAGGTAAATTTACTTCTTTGTTCCGGGCTAAGTTTAGCCAGTTCCTGGTCAATAATATCGCTTTCCTGTTTTGGAGCGATAATCTCTTTCTTGCAATCCGGACAAAGCCGTCTAATTAGACGCTGGGCAGCAGCCAGGATTAAAGAAGTCGGCAAAAGGAAAGGACTGATTTTCATATCAACCAGGCGGGGAATAACGCCAATAGCATTATTAGTATGAAGAGTTGAAAGAAGAAGATGACCGGTCAAAGCAGCATGAATTGCCAGATTAGCAGTTTCTTCATCCCTAATCTCGCCGACCATGATAATATCAGGGTCCTGGCGAAGAATATGGCGCAGACCGGAAGCAAAGGTATATTTAATCTCTGGCCTGATCTGGGACTGGCTGACTCCTTCGATGTGGTATTCAACCGGGTCTTCCAAACTGACGATATTGACCTTTTCATCATTTAATTTACCCAGAATAGTATAAAGGGTTGTTGTTTTACCAGAGCCGGTCGGACCGCTCATAAGTATCATACCAAAGGGCTGTTTGATTGCTTTTTCTAAAATCTTGAGATTATACTCTTCAACGCCGAGTTTGGAAAAATCATCTAAATCAGCCGCCGGGTCTAAGATTCTTAAAACAACTTTCTCCCCACCAGAGGTCGGAAAAGTAGAAACCCGGAAATCAATTTTCTTTGAAGAAACAACTGTATTAAAACGGCCGTCCTGAGGAACCCTGGTTTCATCAATCTTCAAATTAGAAAGTACCTTGATTCGGGAAATGACTGAAGCATGAACCTCCTTGGGCAAGAACAAACTTGTTGAAAGAATGCCATCAATTCTGAAACGAACTTTGGTTTTTTTCTCAGCCGGCTCAATATGGATATCAGAAGCCCTGCCTTCAATAGCATTTTTGAGGATAACAGCGACTATTTTCGTAATCGGAGCTTCGGCAGTAATCTTCTTAACTTCCTCGACTATTTTAGCCGGCTTCATCTTTTCTTTCTCTTCCAACTCAACTTCCAGTTCTTTAAGCGCTTTTTTAACCTCGCCCCGGAAACTCTGATACTGCCTAAGAATATTTTTAAGACCAGCTTGACTAATTAAATATATTTTTGATCCCAAGCCGCTGCTTCTAACAATAAACCTTAAAGCGTCTCTTGCTTTAAGGTCTTCCGGATTAACCATTCCGACTTCCAAAACATTATCGTGCCTTGAAATGGGAACGAATCCATAAAAAGCAGCTGCCTCTTCCGGAATTTCTTTCAGAACTTCAACTGAGATTTCTTTATTCGTTAAATCAATATATGGAATTTTAAGCAAATCAGCTTTTTCCTTTATTTCCTTTGCTTCGTTGGCATTTTCCTGCTTTGCCGGCTTGCCCTGCTGTCTAACAGGCAAACGGACTGAATTTTCTTTTTTAACAACTTCATTTTTATCAGCCATAAACTAAGGCAAGAATGGATTAGCCCGGCCTTTCTGTTCAATCTTCAAAGGCCATTCCCCGTAATTCTTCAATGCCTGAAAATCAGCATCTTTAAGGAATTCAGCATCAAAATCCATTTCTTTAATAATCTCGTCAATTGATATATCCGAAGACGGGGAAATCAATTCGGGAATATCCAGACCAGGAATATTTATTAAAGGAGTGCCGGGAGAACGCCAGTAGTTAAAATAGACTATGACCAGAATAACTAAAACCAAAAGAAAAAGAGCAACCCACAAAATCTGTTGTTTTTTTTTCTTTAGAAGTAGTAATAGAATCTTTGGAAAATGGTTTAAAAGCCATAAATATAAATACTACTGATAATAGGCGTTTGTTTTAATTCTGAATTCGAATAAGCCTAAACTAAGCGTTCCTCTTTGAGGGGAAAACTCAATTGAAGCAACCTCTATTAAACGAAGACCTTCCTCTATATCCTTTAAATATCCCTTAAAAGCTGAATAGGTTCCGCTTAATTTAAGATCAACTGCTAATGTTGAAAAACCAAAAGTTTTCTTTTCCGGCTCTTCCGACCCCTTCTTAACAGAGCGTTCGAAAGTAACCGATTCCATTAAAAGGCCATTCCTTGAAGCCATATTGCTGAACTGAGAGATTAAATAGGAAGTATCTTCCCCCTTGGGAAGGGAAAGAAAAACTCTGTCAGCGTCCTGCTGGGCCTCCTGGTACTTTTTCTCAAGTTCCTGTTTTTTTGATAAAAGGACTTCAATCTTGGTAATTTCCTGCTTTTTTGAACTAACTCTCTCTCTTAAAATTCCAACTGAAGACCATAAAGGATCGATAATGACAAATACCAAAATCAGGCCGATAACCAAACTTGATAAACTAACAACAATTTTATTCATAGAGAATACTTGGTTTTAATTCAATCTCTATCTCAGAGCTAACCCGACCGGTTTCTCCTATGCCGACTGAAGAAACACTAATTCCTTTAATATTTTCATTTTCTTCAAAAACAACAATTTGTTTATCCAAATCATCGAAAGAATTCCCTTCGGCCTTTATTAATATCTTCCCGGTTGATAAATCTCCTCTGAACCCGGTGAAATGAACTCCGGGAACAACCAGTTCTTCAAGAAGACTGAAAATCATGGAAGAATAGGCCCGGCTTGATAAAATATTCTTTAAGCCGTCTATCTTATTCTTCAAATCAATCAGTTTGTTTTCAAAATCAACATCTCTTTGTTCTGCTAGTTCATCCATTTTCTGAATAAGGCCTTCCTCCTCTTCAACTAAAGTTATCTTGTAGCCCCATAATCCCAGGGAAAGCAAAACCGCCACTGCCAAAAAAGCCAGGGTTAAACCAAACCAAAGACCGCCTTTGGAAGTTAATTTCTTGCTTAATTCAGAAACGCTTCCCATAGAAATCTTCATTCCGGAATCATCCGATTTCTCCTTATTATATCTATCCGGCGTTAATTTAATATCATTCATATATTTAACTATTTCGCATTGCCAGGCCAACGGCGACTGCCAGAGAAGGACCAAGTTCTTTTATGGCTGGCTTTAAAACTGACGGGTAATCAACCCGGGCAAAAGGATCGCCCAGGGAAACATCCAAAGACAGACCTTCTTTTAAGCAATCAGTAAAACCAACTAAATGAGCGCCGCTGCCAACAACAATACATTTTCCAATTTTACGGTTGTGCTTTTTTTGATAGGAATCAATTATTTTCTCGATTTCAACAACAATAATTTTTAAAATAGAACGGCTAATTCCTTTAATTTGGGTGGCATGCTCATTACTTGACTTAACTCCGGAAACGCCCTTTTTAATCTCCTCTGCTTTCTCAACATCATAATCCATTTGTTGAGCAATGGCCTTGGTTACCTTCAATCCCCCTAATTCCAGATTATGGGTTATTCGGATATAGCCATCGTCAACAATACTGATATTAATTGAACGGGCCCCGGCATCAATTAGCATAATTGTGCTTTTGTCATTGCCGACTAATGCTCGGCTCAAACTAAAAGTCTCCTCCTCAATGCTTTTTGACGTCATTTCAGCCAATTTCATCGTCTGATTGTAATATTCAATCGTTTTTTTCGGAACAGCAATAACTAAAACCTGATAACCGGATTTCTGAGAAAGTGGACTGACAACACTCCAATCCAAAACTACTTCTGAAATAGGGACTGGAATATATTTTCTTGCTTCAAATTGAAGAGCAGAAGGAATTTCTTCTTTAGGCATCCTGGGCAAATCCATCAGGGTTGAAAAACTGGAATAGACCGGAACAGAAAGATAGGCCTCTTTTGCTTCAATTTCCGCTTCTTTCATGCTTGCCTTGATTGCCTTGGCTATTTCCGCGCTCGGAACTTTTGCTGATTCTCCTTCAACTCGGTAATTAGTTCTTTTCAAATATTCCTTTAAAGAGTAGACTGCGTAATTTTTTAATTTATGCCTCTTGTCTTTTTTTTCAATCTCGACGATTTTGACCGCTGAAGCGCCAATATCAATTCCTAAAAAACTCTTCGGTTTTTTTCTAAAAAAGTTAAACCAAGCCATTTCTCATATTCTATCATAACTAATAATTTTAGACCAAAAAAGATATCCACAACCATTCTTTTATTGTAAGCTTATACTATGAAAAACTTTCTTCTTGATTTAATTTTTCCAATTACCTGTCTTGGCTGTTCAATTGAAGGAGAATTTCTTTGTCTCTCTTGTCTGAAAGAAATTCCTCTTAACCAGGAATTGCCAAAAGAAAAATTAATTGTTGCCAGCTATTATGACAATCAGTTATTAAAAGAATCTGTCCATCGATTCAAGTACAGTTTTGTCAAAGAGCTTTCAAAGCCGCTTGGCAAAATTATGAGCCGGAAATTAATAAATTACATTTCCGGCAATTCAAATGTTTTAATTCCAATTCCTCTTCAT
>CAZQUN010000002.1:0-76022 GCA_964596615.1 uncultured Candidatus Saccharibacteria bacterium
ATCTGGCTCGGTGGTCGTCAAATTGATGGCCGGGCAGATATTTTCCTGTCAAAAGACCGCTTTCCAGAACAGTTCGAGCGACTATACCAACTCCGTTTCTTCCAGCTTCTCCTATTATACCAAAAAGACGCTGTCGGAGAATACTATAGACCAATTGAATTACATCAATTCTTTTTGTTGAAATATAGTGTTGACAGAGTTCTTCAGTTTTATCAGTTACGTCCGGCCCCTTAATCGAAGCGCCAATAAATCTGATTTTTCCCTGTTTTTTTAATTTTTCAAATTCGTTTAGAGCGGCGTCAATTACTTCCGGATCCTCGGGCGGCTGGTGAAGATAATAGAGGTCGAGATAATCAGTTTTTAAAAGTTTTAAAGATTCTTCCAAGTCTTTTCTTATCTGAGGAATTGTTTCTTTTCTTTCTCCGGCAAAGGTTTTACTGGCTAAGATTAATTTTTTTCTTAAATTATTCTTTGATAAAATCTTTCCCAATATTTCTTCGCTTTTATGATACCCCCTGGCGGTATCAATAAAATTACCGTCTGATTCAATGTATGCTTTTATGGTTTCAAGGGCCTGTTTTTCCTGAACTGGTCCATAACCAAGACCGCCAATTGACCAGGCGCCAAATCCTAATTCTGTTACTTTTAAATTAGTTTTTCCAAGATTACGTTTTTTGGGCATCTCTCATTATAGCAAAAACCCAGACTTGAAAACAATAATTAAAAGAGGTATCATAACCCTATTATGCCCAAATTAATTGATACTCATGCCCATGTTAATTTCAGGGATTTCAAAGAAGACGGCGAAAAAGTCATTCGGCGAGCTCTTGATAATGATGTTTGGGTCATTAATGTTGGCGCCCAGTATTCAACCAGCAAAAGAGCGGTTGAGTATGCCAATAAATACAAAAAAGGAGTTTATGCCATTGTCGGGCTCCATCCAATTCATGTCCTTGAAGGCGGCCGGGAAAAAAACTGGAAAGGAGAAATGGAAGAGAGAGAATACGAAGAACTAGATGAAAAGAAATATCTTAAATTACTTGAAGACCCGAAAGCAGTTGGAGTCGGAGAAATTGGCCTGGAATACGACGAAAACATTACCGAAGAAAAAAAAGAAAAGCAAAAAGAAGCCTTAGTCAGACAATTAGAAATGGCTCAGCAAATGGGCAAGCCAATCATTTTTCATTGCCGCAAAGCCTACGATGATTTAATTGAGATTTTAACCATGTTTAATCTTGGCTGCGCTTCCTGTCCGATGGCCTGCACCCCGGGATTAAAAGGAGTTGTCCATTGCTTTATGGGTCGCCTTTCCCAGGCAAAGAAAATTATTGATATAGGATTACATATCAGTTTCAACGGATTGATTACTTATGCTAGAGATTATGATAAAGTAATAAAGGAGATTCCTTTAGATAAAATCCTAATTGAAACTGATTGCCCATATTTATCCCCGGAACCAAACCGGAAAGAAAGAAACGAACCAATTAATGTTAAACATGTCGCAGAAAAAATAGCGGAGATTAAAGGAATTAAATTTGAAGAGGTTGCCAAGCAAACAACTAAAAACGCCAGAGAATTATTCAATATCTAATTATGCCTAAATACGATCCGAATAAAATTGAGAAAAAATGGCAGAAGAAATGGGCTGAGGATGAAATTTATCAGGTTGATTTAGATAAAGCCAAAAAACCATTTTACAACCTGATGATGTTTCCCTATCCAAGCGCTGAGGGGCTTCACGTTGGCAATATGTATGCTTTTGTCCATAGTGATGCCTACGGCCGTTTTATTAAACTCCAGGGCTATGATGTCTTTGAACCAATCGGTTTAGATGGTTTTGGTATTCATTCAGAAAACTATGCCATTAAAATTAAGGAGCATATCAAGGATGTTTCCGCCAGAACGGAAAAGAATTTCTACAACCAACTTCATTCAATTGGCAATGCCTATGATTGGACCCGAACCGTAGAAACTTACAAGCCCAATTACTACAAATGGACCCAATGGCTCTTTTTAAAAATGCACGAGAAAGGATTAGCCTATCGGAAGAAATCTTCAGTTAATTGGTGTCCGAGTTGCAAGACTGTTCTTTCTGATGAGCAAGTCATTGCTGGTCATTGCGAACGTTGTAGTACTCAGACAGAAAAGAAGGAAATGGAGCAATGGTTCTGGCGAATTACTGATTATGCTGAAAAATTGCTAAACAACCTGAGAAAAATTGACTGGAGCGAAGATGTTAAAACAATTCAGGAAAACTGGATTGGCAAAAGCGAAGGCGCTTTGGTTAAATTCAAAATTGGTTCTGATAAATATGGTTTGGAGGTTTTTACTACTAGACCAGATACCCTCTTCGGCGCGACATATATGGTTGTTTGTCCTGAGCATGAAATTCTGGAAAAATTTAAGGCAAAGATTAAAAATTGGCCTGAAATTGAGAAATACATTAAGGAGACTAATAAGAAGTCGGATATAGATAGAACCGATTTAAATAAAGATAAAACCGGCATAGAAATTAAGGGATTAACGGCAATTAATCCAGTTAACAATAAAGAAATCCCCATTTTTGTTGCTGACTATGTTTTATCTGACTACGGAACCGGAGCTATTATGGCTGTCCCAGCTCATGATGAGCGAGATTATGATTTCGCCAAGAAATTCAACCTTCCCATTATCAAAGTCATTAAAACTGACAAAGACTGCTTTGAAGGAGAGGGGATATCGATCAATTCTGAATTCCTGAACGGACTTGAAACTAAAGATGCGGTTAGAGAAGTAACCAAATGGTTAACCAAAAAGAAATTAGGTAAAAAAGAAGTTAATTACAAATTAAGAGATTGGTGTATTTCAAGACAAAGATATTGGGGTCCGCCTATCCCAATGATTAATTGCCAAAAATGTGGTTGGCAGCCAGTTCCGGAAAAAGACCTACCAATAGAACTGCCAGAAATGGATGATTTTTTACCCGACGGCACAGGCAAGGGGCCTTTGAACAAAATTAAGGAGTTCGTTAATACGACTTGTCCTAAGTGCAAAGGTCCGGCCAAAAGGGAGACTGATGTATCCGATCCTTTTGTCGATTCAAGCTGGTATTTTATGCGTTATCCTTGTACTGAATTCAAGGACAAGGCTCTAGATAAGAAAAGATTGAAAAAATGGATGCCGGTTGACATGTATATTGGCGGCAAGGAACATAGCGTTCTTCATCTCCTGTATTCCCGTTTTGTCACCATGGTTCTACATGAGCTGGGCTATGTCCCGGAACAAGAGCCGTACAAGCAATTTCGGGCCCACGGCCTGTTAATCAGCGAAGGAGCTAAAATCAGCAAATCAAAAGGTAATATTGTCAATCCGGATGAATATATTAAAAAATATGGAGCTGATGCTGTTAGAATGTATTTAATGTTCTTGGGTGATATGCGACAGGGCGGCGATTGGCGGGATAGCGGCATGCAGGGGATGTATAAGTTTGCTAACCGGGTTTATAGTTTGACTAATCAGGTTAACGACAAAAAGCCTGATCAAGGCCTAGTTAAACTATTACACCGAACCATTAAAGGAGTAGAAAATGATATGGGTCGCCTGAAGTATAATACGGCTATTGCTAAGTTAATGGTTTTGACAAACAAGATTCAAGAAGTAGGGACCAGTAAAGAAATTTTAGGAAAATTTGCCATTTTACTCTCTCCTTTCGCTCCCCATATTGCCGAAGAACTCTGGGAAACATTAGGAAACAAAGAAACCATTTCTAAAGAAAAATGGCCGGAATATGATAAGAAATTAATCCAGGAAGAGACCTGGCAATTGATAATTCAGATTAATGGAAAGGTCAGGGATAAGATTGAAGTTGAAAAAGGCATTACCGAAAAACAAGCCAAAGAAATTGCTTTAGAGAGCGAAAAGATTAAAAAATGGCTGGGGAAGAAGAAATTAAAAAAATCCATCTATATCCCCAACCGATTGATTAATTTAGTTATTTAAATGGAAATAATTAAATTCAATTTAACCGGTGATTGGAATGATATTGATGAAAGGGTTATTCAGGAAGCAATTGATGCTTTAAAACAGGGAAATAGCATTGTTTTTCCGACAGATACTGTTTACGGACTAGGAGTCAATGCCTTTGATACTCACAGCGTCAAGCGGCTTTTTAAGATGAAAAAAAGACCAGAAACCAAACCCGTCCCGATTATGGTCAAAGATATTAAAATGGCTAAAAAATTGGCCTATGTTAATCCGGAAAGGGAGAAGATATTGAAATCGGTCTGGCCAGGACAAGTAACGGTAGTTTTAGAAAAAAGGGACGCTCTTTCAGAAATTTTAACCGCTGGCAAAAGAAGTATTGGCATAAGAATCCCGGAACATCCTTTTACAAGATATTTAATGGAAAACCTTGATTTCCCTGTGACCTGTACTTCAGCTAATTTTTCCGGCGATCCGCCCTTAGTTTCATCCCAGGAAGTGATTAAAACTTTTGAAAGGTCTTATCCCCGGCCAACTCTGATCCTTGATGCCGGTGATTTACCAGAAAGTCCGCCTTCATCTGTTCTGGATTTAACCCGTCCTCAACCGAGAATTACCCGGGTTGGTCCAATTACAAAAAAAGATTTGATGAAATTGTTTAAATAAGAGTGCCTGGGGAGGGAGTCGAACCCTCAAGGGATAAATCCCACGCGAGTTTGAGTCGCGCGCGTCTGCCAATTCCGCCACCCAGGCCTATTTTCATTCTCTCTCAAAAACCCCTTGTTGTCAATTTTTTAGTATTGAAGTATAATAGGGATATGGCAAGGATAATTAGTCTGGTTAATCAAAAAGGCGGGGTATCCAAGACAACGACTGGAATAAATTTAGGCTCCTATTTAGCTGCTTCAGGCAAGTATGTTCTTTTAGTTGATATTGATCCTCAGGCCAATGCAACTTCGGGTCTAGGCATTAATCCAAGAACAGTTCCTCTTAGTCTTTATCACTCTTTAATCGGCGGTCTTTTACCAGAAGAGATTATTAAAAGAACTGGTCTTTTTGGCTACGACATTATTCCCTCATCTTCTGATTTAGCTGGGGCAACAATTGAGTTGGTTAATATGCCTAATCGCGAGTTTAAACTCTATGAACTTCTTCAGCGAGTCAGAACCAACTACGACTATATCCTAATCGACTGCCCGCCGAGCCTAGGCCTTTTAACAATTAATGGCCTGGTCGCAGCCGACGAAGTCATTATCCCGGTTCAGTGCGAGTATTATGCCCTGGAAGGATTAGGCCAGCTTTTAAGAACAGTCGAGCTGATTGAAGAGAATCTGAATAGTCCAACTAAAATTAAAGGAGCGCTTTTGACCATGTATGACCGTCGGAACAGATTATCCCGCCAGGTCAGAAAAGAAATGGAAAGGAATTTTTCCGGCTATGTTTTTGATTCAATTGTTCCTCGTTGTATTAAATTGGCTGAGGCACCCAGTTTTGGCCAGCCAATTATTCAATACAACCCGCATTCAAAAGGTGCCAAGGCTTATCGCCAATTGGCCCAGGAGATAATAGAATTAGATAAGTAAAGGAGAAAAATTTATGAAAAACTCATTAGGCAGAGGACTTCAATCCCTTATTCCCAAAAAGGAGTCAAAGTTAAGAGATTTAGTCAAAGGACAAAAAGAAAAACCTGACCCAAGATTACCCGGAAAGGAAAGTATTTTTAATATTGAGGTTGATAAAATCAGGCCAAATTCCGAACAGCCTAGAAGAGATTTATCAAGAGGGGGCTTAACTGAATTAGCTGATTCAATCAGAGAGCACGGGATTTTACAGCCATTAATTGTTTCTAAAATAGAAAAAGCAACCGAACGAGGTCGCCAGGTTGAATATGAATTGATTGCCGGAGAAAGAAGATGGCGGGCAGCTAAACTAGCCGGATTGCCAAGCGTCCCGGTCATTATCAAAGACAGCCGGGCTAACGAAAAATTACAAATTGCTTTAGTTGAAAATATTCAGAGGGAAAACCTTAATGCTGTTGAAGCCGCCATGGCCTTTAAAAAACTTCAGGATGATTTTGGCTTAAAACACCATGAGATTGCCGAAAAAATAGGCAAAGATCGGTCAACAGTAAGCAATGCCATGAGGATTTTAACTCTTCCTTCAGAAGTTCAGAATTCAATTAGAAGTGGTAAAATTAGCGAAGGACACGGCCGCGCCCTTTTATTAGCCAGACAGGAAGTCCGCCTCCCCATTTTCAGAGAAATTATTAGAAAAAACTTAAGCGTTCGCCAGGCAGAGGAAAAAGCCAGAAAAATGGCATTGCCGGAAAAAGCAAAATCTTTTGGACCAAAAAACCCGCTTTTCAAGAAATTAGAAAATGAACTCCGAGAAACTCTTGGTCGCCGGGTCAGTATTACCCAGAGAGGCGACCTCGGCCATGTTAGAGTTGAATTTAATAATCAAGAAGAATTAGATCAATTAGTTAATTTGCTTTCCAAAGCCTAGGAAGCTTCCTTTCTTCGATACCAGCCTTTAATCCTTTTTTTAGCTTCGCTGGTTTTAACAAACTTAAGCCAATCTCTATTTGGCTTTTTGTTTTTCTGAATCATAATCTCAACCATTTCTCCATTTTGGAGCGGTCGGGATAACGGGCTTAATTTCCCGTCAATTTTGGCGCCAGTGCACTGATGACCAATATCGCTGTGAATCTGATAAGCAAAATCAATTGGAGTTGCTCCTTCGGGCAGGTCAATAACATCACCCTTGGGAGTAAAGACGAAAATCCGGTCCTTGAGAAAATCAATTTTAAGTGAATCAATAAATTCTTCCGGCGAGGAGAATTTTTCATTTTGCCATTCCTGGAGTTGTTTGACCCAGGCTAGTTCTTCTTCCTTGAATTCTCTCTTTGGTTCCTGTCTTAGAATCTTCTTTTTAATATATGATTTAAATCCTTTTTCTTCGCTGTAATACCAGTGGGCAGCGATACCATACTCTGATTCCTGATGCATTTGAGGAGTTCTAATCTGGAATTCAGTAATCTTTCCTCCCTGGCAAAAAACGGTTGTATGAAGGGATTGATAGCCGTTGGGCTTGGGTATGGCAATGTAGTCTTTAATCCGGCCGATAAGCGGTTTCCATTTTTTATGAATTATTCCTAAAGCAGCGTAGCAAGTTTCAATATCTGGGACGATAATCCGCAAGGCAACCAGGTCATAGACCTTATGCCAGTCCATATCATAGCGGAGGAGTTTCCGATATAGTCTGTAGTGGTGTTTGGTCCGGGCGTGAATTTCTATTACCCGGATATCCTTCTTGGCCAAGGTTTTTTTGACAATCGGAATAATCTTCTGAAGATACTTTTTTCCCTGAAGGTATTTGTCTTCAACCTGGCTGACTATATCTTTGTACTCTTCAGGATAGACATATTTAAAGGCCAAGTCTTCCAAATCTCCTTTTAATTCATTGATACCAAGCCGATCAGCTAAAGGAGCGTAGATTTCTAATGTTTCCAGAGCAATTCTTTTTTGCTTTTCTTCCAGTAGAGCGTCAAGGGTTTTCATATTATGAAGCCGGTCAGCCAGTTTAATCAGAATTACCCGGATATCTTTAGCCATGGCTAAAAACAATCTTCTTAGATTTTCAACCATTCTTTCCTTGCCTCGGTATTTAATTTTCCCCATTTTACAGACGCCTTTGACAAGATTGAGAATATTCTCTCCAAACTTCTTCTTTATTTGGCCGGGAGTTGCTCTGGTGTCATCTAAGACATCGTGGAGCAGACCAGCAGCAATTGTTTCAGCATCCAGCTTTAATTCGGCTAGAGTCAAAGACGTGCTAAGGCAATGATTAAGATATGGTTCGCCAGACGCTCTCTTATGTCCCTGATGATATTTTTCGGCAAACTCATAAGCCCTTTCAATAACCTTAGCGCTAACCAAGGGGTGGTTTTTTTTAAACTCGTCAATAATTTTTTCAATGGTGACCATATCTTTAATTATACAATAGGATTTCTTATTTGACAAGCGTCGTTTTTTAAGTTATTTTGTCTTTAAGTTCTCTTAAAATTAGGTCTGGGTGAGAGGGGGTAAGATTATGGAAGTCATTGAATTAGCTGGGCCGATTTATGCGGGAAAAACTAAGACCGGTAACGGATTAGAAGCAGAGCTTGTTAGAATGGGATACAAGGTTAAGAGAATCGGAGAAAAACGGGTAGTCGGAAGAAGATTTAAGGATCCGAGCAATGCGATTGGTCGGCAGGAGGTAGTGCTGGGCGAGACCATTTCCGAATTAGTTTTAACAATGAACAGGATTAGAACCGTTGACTACATTCTCTTGGAAAGGGGACCTTGGGATCTTATCGCATTTGTCAATGCATTAATCCTGGCTAAAGTTATTTCTTCCCGCCGAGAAGCAAAACATCTTTTGGAATTCTCCGAGAAGAGCATTAGATACATAGACTTTATTGTTCTGATTCAAGTTCCGGTTGAAGTAAGCATCAAAAGAGGAGCAAAGGGTCGTTCCGATCCCATTATCAACGAAAGAACACTTCCCTTTTTTGAGGAAAGTTACCGGGAACTGAAAAAGAGACTTCCTGAAGGGAGAAATATAATTGTCGATGGGAAAAAAGGGTATAGAAGGAACGCAAGAACGATTTTAAAACAATTGTTTTCTTCAGAAGAAGGAGGGCTAAATGAACCAATTAAAAATTGAAATAAAATTACCCCAGGCCTTATTAAAAAAAGCCGTCTCTGTTCAGAAGAACGAGACGGCTTTTACATTTCCTTTATATACCCGCATTCCCTGTTACTACACTTAATCTTTTTACCCTTTTCCACTAAGAGTGATTTACATTTCGGGCATTTTTCATCAATCGGCTTATCCCAAAGAGCGTATTTACATTTAGGATACTGAGAACAGGAATAAAAGGTTTTTCCTTTCCTTGTTTTTCTTTCAACAATTTCACCTTTCTGGCATTCGGGACATTTAACATCGGTTGAATTAATAATTGGTTCGGCATGTTTGCATTCCGGGAAAGCGGAACAGGAATAGAATTTTCCAAACCGTCCCAGTTTAATTACCATTGGCTTACCGCATTGCGGACATTTCTTATCAGTTTTCTCTTCAAATTTTATCTTTTTAACATCATCATATTTCTTCTCCAGGTTTTTAATGAAAGGGTCATAGAATTCTTTCAGGGTTTTGACCCAGTCCTGTTTTCCCCGGGCAATTTCGTCAAGGTCTTCTTCTATCTTAGCGGTAAATTTAACATCAACAATTTGAGAAAAGTTTTCTTTAAGAAGATCTGTGACAATAAAACCAATTTCTGTTGGAACAAATCTTTTTTGTTCGTCTTTTTCAGTGTAGCCGCGTTTTTGAATGGTATTAATGGTCGGAGCATAGGTTGAAGGACGGCCAATACCATATTCTTCCAGGATTTTAATCAAAGAAGCTTCTGTGTATCGGGCCGGAGGCTTGGTAAAGTGCTGTTCGGAGAATAGTTTGATTAGTTTCAGGATTTCTTCCTTGGTTAGTTTTGGCAGAATGTTTTCTTTCATTTTCCCTGGATAAACCTTAAGAAACCCGTCGAATTTAATAACAGAACCGGTTGCCCGAAAAGTATATGATTTTTTCGATGTTCCCTTGGCTTGAATATCAACCGAAGTTGAATCCAGAAGAGCCGGCGTCATTTGAGAAGCAATAAATCTTTTCCAGATTAGGTCATAGAGTTTAAGTTGTCTTTTATCCAAGCGTTGTTTAATGCCTCCTGATTCTCGAGCTGGTCTGGTCGGCCGGATGGCTTCATGGGCTTCCTGAGCGCCTTTGGATTTAGTTTTGAAAATCCTCGGGGCAGTTAGGGAATATTTAGAGCCGAATTTTTCCTGAATAAATTCTTGGGCTTTTCTTAATGCTTCACCGGAAATATTGAGAGAATCAGTTCGATGATAAGTAATCAATCCAGTTGCTCCTTTGCTTAATCCGACCCCCTCATAGAGTTGCTGGGCAATCCGCATTGTTTGCTGGGATGAAAATCCTAGTTTACGAGCGGCTTCTTGCTGAAGAGTGCTGGTTGTAAAAGGGGGACTAGGATGCCTTTGGACTTCCTTGCTTTCAACACTGGAAACCTGATATTGGGCATTTTTCAAATCCTTTAATATCCCGTCAGCTTCTTTCTTATTCTTTATTCCCAGTTTGGAAATTGCCTTCTTATTCTCCCTTATTAACTGGGCAATAAATTCTTCCTTTTCTTCCTGTTTTTTTAACTTGGCCTCAATCGACCAGTATTCATCTGGTTTAAAAGCTTTGATTTCTTTCTCCCGGTCAACAATTAGTCGGACGGTGACTGATTGAACCCGGCCGGCTGATAATCCTCGGACAACTTTTTTCCAAAGGAAAGGTGAAAGTTTGTAACCAACCAGTCTGTCCAGAATCCGCCGGGCCTGCTGAGCATTAACAAGTTTTAGATTGATTTTACGAGGACTCTTAAGCGCTTTTTCAATCGCCTTCTTGGTTATTTCATGAAAAACAATCCGTTGATAAGAAGAATCAGATAATTTTAGGATATGAAGAATATGCCAGGCAATGGCTTCTCCTTCCCGGTCTCCATCTGTGGCCAGAATAACCAACTTTGCTTTTTTAGCCGCGCTTTTAAGTTCCTTGGCTGTCTTTTCAGCTTTTTCCGGAATAACATATTCCGGCTTAAAATCTTTTTTAACATTAATGCCAAGTTTTTTTATTGGCAGGTCGCGGATATGACCATAGGAAGAAAGCACCCGATAATCTTTGCCAAGATACCGAGAAATTGTTTTTGATTTAGTTGGGGATTCAACTACGACAAGATTCATTGACTTTTTGTGATTTGTATGTTATCGTATTAGAAAAGATAGAAACGGAAAAGGAGGTAGTTATGAAGGTGTCCGATATATGGAATTTTTGGAAGGGGGCGGATATAGAAGAGGAGTATAAAAGGGATGTCAGGTCTCTTGGTGTGCCTAATCCGAGCACAAAGATTTGTAGCCAAGTCCTGAATGTGGGCAAGAAAGAGAGAATAAAAAAGAGAAGGATTTTCGTGGTAGCAGTTTTCTCCATTGGTCTTATTTTCCTTCTTTTCGCGTCTTTCCGTGTCTCCGGTTAACAGTTCTCTCACGGGAATCGGCCAGTGGTCGGTTCCCTTTCATTTTATCTTAAATTCAGCTCTTCTAAGATATCATTAGATTGGCTTACCAGCTTTGCTCCCATTTTAATCAAATTATTACTTCCTGTCGAGTTTTGGCTTAAAATCGAGCCAGGAATGGCAAAAACTTCTCGGTTTTGCTCCAAAGCGTCTTTAGCTGTAATCAGAGACCCGCTTCTTTCTCCGGCTTCAATAACTAAAACGCCTAAACTTAGGCCAGAAATAATTCTGTTGCGCTGAGGAAAGTTCTGAGCAAAAGGACGGGTAGCCAATCGGGTATTCGCTGATAAGAGCGCCATTCTGGCTGATTTCTTCAGCCAAGCGTTGATTCTGGTAAGGATAAATACTTCTCTTATCCAAACCGGATCCCAAGACAGCAATTGTCCTTCCTTTGGATTTTATTGTTGCCTGATGGGCCAGAGTATCAATTCCCTTGGCCAAGCCACTGACAATAGTTAATCCTGATTGAGATAATTCAGTTGTAATTAAAGGGGTAATTTGTTTTCCGTAGGAAGAAAGTTTTCTTGGCCCAACAACACCCAAACTGAATTTATCTTTTGGTTTAAATTGGCCGCGAATATATAGCATTGCCGGCGGAGCATAAATCTCTTTAAGTAATCGGGGATAATTTTTATCAAAAACTGTAATTAGGTCAATATTTTCTTTTGAAAGTTTTTCCATTTCCAGGTCGGGGTTGATTCTTGGTCTTTGTTTTCGGATTTTTTCAATAATTGACCGGTTTAGACCAGCCCGACCTAATTCTGTCAGACTAGATAACCAGGCATTTTCCAAGGATTCAAAATGAGCAATTAATTTCTTAAAAGCAATTGGTCCAATTCCGCCAACCAGATTAAAAGCATTAAAATATTTTTTATTGACAATTCCCTCCATTTTTTATAGTATTCATTAATCCTAGCCATCACTAGCCTGCCCATAAAGTAGCCAGATGCCGGGCAATCCCTCCTAGCCTGGCTAGGCCGAAGGATTAGAGAGAGTTCACTTTTGTGAATTTTCTCTAACGCTTCTGGGTAGGCTAGTGGTGACTAGGTTGTAGTTTTTTCAGAACTAACATCAAGGAGGCAAAGATGAATAAACAAGGCAAGTTTTATGTTATTGTTACTCTGTTTTGCCTGATTTCGGTTAGCGTTGGAATCATAGTAACCTTCTTCTACCATCACTGCCTGGGAAGATATATAGTTATAGGGATAGGAACTGGATACGTTGTCTTCAATCTCATTTTCTTTTCTTTTAATCATTATCGAAAGCCCGAAATCAGAGAATATTTTTAATAACCTTCTTAGGGGCCGCCGCAATCAAACCGGCGGCCTTTTCAATTACTCCTTTAATAATCTTTTCTTCCTGGTCAGTAAAGTTTTCTAAAACAAATTTTTCCGTATCAATATTTTCTTCTGCTGGTTTAATTCCAATTCTGATTCTAATAAAATCCTTTGTTCCTAAATGCTCAATAACTGATTCAACGCCTTTGTGTCCGGCGGCGCCTCTTGATTCCTGTAATTTTACTTCTCCCAAATTTAAATCAATGTCATCATGGATAATTAAAATATCCTGGCTCGGTATTTTGAAATAGTCAGCAATGGCCTTAACGCTCTGGCCGGAGTTATTCATAAAGGTCAGCGGCTTGGATAAAACGATATTATTCTTTTTGCCAATCAGAGCATTGAATTTCTTATCCTCTTTTAATTGATTAATCTCCATTTCTTCTGTCAGAAAATCAACAACCCGCCAACCGAGATTATGGCGGGTTTTTTCATATTTCTCTCCAGGATTACCTAATCCAACAATTAATTTCATTGATTAATACTTTCCTTAATATATTCCTTTATCTTCTGGTAATTTCCCTGTCCAACAACGGGATAGACAACCGAAGCCATTTGTTCCCCAAACATGACTCCGCCACCGGTTAGAAGACCAGTTTCCTTTCTATCAACAACAACACTCCTTATTCTATCAGCTCCAATCTCTTTGGCAATTTGGTAAAAAAGCCGCATTTCTAAAAGAGAAAGGTCGGTCTCAATCCGTTCATTAAGGGAATTAAATATTTTGAGATAAGTTGGAAAGTCCCATAAGGGATTAAGAGCCAGAACTTTTTGTTTTAAAAGTTGAATAACCTGCTGCTGACGAGCCATTCGGTCAAAGTCGCCGTTAGGCGAGGTATAGCGGGTCCGAACATATTTCAAAGCATTCTCTCCATCAAGGTAGCGCCAGCCAGCCGCTAAATCAAATGTTTGGTAAGTATGATTTGGCCCGGGGAAATATGGGTCATGGATGTCTTGTCTGACATAGACATTAAGACCATCAATTAAATCAATGACTTCTTTGAAAACAACCAGGTCAATAATGAGATGATTATCAACTGAAAGACCGGTAATTTCTTTAATTTTCTCTTTCAGGCCCTCTATGCCGGATAGAGTATAGAGAGAATTGATTTTAGTCAGATTTCCCTTTTCAGGAACCCTAACAAGCAAATCCCTTGGCAAAGAAATCAGAGTTGCTTTTTTGGATGAATCGCTTTGGTCAATACGGGCCAGGATAATGGTATCGGTTAAATTACTGCCGGAATAGCCCGGTCCTGGCCGACCAAGAATTAAGATGTTTTTTTCCAAATCCTTATCCCCTGAGATTATTGGAAGAGATTTGAAGACAATTTTTCTTTCTCCTGATAATTCTTGACCCGAATGAACCTCAAAAGAAGAAGAAGGCACCATCTGATAAAGAAAAAAAAGAAACAAGAAAAACGTTAAAAATACAATCCAGGAAACAATTCTTTTTTTCTTTTTCCCTGTCATTCTTCAAAGTATATCAGAGTGGTTGATTTTCAACAAGAAATGGTTTAGAATTGGAAGCAATGAAAAAAATACTGACTTTTGTCTGGGAAACAGTTAAAATCGTGGTCATTTCTCTGGCTATCATTATCCCAGTCCGATATTACTTAATCCAACCGTTTTTCGTTCGCGGGGCTTCAATGGAGCCCAATTTTGATAATGGTCAATATTTAGTAATTAATGAAATTGGCTATCGTTTTGATAATCCCCAGCGCGGAGATGTCATTGTTTTCAAATATCCCCTTGATCCCTCCCAGTATTACATTAAGAGAATTGTCGGCCTTCCCGGAGAAATAGTGGAGATTAAAGATAGCCGGGTTTTTATCAATAGTCTTCGAC
Source organism: uncultured Candidatus Saccharibacteria bacterium (assembly GCA_964596615.1). GTDB lineage: Bacteria > Patescibacteriota > Minisyncoccia > Portnoybacterales > UBA2143 > CAZQMX01. Next base: position 14,314 of record CAZQUN010000002.1, read on the forward strand.
TTGACGAAAAAAGTTATCTTTCTGAAGGAATGACAACCGAAGGAGAAACCAGAATAGAATTAGGCAACGAAGAGTATTTTGTTTTAGGCGATAACCGGAAAGCTAGTTCTGATTCAAGGCGATGGGGAGCTTTGCCAGAAGAAAATATTGTTGGTCAGGTTTGGATAAGAGCCTGGCCTTTTAATCAAGCGGAGGTTTTTTAATTTAAAACTATGCCTAAAAAAACCAAAACAACAACTCCAAAAAGGAAAAGATCCTTTCAGGCGCCGAAAGGAACAAGAGATATTCTACCCCAAGAACAGGTCTATTGGGAAAAAGTCAGACAGGTAATTTCTAAAACGGCTAAAACCTACGGCTTTGACCGGATTGATACTCCGGTAATAGAGGACGTTGATTTGTTTATCAGAGGAACTGGCGCAACAACCGATATTGTCCAAAAAGAAATGTATACTCTTAGAACAAAAGGAGGAGATAAACTAGTCCTTCGTCCGGAATTCACCCCGGCCATTATCAGGGCCTATCTTCAAAACGGACTTTCTTCTTTGCCACATCCAATTAAACTCTATAGTATCGGACCGGTCTTTCGCTATGAAAGATCTCAAAAAGGCCGCTATCGACAGCACGAACAGGCTAATTTTGAAATCTTTGGCGAGAAAGACCCGGTCTTAGACGCTCAATTAATCCAATTATTTTTCTCCGTTATCAAAGGAGTTGGCCTTAAAAATGTCATTACCCAGATTAACAGTATTGGTTGTCGTCAATGCCGACCAGCCTATCGAAAGAAACTGGTTAATTTCTATCGGAGGAAAAAAAAGGAAATTTGTTCTGATTGCCAAAAACGGCTTCTACAAAATCCTTTAAGATTACTTGATTGCAAAAATGAAAAGTGCGTTTTAATAGCCAGAGAAGCGCCCCAGACAATTGATAATCTTTGTCCGGAATGTCATGACCATTTTAAGAATGTTCTTGAATATCTCGATGAAGTTGAAATTCCATACATTCTTAATTCCAATCTGGTCAGAGGACTGGACTATTACACCAAAACCGTTTTTGAGGTCTGGCCGGAAGAAGAAGATGGCCGACAAATTGCTCTGGGCGGCGGCGGTCGTTACGATGGACTGGTTAGGCTCCTCGGTGGCAAAGATACGCCCGGGACTGGTTTTGCTATGGGATTGGACAGGATAGTTAACCTGATGATAGAAAAAGATGTTAAAGTTCCTTCAAGGAATTCATCCCTAGTTTTTCTGGTCCAATTAGGAGAATTAGGCAAGAAAAAATCCTTAAAATTATTTGAGGAATTAAGACAGGCCGGCATAGAAACATCAAGTTCGTTTAGTAAAAATACAATCAAGAGTCAGTTGAAAATTGCCGACAAGATGAATGCTCGTTTTGCTCTAATTCTGGGACAAAAAGAAGCCCTGGATGAAACTATCATTATCCGGGATATGGCTTCCGGCAGCCAGGAAACCGTTTCCCTGGAAAAGGTTGTTAAAGAAATTAAAAAAAGAGTTAAAAAGTAATGAGGGATTGTATTTTCTGCCAAATTGCTAATCACAAGCAAAAGGCCGATATTGTCTTTGAAAATGACCAGATAATCATTTTTAAGGATATTAGCCCCAAGGCGCCGATTCATCTTTTGATTGTTCCAAAAAAGCATATCAGATCAATCAATGATTTAGAAAAAGAAGATAAGCCCCTGATTAATGACATGATTTTCTTGGCCAGAGATTTAGCTAAAAAGCAAAAGATTGATCAAAAAGGATACCGTTTAGTTTTCTGTGTTGAAAAAGGAGGCGGTCAGACAGTTTTTCACCTTCACCTTCATTTATTAGGCGGGGGACCAATAAAGGAATTCTAAATGGAAGAAAAAATTACTCTTAGTTCAAAAAAGAAATGGTTTTGGCTGGCTATCGCTGTTACTTTAATTAGTCCTGTTTCGGGGATAGTTTTGGCTGTTGCTTTTCTAACAGAAGAAGATTTGAAAAAGCAAGGCAGAATTATCCTGGTCCTCTCCATTATCTGGGGAGTAATTTCTGTCTATTTAATAAGATGGATGGCTAACAAGGGATATCTTCCTGCCTACTAAAAAAATGAGAGATAAAAATTTCTTCAAAGCCTTGGCAACTTTAACCGGAACCATTATTGGGGTCGGGCTTTTTAGTTTACCCTATATCACCTCAAAAGTTGGCATCTGGACAATGCTCCTCTATTTCCTCATTATCGGAGTAATTGCTCTTTTAACGAATTTTGTTTATGGAGAAATAATTTTAAGAACCAAAGGACTTCATCGTCTGCCGGGCTATGCTGAGAAATATTTGGGCAAATGGGCGAAAGGACTTTCTTTTTTGAGTAATAGTTTAGGTTTGGGCGGCGCTCTCCTGGCTTATCTGGTTGTTGGCGGCGGATTCCTTTTTTCTCTTTTTAATCCTTTTTTTGGCCAAAGCCTTCTTTTCTATGTTTTAACCCTGTTTTTAATCGGTTCCCTTTTAATATATTTCGGCATTAAAAGCATTGCCCGGGTTGAATCAATTCTTCTAATCCTATTCTTCATTGTCCTGCTCTTTATCTTTCAAAAAGGTTTTTCTCTGATTGAAACAGGGAATTTATTCAATTTCAATCCAACCTATTTATTCCTTCCCTACGGAGCGGTTCTCTTTTCTCTTTTTGGCAGTTCTTTAATTCCGGAAATCAGAGAAATGCTTAAAGATAATCCTAAAGATTTAAAAAAAGTAATCTTCTGGTCAATTTTAATTTCAGCTCTGACTTATCTTTTCTTTATCATTATTATCACCGGCATTACTGGTCAGAATACAACCGATGATGCTATTACCGGTCTGAAAAACGTATTAGGCAATGGCATTGTTAATCTCGCTCTCATTTTCGGCTTTTTAACCGTTTTTACTTCATTTTTAACAATTGGTTTGACTCTTAAAAAAATCCTCTGGTATGATATTGGAATAAAAAAGAATTTGTCCTGGGCATTGGCCTGCTTTGTTCCCCTAATATTCTTCCTTCTTGGTTTTAATAATTTCATTACTATTATTAGCCTGGCCGGGGGAGTCTTTTTAGGTATTGATATTACTTTAATGATTCTGATTTATCTTAAAGCCAAGAAAAGAGGAGATATGCAGCCGGCTTATTCTCTTAATCTTCCTCGTCTTTTAATTTACTCCCTAATCCTGTTTTTCATCCTTGGCGCCATTTACGAGATCTATTATTTTGTTAGATAAGACTGTTAGACGTTCGGTGTCTAACACCTAAATTTTTGGTATTTAACGTTCTTTACCAAATTAGAAAAGGAGGAACAATGATACTTAAGAAAAAGAAAGTATTGTACTTTTATCTGGCGCGTTCGTTTTTTATTCCCGTCATGGTACTCGGTGGAGCCTTTCAGGTATTAGTTGGATTGGGTAATATTAATGATAATGCATGGTTATTTTTAGGCTATATGACTTCTGTCGTTGTCATAGTGAGCTTATGTTGGTTGGGTTATATTCTTGTTCGTAAAGCAGAAGAAGAATTGGAAAAGGAAATGGCTTCCGAATCTTCTAAGAATTGCATGAGGTGTCAGATAGACGAGGGGCTTTATCCAGAAGTGCCTTACTGTGAAGATTGCCTTGCGGTGATAGTCAACGAAATCAATGGATTAGCCAGTGAAGCAAAAAAAAGAATTGAGTTGGCCAAAGAGTTGGGTTTTGAAAAACAGGTTGAGGGAGCGAAGCAATGGTTTTTCCAAAATCTACCAGAACCGATTAAGTCGACAATCCACCAAGCAGTGCTTTCTCATCTAAGGGGTTATTTTCCTCAAGTTGAACCCTTCGAGGAATATAATAGGTATGATGGGAGTTTTCAGAAGGTCTCTATCGACAGTGCGTATCCAGAACGAAACATTCCATCCGAAGGATTAGAGATTCTAAAAAGGATAGCGCAAAAAAATCCTGAATTACTAACAAATGATTCATAAGGGGGTAAAAACATGAATGAAGTAATATTAGATAAGCCCGGATTATTTCCTTTGACAGGTCCTTTGCCGGAAATAGTAAAAACAAAGGATGCTATCTTATGGAAGAAGGCAAAGGCGCTTTTGCCGGATATTAGAGTTGAAGAGATAGGCCTTTTTGACGAGAGGGATGGTAGAGACCCAGTCATCGCCCTTAAAATTTTAGGGCAATGGTATAAAATCTATCAATGGGAATAGCCAGTAAAAACGTTTGGAGAGGCGGAGAAGTAAGAACTCCGCCTTTATTTCTTGCTAAAAATAGGGTAGAATAAGGCAAAGAATAATGGAAAAAAGAAAAAGGTTACCCAAGAGTATTCGTAAATATATTCGATTTCAAAAGTCTCGCATTCGGCGGGAGTTTTTAGATATTAAGAAGCAAAAAGAAGAAATTGACAAAATCTATCAAAAGATTTACAATAAAGGCAATGAAAAACAAAAAAGAGACCTTCCGCAGTCCGACAAAAGGAAAAATGAAACTGGATAAAGTTGTCCGGGAGATTTCAAATTACATTAACCAAGATTCCCAAAGCGAATACCGCTTGGTTGTCGGAACTGATTCTAATGGAAAACCAGAGGCTGATTTTATTACCGCCATTATTGTCCAGCAGGTTGGCCATGGAGGAAGGTATTTTTGGAAGAAAACCAACGGCGGCAAGATATATCATACGCTCCGGGACAGGATTTATGAGGAGGTATCACTTTCTCTTAAAACTGCTCAGGATATTTTAGGCGAGTTGGAATCTTTTCTTGAACCAAAGAAACCAACTTACGATTTTCAGATTCACATTGATGTTGGTCAAAAAGGACCAACCCGGGAAATGATTAAAGAAGTTGTTGGTATGGTCCGGGGTAATGGCTTTAATGCTAAAATTAAACCTGAATCATACGCCGCTTCCAATATTGCAGATAAATATATTTAAATTATGAGGCATCATTAGGAGATAGTCCGTTTTGGACTTTTTTTATTGTCTTTATGCTTTCCAGACTATACAATTAAATTATGTCAATAAGAATAAGAAGCAAAAATGCTATTCTAGAACTATTAAAAGATGGTGTTAGTTTTGAAAAAATTATCTTAGCTGATGATCTAAAGCAGGATGATTTAACAAAAGAGATTTTATCAATAACAATCAGCCAAAATGTGCCGATTGAAAAGACGCCTCGTCGCAGAATGGGCAAAGGAAGAAGTGGAAAAAGCCAAGAAGTTTTGGTTGGTTTTTTGGCTCCTAAAAATACCTGGTCTTTCAAAGACCTTTTAGACCATCTTTTAAAAGAGAATCAAGACCCATTTTTCCTTTTAATAAACAGAGTTGAGTATCCTAATAATATCGGTGCTATCGCCAGAACAGCCTTTGCAGCTGGCGTAAATGGTTTAATCTTTCAGGGAGAAAAAGATTACTTTCTCAATGAAGAAACTGTTCATTTCTCAATGGGCGCTATCGCCAGAATTCCTCTTGTAAAAATGAATATTTTTGAAGCCTTAAAAGAACTTCAGAAGAATGGCATTAGAACCTTCTCTATTGAAATGGAGGGTCTGTCTTGTTTTGAAGAAAATCTTTCTGGTCCAGTTGCCTTTATTCTAGGCGCCGAAGGAAGAGGAGTGTCAGAAAAAATATCGAATCGATGTGATAAAAAAATATCTATTCCAATGCGCAAGGGAATAAATTCACTTAACGTCAGCATCAGCGCCGCTATTATCATCTATGAAAAGATTCGTCAAGAAGGTGTAATCTATTTAACGAAGAATGGTCAAGGTTGTGCTTTTGACAAAAAACCGGAGAAATAGTAGGATAAGATAGATAATTAAATTATTCAAATATGAATGGAGACGAGAAAATTAGGAAAAAAATATTGGTTCCGGCCTCAAAGCTGCCCCAGGTAGCTAAAGAAGAAAAAATCAAGGAAAAAAATGATTTTAAGGAATCAGTTCAATGGAGAATATTCCGAATTATGGCCGAGTTTGTTGATGGATTTGAATTCCTGAGTGATTTTTCAAAGTCAGTCACTTTTTTTGGTTCAGCCCGGGTTTCTCCTGATGATCCTCGCTACAAAGAAGCAGAGAAACTGGCTGGAATGCTTTCAAAAGAAGGATTCGCTGTTTTTACCGGCGGCGGACCGGGAATAATGGAAGGGGCCAACAAGGGAGCCTATAATGCTGACGGAGAATCAGTTGGATTAGATATTCAATTAAAGTATGCCCAGCGGATGAACGAATTCATTAAAAAAGCTATGGGCTTCCACTATTTCTTCACCCGCAAAGTCATGCTTTCCTATTCAGCCCAGGCCTATGTTTTTTTCCCGGGTGGCTATGGAACCCTGGACGAGTTTTTTGAAATTTTAACCTTGATTCAGACAGAAAAGATTCCCCAATATATTCCAATTGTCTGTGTTGGTAAGAAATTCTGGGAACCATTGACTAAATGGATTGAGGAAGTCAGTTACGGAGAAAACAAATTTATTGATAAAAAGGATATGAATTTTTATCGCATTGTCGATTCAGCCGAAGAGGCATTGGAGATAATTAAAAAATCCAAACCAAGAGATGACATCAATTTTTAAAGGAGGTGATTTCTTTTATGACTATAGAAGTAAAGAAAAAAGAAGGCGAGACAACTCGCAGTTTGTTAAGACGCTTTACCCGAAGAATTCAGCAGAGCGGTGTTTTGATTCGTGCCCGGAAAGCCAGGTTTCTGGAAAAAACAAAGAGTAAACGCGAAAGAAGGGAAGGCGCCCTAAGAAGAGACAAGATTTCCAAAGAAAAAGAAAAATTAAGGAAAATGGGTCTTTTAGAAGAAGAACCCAGATGGAAAAGAAGATAAATGGCTCTAAAAGAAAAAATTCAATCAGAGATTAAACAAGCTATGACAGAAAAGAAATCCCTGGAGGTTTCTGTTTTGAAAATGCTTATGGCCGCAATTCAAAACAAAGAAAAAGAGAAGAGAGCCAAATTAAGCAAGGAAGAAAAAGATGCTGAAAAACTGGAAGAATTAAGCCAATTAAATGACGAAGAAATTTTAGAAGTAATTTCGAGTGAAGTTAAAAAAAGAAAGGATTCAATTGAACAATATCAGAAAGGCAATCGGGATGATTTAGTCAAACAGGAAAAAGAGGAACTTGGCATTTTAGCAGAATACATGCCGGAGCAAATGCCGGAAGAAGAAATACGAAAGATTGTTAAAAAAAAGATAGAGGAATTAGGAGCGAGCGGTCCTCAGGAAACCGGCAAAGTTATGGGAGCGGTTATGCCTGAACTAAAAGGTAAAGCCGAAGGAGGTATTATTAGTAAAATTGTTCAGGAGGAATTGAAAAAGGCATAATGTTGGAAATTCATAATTTTACTCAAAATGAGATAGATGAAAAGTTTTTCCAGGAAATATTTGGAGTTGTTCTGAAAAAGGTTGGCTTGGAAGATAAGGCGGAAATTAGTTTGGCAATTGTCGGCGATGGCCGGATGAGAAAATTGAATAAAATCTATCGAGGGAAAAACAGAATAACCGATGTCTTATCCTTTGAAAACAAATCGGTTATTCCCTATCTCTCCAAAGCTTTTCCCCGACTAAAAAAAGGAGAAAAAACAGAATTCATTCAACCACCCGATGGAATTAAAAGATTAGGCGAGATTGTTATCTGCTACCCTCAGGCAAAAAAACAGGCCAAGCGCCTTGGTCATTCTTTGGAAAAAGAACTGACCTTTTTGCTGATTCATGGTATACTTCATTTGTTGGGATACGAACACGAAAAAGAAGACAAAGCCAAAGAAATGGAAGAAATGGAAGGGAAAGTTTTGTCCGAACTTAAACTTTAAAATATGGCAAAAGAAAACATCATTGTTGGTCTGGATGTTGGCACCTGTTTTATTCGGACTGTCATAGCTAAAATGAAACCGGATGGGACAAAACCCCAGATTATTGGCATTGGGCAAACTCCTTCCTATGGTCTCCGTCGGGGAGTTGTTGTTGATATTGAAGAGACGGTTAAAAATATTAGTCAGTCAGTTCAGGAAGCAGAACGGAATAGTGGTCTTTCAGTTGACCGGGTCATAGTCGGAATCAGCGGCAACCACATTGTTTCCCGGTCAAGTAAGGGAGTCGTGGCTGTTTCTCGGGCTGACACTGAAGTTTCAAGAGAGGATGTTGAAAGGGTGATTAACGCCGCTTCTGCTGTTTCGGTTTCTCAAAACAGAGAAATTATCCATGTCATTCCAAAGAGTTTCCTTGTTGACAGCCAGGACAGGATTAAAGACCCGGTTGGCATGAATGGAGTCAGATTAGAAGCTGACACTTTAATTATTGAGGGAGCTGCTCCGTATATTAAAAATCTGACTAAATGCGTTTCGGAAGTTGGTTTAGAAATAGAGGAATTGGTTTTGGCGCCTTTGGCTGCCAGTCGGGCAGCTTTGAACAAAAGACAAAAAGAACTTGGAGTCCTGGCTTTGGATTTAGGCGGCGGAACAGCCGGTCTGACTGTTTTTGAAGAAGGGGAGTTTGTCCATAGTTGTGTTTTGCCGGTTGGCTCTTCCCATATTACCAATGATATTGCCATAGGACTTCGAAGCAGCATCGACCTGGCAGAAAAAGTTAAACTGGAATATGGAACGGCCCTGTCTTCTGATATTGGCAAGAAAGATGTAGTTGATTTATCTAAATTGGGTTCGGAAGAAAAGGGAATTGTTTCCCGGGCTGAAGTAGTCAGAATAATTGAAGCTAGATTAGGCGAGATTTTAGAACTAGCTAACAAGGAATTGAAAATGATTGACCGACAGGGACTTTTGCCGGCCGGAACAGTTCTTTTAGGCGGGGGAGCCAAAATGCCGGGCTTGGTTGACTTGGCCAAAGAAGAATTGAAATTACCAGCCCAGATTGGCTTTCCAATGGAATTAGAAGGTATTGTTGATGAGGTTGAGGATCCATCCTTTGCCACCGTTATTGGATTAGTTTTATGGAGCGTAGATAACCAAAAAAGGAGTGGTGGTCGAGGTATTTCTCTACCTGAAATTTCTGTTGGTTCAACGGTCGGTAAAATCAAAGGGTGGCTAAAGGGATTCCTCCCTTAAAAAAACTTGCAATATTTTTTCCTTTATGATAATAATTCTGTAAAGGCTTGAGGGGGCTTCAGGGGGTCCCTATTATTAATTTTAATAACATTATGGCTCAAATAAAACCGGAGGTAGAAACTTTTGCTAAAATAAAGGTCATTGGCGTTGGGGGTAGTGGTTCTAATGCCATTTCCCGAATGATAGCCTGTAAAATTCATGGAGTTGATTTTGTCGCTATTAACACCGATGCTCAGGACCTTCATCATACTAAAGCCCCTGAAAGAGTCCATGTCGGAAAGAACCTAACCAAAGGTCTGGGAGCAGGAATGAATCCTGAAATCGGTCGCCAGGCAGCCGAAGAAAACCGGGATGAAATCCACGAAGTCGTTAAGGGTTCTGATATGGTTTTTGTTACTTGTGGTTTTGGTGGTGGTACCGGAACCGGCGCCGCGCCGATTATTGCCGAAGCAGCCAAAGATTCAGGCGCTCTGACAGTCGGAGTAGTAACCAAACCATTTTCTTTTGAAGGCCTTCAAAGAGCCAGAATCGCTGAACAAGGCCTTAGCCAGTTAAAGGAAAGAGTTGATACTCTGATTACAATTCCTAACGACAAACTCCTTTCCGTTATTGATAACAAGACTTCCCTTTTAAATGCTTTTTCCGTTGTTGATGATGTTCTGCGTCAGGCAGTTCAAGGTATTTCAGATTTAGTTATCACCCCGGGAATTGTTAATGTTGACTTTGCTGATGTTAAGGCGATTATGGAAGATGCTGGCTCAGCCTTAATGGGCATTGGTCGGGCAACCGGCGATGACCGGGCAATTGAAGCCGCCAAAGCAGCCATTAACTCACCTCTTTTAGAGATTTCAATTGATGGAGCCAAGGGTGTCCTATTCAATGTCAGTGGTGGTCCTGATCTGGCTATGGCTGAAATTAATGAAGCCGCCAAGATTATTACCGAATCAATTGACCCGGAAGCTAAAGTCATTTTCGGCGCTGTTATGGATGATAAGATAAAAAAGGGTGAGATAAAGATTACCGTCATTGCCACCGGCTTTGATGAAGACCTGCTCAAGAGAATTGGTGAACCCAAGGTTCAGGATATCTCACCGATCAGTCACAGTCATCAGCCGAGCCATCAACCGGAAGAAAAAGAAAAAAGGCCCCCGGTTAAACCAAGGCCAATGCCAGCAATAGAGGAACAAGAAAGTGAATGGGATGTCCCGGCCTTTATCCGAAGGAAGTTAAAATAGTTTTTATGTTAGAGAAGGCAACCAATCAATTTCAGTTGGTTGTTTTTCATTAATTTGACCCGGCTTTTTAGTTGGAGTAAAATATTGGCATGACTTTAGTTAAATCAAAATTTGAGAAAATTAGGAAGAGAGACGGTCGGATTGTTGATTTTAATCAAGATAAGGTTACCCAGGCGATTTTTAAGGTCCTTAAGGCCCAAAGCAAAGAAGACAAAAATTTATCTCAAAACATTTCTGATAGAGTAGTTGAAACTCTTAATCGGCGCTTTAAGGAAAAAATTCCCAGCGTTGAACAAATTCAGGATATTGTTGTTGAAGTTTTAGCTAAAGAAGGACAAAAGGAAATTGCTGATGCCTATTCTCTCTACCGGCAAAAAAGAAAAGAGATTCGGGATAATAAGTGGTGGCTTTTAAGTCAGAATGTCAAAACTAAATTAACTCCTAATGCCTTACAGGTTCTAGAGTCAAGGTATCTAAAAAAAGACGAACAGGGAAAAATTATTGAAATGCCTCAACAGCTTTTTCAGAGAGTCGCGACTAATATTGCTGCGGCAGAAGCTAATCTTAAGCCATCAATTTCAGACGATGAGCTTTTTAATATTGGGGAAAGATTTTACCGGATGATGGCTTCTATGGAATTCCTTCCCAATTCTCCGACTCTAATGAATGCCGGTGCTACCCTGCAACAATTGTCGGCGTGTTTTGTCCTCCCAGTTGGGGATTCAATGGAAGAAATTTTTGAAGCGGTAAAAAACACCGCTATGATTCATAAAAGCGGCGGCGGAACTGGTTTTAGTTTTTCCCGCTTAAGATCAAAAGGGACCATTGTCAGAGCGACGCAAGGACAGGCTTCTGGGCCGCTTTCGTTTATGACAGTCTTTAACGCTGCGACAGAGGTAATTAAACAAGGAGGTAAGAGAAGGGGCGCTAACATGGGTATTTTACGGGTTGACCATCCTGATATTATTGAATTTATTACCTCTAAAGTAGAAGAGGGAAATTTGAATAATTTCAATATCTCGGTCGCTATTACTGACAAATTCATGGAGGCGGTCAGAAAGAAAAAGAAATATGATTTAATTAATCCGAAAGATGGGGAAATAGTTGAGAAAATAGATGCCAATGAAGTTTTTGATTTAATTGTTAATTACGCCTGGGAGAATGGCGAACCAGGAGTGATTTTTATTGACCGAATCAACCGGGATAATCCAACGCCAAAACTAGGAGAGATCGAATCGACTAACCCATGTGGAGAGCAACCCTTGCTTCCATTTGAAAGCTGTAACCTTGGCAGTATTAATTTATCCAAGATAGTTAAGAAAAATGGCAAGAGATGGTCAACCGATTGGGATAAATTAAAAGAAACAGTTCATAACGCTGTTCATTTCCTGGATAATGTTGTTGAGGTTAATCGTTATCCCTTATTAAAAATTGAGGAATTAACTAAAGGTAACAGAAAGATTGGTCTGGGAGTAATGGGTTGGGCAGACATGCTTATTAGATTAGGAGTCCCCTATAACTCAAGAAGAGCGCTTAATTTAGCTTCAAGAGTGATGAAATTCATTCAGGATGAATCTAAAAAAGCTTCAATTAAATTAGCAGAAGAAAAAGGAGTTTTTCCGAATTTCAAAGACAGCATTTATACCGAAAAGAATACCCTCCGGTTAAGGAATGCGACGACAACAACAATTGCGCCAACCGGAACAATCGGAATTATTGCCGGTTGTTCTTCTTCAATTGAGCCGCTTTTCGCCATATCTTTTGTCAGAAAGTATGTTTTAGGCGGACAAGAATTAATTGAGGTTAATCCAATTTTTGAAGAAATTGCCAAAGAAAGAGGATTTTGGTCAAAAGAATTAATTGAGGAAATATCAACCAAAGGAAGTGTTCAGGATATTAAGGGAGTCCCAGCTGATATTAAGAGGGTCTTTATTACTGCCCTTGATATTTCTCCTGAAGACCATATTAAAACCCAATCTGCTTTTCAAAAGCATGTTGACAATGCTGTCAGCAAAACCATTAATTTCCCCTTTTCTGCTTCCAAAGATGATATTAAAAAAGCATATCTTATGGCTTACAAGCTAGGTTGTAAAGGAGTAACCCTTTACCGAAATGAAAGCAGAAAACAACAGGTTTTAAATATTAAGGGCAAAGAACAGGAATTGGATGATGATAAGAAGAAGAGAATTCAGGAAAAAGAACTTTCTCCTGAACTGCGCGATCCTTCGCCAGATATTCCTGACCTGCCACCAGGAAGCTGTCCAACATGTAATATTTAGAAACATGATTCATATTTACACCGGCAATGGAAAAGGAAAAACAGCTGCTGCTTTAGGATTAGGATTAAGAGCAGTCGGAGCCGGTAAAAGGGTTTTATTAATCCAATTTCTAAAGGACGGCCAAAGTTCAGAGATAAAGGCGATTAAGAGAATATCAAACTTTGATATCAGAGTTTTTGGAAGAAAAGGATTTATTAATAGAAACAAATTAAAAAAGATTGACTATGACCTTGCTGAGCAAGGTTTTAATTTTTTCCAAAAAGCAATTAAAGATGAGAAATATGATTTGATTGTTTTAGATGAAATCAATATTGTTCTCTGCTTTAAATTATTGAAAATAGAAGATTTAATCGAATGTATTAAAGGAGAAAAAAAGACAGAAATTATTCTAACCGGTCGTCGAGCGCCAAAAGAAATTATTAAAATCGCCGACCTGGTTACGGAGATGAAAGAAATCAAACACTATTTCAAAAAGATTAAAGCCAGAAAAGGAATTGAGTGTTGATTTTGGGTTATTATCCTGCTATGCTATCGGGTTATCTATTTGTTCATTAAAAATCAGCGTGAAAGCGCGGAAAGGGGAAAAAATGGAAAATTTGGGAGAAGATATAGAACCTGCAGATTTTACCGAAAAGCAAATTGATGTTATGATTAGCCAGGCTTGGAATGGGGAAGATATTGCTCAAATAGACGAAGACATAGAAGCGGCTAGACCAAGTACAGAACAGGCGGGCACAGAGCGAGCGGGAAGAGAAATAGTGAGAAAACTTGGCTATATTCCTGTTTCTCTAATTACCAATAACATAAAACAGCCTCGCTTTATACTCTTTGAGAGTCAAGAGGAATTTGATGAGATGGCTAGGTCTATCCAAACGCACGGTAATGTTAAAAGGCCGATTATAGTTATCCCTTTTAATAAGGGATTTATGTTAAAAGACGGTCAGCGGCGCTTAGAGGCCGCTCGTTCAGCAGGTATTAAAAAGATATTTTCCATAATCGAGTATGTAATTGATCAAAACGGCCGTCCGCTTCCAGTATCACCCGTTGAACTCCTTGAAGACGCTGTTATCACGAATCTTCATCAGCGGAAAATGAACTCAATTGAAGAAGCAATGGCTTATATTGACTGGATGGAATTAACAGGCAAAAATCAGTCAGAACTGGCTGCTCGGATGGGGAAGAAAAATAGTGATATCTCAAACCTTCTTAAGCTTTTGAAACTTGATGCTGATATTCAAATGGGCCTGATAAGCGGTCAGATACCGAAAGTTTTAGGCCAACATTTAGCTTCTTGGCCTAAAGAAAAACAGAAGGAATTAGCAAGAGTTTACGATGAGATACTGGTTGGCCTGAATGGTAAAATTCCTTCAACGAATATTTCTCAATGGACGGCTAAAACATTGAGAAAGGTAGCTGAACAAAAAGGCATTAAGCCACTTAAACCCAAAAAAGGCCCAAGCTTGAAATCATTTAGCGAAATGGTTGTTGTTTCAAAAACGAGAGCAATTGGAAGATTTCGTTCTAACCTGGATGAGTTGGAGGAGATAGACAGAAAGGATTTACTAGCAAGAAAAGAGAAATTCTCTAGGCTTATATCCGATCTCAGACTTTTATCTGAAGAGATAGAGGATGCTTGTGTTAGACTGGAAGGAAGGTTGGGTATATGAATAACAGGGCTCAAACAGTAACAGTGAAAGAACCGCTTACCAAAAAGAGAACAAAACTAAGAAGCGGTTCTTTTAATTTTTTGTGATATGATATAAACAATGACCAAATCTAAAATTCTTCTCTATCTCTGCCTTTTGTATATCTTCGGTGTCTTTGCTTATTCCCTGGTTGAGAGTCCTCAACCTTTTTTATTTAACCAAACAGACAAAGAAACCGTTTTAAAGGGAATCATTGTTGGTGAACCAGAAAAAAGAATTAACCAACAGAAGTTTGAATTTAAGGCAGAAAACATTGAGGGGAAAGTCTTGATTACCACAGAACTATACCCAAGTTATTTTTATGGAGACGAATTAGAAGTTTTTGGTAAATTACAGGAACCAGCAGTTTTTGAAGATTTTGATTATCGTCAGTATTTAAGAAAAGATAAAATTTATTCAGTTATTTATTATCCTCAAATTAATCGGCTGGCAGGAAACCAGGGTAATTGGTTTTATCAAAGGATTTTTAACTTCAAAGACAAATTGAGAAATATTATTGAACAAACTTTACTTCCTCCTCAATCGTCTATTTTAAAAGCAGTTTTTCTGGGAGACAGATTTAGCCTTTCAGATGAATTAAAAGAAAAATTAAATATTACTGGTACTCGGCATATTGTTGCTATTTCCGGGATGCATATACCTATAACTCCATAGCTACAATTTAAGAAAGAATATTGTATTCATCCTCTTTAGCGTCTTCTAGGATTTTTAAAAATTCGTCAAATTCCTTCTTCTTTTTGTTTATTATATCCTCTAACAATTCTACTTTTAAATCTCTTAAACCTTTGGGCATATTTGGATCTAGATCAAAACCAATTAAGAAAATATCAATAATCTTAATTTTGGGATTGTGTCTTTCTATAATCCCTTTATAT
The DNA here is from genome assembly GCA_964596615.1 of uncultured Candidatus Saccharibacteria bacterium. Classification (GTDB taxonomy): domain Bacteria; phylum Patescibacteriota; class Minisyncoccia; order Portnoybacterales; family UBA2143; genus CAZQMX01. Next base: position 29,462 of record CAZQUN010000002.1, read on the forward strand.
CCTAAAACTTGGCCAATATGTTCTGCTTTTATTTTTATGATAGGCCTTTTTAATTCAGCTAAAACAATATGGTTTTCGTCTTGCAAGTACATCTTAACTATTAAATCTGGTTTTTTCCCGAGTTCGGGGTCTTTCTTTATGTTTTGAGCAAGATAATCACTTAATGGTTTATTGCTTTTTACTAAATCATAGTTATTATCTAGTAACCATAGGTTATTTTCTAACAGTTTATGAATCTCTCTTTCTTTCGTATCTTTTTGTTTCATTAAACTTTCTAATAATTTAATTATTGATATTTTCTTTTGAATAAGTTCCGCTATAGAATTAATTTGATGAATTTTTAATTCATTTAAAAGCGAAACGAAGCCAGTCAATTCATCTCCACCTGCCTCAGATAATTTTTTTAACAAAAAATCAAGATTTTCTGCCTTGATTTCATAAATTCTTAGTCCTAGTTTGTCCAACGCCTCAAAACTTGCCTCGGTTAAATTGCTTATATTTTTATTTGATAGTATTTTTTGCAGAAAATCGGGATCACTTTTTAAGGTTGCATCTATATTTTTTAAAATTTCTACTTCAGAGGATGTCATCTTTTTAATAGGCCATTGATGTTCTTTTGTGGTTTCTGACTCAATAACGCTTTTTAACATACTCCAATCTTTAAGATGAAGATTAAAAAATTGTTGTTTTCCTCCGGGTTTTCCTTGCAATGTTCTGTTCATAATTATGTAATTTCTATCTGCGTGTTCCATATCGCTAACCACGGAAAATGACGTAAATCCGCTAGACCATTTCTTTGTTATTTTTTTAATTACTTTAAACTTACTCATAAAAAATTTGGTTTATTTCAGATGGCTCGTTTATATGCGAATTTCAACAATTGACTTTTCTATATCTCTATCCTACCACAACAATATCTATTTTTAATATTTAACTCACATCCTTAATACACCGGCCTGTAGGGCTATAGCTACAGCTTTAGAGAAATGATTGCATTTTTATCTTAGTATCCAATACTGAAATGGTTTATTAATCATTTTTTATTTTTGTTTTTGAGTTTATTCCGACTCCTGGCCCATATTTACCCATTGGTACATCATGTAGTTCATTTGGGAATTTATCAATGAGTTTTTTTATTATTTTCTTTGAATAGTCGTCTTTTGCATCCCATTCTGTGGTAAGGTGATGGTAGCTACGATGAGGACCATGTCTCTCTAAATAATTAACAAGCCTTGTCTTTCTTCGCCAAGCTTTTATCTCTCGCCATAAAAAATAAATTAATAGAAGCCAAAGAAAAAGAAATATGATTACAACATACGATTTCCAGGATTGTGGAAATAAAATAATCCATTTATTGATTGTTGATGGGAGGATAAAAATTAGAAGTATAACTACTATATGTATTGGTTTATTCTCAACTATTTCTAGAATTTCTTTTATATTTTTAATGTTATTATTTTCATTCATGATTGTATATTTAAATTAGTCACAATAATCGATTTTTTTACATCTCTAAGCTTTATATTACCATGGTGATAGATATTTTCAATATTCTTAATCTACATACCTATGACTCTATAGCTACATAACCTGCAGAAAACAATAAAATAGGACAATTAAAATTGATCAGACTTATCAACTTGCTGTGTAAAGAATTGTAAAGTATAATGGAGACATGAACAACAAAATAAAATATTATACAGCTCAAGAGCTTGCAAAAGAATTAAGGGTGAACATAATGACAATCTATCGTTATGTTAAGGCTGGCAAGCTTAAGGCCCATAAAATAGGTAAGGAATTTAGAATCTACAAAGAAGAATTTGATAGATTTTTAAACGAGACAAAAATTGATAAAAGAGAAAAAAATCCTAAGAAAGTTAAAAAATACGGCCTCGATTTAGGTAAACGAGGTATTTATGATATTAGAAATCCATTAAATGATTTGACTGGTCGAGAATGGATCTATTTTTTAAACTCTATTCGTGTTACCGATTTTTCTACTGATGAGAATGAGTTGGAGCTATGGAAATACTTACAAAATTCTTTGATAGAAACTAGATATTCGACAAATGGCAAAGATTCATTCGCTCATGATTTAAGAAAAATACATCCTTCGCCAAAGCCACCACAATTGATGAAAGAATTGATAGAATTTTTTACAAAAAGAAGTGGTTATATTTTAGATCCATTTATGGGGGTGGGGGGAACTCTACTTGGAGCATCGTTATCTAAGAGAAAAGCTGTTGGGATCGATTTGTGTAAAAATTATATTGATGTTTATAAAAAAGCTACAGAAAAATTAAACTTAAAAGAACAAACTACTATAGTAGGCGATGCTAGAAATATCGACAAGTATCAACAAACAAAATCTAAGCTTTTTGATGCCATTATTACAGACCCACCATATGCTAATTTACTATCGAAGAAACGTACTGGAGGGGACAGAACAAAAAAGATAGGCACATCTACGCCCTTCACAGATAATCCACTAGATCTGGGGAACTTTGACTATAAAGATTTCCTGCCTGAATTTAGAAAAATAATAGAAAGACTCTTATTAAGCTTAAAACCGAAAGGATATTTTATTACATTCATAAAAGATCTTCAGTCAAATGAAACGCACCATAATATGTTACACGCAGACATAGTAAACGAGTTAATAAAAATATCTGATCTTTCCTACAAAGGATATAAGATTTGGTACGATAAGACAATTAACCTATATCCTTATGGTTATCCTTTCTCTTTTGTGGCTAATCAATTACATCAATTTATCCTAGTATTTAGAAAAGAGAGAAAAAAATGAGATTTATAGGGAATAAACAAAAGCTATTAGAATTTATACTTTCTAAGATCAGAGAGCATAAGATTGGTCGTGGGATATTGATTGATATATTTTCAGGAACAACTAATGTCGCGAAATTTTTTAAGAGATTGGACTATCCGGTTATCTCGAATGATCTTTTATGTTTTTCGTATATATTCCAACGAGCGTATATCCAAAACAATCGACAACCTCTTTTTAGGGGATTAAAGAAGATAGTTAATCAGTCTTCTCTATCTTCTGTTATTGAGTGTTTAAATAGCCTAAAAGGTGTTGAGGGTTTTATGTACAACAATTTCACAAAAGGGGGCACTTCGAATAAAGAATATAGTAGGAATTATTTAAGTGAAGAAAATGCAAGGAAAATTGATGCCATCAGAGATAAAATCGAGCAATGGAAAATAAAAAAAATAGTCACAGAAGAAGAATACTTTATTTTATTAACCTCTTTGATTGAGGCAGTCCCATATGTATCTAATATTGCTGGAACCTATGGGGCTTTTTTAAAAATAGACGATCCCAGGAAATATAAACCTTTAACTTTAAAGAATCCTGAAATTATTATAAATAAAAATAAAAATTTTGCTTTCAATGAAGATGGGAATGAACTAATTAAAAAAATAAAAGGCGATGTTCTTTATATAGATCCGCCATATAATTCAAGACAATACGCTCCCAATTATCACCTTTTAGAACACATTGCAATATGGGATAAAAAGGTTATGGATAATAAAACAGGATTAAGAGACTATAATAAACAGAAATCCTTATACTGTGCTAAAAATAAAGTTTACCATGTGACTCTGGATCTAATCGAAAAAGCCATAAACAAAGCCCAGGTAAAACATATCTTATTTAGTTATAATAACGAAGGATTATTAGAGGATTATCAAATTAAGGAAATCTTTGATAAGTTTGGAAAAGTTTATTTTTATAAAAAATCATATCCCAGATTTACACATCGAAACAACCACAGAAAAAATACTGAAGAATATCTATTTTATTTATCTGTTCAGTAATTTTTCTATTTTATTTAAAAATTTAGCTAAAGTCTTAAATATAAATACCTCACCTTTTTCTGTTAAAACAAAAATTACATGTTCATTTGTTATTTGTTTGCCGTATAATACTATCCCTCTTTTAAGCTTATAGCTGGGATATAAAGGTTTTAAGCATTCGGTCTCAAAAGCTAGAAAAGTCTTTAAATCTTTTAATGCTTTTTTTAGTTTAGCTGTTATCTTGCCTTCCAAAGAATAAATTTCTTTATTGTAGTCATCTCTTAAAACTAAATCTGGTAAATTAACTATCCCTTTTCTTTTATTCCTCTCAATATATTTATGAACAACAATTGGATTCCCCTTCAAATCATATAAATATCCTCTTTCGCAACCAGCGTGATTTTCATATATTGGGATAATATCTGTGGTACGCAAAGAAAGCATATGAAGCAAGATGGTGGCTAATTTTTCTGATTTATTCTCATATTTCCAATATGATTCAGGGAGATCCATTTTAGGAATTTCCAATTTTTCTAGTTCGATATGCAAGGCATTCGCAATAAGAATGAATTTATTCGAGTGCGATACATGTCTTTGTTTTAGTCCGTGATGTGTGATTATTATTCTACCCTTCCATCCTAATATTCTCAGCGTCTTCGAAATTAAAGTTAAAGCACCAATATTTGGATCATGAGATAGACTATCGCTTTTAATTAATCTCCCGCTTATATAGATGGCGTTATTAGTCTTTTTGATTAATATAGGAACATTACCTCTTGGTGGTTTTCTCATTTTATTTTTCACTTCGATTACTTCTTTAATCGATTTAAATGGGGTGGGTTTAAAAAGGCTACTGCTTTTTCCAAACATCTCAACGCCTATCGTCAATAATAACTTAGTCCCAAATATATTTGTGTCTGTCGGCTTTCTGCTCTCCTCAACTTGTAAATTATATAACATGATTTTTCTTATGGTTGGATAATAAATATCTATAAAAACAAATTTTGATGCTCTTTGAAAAATTCCTGTATTTCTTGACTCAATATCTCCTGTTTTGGTTTCTTCAACGACTAAAATAGGTTTTTGCGTTGGGCTAGGAGGACCAATCCCTTCATATATTAGAAAATCCACAAAGCTGCTATCGCCGCTTACGATCTTTAACAGAATATCAGATCTTCCTCTAATTCTTACATTATCTATCCTATACAAATGAGCAAAAATACCCTTATTAAAAATAGGGTTAATTACTGCGTTGCCTTTAGCTCGAAGATTTAAATTCTTCTGTTCAGCATAAAGCCCAAGTATTTTTTCTATAATCTCCGGCTTAGGCCGTTCCTCGCATAAAATCCAAGTTTTTATTTTATTTGTGGTAGACATATTCAAAATTAAACCTCGCTTTTACTTAACCTTAACAATTTTTTATAACAGCGTCTATATCTTGGCTACTATAGACTATCAATAACAAAAGCCCGGCAATGGGCTTTTCTTTCAACTTTGAAGATATTAGTTACTTAAATAAAAGGGCTTTACTTTTTATTTAATGATAAATTTATCTATTTTCAGTGGGTCCGAGTTTTTTTATATGATCTCTTGGTCTAACGAACTTACTTCTATTCAAAACAACAATTTCATAATTTCTAGCCATAGGTTCGCCAAAATGAATTTTTATATATTCTCCTAATCCAAACGGAAAATTTTTATCGTAGTTATTTATGCCGTAGCCGATGGGGAATTTGCTAAAAATTGGGTGAAAAGCGCTGAACTCGTAGCCAACTGGAAGCCAAGATGATCGCCTCGGGTGATATGGATGAAGATATAAAATATCCCAGTGTTTGCCATTTTCGCAAACGGTCTCATAAATATCAATAGGGCCGTTAACTTTGCCGCTTTTTGTAGATCCTAATCGATGGTACATAAGACCAGTACCACACTTGCATCTCAATCTATTGATATATTTCATCTCGCCAATAGCGCCGTTAACAGGAATAGAATTAGCGGCGATGCGACCAAAGTCCTGTTCACTGTCTATCAAAGAATCACAATCCCTTCCCTTTATGGCTAATGGATATAAACCGGGGATCTCTTTTTTTAGGTCTTGCTCCTGATCTTCAAGGGACTCATCAATAAATTTTTTCTTAAATAAATTAAAAAACATATATTAGATCTTCGTCTTTTTTTCTAAACTATTTAATTCTCGATATAGATCCTTTAATTCTATTTCCAGTAAGCCAGAAAGTTCTTTTAAATTAACGACTTCTCTCCTTATGTCTCTTTTTAAGATGCGGAGAATACCGAAGGGATAAAGTAGTTCTGATATCCTTTTATTATATTCTTCTCTTTGCTTTTCCAAGAACATAATTTTCCGTTTTACTTTTTTAATTCTATTATTCATGTTTTAAGCTAACTCGTTGATATTTAGGAGATGGATAGAATTATTTACACCAGTATTCACAACCTTGTTCAGTCCTTTGAGCGGCATTGTAGGTTCTGTAATCGGTAATAAAAATCCAGATCGAGAAAACTACCAAAGTCGTGACTCCTAATAGAAGTAGAATTAATTGTAGCCAGTCCTTCATGGTTTTTTACAATGGGAATACACAAAGCCCCGCGCTAGCTAGGCCTTGCGGCCCTATAGCCCTTTCGGGATATAGCCCATCACTGAGTTGCTGAACGCGGGGTCCAGTATCAGTGATGGGTCTTTTACGCCATGCCCTAAAAGGGTTTAGGTCATTTAGTTGTTATTTATAACTTACCACAAGTTTTATTGGAATGGAAGCGATAAAAGGGGATATCTAATATTTTAAACAAATATTGAAAGAAGGCTTAGAACGGGATAAAATAAAGGAAATTACAATGATAATTATTCTAACATTACGATGATCACAGGAGTAAAATTTGATTCAGGAGTAAAATTTGATTGGGAGAATCTTTCCTCAGAAAATCTTAAAATCGCCAGGAAGGTTATTAAGGTTATTTCAGATTTTTTACAATTTCAGCCAATGGGCAGATTCTCACCTTATACTGTAATACCATTACAAAGATTCGAAGAAAAACGGATATGTATAGACGATATAAACATGGTATTGGATAAAATAGATGATATAAAGGTTAGTAACGACGAATTGCGCTATGAAATAAAATATCATCCACAACGAATTCTAAGGTGGTTTTATGGAAATTTTACCGATGATGGTTTATTTAACGTCCCACCAGAAAAGATACTCAAAAATTACATTTTTCTACAAATAAGTTCGATAAGCGATCTTCGTCGAGTACAGGGCTTGATCGATGAAAGACTTAAAATAGACTCCAGGCAAAAAGAAGAAATACTATCTCCTAATTATCTAAAATCAATACACCTTATTACTAAGTCTCTTGAGCCGACCGATGTGATATTCCTAGTTCTTGATGAGCGTTTTGAATATCCTATAAGAAGCGTAGTATGGCACAAAGGCAATCCTACATATGTCAAAAAACTATATGATATTGCCTATTTTGTGGATGTTCCAAATAAAAAAGTTAATTATGGTAAAAATATAGCTAATAGCATTAACAACGGGTTATTTAGAAAAAGGCCAGTGGCAGAATATATGGAAACAAATAAATTCAAAAAGCCAACGCTTGTACAAAAATCAGAAAATAAAACTTTGGTTTTAAAAAATGAAATTCTTGTAGAAACAGGTCTTATTCATAATAAAGTTCCGAAACAATATCAATATCTTTATATAGATAAAACAAGATAGTGTTCGTATATCATTAAACTTGGGAGTTGGTCGTATGCTAAAAACCGCTTTAATAAGCGGTTTTTTTCATTTGTTCTTCGACTGGTCGGATAGATATAATAATAGCAAATAAATTACTGATCTAATAAAAATTATATGACCCAAAAACAAATGGATGATACAAAAAATTATTTTCACAGCCACGACATTGGACTGGTTGCTTATTTGCTTTGTCGAAATTTTGAATTAGTCAGCCTGGATAAAGTCATGAAAAATAAGGTGCTTTTCATTCTGAAAAGGACCAATAGGATAGACATAGAAATAAAGAAATATTGGGATTTTAATTCATTAGTTGATGCCCAAACTTATTTTAATCAACTAAAGAGGTTAAAAAATCAAATCTTTAGTTCAGAGTGACTTATGTCGAATAACAAAATACAAAACGATTAATAGATTTATGACTAGCCAACAAAAGTTTAAAGTTAAAATCAAATTCAATAAAAATATCTCCAAAAAAGAAAGAAAGAAAAGGCTGCGAAATGTTTTCGATACATTGTTCTCTAAAGGAGATAGTAAAGAAACTAAACTGAACCTTGGTACTGGTTTGGGGTTCCGGCAGGACATGCAAACTCCCTGGAAACCAGAGCTAGTACTGGGGCTTACGCAGGGATGCCAAAAAGAAGAATGATCGACGCTAATAGATTATATGGGGATACAGAACTGATTGAAAATATCGGTAAGGATGGGTTGTTGCTCTATATTCTACTTTGGTCAATGTCAGAGGATTTCGGTGCTTTCGAGAATAACCCAAAGCAAATCCATTATGAGTCAAAAGGGGTAAGATTGAGTGTGAAGAAAATACAAGAATATTTAGAAACACTAGAAAGATTAGGAAAAATTATTCTTTATAGAGTCGATGACAAAGAATACTACTGGCTTAAGAATTTTTTTAAGTATCAGAAATTATCTAATGCTTCGCTTCCCAATCTACCTCTACCTGAATGGATTAAGTATAAAGAGTGTCAATATCCAGGCGGTAGAAAGTATGCTCAATATAATGTAGATACCGAGAAACTACCTGTAGCCTACATGAAGCCTGTACGAGGCATAGTCGAAAAAGAGAAGCGAAAGAGAAGCGAAGATAAAAGAAAGGAAAATAAAAGAAGCGAAGAGGGAAAAAAGTTGTCATTCGACAATAATAACGAGCAGTCGTCTTTAAATAGATCTAATAATATCGCTGAACCGCTTACTTGTAAATCAAAGGAATTCAAAGTTAGAGAGATAGCCGAAGAATTAGGAGAAGTCGATCCGATCAAATCTACCAAAGTTTGGTTAGGGAAATATGACTACTCTTTAATTAAAAGAACCTGGGAAATTTATGGAAAGCGAACTGAAACTAAAACAATTAAAAACTGCCCCGCCTATTTCAATAGTTTACTAGAAAAATTACATAGTGAGCGAAAGTAAATCCTATTTATTTTTATGAGTAAAGGCGAAAAAATTAAACTATCACCCCAGCAAGAATTGTTTTGCCAGCTTTATATTAAAGATTATTTTGGCAATGGAGTTAAATCATACATCATTGCCTATAAGAAGGAATTTCCAATAGATGTTGAGTATCGATATTTAAATCCAGACGAAAAAAAACGATATGATTCCTATGCTGTCCGGGCCGCTCAACTATTAAGAAACCTTAAGATGGTTAAGCGCATAGGAGAATTACTCGATGAGCATATTGAGGATGCAGTAGTAGATAGAGAAATGATAGCGGTTATTCTCCAGAAGGAAGATTTGACCGCGAAGATGAGGGCGATCAGCGAATATAACAAAGTCAAACAACGAATCATTTCTAAATCTGAGATTGAGAAAAAAGTAATAAAGGTCGACAAAACAAGTAAAGAGTTTAAGGAGTATAAACAATGGCGATTAGAGAAGAGAAAATTAAAAGAAGAGAGCCAGGAGAGGTTGGCCCGAAAGAAGAAAAAGAAATAGTAAAGGAGTACTTTAATCGGTTTCGTCTATCTAAGGAGCAGCAAAGGGAAGTCCTTGTGAGAATGATTGCCGAGTTGCGATTGGATATAACGATTTCTTTAGAGGACCAGTTTTGCTTAAAAAGGAACAAGAGAAATAAAAAAACCGTTTAGGCTATTTAGTTTCTCATATTTGATTCTTGCTTGCTTATTCCGTCTGCCTATTTCTTAAGAAGCTCTCTAATTCCTTTTCAGAAATACGACATGACTTTAATAGATGGTTATATTTATCATAAAAAAAGAAAGAATAAAATCAATTAAATATACCAATATGATACCAACAAAAACCCATAAAATAAACTTTTTCATTTTCTTTTATTTAAAAACTTTTCTAATTCCTTTTTCTCGATTCTAAAATTCCGCTCAGTTAATTTAATCGCTTTTAATTTACCCGAACGAATATAGCGCCAGACGGTTTCGTTGCACACATCTAGTAATCCAGCGATCTCTTTCGGGGTATAGTATCCTTTTTTGAGTTTTGTTTTGGCCATGTTTTCATTATAGGAGTCGAGTAAGAGAAAGTCAACTTTTGTCTACTCTATCCATAGTCAACAACACTTGACAGGGGATAACTGGTAAGTTAAAATTAAGACAAGTATAGTCAACAAGAGTCAACACAATAATCTTTTATGACAAGCATGTCAAAAATTAAAGCAGTCGTATATGCTAGGGTTAGTTCTGATGAACAGAAAAAGAAGGAATTTAGTATTCCCAAAATTCAGATTCCTGAATGTATCAATTATATCAAAGAAGAGGGTTGGCTGTTTGCTGGATCCTATGTGGACGAAGGCTTTGATTGTAATGCTTTTGAAAAAAGAGCCGAACTTCAAAGAATGCTTAACGGAGAAACGGATAATTATGATGTGGTTGTCGTTTGGAGCTATGACAGATTAGTCGGTGATGATGAGAATACCCGGGGCCAAATCTACCATATTTTAGACAGAAACAAAAAACAGATAACTTCGGTCAGACAAAGAGCAAGGATAGTCCCAATTGACCAGTATGACCCTAAGAGCTTAGATGTCGCTCAAAGGAGACAAATTACTGATATAGGGGTCAGTTTTGATAGAAAGATTAGGAGGGAGAGGTTTATGGAATCAAGAGCCAAGACAGTGGCTAATGGCAGGCATATCTCAGAGCCGCCGTATGGTTATAAACTGATTAGGAAGGTTCACCCAGAGGATAAAAGGAGAACTATTGGTTATCGATTAATCAATGAGGATGAATCATTAATTTTAGAAAGGATATTCAAAGAGAGGGCTACTGGCAAGAGTTGTAGGAGGATTGCTTTTGGCCTAAACGATGATGGAATCAGAACTAGAAAGGGTAAAAATTGGACCAACGCCAGGATAACCTATCTTTTAAAAAATTCTTATCCTTGCGGTCTAATTACTTGGAATAGGACTACCCAGAGGAAATATGGCGACGAACAGGTAAGAACCTACATCCCAGAAGAAAAATGGCAGTATTTCCCGGTTAATACGGCGGTAGAGAAGTATTATAAGCCGATTATTAGTAAAGAGTTGTTTGATAAAGTTCAGGAGATTAGACAAAGAAATAGAACAGTGTTAAGAGGAAGCGCTTCGTATAGTAGTAATTTTTTGGCCGGTCTTCTGAAATGTCCTGTCTGCGGTCGGCCAATGGTAGAAGCTAGTTTTCGTAAACTCAAGAAAAGCATTCTAAGTTATTATATTTGTTCTTCTCGTCATAATGACGGGGTTTGTAAGAATAAGAAAAGGATAAGAGCGCCGGAATTGAAAGAAGCAGTGCTTAAAGAGGTAATAAAATACCTGAATAATCCAGGCGAGTTTAGAGAATACCAAAAGCAGCAGAAAAAAGATGTGCTTAAGAGAGCGGAGAGAGAGGTACTTATCTATGAGAAAAGATTAGCGAAGATGAGATCAAGGATTCATTCGCTGAATTTAAAGTTTATAGATGGAAAAATCAAGGATAGTTATTACAAGCAATTACTGGCCAGTTTAGAAGAAGATGAAGAAGGATTAAAGAAAATTGTTTCTAGAGAAAAAGAAAAGGTAGAGGATTTTAAGAAAAAAAAGGGGACTATAACGAAGTTAAAAGTATTAAGCAGGGATTTTCGAAGAAGATTTATGGAGCTGGATAATGTTAAAAGAAAACATATTTTCCATACTTTAATTAGGGAGATAAAGGTTCAGGATGATGAGGTAAAAATATTTTTTAAGGTTTGATTAGTTTTGTCCCGGTGTTGTAAGGAGAAAGTCATATCCAGTATGGATAACTATCGCCGCGATAAGTCCTAGAACAGGCCTTTTTCTTTTTATAAAATAGCAGATAATCATAGCGGTAATAATCTGGAGTATTGTAGGGGATATACGGACGCTTAGACTATGAACATCTCCTCTGGCAAGGTGCCGAGTAAAAGATTCTATTCCAGACCAACCCAGTCCAAAGGAAATGCTATAAGGGTTTTCTATTTTCCAACTTTTGATAGATAGGAACTTGCCTAGTTCTTCAGAAAGTCCGTTAAATAAAGATTCTGTCAGGTGGGCCGATAAAAGAGGCAAGCTACCTAAAGCGTTAAGGCCTGTTATCCTGATAATAAATTCAAAGACTAGGAATAGTATTCCGAAGCCGATTATGCCTGCGAGAAAAGCGATCAGAGTATTAATTAGACGCATTGTTATTTCAGGTTATAATTTACTGAGATGACAAAGTTCAGATATTTTTTAAGGTTTAGCCGAAAAAGATATTGTGTCCTGTCTTTGTTCCAATTTCTTTTCTAAAACCTTTGATATTCCATATTTATACAAATCCTGTCCAAGCTTTGTTATTGAAAATCGATTCCCATTCCTAAAAGCTATTCCGCTAGCAGAACACAAAGCTTCCATTTCCCAATAATCAAAATCTTTATTTGTTTCTTTCAATAGTTTGCTAAGCTCATTTATTTTACCGCCACTATTTAAGTAAAACTTAAATTCTGCTCTTGATAAAATAGCTAGATAATTAAATGTTGACTCTTGAAGGCTTTTCAAACAACTGACAAGCGAGGTAAAACGCTCCCAGTCAATTTTTTTTGATATATAGGCACTGAATAGGTAGGCTAAAATCCTAGATTTTTTTACTGAGTCTAAGTCTTCGATTATAACTAAAATTTGCTCGGTAATTTTATTTCTGAACTTTTTGTTCTTCTTAAAATTATGTCTAAATTCTTTTAAGGCTTCTTTGTCTACTTTGTTTGACTTAAACTCACTAAGAAATATCAAAAATTTTTTAATAAAAAATCTTTCTTTCACGGCAACGCCAGTTTTAATAATAGCAACTAGTGTTTTTACGACCGGAGCCTCTTTTAATAAATCAACATCGAGAAGATTGTCGAGTCCAATTTCGGCATAATCTTTGCTAACATCTAAGCTAGGATTAATAATCTCTTTTGAAATATTATTCATTAAAATGTTGTTCATTCTTTTTTTGAGAATCATATGATTAATTGTGTTTAATTGTTATTAATGATAGTCGAATCTTGGAAGAGTAGCAAGTGTTGATTGTTGCCATGGAGTAAGCGGTATGCATATGATTATTATGACCCAAGTTCTTTTATTCTTGGCCTTGGCAATTGGCCTTTGGCGAAACCAGGCCTTTTATTTTGTCCTAATTATCTTAATTCTTTATATTACCATGATTGGCGCTCCGGCTTCGGCAGTCAGAGCCGGAATTATGGCCGGATTACTTTTATTAGCTCAAAAAGTTGGTCGCTTACGGAGTGCCAACAGAGCAGTCGTTTTTGCTGCGACAATTATGCTCCTAATTAATCCGCTTTTATTAAAATCTGATGTTGGTTTTCAATTATCTTTTGTGGCAGTCCTGGGCATTATTTATTTAAAACCCATTTTTGATCAAAAAATATCCAAGTGGCCCAACCCATATTTTCTAAAAGATATTTTAACAATGACTTTGGCTGCCCAATTATCAACTCTGCCTATTTTAATTTTTCACTTTGGCCGCCTTTCTTTAATTTCTCCTTTAGCTAACTTATTAATCGTCCCTTTATTGCCTTTAATAATGATATCAGGAATAATTTTAGTTTTTTCCGGTTTAATTTGGCTGCCTTTGGCTAAAATTATTGCTTGGCCAGCCTGGCTTTTATTGAGTTATGTTATTAAAATTATTGATTATCTTTCATTGTTTCCAATACCAGCAATTGAATTTGAAAAAGTTTCTTTAATAATCCTATCTCTTTATTACCCAATCCTATTATTTTTTATTTGGAGAAATATAAAGGAGCAGGTCTCTTAGATTAAGCCCTGCTCCTTTCTCGGGTGGTTCCGAGTTTTATCTTCTGAATCCGCGACCTGGCTGCCGCCAGTACGACGGGCATCTCCGCCATCCGTAATCCGGATCCCAGCACCATCGTTCCGGTGGTAGTTTTGGTTTTTTGTATCGATATGGCTTTGGTTGGATAACAACAAAAGATTCTGTTGGTTTCGGCTCAACAATAATAATGGGGTCTGGTTCAGTAATAACAACGGATTCTTGGATCCCCGGCCTAAAAAAATACAGAGTGGCTATACCCTCTTCGAATCTTAACGTAAACACTCCGGTGTACTCGGCGTTTTCGTTTAGAAAATCGAAGAAATTGGTGTTTGTCGCGGCGGCATAAAATTGAATTTTATGCTGTTGGCTTAATGCTGCCAGAACCTCGAGTTCCTGGAACTTCCCCCTTATTCCTTTAAGGGTGTGTTTTCTCCCCTGGAAGAAGATTTCGTAAGTAACAAACTGGTTACTTTCTGTTTTTCTTCCCAGGGCTGTAGCGGGAAATGAATTTCGTATCCCTTGATGATAAGAATCAACCTCATATGTCGAGTCGGCGTATGAGATTACTCCTTTTCCTGTAAGATAAGGAGGAACTCCGGCGATGGCGGGGAGGCTGTTGTGAAAAAACACCAAGAAAACAATAAAAACACCTAAAATTATTATTCTTCTTTTCATGTCAATCTCCTTTTCTGTACTGGGTTTGGGTTTATGGTTAAAGTTAAAGACCAATATGGTTTAATCTAATATTGCTATAGAAAATAATTTTTGTCAAGATTTGGGATAAAATAAAAAAGCAGGGTTGTTGTTAACCCTGCCTATTGGGAGATATTTTCTCCCATTTTAACCTCCTTTCTGTTCCTGTTTTACGACGATCAAAGGATATTCAGGCTCTGTAATACTTTTGAACAGCTCTATCAGAATTTCGCTAAGATCGAATTTCTCCATCTCTTTTGCCTCCTCTTCTCTCATCTTAGCGATGAAATCCGAGATTTCTCCAGCCGTGGCTGGAGACACCAGAGATAAGAAAATGACGGAGAAAAGAACGATAACTGTGATAACTGCCATGCCTTTCATGCAAGGTACCTCCTCTTCAAATTTAACCCAAATCCGTAATGCCATATTTATATCACATAACCTATGACTTGTCAATGTTTTTGCTTTAGTTTAATAAATTCTTTTTAGGTGATAAAATGTATATATGTTTGGTAAAAAAATCACTTTTTCAATTTTAATAGTTCTTTTTGGCGGAACTGTTATTACCTGGTCCGTTATTTTCTCTCTAACTCCAGATAATGTTTTAGAAGTTGTTTTCTTTGATATTGGCCAGGGTGATAGTATTTTCATTGAAACCCCGAGCAAAAGACAGGTTTTAATTGATGGCGGACCGGATAAAAGTGTTTTGGAAAAATTGAATGAACAAATGCCTTTTTATGACAGGAAAATTGATTTAATCATCTTAACTCATCCTGATGCTGACCATATTACCGGATTAATTGAAGTTCTGGGGTATTATCAAATTGGCCATATTTTAACCAGCGGTTTTCAAAAAGACACTGTTGTTTACAATAAATGGAAAAAATTAATTGAAGAAAAGGGCATTCCTTTATCTTTGGCCCAAAGCGGCCAAAAAATATTTTTAGAAGAAAATATTGTTTTAGAAATTCTCTGGCCGGACCAAAACTCAATTAAAACAATTTCTTCAGCAAATAATGCATCGGTTGTTGGTCGATTGGTCTATGGTCAATCAGAAATTCTTTTAACCGGAGACATAGAGAAGAAAATTGAAAGCCAACTTGTTAGACACTCGGTGTCTAACAGTTTAGAGTCAGATATTTTGAAAGTACCTCATCATGGGAGCAAAACTTCCGCTAGTTACAATTTTCTCCAAGCAGTTAGTCCGGAAATAGCGGTTATCTCGGTTGGCGAGGGTAATCGATATAAGCATCCTAGTCAGGATGTTTTAGATCGTTTGGAAAATACAACAATTTACCGGACAGACAAAAATGGAGACATCGAAGTTTTAACCGACGGATTTTTGATTGAAATAGGAACGGAAAAGTGATTTGGCAAAGATATATTTTTATGATAGGCTGTTAAGTTAAATATAATTAAAGGGAGAAGTATGAAAAAACAAAAGAACGAATTCCCAATTATTAAGACAAAAACAAGAGGAGTTAAAAAGAAATTTGACCTTAATACTCCAGAAGGTCGGCGAGAATATTTTAACCAGAAAGCCGGGAAAGAAATTGCTCTGCTTAAAAACTATTTTAAAAAGAATAGTTTTATTGCCTATTTCTTGGGCAAAAAGAATTCAGGTAAGGGGACATATATTAAAATGATGGTTGAAGTTTTCGGAAAAGACAAAATCGGCCATATTTCAGTCGGGGATATAATCAGAGCGGCTCACAAAGACATTTTAGACAAGAACAGAAAAAAGGAATTAATAGAGTATTTGAAGAATAATTATCGGGGATATATTTCTCTAGAAGAGGCAATAGATTCTCTGGTAAGCAGGAAGACGAACGCTCTTATTCCAACCGAATTTACTTTAGTCCTTATTAAGAGAGAGATAGAAAAAATACCAGGGAAGACTCTTTTTGTTGATGGATTTCCGAGAGAATTAGATCAGATTTCCTATTCTCTATTTTTTAGAGATTTGATTAATTTCAGAAGTGATTTGGATATTTTTGTTGCTATTAATGCTCCAGAATCAGTTATTGAAGCGAGAATGCAAGGAAGAGTTGTTTGCCCTGTTTGCCAGGTGCCCCGTGGTTTGAAATTTCTTCCAACCAAAGAAGTCGGCTATGACGAAGAGAAGAAAGAGTTCTACTGTATTTGCGATAACCCGGATTGTAAGGGGGCTAGAATGATCGGAAAAGAAGGCGACAACCTGGGACTAAAACCCTTTAGAAAGAGATTAGACACAGACGGACAACTGATAGACAGGGTTTTTGATTTACACGGCGTTCTAAAAGTGTTTTTAAGAAATTCAGTTCCAGTTAACCTTGCCAAAAAATATGTTGATGACTATGAACTTACCCCTGAATTTAGTTATCAGTGGAATGAGAAAGACAAAAAGGTAAAAAGATCAGAGAAACCATGGATAATAAGAGACGACAATGGCAAAAAGATACATAGTTTAATGGCTTCGGCAGTAGTCCTTGGCCTGATTAAGCAATTGACAAGGATTTTAGGACTAAAGAAATAATTCCTTAAAATTGTCAATATTGACAAATAGGCTTTCTTTTTGGTAGAATGAAAAATGGCTTTGCTGTTCAAGAACTTCTTTAAGATTTCGGATTATATTTATAGACTTTGAGTTCTAGTCCGTCTGCCTCGTGGGGTAGAAGGCGGGGCTCTGTTTCTAGGAAAGAGCGAAATTCTTTTAGATGTCCCTTCTTGGCAGTGAAGCCTTTATTTACGAAAAAAAACACCAGCCGGTGTTGTTTTTTTTATCCCTGTCGGGCTGACTGGATTCGAACCAGCGATCCCACGCACCCCATGCGTGTGCCCTAAGCCGCTAGGCCACAGCCCGCTTTTTGGTTGTTTTTGGCTTGGTTTCTTTTTCGGCCTTCGGTTTTTTGACCTTGCTCAGTGTTTTAATGCATTTAGTGCAGGCCTTAACCCGTTTACCATCACTAAGACGAACCCATTGTAAATTGGGGTATTTCCTTTTTTTACCGGTTGGGTTATACTGACCACGAAGCTTTTTTCGAATAACCGCTACCATTGATTTCTTGCCGCAGATTGAACATCTCCTAGACATAATTGCCTATTCTAGCATTTAATTTTTAATTTATCAAGTTTATGGATTTTGTTACTTTAATCTTCCAACTGGCAATTCTGCTTATGTCAGTTGTTATTCATGAATTCGCTCATGGCTGGATGGCTCTTTATCTGGGCGATCCGACCGCCAGAAATTTTGGTCGGCTGACATTAAATCCAATCAAACATTTGGATTTTTTCGGGTCTCTGCTCGTCCCTCTTTTTTTAGTCATTGTCAGAAGCCCCTTTGTCTTTGGCTGGGCCAAGCCGGTTCCATACAATCCCCATAATCTTCGTGACCAAAAGTACGGTCCGGCCAAAGTCGCGATTGCCGGACCATCAGCTAATCTTTTGGTCGCCCTTATCTTCGGCTTGGTTCTTCGCTTTATGCCGGAAGGAATTCTGGCTTCAACCGGACTGTTTCAGATTTTGAGCATTATTGTTTTTATTAACATTCTTTTAGCCGTCTTTAATTTAATTCCGATTCCGCCGCTTGATGGCTCTAAACTTCTTTTTGCTTTTCTTCCGGCCTCTCTGGATAATATTAGAATAGCTCTGGAGCGATATGGAACATTTATTCTTCTCCTCTTCATTATTTTCGCTTTTCAGTGGATTATTCCCCTAGTTTTTTTCATCTTTCAACTCTTAGTTGGTTAAAATATTTCACCATTAAAACAAAAACCCCTCTTCCTCCAAGAAGGGGTTTTTGTTCTCAGGCAGAGAGCCTTTCTTTATCTTCTTTCTTCTAATTTTATTGTCGTTACGCCAATTTTATCTGCTCTCAGGATTTTAACTTCAATCAAATTACCGGGTTTGGCCTTATGAATCAAATCCTGTAAAGGATTTTTCTCTGTTATTTTAGTTTTATTAAACTCCAGAATGATATCATGTTCGGTTAGTTTGGCCTTGGCAGCCGGGCTGCCGGGAACAACAGCCGATTCGCCCGAACCGGGCTCGCGGATAATTAGAGCGCCATGATCAACTGGCAGGCGAATATTGAATCTTTGGGCAAATTCTTCCTGAAGGGCTTTGTTGATCATGATATATCTGACACCGAGAAAAGGTTGAATAATCCGACCGTGTTTTTTCAAATCATCTAAATCTTTCTTAGTATTATTAATCGGAATAGCAAAGCCAATATTTTGAGCACCATGAACAACAGCAGTGTTAATAGCAATGACTTTTCCATCAAAACCAACCAAAGGACCGCCGGAATTACCTGGATTAATAGCGGCATCAGTCTGAACCAATCCCTTTAACTGGGCAATATGGCCGGAAAGGCCATCCTGGGCGGTGATAAACCGACTTAAACCGGAAACAACTCCGGTTGAAACAGTATTGCTAAAAGTGCCTAGAGCGTTGCCAATGGCAATAACGCTCTGACCCAATTCAATATTATCAGAATTGCCTAATTCTAAAATCGGGAATTTTTTTCCCTTGGTATCTTTGAGTTTAAGAATAGCAATATCATTAACTGGATCGCGAGCCAGAACCTCGGCCTGGTGTTCTTTTTCATCGGTGGTGACGATTGTGTAATCAACATCAGGAGAGATAACAACGTGGCGGTTAGTTATGATAATGCCTTCTGAGGAAACAAAAAAACCGCTACCTCCGCCAAGTTTGACTTTTTGACGTCCTTCTTTCCGGTAACGGATGACTGGTGGTCCATGGGGATCCATAAATTCATCCAACGGCTGAACAAAATCTCTTCTGATTTTTGGCAGATTTTTGCTGATGGTAATACTGACGACCGCCGGACTAATTTTTTTAATAACTTCAACAATGGGTGACTTGGTCATAGTTTTAAATTAAGTTACTTTTCATCCAGTATATTCCATTGACTCGGTTAAGTCAATAAGATATATTGGATAAGTAGGATAGACCTGCCCTCGTAGCTCAGATGGATAGAGCAACGCACTCCTAACGCGTAGGTCGCAGGTTCGAATCCTGCCGAGGGTACTATCGGGGGCCGTTAGCTCAGTCGGTTAGAGCGCATGCATGGCATGCATGAGGCCGCCGGTTCGAATCCGGCACGGTCCACACAATTGAATATATGCCGAGGTAGCTCAGGGGTAGAGCGTCTCTCTGAAAAAGAGAAAGTCGGCGGTTCGACTCCGCCCCTCGGCACCAAGCGGGTATCGTATAGTGGTTATTACATCTGGTTGCCAATCAGATAACACGGGTTCGACTCCCGTTACCCGCTCCAAAAACGGCTTAAATCAGCCAAAAACACTTAAATCCCAGAATAGGCCAAAAACCTTGACAAATCGGTTTGTATATGATAGTATATAGGAAATTCCCGAAAGGGGATTTTTTAATTTCTCTAAAAACTTATGTATACAAGCCACAAGGTTTCAGCTTCTTTCGCCTTGGTTAACTTACTTTCCAACCTTTTTCTTTCGCAATTTGGTTTAGGAGATGTTAGTTTAACCGAGGAAAATGAGTTGTCTCTTGATAAGTTGGTCACTCTCCAAGGCCAGGCCTTGGTTCAGTCAGCTAGTCCGGATACGCCAGTAGTAATTTCTCAGAGATGGGTTACTGTTACGGCTTATTCTTCTACGCCTGACCAGACCGACTCAACTCCGTTTATCACCGCTTCAGGAACAGATGTTCGTGACGGTGTCGTAGCTTGTAACTTCTTAAGATTTGGTACCAGAGTCCGATTTCCTCACCTTTACGGAGATAAGATTTTCGTAGTTGAGGACAGAATGGCTCTTAAAAACAGCCATAAAGTCGACATCTGGTTCTCATCTCGAAGCCAAGCTAAAGAATTCGGAGTTAAGACACTTAAAGTAGAGGTTCTAGAAACCTAAAGAGACCCCGTTATCCGGGGTCTCTTTGTTTTGTGCCGCGGGTGGGACTCGAACCCACATGGACAAAATCCACAGAATTTTAAGTTCTGCGCGTAAGCCAATTCCGCCACCGCGGCATTCTTGAGGCCAGGAGGGGAATTGCACCCCTGTAGACGGTTTTGCAGACCGTTTCCTAAACTACTCGGACACCTGGCCGTATTTTCTTTTTAATATTTCTTTCTGTTGGCCGGTTTTCAAAAATCGTTCACGTCTTACCGCATCGCTGCGCGAATTAAATTCTTCTTTATCAAGTAGTTGCCATGGCCTATATGCTTTTGTTGATTTTGCTTTACCTTTGTTATGTAAGTTAAATCGTCTAACAATATTTTCTGTGCTGCCAACATAAATATCATTGTTTTTTAAACTTCTTAAGATATAAACAAAATACATGATTATGTTTTGTGTCCCTTCGGGACATCTCCCGTAGGGAGACAGACCGCTGCCTAACCACTCGGCCACGAGACCTTAAATATATTCTACCACACTTTCCCTATTTTTCAACCCTTCTTAAAACTTCTTCTAATTCCTGGGCTTTGACTTCAACCTTATCGATTTCAAAAATCATCTTAGGAACCGGCTTCATATGGAGTTTCTTATTCAATTCCTGCTGAAGGTCAAAAATATTTCTTTGAATAATTTTCATTACCTCTTCGCCCTTGTCCGTCGGCATGAGAGTAATTTTAATTTTCGCCTGTCTTAAATCAGGCGAAGTATCAACGTTAGTAATCGTGACCAAAACATTACTAAAATCAACTTCTTTTAAAAGTAATTGGCTGATTTCATGACGAAGAAGTTGATTAACTTTTTCAATCCTTAAGGATGTCACAATTCTCTTTTTTTCCTTTCCTCCTCGTAAAATTCCAAAGTATCTCCTTTTTCAATACTGGTTGTTCCTTTGACCAAAAGACCGGCTTCCTGGTCCTTATTAACCTCGTCAGCCTCTTTTTTGTTCTTCTGAAGTTGGGCAACTGTTCCTTGGCTGATTTTTTCTCCATTTCGAAGAATATCAACCGGGAGTCCTTTTCTGATTACTCCCTTGGTTACCCGGCCGCCAACAATCTGGCGGTCTTTTTCTGTCCGGAAAACTGCCAGAATTTTCAACTGACCCATGAAATTTTTAACTATTTCCGGTTTTAATAGTTTAGAAAGCAGTTCTCTGATTCCCTGGATAAGTTCATAGATAATGTCAAAAGTCATAATTCTGACTTTTTTCTGTTCGGCCAATCTTTCTATTGAAGAACTGGCTTTAATTCTAAAGCCAACTATTTTAGCACGGGCTGATTCAGCCAATTTAATATCTTTCTCTGTTACTTCGCCAACTTCGCTTTTCAGAATTCTTAAAACTACTTCATCAGAAGGAATGCTTTTCAAAGATTCCTTGATTGCTTCCAAAGAGCCCTGAACATCAGCTTTTAGAATAATATTCAAAACCTTTTTATCCGGTTCAACCATAAGGACTTCCCGCGAATCGCCGCCTAAAACATCCCTTTTAGCAGTTTTTCTTTCAACTCTTTTCTGGGCTTGCTCCATGCTTTCAAAGGCGTAGAATTTTTCTCCAACCTGGGGAACCTGATTTAGACCAGTGATAATAACCGGAGTTGAAGGAGGGGCTTCTTTAACTATCTTCATCTGAAAATTTTCCATGGTTTTAATTTTTCCCATTGAAGAATCAGTTCCAATAATATCCTTGTTATCCAAGGTCCCATCTTTGACTAAAAGGGTCGCCGTTGCTCCTCTTTTGTTGTCCTGACGCGATTCAATTATGACCCCTAATGCTCTTTGGTCTGGCTGGCCTTTTAACTCTTCCATTTCAGAGACCAGATTAATCATTTCCAAAAGATCGTCGATGCCTTGACCGGTTTTAGCTGAGACATTAACCGAAGGAATTTGACCATTGAGTGATTCAACCAAAACATCATTTTCTGATAATTCTCTTTTAACTTTATCCGGTTGGGCTTCTTTTTTATCAACCTTGTTTATCGCAACAATCATTGGAATACCGGTCTTTTTAATATGGGCGATGGCTTCTTTAGTCTGGGGTTTTAATCCTTCTTCAGCTGCAACAACCAGGATAGCAATATCAGCTACTTTGGCTCCTCTCGAACGCATAGCAGAAAAGGCCTCATGACCAGGGGTGTCAATAAAGGTTATTTTCTTGCCAGCATGCTCTATTTGATAAGCGCCGATATGCTGGGTAATGCCGCCGGTTTCTTTTTCAGCTACCTGGCTTTTTCTGATGTAATCAAGAATACTTGTTTTTCCATGATCAACATGGCCTAAAATAACCACGACGGGTGGTCTGATTTCGCCAATATTCTTTTTTAATTCTTTCTTGGGCATGGAAATATGTTCCTCATTATATCTTAATACTGGCATAAACTCAATGCTTTAGGCAAAAAGCAGGGTTTCTCCTTGTCAGATCTAAAAACCGGGTGGTATAATTGGAGATATGGGTAATGAGTTCGTCTAGAACTTGTTATGTGAAATTTAGTTCTTAAACAAAATATTTTAATAGGCGTGAAGGGGGAGATTATGCATATCTTTTGCTTGATAATGATTATTTATGTTTGCATTGCATCTTTTGTGTTAAATTCGGATCGTCTATTAATTATTTTAATAGCAATCCCAACAATTATTTTTATTGTCATTGCAGTCATTATCGACTGCATTGTAAAGAACAAAAAAGGTCAACCAGAAAATTAATGGGGATAGAAACGCCTACTATCCCCTGTCTATTAAAGTATTTTATTTATCAGCTGGCAGCCCGATTTTTATATAGAAGTAGCAATTATCATGTTATTATATCTGACATCATTAACTTCTAAGTCAATAGATAAAATTGACTTCAGGGACAAGAAAAAAGTTGCATTCATTGCAACTGCTGCTGATATTTATGACAACAAATCCTTTGTTGAGAATGATAGACAAGCATTATTAAGCAAAGGCCTTGAGATCCATGATGTTGATATAAAGGATTATTTAGGAGATGAATTATATAATGTATTAAAAAAGTTTGAGATATTGTTCTTTTCAGGTGGTTGTGCTCACTATCTATTACTCAAGATGAAAACGTCTGGTTTTAACACTATTATCCGTCAGCTTTTAGATGAGGGCCTCATCTATATCGGATCAAGTGCTGGATCTGTTGTTTTATGTCCAAGCATAGATTTTATCAAACCGATGGATCACATGCATATATATGTCCCCGATCTGACTGATTTTTCTGGATTAAACATTGTTAACTTCTACATGCTGCCTCATTATGGAAGGGAGAAATATGCTGCTGTGTGTGATCAAATTCTTAAGAACAAAGACCTACGCATCGTCGCAGTAAAAGATGATGAAGTCGTTATTATAAACAATGATAGATGGGAAAAAGTTTAGGTCTTCCGGATCGCTCAATAGTAACTAAGTTGAAAAATAATATGATTTATAGTATTGCATTAACCTTTAATAAAGAAACAGGTAATCAAATCAAAGATTTTTATAATAAGATAAAGGATAATTTGGATCTTGAATTCGGTTTAGAGGAAAATTCTATTCCGCATATTACCATTATTAAATTTGAATCTCAATCCGAGTTAACGAAAAATGAATTAGGTAAGATTTCAGATAGTTTAGAGCTTGATATAAATATTGATTTTTCTGGAATCACATTATTGCCATCTCATTCAGAGGGTCATTGGATTGAACTGTCTGTGTTGAAAAATAGACAATTAGTTAAAATCCAAAACGAATTAATCACAAGATTAAAGAATTATAAAATTTTAAGCGGAATTGGAGATAGATTTAGACCTCACATAACTTTTGCCAAAACTAAAAATGGCAAAATTAATTTAGAAAATTTAGATTATTCGATATTGAGAAAAAAGCAGGTTAAAGTAAAAATTGTTATACAGAAACTATAAGGTCTATACAAGGTTACAAGGGTACGCCTTGCAGACACCACCTTTGTAAGAAAAATATGTCTAAAAAAATTCTATTGTTCATTCTAGGATTATTTTTGTTGTTCCAAATGTATTATTATATAGATTTACCAGGAGGAAGGAATTTAAATAAAGACGAAATCAGTTTTTTAAAAGAAGTCTTTTCTGATGAGATAGAATACGGAGATATTAAAATTTATAACAGGAAGTTTTTTCCAAATTTTATCCAAAATGATTATACTGCGATTGCTCCGAATGGAAACATATATTTCCCTAAAAATTTAGATGTCCATGATTTCTCTGTAATGGATATTGAGGACAGGGCCTGGTTAGTTCATGAGGTTGGACATGTTTATCAATATCAAAACCAGGGGCAACTTATTATGACTTGGAAAGCAGTTAAGTTATGGTTAATTGATAAGAAGATAAGGGGGCTAGATGTTTATGCCTATGAAATAGAAAGTGGCAATGAATTGGATGATTATAATATAGAACAGCAGGGAGATATTTTTAGGGATTACTTTTTATTTTTACAAAAACAAAAAGCAATTTCTGGAGAAGAAGAAAAAATATACAGAGAGATTATAAATAGCTTGTAAATTAAAATAGACAAACAAAAAACCGGAAAACTCCGGATTTTTTAATTCTTCCCTTTTAAGATTAGATTCGTTTTCCTGCTTTTTTAATCGCTTCTAATTCTTCTTTAGATAATTGATACTGGGACTTTCCTTTTTTAATCGGTTTAGCATAAATTCTTGTTCCCTGGCGGGTGAATAAACTGGAAATAACCAAACCATTATTATTTGAATCAAGGAGGGCAATGCAAAAGCTTTGGTCTCCGCCGGTTTCCTTAAAAGGATTAAACCGGATAACGCCAACCCGCTGAATGCTCTTTGAAGCCATTTTTTCCAGATATTCTGATAATTTAAAAATATCTTTAATATTACCTTCTGCTTTTTTTAATCTTCTAATTTCTTCGAATAAAACTCCTTCTAAGTCTGTTGCTTTCTTGCCATTGAAAAAGATTTTAAGTTTTTTCCTTATTTGTATCAGCCGGAAATGAAGAAAAATATTCCAGATAACAAGAATTGCCAATCCGGCCAGGAAAATAAAGAAGATTGGGTTTTGGTTTAAAATATTAGACATATTATCCTTTATAACAGAATGTTTTTAGAAAAATGGTGAGATGGAATTCGTAAACCCCATCTCACATGTAGTTTAGTCTGAACTAATCTTTTCAGCGATTTTTCTGAAGTGCCACCCAAAGATAGCCATTTCGATTGCTTTGTGGAGCAATTTAGGTTTTGTGAAAGAGGTTTTTAATAAGAGCTTCCAGAAATATGGACTTGACCTGGAAAATATCCCAATTAGCCAGACGCTTTTAAAAAATGCCTGTATTTCATTTCTGGAAATCCTTTTTCTCGCTGTCGACTTATAGCTTTTGAAAAACGTGTTTATTCGCTCATAATAAGCTTTCGGCGAATACAATTCGGCAATCATCTCCTTATACCCCTTAACCAGTACACTCTTCCCCATTTTCGGGATAAAGTTCAGGCAGCCGTCAGTGTTTTCACCAGTGGTATCATTGGTAAGCCTGCCTTCGACTTGTAGTCGTTGCCACAATCGGGTCTGGGGTAAAGCATCCAGCATTCCCACCATCGCAGTTACGATTCCGGTGCTTTGAATGAAATCAGTAACTGATTCAAATATATTCCTGTCATCTTGGTCAAATCCGACAATAAAACCACCCATTACCTGCAGGCCATGTTCCTGAATGATTCTAATGGCATCTTTTAAGTCAATTCCAGTATTTTGTATTTTGCCGCACCCCTTGAGGCTAGCTTCGTTTGGGGATTCGATACCTACAAACACTTCGCTAAAATTAGCCGCACTCATCAGCCGCATTAAATCTTCGTCTGCGGCTAAGCCTACAGTTGTTTCGGTAAATAGTGGAGATGGACATTTGTGTTTTTGTTGACAGTCGATCAGTCGAGGCAACATTTCTTTTACTTTCTTTTTGTTGCCAATGAAATTATCATCAACGAAAAATATCGATCTTTTCCAACCGGCGTCGTAAAGTGACTGGACTTCGGCTATTATTTGTCCCGGCTCTTTTGTTCTGGATACTCGACCATACATTTTAGTTATGTCGCAGAAATCACAATCAAACGGACATCCTCTTGAGTACTGTACTGCCATCGTTGCGTAATCCTTAAAGTTAATCAAAGACCAAAGCGGAACAGGAGTTTTTGTTATATCCGGTTTTTGGGTAGAAGTGTAAATCTCCTTTAGAGTTCCTCTTTCCAAATCTTTAAGAAACAAAGGCAAAGTAACTTCAGCCTCATTCAGAACAAAGTGATCAACTCCCTTAAACTTTTCACAACTAGTTGTGAAAGCAGGACCGCCGGCAACAACTGTTTTTCCAAGCGCTTTGCATCTGTTGATAATTTCTTGGGCGCTGTTTTTTTGCACCAGCATAGCACTAATGAAAATCATGTCTGCCCATTCAATATCTTCGCCCTTTATATTAGTAACATTGACATCAATCAGCCTTTTGTTCCATTCCTCAGGCAGCATAGCGGCGACTGTTAATAAGCCGAGCGGAGGATAAGCCGCCTTTTTTGATATGAACTTCAAGGCGTGCTTAAAACTCCAAAAGGTATCTGGATACCCAGGGTACACTAATAGTATTTTCATTTTCTCCTCCTTGTCAAGCAAGTTGATTATTTATGTTAAAACCTTTTCCCTTTAAAAACATTTTGTTAAAGAGCTTTATTTCTGATTTTAATTATGCGGAGAGGGTGGGATTCGAACCCACGGTACATTGCTGTACAACAGTTTTCGAAACTGTCCTTTTCATCCACTCAAGCACCTCTCCTTTTATATTTTTTTAATTTTTTGGGCAACTTTTTTAACTTGTTTTTTCCAATCATTACCAGTATCTATTTCTGCCAAAAGGGGAATACGGAGTTTCCGTAAAATAAATCTGCCGCCTTGTTTATTTTCCCATCGGTAATGATGAGGCGTTCTTCGCCACATTTCCCGGACTGCGATAGTATTGTCTTTAAACAAATCACGGCTAGGGTTATACTTTGTTTTTACCAGTCGTTCTATCATTACATCTCTGTCAGCGATAGTCCGGATATAGAAAACTTTTGCCTGGAATTTTTTGGCTTTTTCTTCCAGTTTTTTTCTTTTCTGCGAATCAACGAAATCCGAACATAGAATTACATTACCTTCCTTTTTAAGCACATGCAGGGCGACTTTTTCAGAAACGCTTCCGATTTGCTCGTAGCCCTGTTTTTGTTTCCTCAAAGCGACTCGAATCGCATCAGCGACAATAACAGTTGCGTTAATCTGTTTAGTTAGTTCTCCAGAAACGATAAGTTTTCCAGAGCCGATTAATCCAATCAGAGCAATAACAATTGGTCTTTTTGTTTTTCGTTTGGTAATTCTTAACTGACTAATAAATTTGTCAGTTACTTGTTTGATAATTTTTTGTTTTTTCATGTTTTTCCTCTCCTGGTGGGCGGTGTAGGAGTCGAACCTACGGCCTTCTCGGTGTAAACGAGACGCGCTAACCAACTGCGCCAACCGCCCAATTAAATTTCACCCTATCATAAATTGTGGAAAAATTCCAGTTCTTTAATTTCTTGAAATAAGATATAATTAGAGTATGCTTTTCTCATTTAACAAGAAGTATTTTGACAAACCTTTATCGCATGGGTTTGTTTCTTTGTATACTGGCAGAACAATCGCTTTAATTTCAATGGGTCTTTTAGGATTATTTATGCCGATTTTTCTTTTTGAACTCTTTGGCAATAATATTCAAATGACCTTCATTTTCTACGGAATCGGCTTCATTTCCTACGGCTTGATTGTCGCAATTGGAGCAAAGTTTTTGAATAGATACGGCTTTAAAAAAGCGCTTCAGACAAGCGTCTTTTTAGGCGCTCTCTATTACGTCTTTTTCTATTTTATCGACCAAAGTAATTGGAAATATATTATTCCCCTGATTCTTATCACCCTTCTTTTCTATCGGATGACTTACTGGCTGCCCTATCATGTTGATTTTGCCAAGTTTACCGATAAAAAGAATCGTTGTCGACAGGTGAGTATTTTTGAAGCAACCCGCTTAGGAGCTGGTGTTTTCATCCCTCTCATCTCCGGCTTCATTATTACCCGCTTTGGTTTTGATGTTCTGTTTGTTGTCTCAATTTTTCTTTATCTCATATCAGGAATTCCTTATCTGACTATTCCCCGGACAAAAGAAAATTTTTCCTGGAGTTTAAAAAGAACCTGGCAGGAATTTCTTTCAAAAGAAAAAAGAAAGATGATTATAGTTTTTATTGCTTTTGGGGCGGAAAGTGTTGTTGGCCTATTAGTCTGGCCCATTTTCATTTACCAACTCCTGAAAGGAAACTATTTCCAGGTTGGGTTTATCGCTACTTTGATTATTGCCGTCACAGTCGTTTTACAGCTTTTTTTAGGGAGATATATTGATTTGGAAACACCCAAGGAAAAAGTTTTGAAATGGGGGAGTGTTTTGTATTCAATCGGCTGGATTATTAAGGCTTTTATCGCGACGGCTTTCCAGATTTTCATTGTTGGCGCCTATCACAGCGTTTCAAGTATTTTGCTAAATACGCCCTTTGACGCCCTTAATTACGAAATTATGGCTGACCAGGGACATTATGTTGACGAATTTACGGTCCTTAGGGAAATGGCAGTTAATTTCGGCAAAACCCTGATGGTGATAACAATCATTATTGTCTCATTCTTTTTTGCTATCCAATGGGTCTTTCTTTTTGCCGCTCTAGCCGCCTTTATTATTGGATTTTTAAGGAGAAAAGAACCAATTATGACCAAAGCCCTGGCTTGATTTTGTTTTGACACAATAGTTGCTCCGTGATAGATTCTAGAGATGGATTATATAAAATATTTCAAAGGCAAAAAGATTACTCTAATGGGATTAGGGATTCTGGGAAGAGGAGTCAATCTGGCCAAATTCCTGGCTGAGAACGGAGCAAAACTTATTATTACCGACTTAAAGAGCGAAAAAGAACTTCGCTCTTCTTTAAATAGGCTAAAAAAGTTTAAGGGGATAAAATATGTTTTGGAAAAGCATCGGTTAGCTGATTTCAGAAACAGAGATATGGTTGTTAGAGCCGCCGATGTTCCTCTTGATTCTCCATATATCAAGGAAGCCAAAAAGAACAAAATCCCAATAGAAATGGATGCTTCCTTATTTGCTAAATTGTCAAAGGCAAGAATTATTGGCATTACCGGTACCCGGGGAAAATCAACCATTACCCATTTCATTTACCAAGCTTTGAAAAACAACAATCAAAGAGTTTTTTTAGGAGGAAATGTCAGGGGCCTGGCAACTCTGCCTTTAATTAGGAAAGTGAAAGAAAATGATATTGTTGTTTTAGAGCTTGATTCCTGGCAGCTTCAGGGATTTGGCGATTCAAAAATATCTCCTGATATTTCTGTCTTTAGTAATTTCCTTCCTGACCACATGAACTATTATAAGGGAAATATGAATCAATATTTCAATGACAAGGCCAATATTTTCAAATACCAGAATAAAGAGAATTATTTAATTTTAAGCCAACAATCTGAAAAGGAAATTAAAAAAAGATTTAGGGGGAAAATTAAAAGTCAGGTTATTAAGAAAAACCCTTTCCCAAAAAACTGGAAAACAGAATTAATTGGCCAGCATAACAAAGATAACCTGGCTTTAGGGATAAAGGTATTGGAAGTTTTAAGAATGAAGAAATCTTTAATTAAGAAAGCAGTTAAGGAATTCAAGGGTATTCCCGGCCGATTAGAATTTATTAAAAAAATTAACAATGTTTCCTATTACAATGATACCAATGCTTCTTCGCCCGAGGCAGTTATTGCTGCCTTAAAATCTTTTCAAAAAGAGAATATTATCCTGATTGCCGGCGGCAGTGATAAAAACCTTGATTTCAAAGAAATGATTAAAGAAATTAAAAAAAGAGTTAAATCTTTGATTTTAATCAAAGGAAAAGGAACAGAACAAATGGTTAAAGATTTAAAGAATTATCCTTTTGAATTAGCAAGCAATATGAAGAAAGCGGTTAAAAAAGCAAAAGGTTTTTCTCAAAAAGGAGATATTGTTTTACTTTCTCCGGGAACAGCCAGCTTCGGTGTTTTCAAGAATGAGTATGACCGAGGGGAACAATTTAATAAATATGTTCGAGAATACAAGTAAAATTCATTTTATTGGCATTGGCGGAATTGGTGTTTCTGCCTTAGCTAAAATGATGCTTTTGTTAAAAAAGGAAGTATCTGGTTCAGATATTTCTTTAAATAAGGCAGCCAAAAGGATTAAATCTCTTGGCGGCAGGGTTTTTATTGGCCACAGGAAATCCAATTTAGATAAAAAAACTGATTTAGTTATTTATTCTCCGGTGGTGGAAAAGAACAACCCAGAACTATTAAAAGCCAGGAAATTAAATATTCCAATTTATTCCTATCCTGAAGCCCTGGGTTTGATTTCAAAAGAAAAAGAAACCATTGCTGTTTCAGGTACCCATGGAAAAACAACTACCACTGCCATGATTTCAGAAATACTAATTTCCGCCAAGAAAAGCCCGACTGTTGTTATTGGCAGTTTTCTGAAAAAGCAAAAAGATAATTTTATTATGGGCAAAAGCAAATATTTTGTTGTTGAGGCCTGTGAATACAAAAAGTCATTTCTTAATCTTTCTCCTGACATTCTAGTTATTACCAATATTGATAACGACCACTTGGATTATTACAAAAACATTAAAAACATCAGAAAGGCCTTTGGCCAATTAATTGAAAAAGTTCCTCAAAACGGACACATTGTTACGAATCCTGAAGATAAAAATATTAAACAGGTCCTAAAACTTTCAAAACCAAGAGCTGAAATTATTGATTACGCCAAAGAAAAAGAAGTACAATTAAAAGTTCTGGGGAAGCATAATATTTTGAACGCTAAAGCTGCAATATCAGTCGTTAGGTTAATTGGTATTAAAAAAGGCCAGGCAGAAAAAGCCTTAAAGAATTTTTCCGGCACTTGGAGAAGATTTGAATATAAAGGAAAAACAAAAAAAGGCGCTTTAATTTATGATGATTATGCTCATCATCCAACTGAAGTTAAAGCCACCCTAAAAGCCACCAGGGAAAGTTTCCCTAAAAAGAAAATTGTTGTTGTTTTCCAGCCACATCTTTATTCTCGAACAAAGTTTTTTTTAAAAGAGTTTTCCGAGAGTTTTAATGACGCTGATGAAGTTATTATGACCGACATTTACGCTGCCAGGGAAAAAAAGGATAAAACCATTCATGCCAGAGATTTAGTTAAAAAAACAAAAAACGCTACCTATATTAAGAGTTTTTCAGAGATTAAAAAATATCTTAAAAAAGAAGTAGACAAAAACACTCTCATTATCACTCTCGGCGCAGGGGATGTTTTCAGAATAGGGGAAGAGATTAAAACTTGACAGGATTATCAACTTATATTATATTAACGCTCACAATATGAATTGTATAAATCACAATCAAAAATATCCACTTTTGGCCCGCCAAATGACAGGTATCTTTACTGTTTCTAATACCGGAGTTATCCGGAATCTTATCTGGCCAAGGTGGTTATTTGTAGACAAATTATCTTTGAAAACCTAATTAACCTCCTTTTGTAGAATGACCTTCTCGGCCAGATAAAGGCCGAGATTTTTAGTTTTATCTGGGTAACTAGAACCTTAAAAATTAAAGGAGGTTGAAATGGAAAAAAAAGCCAAAGATTTTTACCGCAAGGATGTTTTGAAAGAATGGAGGAGATTAACTAAAGATCCTTTTCATCGATTGGAATTTGAAACCACCCTGCATTTTCTATACCGGTATCTTCCAAGAATTGGATTAATTTTGGATGCGGGCGGTGGCCCTGGTCGGTATACTATTGAATTGGCAAAGCGAGGAAACGAGATTATCCTTTTCGATTTGACGCCAGAATTACTTAGTTTCGCTGAACAGCGCATAATTAGGGCTGGTGTAAAGGATAGGGTAAAATTGGTTGTTGAGGGCTCTATTACTGATTTGTCTCAATTTAATGATGATTGCTTTGATGGAGTTATCTGTTTGGGTGGAGCGCTTGGCCATGTCTACGAAAAGGATAACCGAAAGAAGGCAGTTTCTGAACTTTTCAGGGTAGTTAAGAGAGGTGCTCCGATATGTATTTCAGTAATAGGAAGATTAGCAGTAATTGCAAAAATATTGAGATGCTGGCCAGAAGAAGTTGAGATGACCGGACCTTTCAAAGAAATATGGGGGAAGGGAGATGATGATATGTGGAGCGGGAGCTCTTTTCATCATTTCTTTTTACCAGAAGAATTAGAAGAATTATTTGCTGATAAAGAGATAGAGATTTTAGAAAGGGTTGGCTTAGAAGGGCTATCATCTCTTTTTCCAAAAGAGATTAATAAGATGGCCAGACATTCCCCGAAGCGATGGAGAAACTGGTTGGAATGTCATTATGCTCTTTGTGTTCATCCGGCGGTCTTTGCCACTAGTCTGCATATAATGATTATTGGCCGAAAGAGATAATTAACCACAAAACGTGAAAGGAGATTGAAATGACAAATTCAGAAAAAACAGATTGGATCTATTCATTCTTTGGCGGAGAGAGAGACTTTTATGGCAAGTCCTATAAAGCCATGGGTCATCTTGATTCAGAAAGAACCAAAAAAGAGATAGACGGTATTCTAGATCTCTTAAAACCAGAACCAGGTAGCCACATTTTAGACTGGTGTGGTGGTTGGGGCAGACATGCGATTCCTTTGGCTAAGGAGGGATTCGAGGTGACTCTGCTTGATTTCTGTAAAGAGTATCTTGAAGGGGCAAGGCAAGAAGCAAAACAAAAGAAAGTAAAGTTGGATTTTGTTCATGCTGACTTCAGAGAAACTCCATCAGAAATTCAAGCTGACTACGCAATTAATATCTTTACCGCTGGCTTGGGCTGTTTAGGAGAAGAAAATGATATTATTGCTCTAAAATCTCTTTTCACCGCCCTTAAACCCAGTGCTAAATTCCTGATTGATACAATGAGTCCTTTCTATGTGGCCAGGAAATTCCAGAAATATTCTTGGGGTGAATCTTCGGATCGGACTAAAAGACTTCTTGAAAGGAGACGCTTTGATTTTTGGAATAGCACTGTCGATGTCGAATGTATTTATCAAGATAAAGAAGCGCAGATAGAGGAATGGGCAAGTGAGACAAGCGTAAAACTGTATTCTCCTGCGGACTTAGCCCGAGTTCTAAGAATGGCTGGATTCGAGCCAATAGAACTTTATGGCAGTTTTAATGGTTCTAAATTCGACTTTGAATCCAAGAGAATAATTATGATTTCCCAAAAACCTTAGTTGTCAGTCTGATTAGTCTCGGCCCTAATCGTAACTATGAAAACGAGGATTAACCTAAAGAGCGCCAAACGGCGCTCTTTGAAATAGCGTGATTTTAATAATGAGTTAAAGTATATCTATTCCTAATTTATTGCTGACTATTTTTTTGAGCCGGTTAAGGTCGGCTTTCATTATTTTAAACTCATCTTCGATGTCTGTTAGGCGCTTTAAAAATTTATCTAAAGTTGTAGCTAATCGGTCAATCTTTTTATTAATTCTTTCTTCCATCTTTTCCATCTTCTTATCAATTCGTATCTCCATTTTTGTTATCCTCTCGTCCAGTCTTCCTATCCTTTCATCCATTCTTCCTATCCTCTCGTCCAGTCTTCCTATCCTTTCATCTACTGCGCCCAAAATAACCGTTGTTTGTTGATTTAACAACTTTTCAATTTCTTGATAAGTGATTGGTTGATTTTCTTTTTTCTTTGGCATTATCCTAATTATATATTTTACAAAGCGTCCTGTCAAAACTTGTGCCCAGGGCGGGACTCGCCCTGTCATCCGACGGGGCGCCCGGTCGAATGACCGGGCGAACTCAATGTGGGCGAGGGGGGACTTGAACCCCCACGAGCTAACGCTCATATGCTCCTCAAGCATACCTGTCTACCGAGTTCCAGCACTCGCCCGTTTATTTCTTAGATTCAGTTTTTGTTGTTTTAGGTTTTTCCTTAATTTCCTTTAATCTTGCCTCTTTGGCTGATTTTTCTCTGATGTAATATAACTTAGCTCTTCGTATTTTATGTTTCTTAACAACTTCAATTTTTTCAACAAAAGGGGCATGGACAGGGAAAATTCTTTCAACGCCGATTCCCTGGCTGATTTTTCTGACTGTAATAGTTGAACTAATTCCCTTGCCATGCTTTCGGGCAATAACTAAACCCTCAAAGATTTGAATTCTTTGCTTATCTCCTTCTTTAATTTTCTGATGAACCCGGACAGTATAACCCGGTCTGATCTGATCAATTTCTTTTTCCTGTTTTTTATTAAATTTCTCTAATTTATTCATGATAAGGTTTTAATAATTTCCTTTAAATCATCAGGAAGTTCTGAATTAAACTCCATCATCTTACCACTTGGTAATTTAATTTTCAAGGCAGTAGCGTGAAGAAATTGCCTTTTTAAATTAGATGGAGGGATTTGTCTTTTGAATTTGTATTGGCTGTCTCCGGCAATTGGATGGCCAATTGAAGCCAAATGGACTCTAATTTGATGGGTCCGGCCGGTTTTGATTCCAACCTCTAAAAGAGTAAAATTCTTGAAATATTTCAAAACAGAATATTCTGTCCAGGCCTTTTTTGATTTTTCATCCAAGAGGGGACTTCTTTTTTTTCTGTCTTTTTTAGAAAAACTAATTGATTTGGTAATTGTTCCTTTTTTATCCTTAATTTTTCCAAAAACCAATGCCAAATATTTTTTAACAACCTTTCTTTCCTGAAATTGTTCTTTTAAGAAGTCAAAAGAAGAATTATTCCTGGCAATAATCATCAGGCCGGAAGTATCTTTATCCAAGCGATGGACAATACCAGGTCTTAATTTATCCTCGCCAACATTTTTAATCTCAGGAAATTGGTTAATCAATTGGTTAACTAAAGTATCTTCCTGTTCTGATTTAATCGGATGAACAGTTAATCCGGCTGGTTTTTCTATAACAAGAACATCTTGGTCCTGGTAAATAATCTTTATTCTCATGTGGACCAGAAGGGAATTGAACCCTTGGCCTCCTGATTGCAAAACAGGTGCTCTACCACTGAGCTACTGGCCCAATAAATATAGAATAGCAGGATTTTGGCTAAAAATCAAGGTTGGAGGAATAAAAAACACCCCAGAATGAGCATTTGGTGGGCTCAGTAGGGATTGAACCTACGACCTCGTCGATGTCAACGACGCACTCTACCACTGAGCTATGAGCCCGAGTTTTTGTCAACTAACCACCTAACATAACTCCTTCTTCTTTTTGATTTAACCTGGTATTCTCTTTTTCTTGCTTCGCTTAGTGTTTTGTATTCTTCAGAATATATTAGTTTCCAAGGTCTCTTGTAGCGGGTAGCTATCGTTTTACCAATATTATGTTCTCCTAGTCGTCTACGCAGATTGTTTGTGCTCCCATAGTAGTAAGAGTTATTCTTTTGTGATTGTAGAATGTAGAAATGATGCATTTTGAACCCATGACCTCCCCGCAGTACTGCGGGGCGCTCTAAACCAACTGCGCCAACCACCCTTGTCTGTGGACGCGCCAGGATTCGAACCTGGAACCACTTAGATATAAGCTAAGAGCTCTGCCATTGAGCTACGCGTCCTTGAAAATAATATACCTTAAACCTTCCTTTTCATCAAGCGTTCAAATTCTTTTCTCTCAATAGTTTCTTTTTTAATTAATTGTTCGGCGATTTGGTCTAATTTCTTTCTTTTTTCAGATATAATCTTCTTAGCAGTATTAAAAGCGTCGTCAATGAATTTAGCAACTTCCTTATCAATTTGAGCAGCAGCTTCTTCGGAATAATCTTTTTCTGTAGCGATTTCTCTGCCAAGAAAAACCATTTCATCTTTTCCGCCAAAAGTCCTTGGCCCCATTTTTTCACTCATGCCATATTTAGTTACTAACTTTCTGGCTAAATCAGTTGCTTTTTGCAGATCACTTGAAGCGCCGGTAGTTAATTCATTGAAAACAATTTTTTCTGAGACATAGCCGCCTAAAAGAACGGTTAGTTCGTCAATGTATTCGGAACGAGTATGAAGATGCCTGTCTCTAATCGGAAGTTTTAAAGTGTAGCCGGCAGCCGGACCGCGGGGAATGATTGAAACCTTTTGGATTGGGTCAGTATTAGGTAAAGAAGCAGCAGTCAAAGCATGACCAGCTTCATGGTAAGCGGTAATTTCTTTTTCTTTTTCAGAAAGGACATGGCTTTTTCTTTCCGGCCCAAGGATGACTTTTTCAATTGATTCTCGCAGTTCATCCTGACTAATTTTTTTCTTGTTTCTTCTGGCAGTCAGAATAGCGGCCTCGTTGACAATATTAGCCAGGTCAGCGCCGGAAAATCCAGGCGTTCTTTCGGCAATTTCTTTTAATTCAACTTTCTCTTCAAGGGGTTTGTTTCTGGCATGGATTTTTAAGATTTCTCTCCGGTCTTTTAGGTCAGGCAAATCAAGGACAACTCTTCGATCAAATCGGCCGGGACGAAGAAGGGCCGGGTCTAGAACATCCGGTCGGTTAGTCGCAGAGATTAATATAATGCCGGTATTGGGGTCAAAGCCATCCATTTCAACCAGAATCTGATTTAAGGTTTGTTCTCTTTCATCATGGCCGCCGCCAAGACCGGCTCCTCTTTGTCTCCCAATGGCATCAAGTTCGTCAATAAAGATTAATGCCGGAGCATGTTTTTTAGCGGTTTGGAATAGGTCCCGGACCCGACTTGAACCAACCCCGACAAACATTTCAACAAATTCTGAGCCAGAAACAGAGAAGAAAGGAACATTAGCTTCAGAGGCGACTGCCCGGGCAAGAAGAGTTTTTCCGGTTCCGGGAGCGCCAACCAAAAGAACTCCTTTCGGAATTTTAGCTCCGAGATTAATAAATTTCTTTGGATTTTTCAAAAAATCAACAATTTCATATAATTCCTGCTTAGCTTCTTTTAAACCGGCAACATCTTTGAAAGTAACCCGGTTTTTCTTATCCTTCGGGTCAACTAGACGGGCTTTGGAACGGCCAAAGCTAAAAGCCTGCATTTGTCCTCTTTGGGCGCCGCGGAACATAAACCAGAAAAAGAAACCGATAATGAGCAAGGGGAGAAGGAAAGGAAGAACTGCTCCAGCCCAGAAGAAAAGGCCGCTTTCTCCCTTAATTTCCAGATTGACCAGTTTTAATTTTTCCTGGTTAAGGCCGTAGTTTTTTAAAGATTCAGTCAAAGAAGCCTCTTTTTCCTTGGTCGCTTCTTCTTTGGCGCCGTCTTTTAATTCAATTTCAAGTTTGTCGCCCCGGATAACAATAGTTGAAACTTCTTCATTGTTAATCCGTTCAACCAATTGACTCAAAGAGATTTCTTCCGGTTTTTGACCTGATTCATTAAGCAAAGCAAAAAGCCCGGCAATAGTCAGAAATGCCAAAAAAGCAATCAATAGATTTTTGAGTAAGTATTTCATTATTGAGAATCTTTTAATGCCAGAGCCATCTTATGTTTCTCTGGTGAAAAGGACAGAATCTTGAATTCATGCAACTGGCCAAGTTCAAGGATGTTTTCCTGTTCGGAGAACTCAGTTGGATGAACCAGGCCATGAATACCTTTGCAGACTTCAATAAAGGCGCCGGAAGAAGATATTTTAGTCACCTTGCCTTCAACTGTCTGGCCGGCCTGATATTTTTTTTCAATGCCCTGCCAAGGATCATCCTTCAGGGCTTTGAGAGAAAGAGTAATTTGACCATCGTTAATACCAATAATCTGGCATTTAACTTTTTCGTTTTCGGAAAGGACCTGATTAGGGTGATCAATTATCTGCCAGTCAAGTTCAGAAATATGAGCCAGTCCTTCCAGATTTTCGTCAAACCTGATGAAAGCGCCAAAATCGGTCAGGGCGGTAACAACACCCTCAACAACTTCTCCTTCCTTGTGTTTTTCCAGATTTTGTTTTAATTCTTTTTCCTGGGCAGCTTTTTCCGAAACAATCAGTTTTTCATTTTTCTTATCAAGGGTAATAATTTTAACCTGCAATTCTTTGCCAATAAAGCCATTAAGATGCTTTAGGATTTTGTTCTTATCGCCGCCTTCTACCCGGGGATAATTTTGGGGAGAAAGTTGGGAAACAGGCAGGAAACCAATAATGCCGGAGAATTCAATAACCAGGCCGCCCCGGTTGGCTTCAGTTATCCGAACGGCAATAGTCCTGTTTTCCTCCCTTATATCCTTCAAATCAGTCCAGGTTTTTTTAAGAGTAGCTTCTTTTAAGGAAAGTTCAATATGGCCGTCTTCATTTTCTGGACTGACGACCATGGCTGATATTTTCTGGCCAATTTTTAATTCTTTGATAATTCGTTTATTCTCTTTCAATTCCCCGCCGTAGACAATTCCTGTTCCAATGACGCCTAAATCAACAATCAGCTCGTTTTTGCTGATTTTGATTACTATTCCTTCAATTAGTTCGCCGGTCTGGGGCAAAGAAAGGGATTCTTTCTCTTTAGCCAGCAAATCCTTCATTTTACTTGTATTTTTATCTGTCATGTTCAAAAGTATATCCTAATATTTCCGTCTTGGCAAGGGGTAGAAAACATGATAGAATAGAATCAATATGACGATTAACTGGTATGGCCATTCTTGTTTTAAGATTACTAATCAAGGGGGCCATTTAACTATTATCACCGATCCTTTTGATAAAAAGGTCGGGCTTAATCCGCCCCGGGGCAATGCTGATATTGTCACTGTTTCTCATGATCATTTCGACCACAACAATGTTAAGGCCGTTGGTGGCGATCCCTTCATTATCAACAGCCCGGGTGAGTACGAAACCAAGGGCATAACCATCAATGGTATTTCAAGTTTTCATGATGGAAAAAAAGGCGAAGAAAGGGGAACTAGCACAATTTACTGCATAGAAATGGATGGAATCCGGATTTGCCATATGGGTGATTTTGGCCAGGAAAGATTAAGTGATAATCAATTAGAAGCTCTTGGTCAGGTTGGTATTTTAATAATTCCGGTTGGCGGGAATTACACAATTAACGGTTCCCAGGCGGCTAAAATCGCCAATCAGATTGAACCAGGCATCATCGTTCCGATGCATTACAAAATTCCCGGTTTAACGGTTGATATCAATGACCCAAAGGAATTCCTAAAGGAAATGGGAGCAAATGGAATCAAGCCGGTTGATAAATTAACTTTGAAAAAAAAGGATTTGAGTAATAGGGAAATGGAAGTTATCTTATTCAAACTCTAATGTCATTAATTAGTTTTATTGAAAAAATTCAAAAAAAGCCTCGTTATATCCGTATCCAGATTCTTTGGCTGGCTGTTTTTATCTCGATGTTTTTCATTATCTCCTTCTGGGTAGCTTCTCTTAAGCAATCTTTTCCGACGACTATTGTTGAAAAAGAGGAACCCCTCAAAGAATTAAAAGAAAATGTTCCAACCCTAATGGAAACTCTCAAAGCCAGTATTAGCGGTCTTTTCAATGGAGACGAATCAGAGGAATTTCTAAAAGAAGAAAACCAAATTGAAGGCAAAAGAGAAATAATTAAGGAAAAGCCGGAAGGAATACAACCAGCCAGATTACCTTCAAGTTTTTAAGATAAAAAGGATTTTATCCTAAGTTGTTTTTTGTTTGTTAAATTATGCCTGATAAAAAGCAATCAGAGGTTGGATATATTAAAAAACGCTCCATTACTGAGGAAATGAAGGAGTCCTATTTAGACTATGCTATGAGCGTCATTATCGCCCGGGCTCTGCCGGATGTCCGCGATGGGTTGAAGCCGGTTCACCGCCGGATTCTTTATGCTATGCATAAAATGGGATTGAGCAGTTCGGCTAAATACCGTAAATCAGCCCAGGTTGTTGGAGAGACGCTTGGAAAGTATCATCCCCATGGCGATGTGGCTGTTTACGATGCCATGGCCAGGATGGCTCAGGATTTTTCCCTCCGTTACCCCTTAGTTAATGGACAGGGTAATTTTGGCTCTATGGACGGCGACAGTCCAGCTGCCCAAAGATACACCGAGGCCAAAATGGCTAAAGTAGCCGAAGAAATGCTTTCTGATATTGAAAAGGAAACTGTTGATTGGACTGATAACTATGACGGGACAAGACAGGAACCAGTCGTTCTGCCAACCAAGCTTCCTCAATTGCTTTTGAACGGAACTTTTGGTATTGCCGTTGGTATGGCCAGCAATATCCCGCCCCATAATCTTTCTGAGTTGGTTGATGCAGCCATTTATCTAATTGACCATTCAGATGCAACGGTCAAAGATCTTTTTAAGTATGTTAAAGGACCCGATTTTCCAACCGGCGGGGAGATATATGATCGGGCAGGAATGATTCAGGCCTACAGCACCGGCAAGGGACCAATTGTCTCCCGGGCTAAGGCAGAAATTACTGAAAAGAAAACCGGTCAATTCCAGATTCTGGTGACTGAAACAACCTATGGGACTAATAAGGCGAATTTGGTTTCCAGAATTGCTGAACTGGCCAGGGATAAGAGAATCCAGGGAATCAAAGATATACGCGATGAATCAGACAAGGAAGGAACCAGGGTTGCTATTGACCTTAAAAATGATGCCCAGCCCCAAAAGATTCTTAACCGGCTTTTCAAATTGACTGATCTTCAAAAAACATTTCATTTGAATATGCTTGCTCTGGTCAACGGCATCCAACCCCAGGTTTTATCCTTAAAAGGGGTTCTGGAAGAATACGTCAAGCATCGCCAGAAGGTTGTCACCCGCCGGGCAAAATATGATCTAAAACAGGCTAAAGAAAGAGCCCATATTTTGGAAGGATTGAACAAAGCCCTCAATCATATTGATGCTGTTATTGAAACAATCAAGAAATCAGCTGATCGGGAAGTCGCTCGTAAGAATCTGATGAAAAAGTTCAAATTGAGCGACAGACAGGCAACCGCCATTTTAGAGATGCGGCTTCAAACTCTGGCTGGACTGGAAAGAAAGAAAATTAAAGAAGAACTAGATGAAAAGAAAAAATTAATCAAAGAATTAGAGGCTCTCTTAAAGAGTCCGAAGAAAATTCTGTCAGTCGTCAAAAAAGAACTCCAGGATTTAAAGAAAAAATACGGCGATGAAAGAAGAACCAAGGTTTTTGTCCGTCCAGTTGGTCAATTAACCGATGAAGACCTTGTTCCTCAGGAAGATTGTGTCATTATCTTGACCCGGGGAGGATACATTAAAAGAGTTAATCCTCAGGCCTATCGGGCGCAGAAGAGAGGCGGCAAAGGAATTATCGGTATTATTCCCCGGGAAGAAGATGCTGTTGGTCATTTCCTTTCCGCAACAACCCATGATGATATTCTCTTCTTTACTGATAAGGGCCGGGTCTTTCAATCCAAGGCCTATGAACTTTCAGAAGCCAGCCGGACAGCCCGAGGCCAGGCTATAGTTAATATCCTTCAGCTTGGCGCTCAGGAAAAAATCACAACCGTCCTCAATGTTTCAAAATCCGATGAAGGCAAATACTTGGTTATGGCAACAGAAAAAGGTATAATTAAAAGAACCAAAATAGAGGAATTTAAGAATGTCAGGCGAAGCGGTCTAATTGCCATTGGATTAGGCAAAGACGATAGTTTAGGATGGACAAATCTAACTTCCGGCCGTGATGAGATTATGTTGATAACGGCAAAGGGCCAGAGCATTCGATTCAAAGAAACTGACACCCGGCCAATGGGCCGAACTGCAGCCGGAGTTAAGGGAATTGGTCTGAGAGAAAATGATAAACTGGTTGGTATGGATGT
Source organism: uncultured Candidatus Saccharibacteria bacterium (assembly GCA_964596615.1). Classification (GTDB taxonomy): domain Bacteria; phylum Patescibacteriota; class Minisyncoccia; order Portnoybacterales; family UBA2143; genus CAZQMX01. The sequence goes on from CAZQUN010000002.1 coordinate 71,757, forward strand.
TATTGAAAAGAAATCAGATCAAAAAGGTCTTAAGCTCCTGGTTATCACAGAAAATGGTTTTGGTAAAAAGACTGATTTAAAACATTACAAAATTCAGAAAAGAGGCGGCCTCGGCATTAAAACAGCTAAAGTGACTGACAAGACCGGCGATATTGTTGTTAGCAGAATTGTTTCAGGCGAACAGGAAGACCTGATTGCTATTTCTCAAAAAGGTCAGGTTATCAGAACAAAAATCAAAGATATTTCGTCTTTGGGTCGTTCAACCCAGGGGGTTAAAGTTATGAAAGTCAATCGGGGAGACAAGGTTGCTTCCCTGGCCTGTATCTAATTTTAAATATTTGCTAGAATTGAATAAAAGATAACTTCATGGAAAAAGAGGGGTTTTCCACTCCGGATAAAATATTGGCCCAACTTGACATCCGTGACCAAATGGAGGTGGCTGATTTTGGCTGTGGTCACGGCTATTTTAGTATCCCTCTGGCTAAAATGATTCCGAACGGAAACATTTATGCAATTGATGTTGTTAATGATACCCTTGAGGCTGTTAAGAGCAAATCCGAACTGGAAAGAATTGAGAATATTAAAATAGTTCATGCCAATCTTGAAATTCCAGGCAGTTCAAAATTAAAGGCCAATTCGGTTGATATAGTCTTGCTGAGAAATATCTTGTATCAATCAGAAAAGAAAGAGGAGATTATAAGGGAAGCTAATCGGACATTAAAAGAAAACGGCAGAATGGTTTTAGTTGAATGGAAGATTGATTCGCCCTTGGCGCCCAAAGAGGGCTATTTACTTTCTAAAGAAGAAGCTCATCAATTAATCAACCAGGAAAAACTGATTTTAGAAAAAGAACTAGAATTAGATAATCATCATTATGGCTTGGTTTTTAAGAAATAAATCGAATATTTTCTATTCCCTGTTTCTTCCTGTTTTTGTTTTTGGTTTGGCTGCTGCCCTGCCGGGCTGTAAAGAACCCATTAAAGAGGTTAATTTAGAGTTTTGGGGAGTTTATGATGATTCTGATATCTGGCGGTCTTTAATAGAGGATTTTAACGAAGAATTTCCCAGGACTAAAATCAATTATTACAAAAAAACCTATTCTAGTTATGAAAAAGACCTTTTAGAAGCCATGGCTACTGGTCGAGGACCAGATATTTTTATGCTTCATAATACCTGGCTGCCAAAATATGAGGATAAGATTGTTGCTGCTCCGACCGACTTGATCACTTTTCGCGATGTTCAGGATGATTTTGTTGATGTTGTTATCGATGATTTTACATCAGATGGTTTAATTACAGCGCTTCCTTTGAGTATTGACACTCTCGCCCTTTATTACAACAAAGATATTTTTCAGACTCTGGGTATTCCCCAACCGCCTCCGACCTGGGAAAAGTTTTTGGAAGATATTGAAAAAATTACCCAAAGAGATGAAAGGGGGAATATTGTCAGGGCTGGAGCAGCCCTGGGTACAGCCAGAAATATTAATCGTTCGACCGACATCCTTTCCCTTTTAATGCTTCAATCAGGGGTTAAGATGGTTAGTGATAGCAAGACGGAAGCGACTTTTGACGATGCGGTTATTCTAAAAGGGGAAAGGTATGATGCGGGAGAGAGGGCATTGGAGTTCTATACTGACTTTGCCAGTCCATTAAAATCAGCCTATACCTGGAACAATCGGATGCATTACTCCCTTGATGCTTTTTATGAAGGAAAAGTAGCAATGATGTTTAATTATTCTTATCATATCCCAACTATCCGGGCTAAAGCCCCCTACTTAAATTTCGGCGTTGCTTCCATGCCTCAGATTGAAACTGCAACCAATGATGTTAATTACGCCAATTACTGGGGATTAACTGTTTCTCGTAATTCCGAAGAATCCCAAGGGGCTTGGCAGTTCATTACTTGGCTGGCTAAAAAGGAAAACTCCCAGAAATATTTAGAATTGGCTGGGAAACCGGCTGCTCGCCGAGATTTAGTCCTTTCGCAAGAAAACGACCCTGATTTGGGAGTTTATGCCCAGCAAGCCCTAACTGCTTACTCTTGGTACCAGGTGGATAACTTGGCTATTGAGCAGTATTTGGCAGATATGATAGAATCAATAGTAATAGGCGAGTCAACCCTAGAAGAAGCAATTAACAAAGCCGCTAACCAAATATCGCTTTTAATGAAGCAATGAAAAAGTACAGAAAAATTCTATTAGGTTCTTTGATTTTAATTGGATTATTCAGTTTTAGTTCAGTTGATGCGATTGGTTTGGAAGGACCAATTGTCCCTTGCGGCCTTCATGAAGATATTGCTACGACAACTAATTGGGATGAATCCAAAGAATGCACGGTTTGCGACCTTTGGAAGCTGGTTAGCAATATTATTACTTTCATTAGTTTTGATTTAACTGTTCCAGTCGGCGCCTTCCTCTTTATTGTTGCTGGTGTCCTTTTTCTCACTTCTGGCGGCAATGAAAAAAGATTAGGCTTAGCCAGAAGTATTTTTACCAATACAGTTATTGGTATTCTCATTATCTTCGTCAGCTGGCTTTTAATTGACAGTTTAATTAAAACAACGGTTTCTAAGAATTTTGAGACAACAGGAAGCAGGAAAATATATTATTCCTGGAATGAATTTCCTGCCTGTCCATAACATGAAGAAAATTTTATTAATCATCTTATTATGTCTCCCTCTCTTTTTAGGCAGTGCCGGAAGTGTTTTTTCAGCGACAGTTCAGACACCAAATAATTTAAATTTACCCGATATTTCCATAGATGAAGTTTTGGGAAATATTTTAAACTTGGTTGCTAAGATTATTGCTTGGGTGGCAGTTTTGGTTATTGTTATCGGCGGGATAATGTGGATGACAGCGGGCGGAGATGAAGAACAAGTTGCTAGAGCCAGGAAAATGATAATTGCGGCAATAGTTGGCTTGATTATTGTCGGCGCCGCGGCCGGATTAGTTAATTTTATCTTGGATATGGTATTCCCCGCCTCCTAACAATCTCCCGACTTAAAGTAAAAATAATGGAAAAAAATAAATTCTTAAAATTTCTATTGATTGGATTAGTTATCCAGTTCGCTTTGTTTTGGATATTTCCTCCGTTGGTAATCGGGGTAGAGGGCGCGATAATTCCAACAGCGCATGCAAATAATTCAAATAATTCAAGTAATGCAAATAATTTGAATATAGACAATCCGCTCGGAACAGATTCATTTGTTGATCTCTTTGTCGGTATTGCTAATTGGGTAGCAGGGATTGTCGCGACACTGGCAGTTATAGTCATCGTTTTTGGCGGCATCCAGTATTTACTTTCCGGCGGAAATGAGGAGAAAATTACGCAGGCCAATAAAACTATTCAATGGGCTATTATTGGATTAATTGTTGTTGTGCTTTCTTGGAGTTTGCTTAAAACAGTCCTCACAATTTTAGGCGTAACTGTTAATTAAAATTATTATAGGTAATAAAATATATTAAAAGGAAAGGGGGTGAAGATTTGTGAGAAAAATATTATCAGCAGGCCTATTATCGCTATTGGTTTTAGCGCTTAGCGCCAGTGTTGCCTTGGCGGGGATAACAAAGCCCGAGTCTGGTAATTTGCCGAATCAACAACCGAATACGCTTCTTGAGGGCGTCTTTGATGTAGTAGCAGGAATCGCTGGTCTTATCACCGCTTTAATGATTGTCATTGGCGGAATAATGTGGATGGTCTCAGGAGGAGACGAAGAAAAGGCTGGTAACGCCAGAAAGATGATGATTGCAGGCGTAGTTGGCCTGGTCATCGTTGGTGCTGCTGTTGGATTTGTCCGATTCGCAGTGGATAAACTAGGTTTTTAAGTGAAAATTGTTTTGTTAGAGGATTATAAAAGACCAGATACCGGATAGTGGTCCGTTTTGGGTGTCTGGTCTTTGGAAAGGTGAAGATTTGTGAGAAAAATATTATCAGCAGGCCTATTATCGCTATTGGTTTTAGCGCTTAGCGCCAGTGTTGCCTTGGCGGGGATAACAAAGCCCGAGTCTGGTAATTTGCCGAATCAACAACCGAATACGCTTCTTGAGGGCGTCTTTGATGTAGTAGCAGGAATCGCTGGTCTTATCACCGCTTTAATGATTGTCATTGGCGGAATAATGTGGATGGTCTCAGGAGGAGACGAAGAAAAGGCTGGTAACGCCAGAAAGATGATGATTGCAGGCGTAGTTGGCCTGGTCATCGTTGGTGCTGCTGTTGGATTTGTCCGATTCGCAGTGGATAAACTAGGTTTTTAAGTGAAAATTGTTTT
>CAZQUN010000002.1:76122-97778 GCA_964596615.1 uncultured Candidatus Saccharibacteria bacterium
TTGGATTTGTCCGATTCGCAGTGGATAAACTAGGTTTTTAAGTGAAAATTGTTTTTATTGGTAGTATAAAAAGCCAGCCAACTGGCTTTTTAGTTTAATTGAAAAATCATTACTTCCGGATATTTTTCATCCTGGTAAACCCTTTTAAACAAAGATGAGTTTTCCAGGGCTTTAATAAGGAAATGATGTCTTGAAAATCGCTCGGGATTTGGCTCGGGATTGTCTATGAAAATATATTGGCTTTGGAATCTATTTTTAATAAGCTGATGTATCTTTTCCTGGCGCTGGGAAGTTTTTTCAGCGTAGGCCAAACCCGGGCATTTTTTGGTTTCCTGGTCGCAGATTATTCCCTGGTCAGTAATATTCTTCCAAAGCCAATAGAGTTCCTTGTTATAAAGATACATAAAGGTCGGCTCTTTGCCGATAATGTAGTAGTTTTGATGATTGTAGAAAAATAGTTGAGGGAAATTATCCCAGGAAGCATTAAAGACAATTGACTTAGGCAGGGTATTCTCTTTTAGCCATTGGCTTGCTCCTTGATATCTGTCAAAGGAACCACTATTCTCTATTGCTCCTGCTTCCTTAAAAGCATTAATAGAGATGCCCAAAACAGCAATTAAAAAAACAAGGAAAAAAAAGATAAACTTTATCCGGGCTAGAGAAAAACTGGTAAATTCTCTCAGGACCTTTTTTAATTGATAACCTATATTCCTCCAATATTTATCAGAGGAAATATGTTTAAAAGTAAAAATTACGAAGAAAAGGACAAAGGGCGTCCAATATTCAAAGAACCGATGAACCATTAGGGTTAATAAACAAAAGAAGGTTGCCAGGAAGAAACTATAAAGACGGATTATTGATAACTCATCCTTTTTGTTTCTTCCAAAAGCCGGGTCTAGAATCATAAAAGCCAAACCAAGGGAAAAAAGAAAAATTAAGATTGAATTAGTTCCCAAAGGAGCGCTAATTGGATACAATTCAGCTCCAATAGACAAAGAAATTCCCCTGAGTTTAATAAAGAGAACGTCAAAACTTTGAGAGAAAATGAGATAGAGATTTTGGGGAAAATCGGGTCTGACGACTAATCCTAAAATAATGCCGGCTGCTGGATAAAGCAATAATTTCCAGTCAATTTTTTTAGTTTGAATATACTCAGATAGAATATAGAAAGAACTTATAACCAGAATAAGGGGAGAAATTGAATAAGTTAGAGCGTAAAAAAAAGACAAAACAAGGAGCCAGATATATTTTTTCCTAATAATCAGATAAAATCCTAAGATTAGGATTGAAATAGATAAAACAAAAGGACGGGATAAAGTTAATCGAAAAATGAACTCGCTTGAAGCGGCAAAAAGCAATAAAACCCAGAGAAAACCATATTTTACCTTAAATTTTTGCAAGACCCAATAAAACAAGGCAAAAATCAAGGACGCAAAAATAATCGCTGCAAATTTACTCCCGACAATTAAATTGCCATAAGTCAGGGGCATTAAAAGAATATGGTAAAAAAAAGAGAGATCGGTTGGATATTGGTTTAAAATACTGTATTCTCCGGCCAAACTGAAATTATTTATCGTTTCCTCTATACCCATGGTTCGATAAAGATAGGCGTATCTAATGTGATAATAGGCGTCTACCCCGGATAGATTGGAAGAGGAAAACTGAATTAAGGAGAAGATGGAAAAGAATGAGGCAAAAACTAAAAAAAGACAGAACTTGTCATTTTTAGATATATTTTGAAAAAGGATTTTAATCATTTGTTATTATAAGCAGAGCCTGAAATTATTGTTCAGTTGAAATACAAAAATTCCATTTTTGTATTCCTCCCTCACTGCCAATTATAGCAAAAAGGAGCAAAGAAACGAATGTTTCCTTGCTCCTTGTCTTTTATCTTCATTTTGCTATGAAGATTTTGTTATGAAGACTTTGACAATGAATTTTCCCTCATTGTCCTGTCTCCATTTGGGTCTAAACTCTGCTCCACTGTGTGTATCATCGTTGACAGTGAAATAAAGAATCCCAGCTCGGGGAGCGGTAAACGTTGATTGGCTCCCTGCCAAAAGCCAGTCTCCTTCAAATGGTTCGTCGCTTTCATCTATTTTGTAAGCGAGAGCCATAAAAGGAGATTCTGGTAATGGCCTTCTTCTTCCTCTGTCCAGGCCGAAGTCCTTTCTGCCGTTCGGTCCGACCCAACTATAGGCCCGGTCATTGGAATTATTACATCCATTGACTTGGCCAGTGGCAAGAATAGTGATTTCTTGCCCTTTTTCCACCTGAAGGGTGGAATCCACAATTAGCCGGTTGGCAAATACTGACATTTGCCAAGACCCATCCGGATTTTGGCGGATATCGGTCTTAGGCTTGCCGTATTCAGGGGAAACTTTAAGCGGAAGAAAAGAATCCTGGAGTTCTTTTCCTGAATTCTCCTCTGATAGGAGAGGCTTAGCGATAGCCTTATACCCAGCTTTAGCCTCTGGTTCATAAAAGACTAGTCCGATGGCAATCATCAGAGCCAAGACTCCGATTCCTACGATGGTTCTGCCGCTTTTTTTCAAAGTGAACAGCATAAGAATCGCCCCACTTATTAGGAAAAGAGCACCGAACCATAGTGTTCTCGTCACTAAATCCTTGGATCTTATTGATTTAATCCAGCTTTTACCATTTGGCCGAGAAAGCCTTATTTCAGCATAAGCCTCGTCTAATTCGTTTCTCTTCCTTTCTGCAGCTGTAATTTCAGCTTTTTCGTTCGGACCCAGTTCTTTTCCGGCGTTCAATTTCCCTTGGATTACCCCTAATCTCTCTGTTATTTTTCTTTCCTCAGCCTCCAATTGTTTTATCTTGGTGCGATAAACAACCATGGCCAGTCCACTGGGATATTTTGGGTGAATTCCATCCGTAGCCTTAAATGTGGAGTAGATTATCTGTTTTCTTGCTGCTTCAGCTAGCCAGGGCCATTTATAGTCGACTAGAGTTAGAGTAAGACTGGTTAAGATAAGGATTACGGTAACCGTTGTAATTCTTTTTTCCCAGTCCGACGAGTCCAGCGCAACCGCTTTAAACACCCAGCGCTTGACAGCAAAAAAGGCTATTGTCGCAAAGAACACTGTTACTAACCACCAAGGGAATAGAATGCCTAAAATAATCATTCCCAATATAGTTGCTAATGATCCAGCTAATATATCTCTTGTATTCATTTCTTACCTCCTCCTCACGAACTTCTGTACCATTTCTGCAAGAAACTCAGCTGCGAATTCAAGGCCAAGTTGTTTTGCGAAGGTTTCCTTTCCGCTTACAGTAGGTTCAGAAGCGCTTTCTCCCGTTTTAGTCTTTTCTTCTTTGGCTTCGGTTTCCTCTTTCTCTCTGATTTTTATCCATGTATCTTCCCAGACTTCCTTAATTTCTTCTCGGAAAGCAATAGGAGTATAGATGGCTGAAATAAAGAGGAAAAGGAGAAAAGCAAGCCACCATTTCCAACCCCAAAGGAGTGATGGTGTTTCTTCTTTTGCTGGCAGCCAATTTTTACCAGCCGTCTCCGCCTCGACTTTTTCTAGTCCATACCAGGCATCATAAACTGATTGGTGGTATTCGGTTTGGGGTATTTCGAAGATTTTTTTCTCAACTGTGTGAGTCAAAATTGGTTCTCCAAATCCCGAAAAAATTGACATTACCAGGAGGCCACCCGTGATAATCCAAAGAGCTAGACAGCGACCGTTATTACTGGCCAATAACCAACCCAGACGATATCCTATCCGTGCTCGTATCTGCGTCCGTGGTTGTGCCCGTTTTTTTGCTTTTTTCGTTGCTTGTGTTTGTATCTTTTTCTTTCCTTTCCTTTTCTTTTTCCAGTTACCCCATGCTCTCTTATACTCCCAAGGGGCTTTAATATCTAAAATAGACATATCAGGCCTCCTTTCTTTTTCGCCAGCCAGACTTAAGGCTTTTCCAGAATCCTCTAATCTCTTCATTGGTAGGTTCCGGTCGTTGTGGTTTGGTTTGTTTTTTACCAGAAAGTCGTAGGGTTTTATCAATTCGTGTGCCCAGCACTAAGAAATCAAACTGTTTCTGCCGTTCGTCGATTTCCAGTTCGAAAAATACTACTCCGTCATCCTTTGTCGGGAAATCTTGCTTCCCTTCATCTGAGAGCATCCTGACCGTTCCCTTTACACCAATTCCATCTGCGTCCACAATAGTAGCGTTAAGGAAATATTTTCCTTCTTTGGTTTCAGTTTTAATCTCTAGATCGTAGGGCTTTTCCCTTGGTTTTTTTCCGGATAGCAGCAAAACAGTTTTTCGTGCCTGGGCAGTCTGACCGACCAATTGTGCCTCAACAGAAATACTCTTAGTATCTAAAGAGACGCCAGTTATATTATATTGGGCCCGGCCGTTTTGGTCAGTTTGGCCTGGTTGGCCGATTTCAACGCTGTTCAGAAAAAATTGGACCATCTCTTCTTCCAAGGCTTGGTCTCCTCGAGTGAGGGTAGCGGTGACTAATACTTGAAATCCTTGGTCAGTTTTTTCCGGCGCTTCCGTTTCCAGTTTAATCTTAGTTTTATCTTGTTTGTTTTTCTGAGCCATTTCGTCTCTCCTTTCTGATTTTCTGAATTTGGTTAATAATTAATATGTCAAAGAACCTAAAAATTTAGGTCCTCCATTGCCTAAACTTACTTTATACTATATATTAAAAAGATAGAAAAGTCAAGTTAGATTAGGTTGATTTTAAGGTAGTCCTAAGATAGAATTAGGGTAAGTCCTCGTGGTGAAATTGGTAAACACGCGTGATTTAGGATCACGTGCCTTCGGGCTTGTGAGTTCGAGTCTCACCGAGGACACACTGTGGATAATTGGCTTGACAATAATTTTGGAGTTGGTATGATAGTTTATTAACCTATGAGTAAACGACAAATCAAGACATGTTTACTAGTCACTCTCTTTGTCTTAGTCGGCATTAGCCAGATCGGTTTTGATTTGATGAAAATGAAGGGATACTAAAAAAAACAATTTTCATCAAATCAAAGTCGGCCTGTTACAAGCAGGCCGCTTTAGTTTGTCCTGCGCTTAGCTGGGGATACCCTCTGGCAAAGCGCGGGCAAACTTACCAAGGATTTTGTTCTTTTTATTAACCAATAAAACAGAAGAATAAGGAGAAATGATATGTCTGCATCTCAAAGATTTGTGGCGCGCGAGGGCGATGATCCCGCTCTCGATTTTCTGACTATAATTGAGAATATGGAATACAAGACGAAGAGACTAAAAAAGAGCGAACTTCCTAAAGTAACGGATATCGCGCTTTTTTCCCTGCCTGGAAATGGAAGCCTTCAGTGCGTAAAATTCCGGAGAGGACATCACGCTATGATTATATCCAATCGGCGTTTAGTTGTAATGTTTGGGTCAATCGTGCCGGACTGGATTTTTCTGGCAAGGGGGCGAGTCTTAGTCAGAAATCATCCCGATAAAAAAGGTGATAACGGTAGAGAATCTTCGGTAAAGAGTATTATCGAGTACTTTTCGTGACTTATTCTTCTTCCCCTTCTTCCCCATTATCAACCGGGTAAAGATCAGGGGATTTATAAGCGGAGAAGAATTCGTCATCAATGATTTTTTCTCCGTTTAAGTGAACAACTTGGTAGAGGGTGGTTTTCATTGAACCATCCTCTTTACTTTCCAGAATATATGGTCCCTTAATTTCAACTTTTCTTTCATCATCAGTCCCGTAGAAATTAAAAATCAGTTGATTGCCTTCAACTTCTGTTCCAATTAAAAGATGGCCAGAGGTATTATTAACAAATCTGAAATCAGGCCAAGGGTCATAGACAGTAGCATCAAATCCATGAGGGGAATAATAGACAACCGGAAAAGCATGAGGCCGCCTGAAAGTTATTTCCATTCCCGAATTAATCGCTGCTCTGAAAACTGTTGTTGAAACCTGGCAAAGCCCGCCGCCATATTCAGGAACGGTCTTATCTTTTTTAATAACAAGTTCGGCTAAGAAACCTTCTTCCGGGCCGCTTCCGCCCAAAAGAGTAAGAAAGGAAAATTCTTCTCCCGGTTCCAGAATGGCGCCATTGAATTTTCCGGCCCCGACCTTAATATTATGCCTCCGGTTATTAGGCGAACCTGCGAAATTAGAAATTCCTTGACCAATTAAGGTATCAATCCCGAGATTATTAAGTTGATTAAGATAGATTTTTGGTTTTGAAACATCGGCAATAATATTTGTGTTTTTAATTGATGGACTAGCCGTAATATTTTCAATAAACTGATTAATGGTTTGATCTCTTTTTATCTCAAAGCCGTCCTGGGGCGCTCTGAATTCAATCGCTCTTTTCCCTTCAATTTTCAATCGGGCATTGGTATAGGGCCGGTCAATATTATAGGCAATCTTTCCGAGATATTTTTCAACTTCATCCCGGTCAATTGAAAAACCAAGAATCTTGTTATCAGATTCTTCTTCTTCAATTGGTTCAAACTTCATCCAATTAATTAATCTTTCTCTTTTGATTATCCAGCGGTCATCCTGAAAAAGCCAATAATAGGGGGAGTTATCTAAAATTCTTTCGGCTTGTTCAAGAGCCAAATTTACCTCGTTATTCTCAATAGTTGGAAAATCAGGAGCAATACTAAGAAGGATTGGCTCATGGGAAAATGACTTGACCCGTTTTGATAAATCAGAAATTAAATCTTCTCTTTTAACGGCGGTGCCGTCGGTTGAATGAACCAAAGAGAAATTATTAATTTCCTGATTGTATTCAAGGGTGGCGTTCTGGGCTGGTTGTTCAATATCAGTGAATAATTCCCTTGTTTTTTTATCGAATTTCTCATAATCAATCCGGTAAGTTGGTTCAATATTGTAGTAACCGGTTAAAGCAATTAATTGTTCTTTCAAACTGGCAATAAAAGTTGATTGACGGCCGATTTGACTGGCCATTTCGATAGTTAACTGATAATCCATTTCAAAACCCAAATCATTTAATTTAATTGGCCAGTTTTTATCCTGGTAAATTAGAATAATTTCCTGGTTAGAAAATTGATTCCATTTCTCTTCCAGGGTTTCCTTGGCTGTTGTCGGTGAAAGACGGCCAATATTAAAACCAGCGGCTTTAACCCGAAGAGTAATCTTTTGATCATTAATTAATTGAAGAAACAAAGTCAGATAAACAAAAATGACCAAAATAACTAGAAAAATTGTCGTTATTAAACGAGATAATCTCACCATCCAATAATACCATATTTGTTAAGAACTAAAAACGCCCCCGCAGCGCCGCAGGGGCATTTTAATTTCTAAATAATTAACCTTACTCGCTTTGGATCATAATCTTCTTGGTTTTGACTTTTTCAATCTTAGGTAATTTAATAGTCAGAATGCCGTTTTTCATGCCGGCCTGGGCCTGATCAACTTCAACATCAACCGGCAGGATAACAGAACGGGAAAACGGACCCCAGTAGCATTCCTGGTAATAGTAATCTTCTTCTCTGACCTGTTCATCTTTTCTGCGGGTGCCTTTAATCGTAATCATATCATTGGCCATGGTGATATCAATATCTTCCGGCTTGACTCCGGCAATAGTTGATTTGATGACAATTTCATTTGGCGTCTGATAGACATCAATTGTCAGTTGTCCTTCGGATTCATTCAGCCAATCCTCTTGTTTAGGCTCCTCTTTGACCGGCTTCTTAATATAAGGAATCTTTTCTTTAATCACCTTCTTTTTAGCTGATTTACCCTTTTTAGAAATTTTCTTTATTGGTTTGATCTTTCTTTCAGAAGAATCGTCTTCTGTCCAGCTGGCGCCGGTTAATTTTTCAAAAAAAGATTTTTTAGCCATATATTTAAATCTTACAAATAGATTGTTGTTTTTTTAGTTTTTTAAAATAGTAGGAAACAGATAAAGCGGTAAAAATCATCAATCCGGCAATAACTGAAACCAGGGTCAATCTTTGTCCAGTGCTTTCTCCGTCAGCAACGGTCAGGATAAGGTAATTGTAGCAGGCGTGGAATAAAATAGCAAGAGTTAGGCCAAAGGCGACAAATTTCTTTCTTTTTTCAGGATTAATGATTCCTTGGGCCAGCCAATAACCAACAATAGCCGAAGCTAAAGCATGGACAAGGGTTGCTCCTAGAAAACGAAGAGTAATTGTGCCAAGCGCCTGACCAAAATCAGGATAAGTAATCTTGAAAAGAATCAAAAGATTTTCAATCGCAGCAAACCCAAGTCCGACTATAATACAATATATCATAGCATCGGTTGGCTCGTCAAATACTGATTTTTTCAGGACTTTAAGTTTGACCGCCGAATATTTGAGATATTCTTCAACCAGGGCCGGAATCAAAGTTGCAGCCAGAACAACCTTTATTATACCAGCCTGATGAGTTTGGGAAATGAGGTCAAGCGGATTGGTCCCCGGACTTAAAAACCAGATTAAGAGCAGTTCCAGAACAATGGCCAAAGGAGCCAAAAGTATTCCCCAGAAAAACATCCAGATGACCATTGAATTGGGTTCAGGATTCTTATCTTTCCTTAAATAAAAAGAAAGCCAGATTAAACTAGGTAAAAGCCCTAATGGAATGTAGAAAAGATATTGCATTACCAATTTTCAATCATTAAAAACTTTTCTTTTTTGAAAGGCAATTTCTGATAAATTGATTCAGAAACAAAAGGCATAAAAGGATGAATCATTTTTAATGATTCAACCAAAACATAGGCCAGGACTTGTTTGGTTTCCGGAGTTTCCTGCTTTTTGGATTTTTCTAGATAAATATCGCAGAAATTATGCCAGAAGAAATCATAAAGAGCATGAAGGGCATGACCAAACTTGAAACTTTCCAAGTCCTTATCCATCTCTTTTTTAGCTGTTTCCAATTGTTTTAAGATTTTTTTATCAGCCGGAGTTAATTTACTAGAACCTGGCTTTGAAAGATTTATCTTTTTATTCCCAATTTGTCCGATAACAAACCTCGAAGCATTCCAGATTTTATTAGCAAATTTCTTTCCGGCCAGAATATTATCTTCGGTAAACTTGATATCTTGGTTATCCAGAGATTGATAAGTCAAACCAAACCGGGTCGCGTCAGCTCCATATTTTTCAACTAATTCCAAAGGATCAATTCCTGTACCGAGTGATTTACTCATTCTCTGTCCTTCTTTGGTTAAAACAGTGGCGTGGATATAGGTGATTTTAAAAGGTGTTTTTTTAGTGAATTCCAGACCGGAGAAAATCATTCGGGTTATCCAGAAATGAAGAATGTCACGGGCACTTGAAATCAAATCGGTCGGGTAAAATTCTTTCAAATCTTTTGTTTTCTTAGGCCAGCCCAAGGTGGCAAAAGGCCAGAGCGCTGAAGAAAACCAGGTATCTAAAGTATCATCAATTCCATCAATTGGAATCTTATGCCCCCACCAGATTTGTCTTGAAATACACCAGTCCTTAATATTATCAAGCCAGTCAAAGTAGACCTTTTCCCATCTTTTGGGAAGTATTTTAGTTTGACCGCTTTTAACGGCTTTAGTTGCCATTTGAGCTAACTGGTCCATTTTGAGAAACCATTGTTGACTAGGAATATTTTCAATAATACTGTTACAGCGGTAACAAATGGGAACCTGATGAATATAATCTTCAGTTTTTTCCAAGAGCCCCTGCTTTTTTAATTCCTGGACAATCTTGTTTCGAGCATCAATAAGTTTTAAACTGGCAAATTCTCTTCCGGCTTGCTTAGTCATTGTTCCTTTATCACTAATAACCTGAATTACTGGTAAATTGTGTCTTTCCCCTATTTCTGCGTCAATTAATGAATGGGCTGGGGTAACTTTAAGCGCCCCAGTTCCAAATTCAGGATCAATACTTTCTTCTCCAATGATTGGGATTTCTCTTTCGGTTAGAGGCAACATGACAGATTTGCCAATTAATTTCTTGTATCTTTTATCTTTTGGATTGACTGCGACAGCGGTATCGCCGAGCATTGTTTCCGGCCGAGTGGTTGCAACAGTAATGGATTTAGTTCTTGTTCCAACTAATGGATATTTAATATACCAAAGATGGCTTTTTTCTTCTTTGTGTTCCAGTTCCAAGTCAGACAGGCTTGTCTGACATCTCGGACACCAATTAACCACTCTTTTTCCCTGATAAATCCATCCTTTCTCGTGATAGTGTAAAAATACTTTTTTGACTGCCTCTTGATAGTCCTTATCCATGGTGTAGGCTGTCCGAGACCAATCGCAGGAAAAACCCAGTTTTTTTAGTTGGCCTAGAATTAGATGGCCATATTTTTTTCGCCACTGCATAATTCTTTTAATCAGTTTTTCCCGGCCTAAATCATGACGGGTTAAGCCCTCTTTTTTTAATTCTTTTTCAACTACATTCTGAGCGGCAATTCCAGCGTGGTCAGTTCCAGGCAACCATAGAACCTTATATCCCATCATTCTTTTTTGGCGGATTAATATGTCCAAGAGGGTATTTTCCAGGGCATGGCCAATATGGAGCTCTCCGGTAATATTGGGCGGAGCAATGGCAACACTATATGGTTTTTTATGACGCGATGGCAATTTGTCAGGATTAAAAAATCCCGACTTCTCCCATTGCCGGTAAATCTTAGATTCGTTTTCTTTTGGATTATAGGTCTTGGGTAATTCTTTTGACATTAATAAAGGAATAGGTTATTCTCAAGTATTAAAATATGTTGGTTCTTATCAGATTATATTATTTTAACTATTTTTTCAAGGAGGTAGAAAAATGGCAGAGGATAAGATAAGAAGATGTTTCTTGGACCACGAATTTACCTGTGGACCCAAGTGTCAGGCTCATGTGGAAAATAACAATAATCCTCTTTTGGTGGGTAATTCAAGGATTCCGGGGGATTGCACAATTATCTATGCTTTGACGAAAATGGCGGTAGCGGCGGAAAACATAGATGATCATTTTAGAAAGTTTTTTAAGAAGCTTGAATCAGCTTAATCTCAGATTCGCATCCGCCTCAATTTGAAGCCAGGTTCGCTCAGAATCTGGCTTCTTCTTATACTCTGCTACAATGGCAATCATAGCGGCATTATCGGTGCAAAAATTAATATCAGGGATTCTTAAATCAATATTTAACTCTTTTTTGACTTTTTGAGTCATTTCTTCTCTTAGTTTCTTATTCGCCGCTACTCCACCGGAAATCATAATACTCTTGGCTTTGTAATTTTTCGCTGCCTTAATTGTTTTTGAAATTAAAACATCAACAACCGCTTTTTCAAAACTAGCCGACATATTATTAATATATTCCTGAGTCAATTTCTCTTCTTTTTTGACCTGATACAAAACTGCGGTTTTTAATCCTGAGAAAGAAAAATCAAAATCTTTGGAGTTTATCATTGGCCGGGGCAAGTCAAAAGCGTCAATACTTCCTTTTTCCGCTCTTTTTGAAATAATTGGTCCGCCTGGATAACCCAGGCCTAACAATTTAGCCACTTTATCAAAGGCCTCACCGGCGGCATCATCTCGGGTTTCCCCCAATAACTGATATTTCCCATGGTCTTTCATTAAAATTAATTGAGTGTGTCCGCCGGAAACAATTAAACACAAGGCCGGAAAGTCAATTTCAGGATTTGATATCAGATTGGCGTATAAATGACCTTCTAAATGATTTATTCCAACAATTGGCTTTTTCCAGTTATATGCCAGGGCTTTGGCAAAATTAACTCCGACCAAAAGAGATGGAATTAATCCTGGTCCTTTTGTGACGGCGATGCAATCAATTTCCGGGTTGCCTGCTTTTTTCATCGCTTCATCCAGAACCGGCTTAATATTTTCCAAATGAGCCCGGGCAGCTAAATTTGGAACAACTCCGCCATAGGGGGCATGGACTTTGATCTGCGAGGAAACAACGGAAGATAAGATTGAACCGTCTTTAACCACGGCAACACTAGTATCATCACAAGATGTCTCAATTCCCAGAATAATCATAGTATTATCCTACCCCACCGCTTGATATTTTTCAATTTTTCGGGTAGAATAAAGGCAATATGGCTTTGCCAAGCCGTAGTTTTAAGAAAAGTGGCCCCATCGTCTAGCTTGGTCCAGGACGCTTGATTTTCAATCAAGTAACACCGGTTCAAATCCGGTTGGGGCTGCATGCATCCTAAATACCAAGAAGCAATTGAATTAAGATTTAAGGGGGAGAGCTACGGAGAAATAGCAAAGCTTCTTGGCGTGGCTAAAAGTTCTGTTAGTCTATGGTGTCGAGATCTTAAATTACCTCAATCTATTCAGAGAATTCTCGATGGCAAACTCAGGAATACTAGAGCTAATTTAGAATCTTACAATAAAAAGAGGTAGGAATTTGTTCAGGCTGAAAATGAGGATATTAGAAAAAGATCTGCTCAACAGATTTTTTCATTATCTAAACAAGAATTATTATTAATCGGGACTGCTTTATTTTGGGGAGAAGGATATAAGAAAGCAGAAAGATTAAGAAGTCCTTATCTTGGTTTTTCTAATTCCGATCCTGATATGATTATCCTATTTATACGCTTTTTAAGAGAAATTATGCGGATACCCGAAGAGAAAATGAAACCATCTATCCATTTATATCCTAGCACAAATAAAGACAAGGCTGTAAATTTTTGGTCAAAAATCACTAATCTTCCTAAAGATCAATTTAAGTCTACACAACAGGTGAGTAGGGCAAGCCAAGGGAAAAAACCATATAATCTACTTCCTTACGGGACTCTAGATTTACGCGTTAATAGCCGTCAAGAATTTTTCAGAATTAGAGGATGGATGGATGGGTTAATAGATAATAAAAAGTAACAGGGGTTCGACTCCCCTCGGGGCTGCCATTAAATAATTAAATAAGCAAAAATATGAAAACAATTTTAGTTGATGCAGTTCATGCATTTATAATAGAAAACGGGGGCGCCTTTAAGATATCTAAGGAAATGCATGATTTACTTGAGACTTTTCCAAATAAAAAAATCATCTTAACAGGTGCAGATGATGAACAATTTGGAAAATTTGGTTTAGATAATATGCCATACGAGGTTTTTACGCTGAAACATAATCCAGAAAAAACTGACCCGAAATATTACGAGATAATGCTTAATCACTTTAATCTGAGCAAAGACGAAGTTGTCTATTTTGAACACGATCAAGAAGCAGTAAAAAGCGCTCAGTCCGTAGGCATAAAAACTTACTATTACGACCAAGATAAAAAAGATTTGAAAAGACTTAAAGATTTTCTGACGGAAAACTTGTAGTGTATCCCGTTGATTTATCTAAGAAAAAAATTCTAACATTGTGGACTAACCTCTAGTCGGCTATACGATAGCCGACCTTAACAAACCTTGCGACCTATATACTATGAAAACCAGCAATACAACAATTAATTCTTACAATCGTTACGCAAAAAAGTGGGCAGAAGTTACGGCAAATAAAAATTTTGAACATAGATATATTGAAAAACCAGCGATGCGTCTTTTGTTGCCTGGTTTGAAAGACAAAGCAATTCTATGTATTGGTTGTGGTACTGGTGAAGAATGTTCTCTGTTAAAATTTTCAGGAGTTAAGAGTATTATAGGGATAGATATTTCAAAGGAAATGATAAAAAAGGCAAAGAAAAAGTATCCTGATATTAAATTCCAGGTTATGGATATGGGAAATCTTAGTTTTAAGAATTCAACTTTTGATTTTATATATTCGAGTTTGGCCCTTCATTATGTAGATAATTTTCGAGATGTTCTAGAAGGAATATCGAAAATATTAAAAAAAGAGGGTACTTTCTTATTTTCTATGCCTCATCCAGTGAATTGGGGTTCTCAAAAAAAGATTAGAAATAACACAAAGACCTTGCTAATGGGATACATTGCATACGGTGGCTTAAAATATAGCAGACCTAAAAAATGTAAAATATTTGGGAGTTATCTTAAACCAAGTAAGGTTAAAGATAAACTGTTTAACGAGGTTAAGGTAGATTATTACCTCAGACCAATCTCGTATTACATTAATAATATTATTGATTCTGGATTTGAAATTACTGATTTCATTGAACCCGTAATTAGTGACGGCGCAAAAAAAGAAAACATGGCTTTATGGAAAATATACCATAAAATTCCTATATTCATGATTTTTAAATTAAGAAAGAAGTGAATTGCCAAAAAGTAATTTTTTATAATTCAAGCATCTTACAGTTGATTATTCTCTAAAGAATTTATAACATTTTCCATTAACACCTGCCATTAAATAATTAAATGAGCAAAAACATGAAAACAAGAGACATTGTTTCGGTTATAATTCTCATTATTCTCATCGGAGGCGCTTTCTATATCTCCAAAAATCCAATTCCGGAAGAGGAACAGGAGATTGGCGGAGATAAAGACGAACAGGGTTGTTTAATCGCCGCCGGCTATTCCTGGTGCGAGGCAGAAGAGAAGTGCCTTCGTCCCTGGGAAGAGAACTGCGCCGACTATATGACTGACCTTTTCATTTCAATTAAAGACGAAACCGGCATTGATTTTTCTGATTCAGAAGAAGTTGAACTGCATTGGCAGGTTGAGGATGAAGAAGCGGTTAAAGTATTAACTCTGTCAGCCCTAATGATAAGTGCTGATGAAGTTAAGAAAGAGGATTTTGAAAAAATCAGACCCTTTATGCAGAAAGAAGGATTTAAGGATGATAAGTATAATGGGATGGGCAGTTTTTTTGGCGAGCATAATGCTTATCGAAAGGATAATTTTAATTTAGTCTGTACAACATCAGGTATTTTCAGTGATTTTGACCCGGATGATAAAAGATATGAACCCGAAACAACAGACCGGGATGTTAAGATAACCTGCGCGCTTTTGGATAAATCTCTTGTTCCAAAAATATCTGATGAAAAAAGAATCAGAGAGGCTCTAGCTCAAAAGCATAATAAGAAAGTTTCTCAGACAGAAATATCAATTGAACATAAAACTGAAAATTATGCCAGAGGAAATGTTGTTTTCCAGCCGGGCGGTTCGGAAAACAGCGGCTGGTTTTTAGCGGCTAAAGTCGATAATCTCTGGCGAATTGTTTTTGACGGCAATGGCACGCCTACCTGCTTGGAATTAGAAGATTACAATTTTCCGGAAGATATGATTAAAGACGCTTGTTATTAGAGTTTATCAAAGATATAGGTTAATATATTAGCATGGATCAACAACCATTTATTAATCCAGATCAGCAACCAGATAATCTTCAACTAGAAGAACAAGAACCCAGGAAACCAGATTTCTCCAGGGTTTTAATTTTGACTATACCCATAATTGCTATCCTAGGCCTAGGCGGTTATCTTATCTATCAACAATTTTTTCCTGTTGCCTGTACTAAGGATGCTAGGATTTGCCCTGACGGTTCTACGGTTGGCAGAATTCCTCCAGATTGTGAATTTGCACCCTGTCCAGAAATTATTGACGAGACATCTGACTGGCGAACTTATCGCAATGAAGAATATGGGTTTGAGGTGAGGTATCCTTCTAAGTACAGAGTTTACGATTATACTGGCAAAGTCATGGAAAGGTCGCCGACTATCAAGGAATATAGTAATACGTTAGCTAATTTTATCAAAGAAGGACAAAGTGATTTAACTGCGTATATAGAACATTGGGAAAGCAGAGATGGACATTTAAATTTTCAGGGATCAGAACCAGATTTTATTACCGAAGTAGATAGGGGCGGATATATTACTATTGATTATTCGCCAGGCGTTAATTATCCCGTTTCTGCTGAGCTGAGAGAAGAATGGGAAATAATCCTCTCTACTTTCAAATTCATTGATTGAAATTTAGTAAACTAAGACGAACAAAAACACCCCCGCAGTACGGGGGTGTTTTTTAGTAGTTTTATTTACTCTCTGTTAAAACCACCTTGTGGGCGCTCTTTCATTGGGCGGGCTTCATTGACAGTCAAACTTCGACCATCAAGTTCCTTGCCGTTCCACATTTCCATGGCTTTTTGAGCTTCTTCATCAGAAGACATCTCGACAAAACCAAATCCTTTTGAGCGACCAGACATCTTGTCAGTGATAACAACCGCTGACTCGACGGTACCGGCCTTAGCAAAGGCTTCTTTGAGCGCATCTTCGGTGGTGTCATAATTTAGACCACCAACGTATAATTTCTTACTCATTATTTTCCTTGTACGATTTATATTTTGTAAGTCGACTTTTTCCGCAGAGTTTTTTCTTTTGACTTACACAAACCGCATAAGGAAAGAAAAACTAATTAGGAATCTTACACTGCTTTGACTTTAAGTTATTAACATTAAAATGTCAAGGCCTTGCCTATTCAATATTTTTAAGATAGGATTTCAATATGCTTCCTAAAGACAAATATTATCTTCATTTGTCAAGAGCAAGTGAATGCAAGAGTCCGAAAGATCGATTAATCTATCGGGCTTTTGAGATTTTGCCCGGGCTTTTATCCTGGTCAACTATTTTAACCGTCATTTTCTTATCCTGGCATCAGCCGGTCTGGGTTGCTCTTTTCATTATTACCTTTGATGTTTACTGGCTTTTGAAAACAATTTATCTTTCAGTCCATCTCCGCTCAAGCTATTACCGGATGAGAAAGAATATGAGGGATGATTGGATGAAAAAACTTAAAGAAATTAAAGGAAAAAACTGGCAGGATATTTATCATTTAGTTGTCCTGCCGGTCTACAAAGAGCCGGAAAAAGTAGTAGAAGAAAGCATTAAAGCAATTCTTGATTCTGATTATCCCAAGGATAAAATGATTGTTGTTTTGGCCATTGAAGAAAGGGTTGGCCAATCAGCCGCGAAATTAGCCGAGTCAATTAAAAAGAGATTCTCTAATGAGTTCTATCAATTCATGATTACGGTTCATCCTGATGGAATAACTGGCGAACAGGCCGGCAAAGGTTCTAATATCGCCTGGGCAGGCAAAAAAGCCAAAGAAAAAATTATTGATAAATTAAGAATTGACTATAGTAAAATTATTGTTTCTTGTTTTGATATTGACACCCGGGTCTATCCCAAATATTTTTCTTGTTTGACCTATCATTATCTAAAAGAAAAGAATCCAACCCGGACAAGTTACCAACCCGTTCCAGTTTACAACAACAATATTTGGCAGGCGCCAGCTATTTCAAGAGTGGTGGCAACTTCAGGAACTTTCTGGCAGATGATTCAACAGCAAAGACCAGAACGGCTTTCAACCTTTTCATCCCAGTCAATTAGTTTTCAGGCCTTAGTTGATGTTGGTTTCTGGCAGAGAAATATGGTTTCAGAAGATTCAAGGATCTTTTGGCAGTGTCTTTTGAGGTATAATAGCAACTACAAAACTCAGCCTTTGTATTATCCGGTTTCAATGGATGCTAATCTGGCTCCGACTTTTCTGGGAACGGTTGTCAATGTCTACAAGCAGCAAAGAAGATGGGGTTGGGGAGCAGAAAACATTCCTTTTCTTCTCTTTGGTTTTTTGAAGAATAAAAAAATTTCTTTAAGAAAGAAATTTCATTGGACTTGGGTTCAATTAGAAGGATTCTGGTCTTGGGCAACTAATGCTCTCTTAATATTCCTTCTTGGCTGGTTGCCTTTGTATCTTGGCGGTCAGAGATTTAATATTACCATTCTTTCATATAATCTACCGAGAATAACAAGAACTCTAATGACTTTGGCTATGATTGGTTTGATTGGCTCAGCCATCTACAGCACTCTTCTTTTGCCAAAGAAACCAAAGAATTATGGAATACTGAGGCATCTTTCAATAATTGTTCAATGGATTTTGGTCCCTTTTACTATTCTGGTCTTCGGCGCTATCCCGGGATTGGAAGCCCAGACCCGTCTGCTTCTGGGAAAATACATGGGCTTTTGGGTAACACCCAAGGGGAAAGGATAAAAAATGCCGGGGGAGTCTGTTCAAGCTTTGACTCCCACCGGCGGTTTTTGTCTGGCGGGGGCAGACAATCGTTAATAGAAAACCTATCTAATAGTTCGATGCCTCGAGGATGATACACATCCATCTAACTATTAGATAGGAACATCAAAGGCATACTTTGTTGGCCAGCCGGTCGTCGGGGCTCCTGATCTGTTATTTCCTTTATTTAACGTTTCCAAAGTGGTTTGACAACTAATACAGTATTCAGCGGTGGGACGGACTCTGATTCTTTCCGGGCTTATTTCATCTTCGCAACCAAGACAAAGGCCAAAAGTACCGTTGTCCAATCTCCCAATTGCCGCCTTAAGTCTTTTGATTTCCGCTTCATTACCATTTCTTCTTCGGATTTTTTCATCTCGGGTTCGCGTGTTGAACCCCTTTTCTCCGTCGTCTCCCTTTTGACAAACTTCCGGGATAGAAAGAACGGTAATGATCGGTTCTCCCTCTATTCTGTCTGTTAGTCCCTTTAGCCTGTCTTCCAGGTCTTTTCTAATAACGTCCAACTCTTTTTCTTTAAGCAGCATGTCTTCCCCCATTCTATTTCCCCGCCTGACATATATTCTAATCATCTGATAAAGTTGCCCTTTTGTCAATATTATTCCAAGTGGATAACCTGCTGAGATTCTTTTAGTTTTTTCTCCAGTTCTAGGTCAATCAGGTTTTTCTCCAAAACAATCTTTGCTCCTTGCCGGGATTTTTTAACTAATTCCAAATCAGACAAAGAAGCCATAGCCAGATTAGGCAGACCCCATTGGCGAAATCCGGTGAAATCTCCCGGCCCTCTGATTTGTAAATCTTTTTCTGCCAGTTCAAACCCGTCCCGGCAATTAATCAGGGCTTGTAACCGCTGATTTGTTTTCTTGTTATTCGAATCGGTTAAAAGAAAACAATAGGATTGGTCCTGGCCCCGGCCAATTCTTCCCCGGAACTGGTGAAGTTGGGCCAGACCGAAACGGTCAGCCCCTTCAATGAGCATGACGGTTGCATTGGGAATATCAACGCCAACCTCAACAACAGAAGTTGAAACCAGAATATCGGATTTTCTTTTCTTGAAATTATTCATAATTTCTTCTTTTTCCTTTGGTTTTAATTTACCGTGAAGCATTGAAATTCTTAAATCGGGAAAAATGTCATTTGAAAGCTTTTCGTATTCCTGAGTAACAGATTTAACTTCCAGTTTTTCGCTGTCGTCAATTAAGGGACAAATGACAAAAACCTGTTTTTTTTCTTCGATTTGTTTTTTGATGAAATTGTAGGTTTTTTGACGCTGGTTTGGGGGAATAATTTTGGTAATAATTTTCTTCCTGCCTTTGGGCATTTCTTTAATTAAAGAAATATCAAGGTCGCCGTAAATGGTTAAAGTTAAGGTCCGGGGAATTGGAGTTGCGGTCATGGAAAGTAAATGGGGAGTAGTTGGAAGACCATCAGGGATTTGATGAATTCTTTTTTGAAGAGCGGCCCTTTGGGCAACGCCAAAGCGATGCTGTTCATCGACAATAGCTAAAGCCAGGTTTTTGAAAAATAAATCTTTTTGGATTAAAGAATGGGTGCCGATAATAATATCCATTTTTCCATCTTTAACTTGTTTTTTTAATTTATCGCCTTCAGTTTTTTTGGTCGAACTGGTTAAAAGAGAAGTCTTTAATCCAGAATTCCCTAAAAAAGTTTTAAAAGTTTGGAAATGCTGTTTGGCTAAAACTTCAGTTGGTGCCATTAAAGCAACCTGATAACCGGCTTTTGAAACTTGGAGTCCGGCTAATATTGAAACAATTGTTTTTCCCGAGCCAACATCGCCGTCTAAAAGTCGATTCATTGGTTTTGGTTTTTCCAAGTCCTGAAAGATTTCCCAGGCAGCAATTCTTTGGTCATCCGTTAACTTAAAAGGCAATCCTTTAACAAAAGATTTAACCAGTTTCTGATTAAAAGGAATTAAAACTGATTTTTCTTTTTCCAATTCTTTTTTTTTGTTTTAGATTTGAAAGCTGGATTAAAAAGAGTTCATTAAAAGCCAGGCGTTTCCTGGCTCTTTTAGCTGATAAAAGATTATCCGGAAAATGAATTTGTTTTAAGGCCTGATTAAGATTAATCAGGTTAAATTCTTTTTTAATTTCTAAAGGCAAGAAATCAGGTGTTTTCTCGGTTAAATAGAGAAGAGGTTTAATAATATACCTGAGGTAGCGGGAGGTCAGACCGGCGGTCTCATGGTAGATTGGGACTAACCGGCCGGTATGGGTTGTTTCAGGTTTGTTAATAACCTCATAGGCCGGATTGGAAAAACAGAGGACTTTTTTTCTAAAAACCAGTTTGCCGGAAAGATTAATGGTCTTTCCTTTTTTAAGGGTTTCGGTTAAATAGGGCTGGTTAAACCAGATAGATTTAATTGTCCCGGTCTTATCCTTGATCAGGGTTTCGGTTAAAGTCATTCTTCTTGGAAAAATATTGGTATTTTTCGTTTCAGCAATTTCTCCCTGAATCGTGGCAATCTCTCCCTGTTTTAATTGAGCAATAGAAACGAATTTGGAAAAATCATCGTAGCGATGGGGGAAATGAAAAAATAGGTCCCGGACGGTTTTGAGATTTAACCTGTAAAGTTTTCTCAGATAGGTGGGACCTACTTTTTTAATTTCTTCAATTTTTGAATCAAGGGTAAGCATTAGCGTCCTCGGCAGGATTTGAACCTGCGGCCTGTTGCTCCGCAAGCAACCGCTCTATCCACTGAGCTACGAGGACTAATATTTCAAGCCCCGGGCTAGGTTATCAATCAGGGATTCCTCCTGTTTTCTTTCCGGAATATATTTAACCAGAGCTTTCCTGATTTTAACCGGGTTAGTTTCTCCCAAAGGAATTTTAATGTAGGGCATAATGGTTTTCCTGCTCCGAATGCTTAATTCTCTAATATGAGGAGGGTTGTAGAAAATCCAGAAAGACCGAAGATTATCATATTCATAAAGAGTGTTACCAACTCTGACCCCCCGGGATGTAACAGCCAGTTTAATCTCTTTTGGTCTCTTAATCGCGTAAACCGAAATGGAGAAATATGCCAGGGCGATTAAAAGAGCAAAGATAAAATTCTTGGTCAGGACCGCCCATGAAAATAAGCCAAGAGCGATTAGTCCGGCAATTAAAAACCAGGATTTGCTTTTTTCTTGTTGTTCAAACTCCGGCGCTTGCCATTTGATATGTGATTTCATGGCGGAGAGGGTGGGATTCGAACCCACGGTACATTGCTGTACAATAGTTTTCAAGACTATCCTTTTCGTCCACTCAAGCACCTCTCCTGGCGGAAGGGGAGGGATTCGAACCCTCGATACCCGTAAAGGTATAACAACTTAGCAGGTTGCTGCTTTCAACCACTCAGCCACCCTTCCTAATGACAACACTCTACCATTTTATTACCCTTTTGCCAAGACCAGTCTCCAGATTTGTTTGGGTTTGAGCGGTTTGAGAACTTTGGCGCATTCAGACAAAGTAGCGCCGGTGGTCGAAATATCATCAATCAGGATAACAGTTTTATCAGTTAAATCAAAAGAGCCTGAAACCTGAAAAACATTTTTAATATTTTCTTTCCTTTGAATAGCATTTTCAATCTTAACCTGAGGCAAGGTGTTT
Organism: uncultured Candidatus Saccharibacteria bacterium; assembly: GCA_964596615.1. GTDB lineage: Bacteria > Patescibacteriota > Minisyncoccia > Portnoybacterales > UBA2143 > CAZQMX01. The sequence continues at coordinate 97,617 of CAZQUN010000002.1, forward strand.
TTCTTTCGGATTAAAAGATTATCAATCACCGGCAGATTCAATTCTTTTCCAATTTCTCGGGCAAGAAGTTCTGATTGATTGAACCCTCTCCATCTTAATCTTTTCCCATGAAGAGGAATTGGAATTAAAACATTTGAATTGCCGGAAATGTAATTTATTAAT
>CAZQUN010000003.1:0-66833 GCA_964596615.1 uncultured Candidatus Saccharibacteria bacterium
CTGGTCAAAGGCAGCAAAAAGATATCTAATCCGCTTAATCTTAAAAACCAGGCAGCAGTGAAATATATTATTAGGCCGGACAGACCAGCTACCATCCCTTGAACCAAAGCCGACTCATCAACCAAAGACAAAAGAACATATGAAGTTATTCCAGCCAAAACTGAAGCCAAGAATATTTTAACTGATGAAAGAGAAATATTCTTCATATCAAGAAATCCAATTTTTTTCCTTAAAGCAATAAAGAGGATGATTAAATAGAAAATGCTTCCAATTGAAAATCCAAGAGCCAGGCCCGGAACACCAATAATCGATGAAAAAAACCAGGCTAATGAAAGACGGATTCCGGTTGAAAAAAGTCCGATAATAAAAGGTGTCCAGGCATCTTCCCAGGCAAAAAATCCGCGCAAAAACAATAGAATTAATGCTTCAGCAAACAGAGAAATGGAAAAATATGCCAGGGTCTGAAAAGTTAAAATTGTATCAGTTTGAGAGAATCGGCCGGTACCCAAAATGACTTCGATAATCTGGGAACGCAGGATAATGAACAAGATACTGGCCGGGAAAGTAAAAAACAAAATTTGACGAAGAGTTAAAGAAAAAGTTTTAACAAAATTTTCTTTGTCATTTTTCTGAGCTGATTCTGATAATTTCGGGAAAGAAGCCAGGACAAATGAAATGCCAAAAACACCTAACGGAAAACTCCAGATATTATGAGCCAGATTATATACCGCGATTGAACCAACCGCTAAAAGAGATGCCAGAATTGTCATAACCCAGAAATTAACCTGATGAAGAGTTAAACTTAAAACCCGGGGCGGCATTAGTTTAAATATTCTTTTAACTCCCTTGAATTGAAAATCAAGAATTGGTTTCCAGCGATAGCCGGATAAAACTGCAGTTGGAATCTGAATTGCCATATGAAGAAAAGCGCCAAGGACAACACCAAAGGCCAAACCCATTAGACCAAAATATTTAACCAAAAATAGGGCGCCGAAAATGATACCCAGATTATACATTATCGGGCCTAAAGAATAGACGAGAAAACGCTTAAAGCTCTGTAAAATTCCCCCTATAACAGCGCTCAAACCTAAAAACAAAGGACTAAGAAACATTATCCGGGTTAATTTGATTGTTAAATTTAATTTCTCTTCTGAGAATCCCGGAGCAACTAATTTCATCAATCCAGGAGTAAAGATAATTAGAATTCCTGTGACAATAACAAGAGATAAAGTCATTAAATTCAAAACGCTGTTAGCCAGATGCCAAGCCTGTTTTTTTTCTTTTTGCCAGTAATTAAGAAAAACCGGAATAAATCCGGCTGAAATTGCTCCCAAAACCAAAAGCGAATAAATTAAATCAGGAATCCGGAAAGCAGCATAGTAAACATCTAGTTCATTGCCCGCCCCGAACTGGCCAGCTAGAATTCTATCACGGACTAATCCTAATAGCCGACTAACCAAAGAAGCCGCTCCCAGAATTACAGCGGCCGCAGCAATAGTTTTTGATTTGTTATTAAGTATCCTCTTTATCATTAAAACTCAAAAGTCAATCCAAGGAATTTATCTGTTTTTAAATCAGTATCATAATTCCTGATTCCTGATTCCTGATTCATATTCTCCGGATACTGCCAGGAAACATCCCAATTCTCCGGAAACTTTAATTGATGAGAAAAATTACTTCCCAAACTACCTAATTGCTTCTGAATTAATAAGCTATAACTATCTGTCATTTTGGTCAAGTTAATCTCAAAAGGCAATCTGTATTGATAAGTCAAAGTAACAGTTTCGCCCGGAGAAACATAGACCCAATTACCAAAAACAGTCTTTTTGTTTTCCTCAAAAATCCGGGTATTGGTTTTTAAATCAACAATCATTTTGCTTTCAATTTCATTAACCAGTGGGTCTTTTTTAAAACCCTGTTTCTCATAATCAATCGGTGGATGGTAATTCTCTCTGGTCTGGCCGGAAGCGGAGATTAATTCAGAACCAAGCGGTAAATATACTCTCAGGAAATTGGCATTAACCCGATTCCACCAATCATAATTTGTTTGGCCGCCCTGATGAATTCTGGTAACGGTTAAGGTATTAATAATTGAACCATCTTCCCCTATTTCAGACAGGAGATTAATTGATTCATCAACAACCCGGTCAGTTTTAAATCCATTAATATTGGAGGAAACAATACTTAAAAAGTCCTTACTGGTCTCCTTTAATTCCCCGGCCCAGCCTTCTTCAATGGCTAATTGCTGGAGAGAAGAATCTTTAAAATATGCCAGGATGTGCTTTTCTTCAAAAGCATCTAAAAATATTTCAACAGCTTTCTTTTTTTTCTCCGAATCAAATTCTTCCAGTTTTTTAATGAATAAAGGAGCAAAATCAGCCAGGATTTTCTTGGGCTGATTAAGTTCCTTGTCATAATCAATTTCAACCTTGTACTGAATTAATTCAACAAAATTATTCGAATCTAAAACAACTTCGTATTCCGGCATGGAAATTGGTCCGGTTAATTCCAAAAGACGTTCAATAACGGTCGGAGTTAAACTAATGACCCCATCAACGGTTGGCCCGCCGGTTTTTTCATAAAACCAGGATATTTTTTCAGCTGAAGTCGGAAAATCAGGAAACCAATTGGCATCATGCATTGACCAGGCCGTGCTGACTTTCTGGATTGGCCGGGGTGGAATAATTTTCTCATGAAGCTGACCATCAGCATTATATACCCCATCAACAAAAAGATTAGTCATTTCTCCCCGGTCTAATTCCAAAAGCCCGTAGGTGCCAATAAATCCGCCGGTTGCTCTAATTTCGCTGTTATTCTGGAAAATTAAGAGGTACTGACGAGGATTATTATGTCCTAAAATCTTAAGAAAAGCAGCGGAATAATCCAGGGCTCCTTCGAGCATTTCTTCAACCAAGGGAAGTTTTTCGCCCAAGGAAACAACTTCCGGCTGAATTTCATCCGGCAAAGCATCAATTTTAACCTGACGGAGTTCCTCTATGGCAACTTCAATATCTTTTAAGGCTGTTTCTAAATTACTCTGGCTCAGAGCAATTTTTTCTGTTAAATATTCCTGGCCTTCTTCTTTTGAGGCCAAGACATTATCAGATGAAGGCGTTTCAATTAATTCAAATAAATTACCAAAGGAAAATAGCTGGATAGCGGAAGACAAGGTCTGGCCGGCATCAGCCAGGTTTTCCCCAACCTTAACCAAGTGACTTCCTGAAGAAACTAGGGAACCGCCCGGTAATTTGCCCAAAATACCAACGGTCAGCCGGCCAAGTTTGTTAATCTCATTCTGGGTTTCCAAAAAGTCAGCATGGGCCAGATTAAAATTCTTCTCAGCTGTTTCAAAATCAGCTTTTTCCAGAGATTCCTTAGCCATTAAAAGATTCTGGTAGGCAGATGAGCCACTACCTAAAACCTCATCCTTAATTTCAAGACCCTGGCTTAACCAGGTGAAAATAGGGATAAGGAGGGCAATAAGAAATCCGGTTATTAAAAACCTGGGTATTGACCAAGAAGAAATTTTATCTATAACCGGTTCCTTTGATTCAACAACTGGCTGAGGATATTCCTGAGAAGCAACCTCGGGGAAATAGAAGTCGGATGCTTCGGGATGAATTTCTTCTGGTTTTTCCTCTTTTTCTTTAACTATTTCAACCGGTTTAATTTCAGGCAAACTATCAAGGACTTCCATTTCACTCGCTAATTCTGCTATAGCTTTTTCTCTGGTCATTTCTTCTTCAAAAACAATCCTTTCTTCTATAATCTCCCTAGCTGGCTTTATTTTAATCGCCTTTTCTTTTCTTTCAGTTTCTCCTTCTGTTTCAGCTTCTCTTAAATCAACTAATCCTTTAACCTGCTTTATTCTTTCCACATCCAAATTCCCCCTTTCTGTAACGGGCCTGACATCAAAGAGGGCTGATGAAATGTTTATTTTCCTCCTCATATACCCAAAAAGTCCCCTCTTAAGAGGTTTGCCTCCTAATTATATCATACTTTCTAAATCTCCCTATCCACAATCAATCCACAATTGAAAACGCCGCTTATTAAGCGGCCTTTTCTATTTTTGGCTTTGTTATCTAGCCACGTTATGGTCTAATCTTTTTGGGCACTAAAACAACCTTAATACTAGCGTCTGCTTCTGTAGATAGAAGAAGTTGGATGATTCTACCCGACTCTATAGACACACGAACGCACATCTCAATTCTCTCTATTCCGACATCGCGTAATTTAAGAGCCGAAATAAATTTATCTAGTTCTAGGGACGTGAAAAAATCTGCTATACCTAAACCCGCTGCGTGAACATCCATCCTATCCCACGGAATCTGTCTCCCGGGTATTGGAAATAACAACATTACTTTTGGTTCAGGATTTTCTGCTTCCTGTTCTTCTGCCTTGCTCACCGAAGGACAGAGAAAAAAGACCAAGATAATAAGTATGATTGTTTTTCTAAACATTTTATTCCTCCTTCGTCTCTAAGGTTGTAGGATAGAAAAAAATCTGCCTATGGCTTTAAAGAACTATAAACCCCCATCATTTCCTTCCCCATTCTTTGCCAACTATACTCCTTTATCTTTTCCTTTCCCAGGGAAATCATTTTCTTTTGAAGTTTTTTATCTTCTAAAACTTGTTTAATTTTTCCTGCTATTTCTTCAGGATTCTCCGGATTGAAATATATGACAGCATCTCCTAAAATCTCCGGTAGACAGGTTGCTGATGATGAAATCACGGGAAGATTATGAGCTATGGCTTCCAGGGGCGGCAGACCGAATCCTTCACAAAGAGATGGAAAGATGTATAAAGAAGCATTTTGATAAAGAGAAGTTAATTCCTCGTCAGAAACAAAATCGGTTAAAATAATGTCTTTTTCTTTTTCAAGCCGGTTGTAGAAGTAATCCAATTCGCCAACCAAAACTAATTGCAAATCCTTTTCTTTTTTCAATTCCTTAAAAGCCAAAATCAATTTTTCCAGATTCTTATGCGGATAGGCATTACCAACATAAAGCAGATACGGTTTTGAGATTCCTTCTGGCCGTTTTTGAAGATTAGATACAGACTCAGGGGCTCCTTCGTAAATAACATCTATTTTCTCAGGATTAACCTTAAAGTAATCAAGAATATCTTTCTTAGTATAATTCGAAACAGCAATAATTTTTTTAGCCCGTTTAACAGCGGAATTAATAACCAGGTGGTAAGCTGTTTTTTTAAGCCAGTAAAAAAATGGATGAAGAGTTGAGGCTCTTTTTGTTGGAAATCTTTTTAAAATTAAATCGTGGATGGTAACAACAAAAGGAACCGGACAAAACAAAGGAACATTAAAATGAGGGAAATGAACCAAATCAACTTTGTTTTGCCAGATTTTTATTGGTAGAAATATTTGTTCCTTAAATCCGTACCATTTAGTATCTGATAAAACTTTTTTGAAGTTAGGATTTTTTGGCTGGTATTCATCCCAGTTTTCTCTCCGAAGAAAAACAACGTATTGATTTTCATTATCAACCCTTTCTAATTCCTGGATTAGTTTTTCAACATAGCGGCCTAAACCTTTTTGTCTTGGTCCGTAGAATCGAGCATCAATACCAATTTTTAGTTGTTTTTTCATTTTGTTAAAACCCCTAATGTCTCTCTGGCGCATTTTTGCCAGGAAAACTTTTTGGCCCGTTCTAGGCCTTTTTTTGTTAAATGATTCCTTAAATCGTTATCAGTCAAAACTGTCTCCATGGCCCAGGCCAGTTCATCAATATTTAATGGATTAATCATCAGGGCACCGTCCCCAACCACCTCCGGCAAAGACGAATTATTCGAAACAATTGTTGGCAGTCCACAGGCCATGGCTTCTAAAGGCGGAAAGCCAAATCCTTCAAAAAAACTCGGGTAGATAAATAATTCGGCCAGACCATACAAAACGGGCTTATCCTTTTCATCAACAAAACCAGTAAAAGCAATATCATCCCTGTATTTTGACTGATTGACTGCCTTGAAAACATCTTTGTAAAGCCATCCTTTTGTTCCGGCAATAACCAATCTGATTAATTGTTTTTTTCTGACTGATTCAAAAGCTTTAATTAAACCGATTAGATTCTTTCTCGGTTCAATTGTGCCAAAGTAGAGAATGAATTTATCAGGCAGATTATACTTCCCCCTAATTTCTTCTTCTTTTTCCCTATTCTCCCCTGGTTTAAATTGTTCTCCAACCCCGGAATAAATTACCTTAATTTTTTCTTCTTTAATCTGATAAAGATTAATTAAATCGGTTTTGGTTGAGTTTGAGACGGCAATAATCTTATCAGCTCCCCGAGCTTCTTTTCTGGTTTTCATTAAAAACCTTTGCCATAATCTTTTTCGCCAGGAAAAAAATTCTGGATAATGAATGAAAGATAAATCATGAAAAGTCATTATCTTTCTGCATTTCAAAGAAACCGGCGAAACAAAGAAATGGGGATTGAAATATGCTTCAATTCCTTTAAGAAGTTTATCAATTCTGGGTCGGTTGAAATATGTGGCCGAAGTAAAAAAAAGACGATTAGGAATCTTAAAATCCTTTAACTCAACATTATCAAGAGAAAGCCAGGGATAATCCAAATTAACTTTTCGCAGAGCATTGTAGAAAAGATGGTAATTGGCTTTAGATTCCAGAGGAAGAAGATAAGATAAAAGATTAATTACATATTCCTCTACTCCGGTCCTGGCACCGCGGGCTAAAACCCTGATATCAATACCGATGTTCATTAATAAATTTCTTAATTTTTTCCTTAAATTTTTCTTTGTCAAATTCAAGGGCTCTTTCTCTGATTTCTTCCGGATCAAAATCATTCGGATTAAAATCTTTTAATACTTTAATTAACTCTTCTGTTTTTTGTTTTTTAAAAAACAAGCCGGTTAATCCTGGCTGAATAATTTCCAGGGCACCGCCTGACTGATAAGCAATAACCGGTCGGCCGGAAGCCATTGATTCAAGAGCAGTAATGCCAAAATCTTCTTCCTGGGGAAAAATCATTGCCCGGGAATGAGCGTAATAGTATTTGAGGAGGTCGTCGGAAACCAAGCCAACAAATTCAATGTTTTTTTTGGCAATTTTGGTCAATCTTTTTCTGTCCGGACCATCGCCAATAATTTTCAACGGCCAACCAAGTTGATTAAAAGCCTTAATAGCCAGGTCGAAGCGCTTGTAGGGAAGGAACCGGCCAACCATTAAAAAGTAATCTTCTGGTTTCTGGGCAATGTAGAAAAGATTGGCTTTGACCGGCGGATGAATAACTTCTGAATCCCTTTGATAATATTTTCTTATCCTTTTTTTAACAAAATGGGAATTGGCAATAAAGGCATCGACCCGGCAGGAGGCCTTTTCATCCCAGAGTCTAATATAGTTCATGAAAAAAGGAATTAGTTTTTTAATCGGTCCAGGATAACCAAATTCTTCAATGTATTTATGGGAATCATCCCAGGCATAACGAATCGGAGTATGACAATAGCAAATATGAAGGGTTTGGGGACCGGTAATAATTCCCTTGGCGTAACTGGCTGAATCAGATAAAACCAAATCAAAATCAGAAAAATCAAACTGTTCAACAGCAATTGGCATCAGCATTAAAAAAGGACGGTGATGGGATTTAACCAAAGGAACTCTTTGAAGAAATGAAGTCTTAATTTTTCTTCCTTCAAAAGCATAACCGGTTCTCTTTTTATCATAAAGCAGGGTATAAATTGGCGCTTTGGGATAAATTTCAAGAAAGGCCTCCAAAACCCTTTCTGCCCCTCCATACTGATTGAGGTAGTCGTGAACCAGGGCAACTTTCATATATTACTGAGCAGATTTATCCCGAAACAAAACAATCCAGGTCCTTAAAAATATTTTCAAATCCATTAGCAAGGACCAGTTTTCAACATAATAGGTATCTAATTTAATTTCTTCTTCAAAAGGCAAATCGGAACTGCCGGAGATTTGGGCAAAACCGGTCATACCTGATTTTATCGCCAAAACCTTCTTATGATGTTTTTCGTATTTGGCAATCTCATCCGGCTGATGGGGCCTTGGCCCAACCAAGCTCATTTCCCCTTTTAAAACATTGATTAACTGGGGAAATTCATCAATCCGATATTTCCTTAAGAAACGGCCAACTCTTGTTATTCTTGGATCATCCCTCATTTTAAACAAGGGTCCTTCTTTTCTTTCATTGTAATCCCAGAGAAACCTTTTTAAATCTTCGGCTCCTTTAATCATGGAGCGGAATTTGTAAAGATTAAATTCATTCCCCTGGCTGATTCTTTTTAATTTCTTAAAGACCGGTCCCTTGGAATCCCACTTGATAATGAAGGCGACTAAGAGGAAAAAAGGAGAAAGAATAATTAGGCCAAGCAGAGAACCAATGAAATCAGTAATTCTTTTAATAATCCTCCCCCAGCCATCGAGGGTAGTTCTTTTTAATTCAACCAAAGGAACATCACCCAATGTTTCAACCGTAGCGTTGCTCGTTAAGGTCTGAAAAAGATTAGGAACAAACTTAAAGGTTAAGTGATTATCTTCGCAGAAATTAACTAATTCCAAAATCTTTTCTTTGGGCCAGTCCGGATCAGCCAGAATAACTTCCTCAACACCAGGATTACTAACTTTGTTTTTAATTTCGTTAATATCAGGCTCGATTAAATTAGTCACTAAATAATATCCCCAGATGGGCTGGTTTTTAATCTGATTGATAATCTTTTGACTAATACCGTCCTTTCCAACAACCAGAACCCGGCGAGAACCAAAATGATATTTTCTCATTAAATACCTCTGCCAACGATTAACCAAAAAACGACCAAGAGAAACAAAAACAATCGCTATTAACCAACCGGCTAAAACCAGGAACCGGGAATTGAATAATTCCTGGCGAAGGAAAATGTAGAAGACCAAAACAAAAACTCCGGCTGAAACACCGATAATGACTTTAAGAAGATCATCTAAAAGGATTCTTCTAACCTGAATTCGATAAAGTCCAACTAAGGCAAAGACAAAGAGTAGAAAAAGAGAAACCCCGGCAATCAGGGCAAAATACCGGTTAAAAGGCAAACTTAAATTAAAAAGCACCGGTCGGTATTGAACAACCATCGGACTAGTTCGCAGAAAATATGTAAAAAGCCCTGCCCCTAGAAGCATTAGAAAATCCAAAGGCGGCAGAATTGCTGTAAAGATTAATTCTGGCTTCTTCATTATCTTAATACTAGTTAATTAAGCCGGAAAAAGCAACAAAAAAATCCCGTTTCAACGGGGTTTTCTTGTGTCCAAGCAAGCCGTAAGCCGGGTTCTGTCTTGGATAGTCATCTATCTGGGATCAATATTACTATTGACCTCAAGCGAGCTACTTTTTTCCGCCAAAGGCGGATTTGCTCTTGCACCAGGCAGGGTTTACCACGTCTCAGCATCTCTGCCGGACGAGAGGAGTTAATCCTCACTTTTCACCTTTCCTCCCTTTAGGAGAGTACCCCTAAAGCGAAGTAGTATTGTCTCTGTGGCACTTTCCCTATTCTCACGAACGGTGGGCGTTACCCACTGCCACTTAGTGGTGCCCGGACTTTCCTCCCCCAATGGAGGGCGACTATCTAACTTACTTGGACAACTCCATTCTATCATAAATATCGCTTTTGTCAATATTAAGAAGCGGCGTCCGTAGACACCGCTCCGATAGAGTCATTTTTCGACTCCTACAAACGATCAAATACCAATAGAATATCCCGGATTTCACTAATTTTACCATCTCCGTCTCTCACTGTCAGAACCTCTTCCTTAATCTGTTTTTCTATCGCCTCTATCTCTCCTTCAATCGCGCCTATAACAATCTGTAGCGATTCTTTGGTATAAGGATTTTTTACATCCTTTATTTTTTCTCCAAGACGAATCAGGAATCTGTCTTGAAATATTATTCTGTCATCTTCTCTGATCCGTTTTTCAAAAGTAGTTTTCTGTTTTTCTATCGCCTGATAAAAAAACTTCAACGATTCGATTATAAGTTTACTTTTTTTCGATATAGCCTCTTGATCGGTTTCGCTGATAACAGACTCTTCCGTAATTATAATACCTGCTTCTTCAAGGTGTTTTTCTGCTTCCTCTTGGTGTAAGCGAAGAACTACACAACTTTTACAACAGCTTCCTCCGATCTCCAGTAAGCCACCTCCTTCAACATCCGGTCTTATCTGGCATGCTTCATTAATAATCCAACATTTCATATTTATCTCTCCTCCCGATTCTAAGAATATTTAATAGATATATATATTCACCTATTAAAAAACAAGAGTTCCTCCTTGTTCTAAATCTATCATAACTTAACAGATAGTCAACTATAAAAGCTTTTGATTCTTCCCCTCGTTGTCCAGGGCTTCATTAAGCAATCGGTCAGCTTCTTTGTTTTCCTGCCTGGGAATATGACTAAAACCAACCTTCTTAAAATCAAGTATTAGATTAAGAATTTTAATAAAAAGCGGTTGAAGATCTTTTTCCTTAATTTTGTATTGGCGATTTAACTGCTTTGCTACTAATTCGCTGTCCATTAGTATCTCTATCTCCATTTCCTTGGTTTTCTTTTTACCAAAAAGGAGCTTGGCTTTTTTTAAGGCAAAAATAACTGCCTGATATTCAGCCTGATTATTAGTCATCTCCCCAACTACTTCGCCATATTTTTTAATTGCCTGGCCGTCTTTTGAAATGACGACTCCGATGGCAGCTGGCCCAGGATTCCCTCTTGAACCACCGTCGGTATAGATTTGTACCATAATTAATCTGTTAATTTTAAATCAATAATTTTTAGTTCTAAATCGCGACTGCCGTTCCATTCATTTAGGATAAACTCAAAAACAATATCAATCAAATCTCCTTTTTTTAATCCGCCTTCTTTTTCTCCCATGCCAAAGGCAATCGCTTTGAAATTTTTGGCTTTACTCCCATCAAAACAGATTAAATCAAGTTTCAAATGCCCCCCATTGTTACCAACCACTCTCAAATCCTTAACTTCCAATCCTTTGATTAAAAATCTTGGCTCCGAATTACCCCGGCCAAAAGGAGCGAATTTCTGAATCTGGTCGTAATTTGACCAATTAATGTCATTCAGAGTCAGTTGAGCGTCAATTTTTACAGTCGAAATTAAATCTTCGGCTTTTAATTTCTTCTCTGCTTCTTTGATGAAAATATCTTTAACTTTTTTCAGATTTTCTTTTTTGACTCTGAAACCGGCTCCGCCCCTATGCCCGCCGTAATCATCTAAGAATTTAGCCGCTTTTTTAATTGGTCCCATTAAATCAAATTGGGGGATACTTCGACAGGAAGCATGGATTAAATCTCCTTTTTCATGATAAATTACTGCTGGTCGGCAATATTTCTCCCGAACCTTGTTCGCCACCAGTCCAACCAGGCCAACTGGCCAATCAGGGCTGCCTTCAAAAATAGCTTTCCCTTTTAGAGGAGGGTTAAGACGGCTTTCTAATTCCTGAACAATCTTAAGGGTTAAATTCTGCCTTCTAGTATTTTTCTGGTTAAGAGCCATTGCCAGCCTATTAGCTTCTTTCCTGTTCTGGGTAGTCAGTAAATGAAAAGCGGCGTTGGCATGGTCCATTCGACTAGCGGCGTTCAATCGAGGACCAATGACAAAACCAAGAGTAGTCGCATTAAGATTGGTTATCGGTGCTTCCCCATCCGTTGAGCGCTGGATTACCTTGGGTTCTACCCGGGCAGTTTTCATTAATTCTTTTAGTCCCGGTCTTTCGGTCTGAGCTAAAACCCCTAAGCCGTATCTAACCATAGTTCTGTTTTCCCCGATAATTGGCATCATATCAACAACCGTTGCAATCGCAACTAAATCAAGGAGCCATTTTTTGAACGGTTCTTTTTTGCCGTTCTTTAAATCCAGGAGCGCCCAAGAAAGTTTGTAAGCAACGCCGGCGCCGGAGAGTTTCTTAAAGGGATACTTGTCCTCTTTTTGAAGAGGATTAACCAGAGCCAGAGCTTTAGGTAATTTATCATGAACTTCGTGATGGTCGGTGATAATAACATCCAAGCCTAAAGAGTTAGCCAATTTAACCTCCTCAAAATCAGTACTGCCGCAATCAACAGTGACAATTAATTTTACCCCTTTCCGGGCCAATTCTCTGACCGAATTTTCATTCAAGCCATGGTTTTCTTTTTCCCGGTTTGGAATATATGTATCAAGGCTCTTACAACCAAGTTTTTTTAAGGTTGAATACAAAATTACTGAAGCGCAAACCCCGTCAGTATCAAAATCTCCGTAAACAGTGATTTTTTCTTTCTCTTCAATCGCCTTTGAAATCCTTTTGACCGCCTCTTTCATTCCTTTTAAAAGATAGGGGTCGTGAAAGTCCTGATGAAAATCAGGATGAAAAAACTCATCAATTGATTCCTGGGTTTTTAATCCCCGGCTATAGAGCAACTGGATAATTAAAGGAGAATATTCTGGAAATTGTTTCAAAAAAGCGCCAGGCGCTTTTGGTTGCACTTGCCATTTCATATTTTTATCTAAGAATTTCTATTCCAGGCAATTTCTTGCCACTCAAAAACTCAAGCATTGCTCCTCCTCCGGTAGAAACATGGTCAATCTTATTCAAAAGACCAAGGTTTTCTAAAAGAACAATGGTATCACCGCCGCCAGCCAAAGAAAAACTATCTGATTCAACTATTGCTTGAGATATTTTTTCACTCCCTGGCTGAAATTGTTTCTTTTCAAAAAGCCCCATTGGACCATTAAAGATAATTGTCTTGGCAGAAGAGATTATTTCTTCAAACTCTTTGATTGTTTCCTTTCCAATATCTAAAATCATTTGTTCTGATTCAATCCAGTCAACTGGTAAATGAACCTTGGGATTGTCGATAAATTCTCTGGCCTGCTCCAGCATTTCATCCTCAACAACTGATTTCTTAACATCAATGCCTTTGGCTTTTAGAGCTGTATTAGCCAGAGCGCCGCCTAAAAGAATATGGTCAGCTTTTGCCAGAAAACTCTTAATCAGTTTAATTTTAGTTGAGATCTTGGCTCCGCCGATAATAATCACTATTGGATGTTCTGATTGTCCTAAAACCTTGGAAAGGGCTTTGATTTCCTTTTCTAAAAGCAAACCAGCGCCGCTGGGCAAAAGATTAGGCAAACCAACAATTGAAGCATGAGAACGGTGGGAAACAGCAAAAGCGTTGTTAAGATAAATTTCTCCCAGTTGGGCCAGTTGTTTGGCAAAATCAGGATCGTTTTTTTCTTCGCCCGGATTAAAACGGAGGTTTTCTAGAAGAATAATTTGGTCTTTTGAATCTCTTACTTCATATCCATCTACTTTTTTTACCGGCTGGTTAAGTAATTCTTCGAGGCGCTTGGCAATTGGATCTGTTTTTAATTCTTTGACAAACTTGCCTTTTGGTCGGCCCAAGTGAGTCATTAAAATTATTCTGGCTTTTTTATCCAATAAATACTTAATTGTTGGCAAACTGGCTTCAAGACGCCAATCCTCTTTTTCGTCAATCTGACCATCATCACCTAAAGAAACATTAAAATCAGCCCTCAAAAGGACCTTTTTGTTCTTAAAATCAAAATCTGAAAGAGATTTCATGAGATACTTCCAATGATTTTAATAAACTCGCTTGCATTAAGAGACGCTCCGCCAACTAAAAGACCTTCCATGCCGGCGTTTTTAACGTATTCAACCGCATTTTTACTATCAACGCTGCCGCCGTAAATTATCCTGACTTTTTCAGCTGCAGCCCGGTCATAGAGTTTGGTTAAAATCTTGCGAATGAATAATCTGGCTTTCATGGCATCATCCGGCGAACAGGGATTATCTGTTCCAATTGCCCAAACCGGTTCATAGGCAATAACCAGGTCTCTTAATTTTTCAACCGGAAGATCAATTAAATCCTTTTCTAATTGTTCGCCAACAGTTAAACTCATTTCATTAACTGGTCTTCCTTCATGATTAAAACTATCCCGGGCTTCTTCGCCCAGACAGAGAATTGGTTTTAATCTGGCATTTAGAGTTGCCTTTAATTTCTTGTTAACAATTTCATCGGTTTCGTTAAAATATTTTCTTCTTTCCGAATGACCAATAATGACGTATTGACAACCTAAATCTTTGAGTATTGAAGGAGAAACTTCGCCAGTATATGCCCCCTTGTCTTCCCAAAAGCAATCCTGTCCGCCTGAAATGTATTTATCTTTAATTAGAGAAAGATAAGGAAAAGGTGGACAAATTACCGTTTCAATCTCTTTTTCTCTTTTAATCTCTCTGAATGAATCCAAAAGACGTTCAACTTCTTTCTGGCTGGTTGGATTCATTTTCCAATTAGCGATGATTAATAGTTTTTTATCCATATTTTTTGTTCTGATGAAAGTGCCTCCAAATCCACCAGATGATACCAATAATGATTAAAATGGCGATTGGCCATTGGAATTTCCTGAAATACGTTTCTAAATGCTCCCAATTTTCTCCCATGACTACTCCAGCATAAGTCAGGGCAAAAGACCAAGGCAGAGAACCAAGAAAAGTGTAAAAAGAGAATTTCTTGAAATCCATTTTGGCAATCCCAGCCGGGAGGGAAATAAATGTCCTGATAATCGGCAAAAGACGGGAGAAAAAGACAGTCCCCTGGCCATATTTTTCAAACCAGCGATCAGCGATTTCCAAATCATGACGGGAAAGTAAAATGTATTTACCATATTTCTCTATTAAAGGCCGGCCGCCGACATAGCCAACCCAGTAAGCCAACCAGGAACCAAGCAGGTTTCCAATTGTCCCCCATAAGACTACCAGCCAGAAACCAAACCTTCCTTCGTGAACCAGAAACCCGGAAAAGGGCATTATGACTTCGGATGGAATCGGAATACAAGCGCTTTCCAAAGCCATTAATACCGTGATACCAGTATAACCTGTTGAAGAGATAGTATTAGTGACAAAAGAAGCAAGTAGTGATAAAATCTCATCCATAAAATCCAAATGTCAAAATCCAAATGTCAATTCAAATCCTAAACCCAAATGACTAAATTGAATTAAATTCTTTTTTGACATTTAATCATTTGGCATTCATTTGAAATTTGAGCTTTGAATTTTGTCATTACTTTTTTAAAAACTCAGCTGCTTTCTCAGGTTCAATTGTAGAAATTTCCATGCCGGCTCCTAATTCAAAACCAGCCATAATTGATGTCTTGGGCAGAATATTCAAATGCCAGTGATAATGTTCATGTCCCTGGTCGTCCCCCGGCGCAGTGTGGAAATAGAAATTGTAGGCCGGATCTTTTAATTTGGTATAGATTCTGTTAAGAGCAACTCGAAAAGCATCAGCAAAAAGTTCTTTTTCCTTTTCTGTCATTTTTTCGAAATAGGGTTGGTGTTTCTTTGGATAAACCCTGACTTCAAATGAAACCTGGGGAGCAAAGGGAGAAAGAACGACAAATTCATCATTCTGATAAATTATTCTTCTTTTATCCTTAATATCCCATCCAATCATAGAGCAGTAAACACATTTTTTATGCTTCTGGTAATAATTATCAGCGCCGTCCAGACTACTGCGCAAATCCGGGTCAAGAACCGGAATAGCAATTAATTGGGAATGAGGGTGAGCAATTGAAGCCCCGGCTTCCTTGCCATGATTATGAAAAATTGAAACGTATTTAATCAGTTCTTTATCAATTAAATCTAAATACCTTTTTTGATATAAATCAATAACTAATTTAATTTCTTGGTTTGTCATCTGGGCCATCTGTTTTTTGTGGTCGGATGTAATAATGACCTCGTGAAAACCAATTCCATCCATTTTCCTATTCGGTCCTTCTTCTTTTTCATTCAAAGAATCCCCTTTTGAAAGAGCCGGGAAATCATTCGGAATGGATAAAACAAACCAGGAACCATCTGGTTTGTTTAATGTTAGAACTGATTTATCCAGAATTTTTGGCTGACAAAAAGGACATTTCTCAGGCGAAACATCGTCCCTTATTCTTTTCTCTTCGGCAAAGGTTTCCGGCCGTCTCGCCCGGCCAGTGGCAATAACGACCCAGTCATTAGAGACCAGGTCAAGCCGAAGTTCTGATGGAAATCTATCCTTTATCATATTTCCCTCTAATTAAATTCCATTTAATCTTAAAAAGTTCTTTAAAAGTATTCAAATATCCTTTTAAATTAACCCGGCTGTCAGGAGAATTTATCCAATTAACCGGAATTATTCCAATCTTGTATCCTAGTTTCCTGGCTAGAGCCAGGGATTCAATATCAAAACCCCAGCGGTCAATTTTAAGTCGGGAAAAAATATCTTCGGTTGCCTTTTGGCTAAAAGCCTTGAATCCGCACTGGGTATCCCAGATTCCCGGTACCGCTACTAATTGAATCAAAAGGTTTCCTAGATTGCCTAATTGTCTTTTAAGAAATGACTGGGGAACGGCCTGTTTCGCTTCTTTGGCATCTTTTTTATCCCGGGAGCCAATAACAATCTGATGACCTTCGTTAAAAAGGGGTATCATTTTCTCAAAATGCTCTATGGTTGTCGCATTATCAGCATCCATAAAAAGACGGATTTCTCCTTTAGCCTCCAGCATCCCCTGTTTAACAACCCAGCCTTTGCCATGATTTTTCTCGTTATCAATCAATCTCAAATTCTTAATTAATTCAGAGAATTTACGGACTATTCCGGAAGTGTTATCCGGCGAACCATCATTAACAACAACAATCTCATAACTATACTTCTGCTCGCTCAAATACTGGTCAATGTCTAATAGGGTTTTAGTAATTCTTTTTTCTTCCCGATAAGCCGGGATAACAACAGATAAATATATTTTTTTCATATCTTGTATTATACAATAGTTTCCATTAACATACAAAGCATGAAATACCGTATCATCACCTATGGCTGTCAGATGAATAAGAGTGATTCTGAAAGATTAGCCGCCAAGCTGGAAAAACAAAAATATCAGTCGGCTAATATTAAATTGGCTGATTTAATTGTAATTAATATCTGTTCTGTTCGCCAATCCGCTATTGACCGGGTTTACGCTAAAATTAGGCAGTTAAACAAACAAAAACCAAAACCAAGAATAGTTTTAACCGGCTGTATTCTGGAAAAAGATAAAAAAATCCTCAAAAACCAGGTTAATGATATTTGGCCAATTGCTGATTTTGAAGAAAAAGCTAAATGTTTTTCAGAAAAAGAAGCTTTTGTTCCGATTATGACTGGCTGTGATAATTTCTGTTCCTACTGCGCTGTTCCATATGCCCGGGGTAGAGAAAAATCCAGGAAATCTAATGAAATTATCAAAGAAATTAAAGATTTAATCAAAAAGGATTACAAGAAAATTATTCTTCTTGGTCAGAATGTTAATAGTTATTCCGACGGAAAAACTAACTTTCCAAAACTTCTTAAATTAGTTGATAACATTGAAAGTAATTTTAGGATAGAATTTATGACATCACACCCTAAAGATTTTTCAGATGAATTAATCAATGTAATTTCAAAGAGTAAAAAAATATCAAAACAGATTCATTTGCCGATTCAGTCAGGTGATAATACAATTTTAAAGAAAATGAATCGTCGATATACGGTTGGCAGATACAAGAATTTAATTAAAAAAATCCGGAAGAAAATTCCGAATGTTAAAATCTCAACTGACCTTATTGTCGGTTTTCCAACTGAGACAGAAAAGCAGTTTCAAAATTCCGTTAAACTGGTTAAAGAAATGAATTTCTGCCAGATTTATGTTTCTGCTTATTCCTCCCGTCCCGGCACTGCCGCCTCAGAATTGAAAGACAATATCCCTTCGGATATAAAGAAAAAGAGAAAGACAATTCTTTTAAAAATGATTGAATAAAAAAAGAAAGGGCGTCCACTTTCTTCTTTACGAAAATGGAGCCCTTTGCCCACTTAAAGAGTTTACCCTGAGTCGCGGGTAGTATCCGTCGATGTGGTCGGCGTCGTTGTTGTTGCCGTCGTGGTTGTCGGGGTTGTCGACGTCTTGGTGCCCTTTTTGCCTGTCCGCTCGGTATTCTTGGTATGATGCTCGGTCATGGTGTCCTCCTTTATTGTGAAGTACGTTACGGCGAAAATTCGCTAAACCAAACCTAGAAAGAACTAATACAAACTTATACTTATACTACTATCCCCAAAAATCCATGTCAAAGGAACTTATCCACACCTTATAAAAAGAGAGGGCGCCATTGTTTCGCAACAGCGCCTCGTCAAACTAGTTGGCATGTACTAGGAGCACCGCGACCCCGGGCACTCTACCTGCCCATACCCGTATTTGAGTCCCGTATTTGAGTCAAAAGTGGGTTTCATCCATGCGATCGTCGCCAGCATTTACCAACAGAACTAAAAGCTTCTTCATTTTGACACCTCCTTGGTTAGGGGAGAATAAAAAAACACCGAAGAGCTTCCTTAATTAAATCATATCATTACTTAACTCCATGTCAAAGAAACTTATCCACAGAATAAAAAGAAGCGCCGGGTTTAATATATCTTAATGATAAATGACGCTTTAAATTTGCAACCCTATTGGAAAGCGGGGTTACGGCTGCGCAAAAAAAATAAGGTTCTATGTTTTTCGAGAGCGGAATTCCGCTCTCATTGGTCCAAAGGGACCAATAAAGAAACAACAATGAAAGAACTCGATAATTAAATCCATTATATAGATTCTAAACCTTATGTCAAGAAAAATTCATCCACATAATAGGTTAATTGTTATTCTCGGACCGACTGCTTCGGGCAAGTCATCTTTGGCTGTTAAATTAGCCAAAGAATTTAATGGTGAAATTATTTCAGCCGATTCAAGACAAATCTACAAGGAAATGGATATTGGTACGGCTAAAATTACCAAAAAAGAAATGGATGGCATTTCCCATTATTTAATAGATATTGTTAAACCCAATCAAGGCTTTACTTTAGCCCAATACAAAAGAGAAGCGATAAAGATTATTAAAGATATTCAAAAAAAAGAAAAACTTCCCTTTTTGGTTGGCGGCACCGGTTTATACATCCAATCAATTGTTGATAATCTGGAAATTCCTCAAGTTAAACCTGATAAAAAATTAAGAGAAAAACTGGAAAAGCAAGATACAAATGATTTATTCAGGCAATTAAAAAAACTGGATCCGGAGAGTATTCAATTTATTGACCGGAATAACAAAAGAAGAATTATCCGGGCCTTAGAAGTCTGTTTTTTGACACAAAAACCGTTTTCAAAGCAAAGAAAAAGAGGCCAACCTATATTTGATGTTTTACAGATCGGCATTAATGTTGAAAAAAATGAATTAGAAAAGAGAACAGAGAAAAGAACAGAAGAAATGATAAAGGAAGGTCTGGTTGAAGAAGTTAAAAAACTTCTTGAAAAATACAACCCTGACCTCCCTTGTTTTAGCGGAATCGGCTATCAAGAGATAATTCCCTATCTTAAAGGAGAAATATCTCTTGATAAAGCCAAGGAGCTCATTGCCCGACATACCCGCCAGTATGCTAAAAAGCAAATGGTTTGGTTTAAGCGGGATAAGCGCATTCATTGGGTAAAGAGTTATCCCCAAGTAAAGAAATCAACCGAAAAATTCTTGTCTGGCGAGACGCTCTGCTGAAATAATTACTTTTTCGATGTCTGCCAACGAAGAAGATTCCAATTCACACTTTTTAGCCCTGAATGGTAAAATTGTCTCCAGGATATCCTCGATACAATAATATCTTCTGTCAACAGGATAACCGAGTTTCCGGTGTGAACAGAAGACGCATGACTTTATAGATGGTTTTTGAGGAGCAAAACACTCCAATCCGCCCTTGTTTAAAGCGAGACGCTTTACAGCACATTTTTCTCTGTTTAAGCACCATTCTTTCAAAAGAACCATACATAACCGGTGAAGTTGTACACCCTGTGCAATTTTCTCTATTCGCCTTTGGTCTGGCCAAGAACCCATTGGCTTGCCTTTTTCTAGGTCTAATATAATGTCGTGCGATTTTGGCATATCTCCTCCTTTCTTGTTAAAAAACAGGTTAAACCCCGCCGAGCGAGGTAAAAAAAATGCCCCTCAGGGCTTTTTACTTTTTAAAAAAATACTCATTGTTTCTATTCTACCGCTTTCAAAAGTTCTGTCAAGATTTCCCGGGCAATTTCCGGATTAGCCTGACCTTTGCTTTTAGCCATAACTTTTCCAACCAGAAATTGAAGAGCGTTTTCTCTACCCGACTTATAATCCTCAACTGATTTTTGGTTTTCCTTAATAACTTCTTTGGCTATCTTCCCTATCGTATCTTTATCACTGACTTGTTTTAATTCCTTTGATTCAACAATATGGGATGGGTCAGCTCCGGTCTGACACATTTCTTTCAGAGTTGTCTGGGCAGCTGAACTTGAAATTTCTTTTTTCTCAATCATGGAAATGAATTCAGCAAAGTTCTCCGGACTAATATGGCAATCTTCAATTCTTGTTTTGCTCTCTGAAAGAAGCTTCTGAAGTTCGGTTAAAAGATAATTAGCCGTTAATTTAATTAATTTGTCCTTATCCTCAATTCCCTTTATCTTTAACCAGGTTTCTAATTCTGAAACAATTTGTTCGAAATAGTCTGAAAGGCCTTTATTTGAAATTAAAACTTGGATATCTTTTTGAGGTAATTTGTATTGATTTAAAAACCTTTCTCTCTTTTGGCTGGGCATTTCAGGAATTTCTTTTGAGATTTTCCCGCTTATTGTATTCAAATCAGTCAAAGGAGGTAAATCCGGTTCGGGGAAATATCGGTAATCCTGGGATTCTTCCTTTATTCTCTGGGAAAATGTTCTTTGCTTGTTTTCATCCCAACCCCGGGTTTCCTGAATAATTTTGTCGTTGGAATCTAACAAATCGGTCTGTCTTTTAATTTCGTAATCAATTGCTCTTTTAACCGAACGGAAAGAATTAAGATTTTTAATTTCAACCTTTGTTCCCAATTCCTTTTTTTCTGATTTAAGAGAGATATTGACTTCGCATCGCATCTGACCTTTTTCCATATTAGCTTCAGAAACATCCAGATAGCGGAGAATCAACTGTAATTCTTCACAAAATTGCTTAGCTTCATCCCCAGTTTCAATATCCGGTTCGGTGACTAATTCCATTAAAGGCACTCCGGCCCGGTTAAAATCAACTAATGAATATTCTGTTTTTTCAGGATGAATTAGTTTACCAGTATCTTCCTCCAAATGAACCCGGGTGATTCTAATCTTCTTGCCATTTATTTCCAGAAATCCCTTATTAGACAAAGGCAAATCATATTGGGAAATCTGGTAGCCCTTGGGCAGGTCGGGGTAGAAGTAGTTTTTGCGGTCAAACTTGGCTGAATCAGGAATTGAACAATTCAAAGCCAGAGCAGTTTTAATCACCGATTCAATTGCTTTCTTATTAATTACAGGCAAACTTCCCGGTTGAGCAGTACAAATCGGGCAAATATGGACATTGGCCTGATTAACATCCGGATCATTAAGACAATCGCAGAACATTTTGCTCTCTGTTTTTAATTCAGCGTGGATTTCCAGTCCAATAACTGGCTGATATTTAGACATATATTCAACTTAATCTTATCTGATTTTTTGGGAAAAATAAAGGGTCTATTTGAGTAATTATCACCAATGTTGACATAAGGCACTAAATGATTATTATTTAGATAAATAATAAGCTGTTCATTAACTCTTTATAACGGAGGTATACCCTATGATTCGATACAAAGAATTTTCAGAAAGGAGACCTGATACACAGTATCGAGATCTTCTGAGGCACATTAGAAGCAAAGGAGTAAGAGTCTACAGCCAGCAAGAAGAAGACGCCTTGATGGTTCTTGGTTATCAAATGCGTTTTGACCTTGAAAATGGATTCCCCATTATTACCGAACGTGATCTTGTCAGCTCGGAAAAAGAAAGGCCTTCTCAGTTTCAATTGGCTCTCGGAGAAGTCTGTGCTTTTTTAAATGGAGCCAGAACGCTGGAAGAAATGAAAAAGTTCGGCTGTGGGTGGTGGTCACGCTGGGTGACCGAAAAAAAATGCGCTAAACGAGGACTCAAGCCAGGTGATCTTGGTCCAGGATCTTATGGTCCAGCTTGGCGAAGTTTTCCTACCAGCGAAGGAAAGCCATTTGATCAGATTACACATCTGATTGAACAGATTAATGAAATTCCTCATCTTCGGACTCATATTGTCAATCCTTGGATCCCTCAGTACCTCGGTCGTGGCAAGGGAAAGCAACAAAAAGTGGTTGTTGTTCCCTGTCATGGTTGGTTCCATGTCTCCGTAAACACCCATACTGAAGAACTTTCGCTCCATCATTTCCAACGGAGTGCTGACGTACCAGTTGGCCTTGTTTTTAATTTCATTCAGTATGCGGCACTGACAATGATGATAGCCCAAATTACCAGCTACAAACCAAAAGAGCTTGTCTATACAACTTCTGACACTCACATCTTCTTGAGTCAGATGAAAGATGTAAACGAAGTCCTCCAAACTGAACCACAGCCATTCCCGACCGTAACAGTGAATCCAGACATCAAAGATATCTTTGCCTTCAGACCGAAAGATTTTGAGGTAACTGACTACTACCCTCAACTTCCAAGGAGGACAATATGGACACCTGTGTAAAGAGCTTCGTTAACATCAAGAATGCCAGAGTTAAAGAACAACGCCAAGTAATGGAGATGATCGAAAAAGGAAGGTATTGTCCTTTCTGTCCCGAACATTACTCCGAAGCCAAGCTCAGGCCAGTTATCAGACAGGGTAAATATTGGCATATCAGAGAGAATCGATGGCCATACAAAAATACTCGACTCCATCTTATTCTAATCCATAATTCTCACGTAGAAAGACTTTCCGAAATTACCCCGGAAGCCGCCAAAGAACTCTTTAGTCTTCTTGAGTGGATTGAAGATGAATATCAGATATTAAGCGGAGCTATTGGTTTGCGGTTTGGCGACATCCACAAAAATGGCGCGACAGTTCTTCATATCCACACACATATCGTTGTAGCAGATTTGATTGATCGCGATAATCCAAATTATTTACCCGTTCGATTCAGAATGGGATAAACAAACGAAAAGGCCCCACCTTTAATCAATTAAAGATTAAAGAGTGGGGCTATTTATTTTACCAAAATAATTTCTATCTTCTTATCCCGGAGAATTCTTTCTCCATCAAGCATTGCGTATCCCGAATTAAAATAACATCTTTTAATTCCGGAGTAAGCGATAAGCTTGGCGCAAGGAGGACAAGGGAAAGTTGTAATGAAAAGATCCGTTCCCCCAAGCGCTATTCCTCTTCTAGCCGCTTCGCTAATAAGATGAGCTTCCGCATGTTGGTCAGTAGTCAATTCAATATGTATTCCACGACTAAAGAAAGAACGAGCATCGCCTTCGAAATAGGGTGTATGAGAAGAGGGTACCTGACGATTGTATCCAACCAAAATAACTTGGCCGTCCCGGACAATAAGAGCACCGGTTTGACGCCACTGATTCGTTGCCCTAATACTTTCTTTGATGGCCTGGTCCATCATCTCTTTTTCCATACCGTCGGTTGAAATAATGCGGTCATAGTTTACTTTACTAACGGCAAGCGATTTTGTCTTATCCCACCGAAGAAAAATACTATTATCAAATTCCACAGAACAACCCTTTAAATATTCCCTTGCTACAGCGTGACACTCATCCTCGTCTGGCATAATGATTGTAAGACCAGTTGACCGAATATTTTCAAGGTTTTCAATGTTTGCGATACGGATAGAATCAAAGCCACCCCAACCTTTAATAGCTTGTTTAGCTTGTCCGGGCGACAAAGCACGGATATCCTTTATCAAAGGGCGAAATGAATTTATCAGTTCCTGGCCAAAAAGATAGATTATTTTTACTTCTGGATACTTCTTAAAAAACTTCCAATAGCCTTGATGAAGTACGGGGATATAGGCTAAAATAATTTTTTTCATGAGCTACCTCCCGTTACATCATCCAGGTATTTACAAACCTCTTCAACTGTTTCTCTTAGACGATTTTTTATCTCATCTGACGGCTTAACCAGGATAAGTCTAACTTTCGCCGTTGTCGAGGTAGTTGCCTGTGATTCAAGAAGTTCAATCGTCCCGCAATATTGTTTAAGACCGACCAAATCTTTTTCTTTGTACATTCTTCTGGTAACAATTAGAACATCGGGACGAACGGTTTTAATAAGTTGCCACTTTGTATCTTTGGCCTTTTTTAAAAAAACCAGGTCCACATGACGACAATGGCAGACAATTTCCATTCTTTCGTCTTGGTCGACAATCGGCCGATTGGGCCCCTTTTTTTGTCTTACTTTTTCATCGCTGTCAACACCAACAACTAGCACATCACCTTGATCTTTGGCTTTTTCAAGATAGCGACTATGACCGATATGAAATAGGTCAAAAGTTCCCGAAGTCAAAACTATCTTTAAGCCCAATTTTTTACAAGAATCAATCCTTTCCATTAATTGCTCATAACTTTGGGCAATTCTTTCTTCGATGTTTGAACCGGGCCCAAAAATATCATGTGTCTTATCACCCATAATATTCACCTCCTATATTTTTGATTATAAACCCAAAAGGACAGATGTCTCTGCCCTCCTCATTTAACACTTGGTTCTTTCGGTATTTGACCAACCTTACAGCCCCTGCCAGAAACCCTTTTGACAAACCATTTCCAGGGATTCTTCCAAAATTTTATCTTCTTCTCTTTTTTCTTCACCTGACACCTCCATATATTTTTAAAGTCCTATCCTACTTAACCTCAATCCCCATTGACCTTGCTGTCCCTTCGACAATTTTCTGGGCCTGCTCTAAATTATAGGCATTAAGGTCAACCATTTTCTTCTGGGCAATTTCCTTGATTTGTTCTTTAGTCACTTTTCCAACATTGGTCTTATTCGGTTCGCCGGAACCTTTTTGCAATCCGGCCGCTTTTTTAAGTAAATCAGAAGCTGGCGGAGTTTTCAACTTAAAATCAAAAGTTCGGTCCTCGTAAACCGTAATTTCAACAGGAATAATATCGCCCTGTTTATCCTTTGTCGCTTCATTAAAACGAGTACAGAAATCCTGGATATTTAATCCATGCTGTCCTAAGGCTGGACCAACCGGCGGAGCCGGATTAGCCTGTCCGGCCTGAATCTGTAGTTTAATAATTGTCAGTACTTTTTTAGCCATTTTAAATCTTTTTGACCTGTAAGAAATCTAATTCAACCGGAGTTTCCCTGCCAAACATTGAAACCAGGACTTTAACTTTTCCTCTTTTCTCGTCAATCTCAGAAATCTTCCCGTCAAAATCCTTAAAAGGCCCGTCAACAATTTTAACATTGTCACCGACAATAACATCGATTTTGAATTTAGGCTCTTCAACACCCATTCTTTTCTGAAGAGATTTAATTTCATCCAGAGAAATCGGAGTTGGAACCGTTCCGGCACCGATAAAACCGGTTACTCTCGGGGTATTCCGAACAACATACCAGGAATCATCTGTCACAACCATTTCAACTAAAACATAGCCCGGATAGACTTTTTCTTCAACAATCTGGCGTTTGCCGCTTTTAATCTTAATTTTCTTCTCGGTCGGGACTAAAACATTAAAAATCTTGTCCTCCATATTCATTGATTCAATCCGCTGCTTTAAATTTCTAGCAACGGCTTCTTCGTATCCGGAATAGGTATGGAGAACATACCAGTTTTTCCCTTGTTCTACTTGCTTAGGCATAATCTATATGACAAAAGTATTTAGTAACCAACTGAATAGGAAATCCAAGCCGCCCAAAAAAGCGGCAACGGCCAGGCTTAAACCAATAACAATTAAGGTGTGCTTAATTGTTTCCTGGCGAGTTGGCCAAGTTACCCGTTTTAATTCCAAGCGGACTTCTTTTAGAAACCCTATTCCCTTTTGTGGTAGTTGACTAATTTGCATTTTCTTAAAAAAGCCCCTCCGGGCTTTATTCAATCCTATCCTAAGCCCGAAAGAGTGTCAAGTTAGTAAAGTTAAATATCAAGATTCTTTACCCTCTTGGCGTGAGTTTGGATAAATTTCTTTCTCGGAGCGACTTCATCCCCCATTAGAATATCAAAGATTTTATCAGCTTCTTTAGCATCTTCAACTGTGACCTGCTTCATAGTCCGATTGGCCGGATTCATGGTTGTTTCCCATAATTCTAAAGCATTCATTTCCCCTAAGCCTTTATATCTTTGAATATCGATTCCTTCTTTTCCTAAAGAGCCAATAATTTCTTCTTTATCTGATTCAACATAGCCGTACTCAATTTGTTTCCCTTTCTTCATTTTGTAAAGAGGAGGTTGGGCAATGTAGAGATAGCCGTTTTCAATTATCTGAGGGAAATAGCGGAAGAAAAGAGTTAAAAGCAGGGTTCGAATATGGGAACCATCAACATCAGCATCAGTCATAATAATAATCCGGTGATACCTTAATTTGTTAATATCAAATTCTTCAGCTATGGCTGCTCCTAAAGCAATGACTAATGTTTTAATCTCATTTGAAGCTAAGGCCCTGTCCAATCGGGCTTTCTCAACATTTAATATCTTTCCCCTTAAAGGAAGGATGGCTTGGAAATATCGGTCTCTGCCCATTTTGCTCGACCCGCCGGCCGAATCTCCTTCGACAAGATAAAGCTCTGACTCTTCTGGTTTCCGGCTGGTGCAGTCAGCTAGTTTACCTGGCAGAGCAAATCCGCCCAAAGCGCCTTTACGAATAACTGTTTCTCTGGCAGCTTTGGCCGCTTGTCTGGCCTTGGCAGCCAAAATGCTTTTTTCAATGACTGCTCGGGCATCCTGGGGATTCTTTTCCAGATATTCTTCTAACCCACCGGAAACAACTGCTTCAACCGCAGTTCTGGCTTCTGGGTTTCCCAGACGGGCTTTGGTTTGTCCTTCAAATTGAGGTTCTTTTAGTTTAATACTAACAACAGCAGTCAGGCCTTCCCTGACATCATCTCCGCTCAGCTTGCCATTATCCTTGCCATTTGCTCCCTTTAAAAGACTATTCTTTTTAGCATAATCGTTTAGAGTCCTGGTCAAAGCCGTTCGAAAACCGGTAATATGCATTCCTCCTTCGCCGGTATGAATACTATTAGCAAATCCTTCTTCATATCCCTGGATATCATTAGTATATTGAAAAGCAACTTCAACCAGCATATCTTGATGCTCTTTTGAAACATAGAAGATATTATCATGTTTAATTTCTTCGTCTCGGTTTAAGTATTTAACATAGGAAACAATGCCGCCTTCGAAATAGAAGGAATAGGTTCTTGGTTTTTTTTCATTTCTTTCGTCTTTAACTTCAATTCTGACTCCCTGGGTTAAATATGCCTGTTGGCGCAAATGTTTTAAAATCTTTTTCCACTTGAATTCAATTTTCTTGAAAACTTCCGGGTCGGGTTCAAAGGTAACGGTTGTCCCAGTTGCCTGGCATTTCCCCTGTTTTTTAACAGCGGTTTTG
This sequence comes from uncultured Candidatus Saccharibacteria bacterium, assembly GCA_964596615.1. Lineage (GTDB taxonomy): Bacteria > Patescibacteriota > Minisyncoccia > Portnoybacterales > UBA2143 > CAZQMX01. Next base: position 27,441 of record CAZQUN010000003.1, read on the forward strand.
GCTTTGCCTCTGGAATATTCCTGGATATATGTTCCGCCGTCGCGGCAAACTTCAACCTTAGCCCATTTTGACAAAGCGTTAACAACTGAAACGCCAACTCCATGAAGCCCGCCAGCAATCTTGTAGGATTGGCCGCCGAACTTACCCCCGGCATGAAGAGTAGTCATAACTGTTTCAAGAGCTGATTTCTTTGTCTGAGGATGCTTGTCAACCGGAATACCCCGACCATTATCAATTACCCTAACCTTGTTATCAGACAAGAGAGTAATTTCAATCTTATCGGCAAAACCGGCGCTAACCTCGTCCAGGCTGTTATCAATCACTTCCCAGATTAAATGATGAAGTCCGTCTGTCCCGGTTGAACCAATATACATACCGGGCCGGCGACGAACCGGCTCGAGTCCTTCAAGGACATAAATATCCTTGGCTTTATATGAGTTGTCGTTTTTAGCTTTTGGCATTTTGTTTTCGGACTTCCCATCTTCCTTCTTCCTCTAGGGCCTTAATAATCTTATCCTGCAACTTATTAACCTCAATATCAGTCAGGGTTTTTTTATTAGATTGGAAGATAATATGGAAAGCTAAATTCTTTCTTCCGTCAGGAATTTTTTCTCCTTCGTAAATATCAAATAGATCAACATCTCTGACCAAGGGACCGCCTGAAGAATTAATTAAATTCAAAACCTGAATTACCTTTGTTCCCGGTTCAACCAAAAGAGCGATATCTCTAATTACAGCTGGATATTTTGAAGGCGGCAGATACAATCTCTCTTCGGTGGCTAATTCAACTAGTTTATCAAAATCAAGTTCAAAAGCGCCTTCGCCAATCCATCCAAGTAAATCATTTCCAACCTTAATTTCTGCTTTTTTCAAATCATCCTTATTCTCAAACTCGTCATCATACCAGATATGGCTAATTCTTAATTTATTCAAAAGAGTATCAATAATTCCTTTTAGCCGGTAAAAGTCGGATGGGAATAAAGCTGCTCCTATTCTTTTCATTTCTTTAACTTTTTTGTCTTCTTTTTCAAAAACCCGGCCAATTTCAAAAAGACGAACCTGGTCAAAAAATCTTTTGTTTCTGGAAACATTTTTTAAAAGATTAGGAATTAAAGACGGCCTCAAATATTTCTGTTCCCGACTGAGCGGATTAAGCAGTTCAACTGAACCTCCATCAGAAACAAATGAGTAATTATAGGCCTCGGAAAAGCCTAAATGAGTTAAAATCTCCCCAACCTTGTCCTGATAGACTAAATCTTCATTTCTTTCAGATGGAATTAAACTTGCTTCCGGCAGTTTCGAAGGGATTTTTTCAAACCCATAGATTCTTCCAATTTCTTCAATTAAATCTTCTTCAATGTTAACGTCTAGTCTCCAGAATGGAACTTCAACCTTTGAACCCGGTTTAATCACAAAAGACAATCTTTTTAAAATATCGGTCATTTCTTTTTCTGAAATACTGATTCCTAAAAGGTTTCTGGTTTTTTCCGGATTAAGTTTGATTGTTTTTGTTTTTTGTTTGATTGGGTAAAGATCAATCTTGCCTTTGGCCACTTTGCCATGGGCAATTTCCTGGATTAAAGCACTGGCCATGTCAATTCCAATCTCTGTTAATCTGGGACTAATCTCATTTTCAAAACGCCAGGAAGCATCGGTTCGAAGCTTTAATTGCTGAGAAGCTTTTCTAGTTAATTTGGGAGAAAAATTAGCTGCTTCTAAAACAATTCTTTTGGTTTTTTGCTCAATTTCAGGCCCCTCTCCCCCTTTTATTCCAGCAATACCAATTGGGTTCTTTTCATCGGCAATAACCAAAATATTCTCATCAAGAATATATTTCTCTTTATCCAAGCTAACAATTTTTTCTCCTTTCTTAGCCCGACGGACAATAATCTGGCCTTTAAGCTTATCAACATCAAAAGCATGAAGGGGTTGGCCGGTTTCTAGCATGGCGTAGTTGGTAATATCAACAATATTGTTAATTGGTCTCAGTCCGCAGGTTTTTAATCTTTTTTGAATCCAATCCGGTGAAGAGCCAACCTTAACATCTAAAATTGCCCGAGCCGTATATCGGGGACAATCTTTGCTGTCCCTAACATCGATTTTAATAATATTATCAATTGATTCACCGTCTTCGCTGATTTTTTTAGAATAATCTTCCGGATTAAAAGAAGTTTTTAACAGAACAGATATTTCCCCGGCAATTCCCCAGTGACTGAGACAATCATGAGCCCGGTTAGGCAGAACATCAATATCTAAAATATGGTCTCTGCCCATTGTCCCGGCAACTTCGGTTTCAAAAGAATGCATGGTTAAAAGCTCAGCCAGTTTTTCTGGATTGGGTAATTTCTTTTTGAAAAGCGATTGGAGCCAATCGTAAGATATTTTCATATATTAAAACTGCTTTAAGAATCTTAAATCATTTGAATAGAATAACCGGATATCATTAACTTTGTATTTAATCATGGCTAATCTTTCCAAACCGGCGCCAAAGGCAAATCCCTGCCATTTTTTAGACGGATAACCAACTGATTTAAAAACATTAGGATGAACCATGCCAGCTCCCATTAATTCAAGCCATTTACCTCCTTTTGGTCGGGCATCAACTTCAAAGCCCGGTTCGACAAATGGGAAATAGCTTGGCCTTAATCTAATTTCTGTTTCCTTTCCAAAAAACCTGGTTAAAAACCCTTCAATTACTCCTTTGAAATTAGCCGCTGAAATATTTTCTCCGACCATTAATCCTTCAACTTGGTAAAACTGAGCTTCATGGGTGGCATCGGTGGCTTCATGCCGGAAACATCTTCCCGGAACAATCATTCTTAAAGGCGGACTATTCTTTTCCATATGCCTGGCCTGCATTGGAGAAGTATGGGTTCTTAAAAGCAAATCAACACCCTTTAACCAATAAGTATCCCATAAATCTCTGGCCGGATGGTCTTTAGGAATATTCAAGGCGTCAAAATTGTAATATTCGGTTTCAACTTCCGGGCCGTAAATAACGGAAAAGCCCATTGATTGAAAAATTTCTTCAATCTCTCTTTGGACTAAAGTAATTGGATGAAGATGTCCCTGGGGCGGCAACTTGCCCGGTGCTGTGACATCAATCCAACCCTTTTTGCCTTTGCCAAAATCAACTTTTTTAATTGAAAACTTTCCTCTTTTTTCTTTAAAAACTTCTTCTAAATCTTTTTTAATCTGATTGGCTAATTGGCCTTTTTCCTTTCTTTCTTTTTCATCCAAATCCTTCAAAGAACGCAAAATCTTGGTCAATTCCCCTTTTCGACCAAGATATTGGGTATAGAGAGAGTCAAGATTTTTTAAATCCTTGACTTCTTTGACTTCATCTAAAATTTTATCTCTTAATTCTTCTAGCATAAATTAAGTTATCTTTTCATCAGCCACCATTCGGCTAATCCCACTAAACCAACTAACAAAACCAAGTGCCACCAGGAAAGTATTCTTTGGCTTTGTAAAATTAGGACTGAAATTAAAATGACGCTGAAAAGCAATCCCTGGCGAAATGAGATTTCCAAATCTCGGACAACCTGGCTTTTAGGCAAAGGGATTCTTCTTTTCTTCCTGGTAATTTGTCTGACTAAAAATCCGATTAAAGTGAATATACCGGTAAGGCTGATAAAGAGACAGGAATAGAGTAGGACAAAAACCAAGGTTCCGGAAGCATTGGGATTGAAGTAGATTAAAATAGCTGCTAAGCAGGCGCTAGCTAAAAAAATGACCAAAACCAACCCTGCTAGATATCCTGATATATTCATATCTATTACTTTAATTTTACTATATTTCAAAGACCAAGACAACCCCCAAAAGGACTTGAAATATCTTAAAATGTGGAGTATAATAACATTGCGCGGTAGAGAAGTAGTATCTCGTGAGGCCCATAACCTCAAGACCCGGGTGCAACTCCCGGCCGCGCAACTCGGATATGTTATTAAGAAGATGGACCAAAGAAGAAGAGAAAAAACTTAAACACCTCTACTTAAGAACAAAAACACCCGTAGAGGAGATTTGTCGAATTATAGACAGATCGCCACCAGCAATTCAGAATAGATTAAAAATATTAGGATTCAAGAAACGTCGGTTTCCTATCATAGCCAGACATCCAGACAAAGTTACTCCTGCCTTAGCAAGGATTCATGCTCATATATGTGGAGATGGCTGTATGTATACCCTTAGAGAGAAAGACTCTTATGGCCCATGGGCTAAATATCGAAAAAGGGCCTATAGAACTAAGTATAATACATGTTATACTAATACCAACCCAAAGCTCCTTAAAGAATTCCGGCAAGACATACAGGAAGTTTTTGGGATTAAAGGCAAAAAACTAAGAGATTTTGATATAAGGTTAAATTCTAAAAGAATTTGGCGATTACTTAAAGAGATGGGCGCAGGAAATTCTCATGAATGGTCTATCCCGAAATCTATCACCCAAGGATCGTCTAATGTGAAAAAGAGTTGGATTAGGGCGTTTTTTGATGACGAGGCGTATTTCAATGACCGAGGCAGAATCAGAGTAAAGTGCGTGAATAAAAAAGGGCTCCAGCAAATTACTAAGATATTAAATGAGTTTATTCCATGTAATCTTTTGCCGAAAAAAGGTTCGTATTGGGGAAATACTTTTTGTATAAGTATAAATAAAAAGGATGCTCCTAAATATTTCTCTAAAATAGGTTCACTTCGTTATAGTATAATGAAAAAATAATCATGGCGGCGTAGCTCAACTGGTTAGAGCGGGAGACTCATAAGCTCCAGGTTACAGGTTCAAGTCCTGTCGCCGCTACTAAAATTAAATAATGGGGGCGTAGCTTAGTGGTTTAAAGCGTCTGCCTGTCACGCAGAAGATCGAGGGTTCGAATCCCTTCGTCCCCGCAGTTAGAAAATAGCCCGTTTGGGCTGTTTTTTATTGTCTTTATTATTCTATGACTATACAATTGAATTATGCCAATAAAAGTAAATAACAAAATTATTGCCATATATGGACCAACGATTTCCAAGAAAACTGGTCTGGCCGTTGATATTGCTAAATATGTTTGGGGAAAATATAATATTGAACCCGAGCTTATTTCAGCTGATTCAAGAAAAATCTACAAAGATTTAACTATCGGACAAGTTCCTATTTGGGCACCTTATGATGGAAAAATTAAAGTCCATATGTTCAAATTTATTGATTCTTTGGAGGAATCTTTTAGTCTTTACGGTTACAAGACTAAAACAGAAGAAATAATTGACCAGATTCATAGAAAGAATCATTTACCGATACTTTTCGGCGGAAGCGCTGTATATATTTCATCTATACTTGAAAATTGGAATGTGCCTGAAGATTACAATTCCGGCACGAATCACAAAAATAAGTTTGGCAAATCAAAACCCAAATATGAATATATTATCCTGATACCAAAAACTAGAAAAACAATTCTTTTTAAAAAGATCAAAGAACATGTTGAAGAAAATTTTAGAGCTGGAATTTTAGAAGAATTAAAAAGATTAGTTAAAAAATATCAAATTAATCCGCTATCTCCTCCGACAGATAATATGTTATATAAATCCCTAGAATACAGAGAGTTTTTAGAATATTGTTTCAGAAATAAGAAAAAACTAGAAGAATTAGACAAGAAAGATTTGAGGATAATAAAAATAAGTTCGGTCAGTAATCTAAAGAATTTTGCCAGAAGACAACTAAGATGGATTCCTAAGATGGAGGGTAAAAAATACTTAGTTGAAAATTACCAAGAAGGAAGAGAAATTGTTGATGAATTCTTAAATCGAGATTAAATTCAACGGACAAACGATGAACCTCCCTAACCAATCCCCTAAAAGTTTTCTTATTATCCCCGCCTGCAACGCTATGTCAGCCCGCATGATTCGTGTCAGTGTGTCTGGCGGGCGTAGCATTGCGGGCAGGCCGAACAACCCCGCCAATAAAAAGGCCCCTGGTGATATTACCCAGGGGCTTTTCGGTTTTATAGTTCTCGTTATTGGAAAAGAAAATGTCCAGTAACAAGAGGGTCTCCTTGACTAGAAGAAGGCCAAGCGTTAATCCACTTTTTTCCTGTATGACCATGTTCGGTCAAAACGCTGCTAAATCTGTCGTAAGCCTTGTCCAAACCATTAATGATAGCTGTTTGGTTCAATCTATCACCGGTTAATTGTTTCAATACGTTGATGATAGCGCCGATGAATTCCGCTTGAGCGAGCGAAACATCTGGTGGAGGCATTTGTCCCAATGGATTCCCTAGGTCAAGACTTAACTCCCCGTTTCTCTCAATCTGAAAATTAATTTTGTAATACCCTTTCATGCTTCTTCTCCTTTCAAGTAATTTTGACTATCCCGTTGCCTTTAATAGTGACTTTATTTACATAACCACAATAAGGACATTTTATTCTTCGCCCCGGCTTCATTCTTCCACTGGACTGATACATTTTTTTTCCACAACCATTTTCTTCGCTGCACCTGGGCGTCTTGGCTATTTTCTTTCCCATTTCTTTTCCTTTCTATTCATTTTTTAAGAAACTAAAAAAACTGGCCTGAGAGCCAGTCCTTTGAAATAACTATCTAAACCTTAATCAAAAAGACCGACTCTCACAACCAGTAAAAAAGAACCAAAAATAGTTTTGGCTGAAATTATTAATCCGGCTGAAAGAATTGGTTTTTATCATGATAACTAATTTTAACTAATTAAGAAAGTTTGTCAAATGAGATATCCACATTAAAGGGCTTCCATGTCTTGAAGGGCTCTTTGATAAATTTCAATTGCTCTTCTGGCCTGGCCCTTACTTACCTGATATCCTGGGTCGTGAACAATATTGTTCCTCATCTTATGCGCTTGCCAAACTTCGTCAATACTTGCTAATTGAGTTTTAGTAATCTGCTTTAACCTCTCGCCCATATCTTCTCCCTGATAACCAATCCTTTTCAGAACGTCGTCTAAGATTTTATCCGCTTCAATAACAGCCAGTTTCCAGGAACTTTCATCTTCTAAATCCATCTTATCCAGGACTGATTGCCAGTTTTCATCAAAAACCTCTTTGACCAATCCAGGCGCTGAAACACTTTCTTCAACTCTTTCAATTGACTGACCAATTCCTTTTCTCAATTTGTAAATTAGAAAGGCGCTGGCAATAACAAGTAGGATTGAAATGACGATTGAAATAATTTTCAAAATTGAAACAATATCACTTCCTGCTTCTGAAGCTGCCGGAGCCGCCATAGCAATATTATCATAGAGTTCAAATAGTTCAGTTCTCATAAAGTTTAGCGACTTGAATAATTTTATCTTCTTCAAATTGATTGCCTAGAATCTGAAGACCAACCGGCAAATTACCCGCTTTACCGACCGGAAGAGAAATACCGCAAATACCAGCCAGATTAGCCGGAGCAGTAAAAACATCGGCCAAATACATTGCCACCGGATTATCCATTTTCTCCCCTATTCTAAAAGCTGTTGTCGGAGAAACCGGAGTCATTAAAACATCAACTTTTTCAAAAACTTTATCAAAATCCTGTTTAATCAAAGTTCTGACTTTCTGGGCTTTGAGATAATAGGCATCGTAATATCCGGCTGATAGGGCATATGTTCCAATCATAATTCTTCGGGTGACTTCATCGCCAAATCCTTTTTGTCTCGTTTTTAAATATCCTTCTAAAAGGTCTTTTGGTTGTTCTGAAAGACCGTATTTAACCCCATCGTATCGGGCCAGATTAGCTGAAGCCTCGGCCGGGACAATGATATAGTAACAAGGAATAGCGTATTGAGTATGAGGCAAACTAACTTCAATAATTCTTGCTCCCATTTTTTCGTATTGGGAAATTGCCCCTCTGACTATTCTCTCAACTTCCTTATCAATTCCTTCAATAAAATATTCCTTCGGCACCCCTATTCTTAAATCCTTAATTTCTACTTTCTGATTTTCCTTTCCTGGCTCTAAACTGGTTGAATCGAATTCATCTTTCCCTTTAATAGCGCTAAAAAGAATTTCTGTATCTTCAGCATTTTTAGCTATTGGACCAATCTGGTCTAAGGATGAAGCATGAGCAATTAATCCGTATCGGGAAACTGCCCCATAAGTTGGTTTTAATCCGACCACTCCGCAAAAGGAAGCTGGCTGCCGGATTGAACCGCCGGTATCGGTGCCCAAGGCAATAATAGATTGGTCATCTGCAACAGCCGCAGCTGAGCCACTTGAACTTCCTCCGGTTACTCTTTCCAAATCATGAGGATTTTTAGTCGGCCCAAAAGCTGAATTCTCACCTGAAGCCCCCATAGTGAATTCGTCCTGATTGGTTTTGCCAATAATAACAGCACCGGCTTTTTTTAATTTTTTAATAACTGTCGCATCATAAGGAGCGATATAGTTTTCCAGGATTTTTGAACCGGTTGTACATCTGATTCCCTCAACCAAAATAGCATCTTTAACTGCAATTGGAATACCGGCCAATAAGTCAATTTCTTCACTATTAGCAATCTTCTTATCTGTTTTCCTGGCTTGTTTCAAAGCCATTTCTTCAGTAATGGTAATAAAGGAATTGATTTCCGGATTTCTTTCCTTGATTCTATTCAAAACCGCTTCAGTTAATTCAACCGAAGAAAATTCTTTCTTTTTTAATCCCTGATGGGATTTTTTAATCGTCAATTTATTCAACATCACAAAACTGCTTTAACTTTAACATGCCTGTCTTCTGTTTCCGGAGCTAAATCTATTAATTTCCCGGTTTCTTTTTCTGTTTTTCTCCTGCTTTTGTCTTTTCTGAAAACATTTTCCAAGCCGGTTACCTGAGCAGTTGGTTCAACTTTATCAGTTTTAACTTCGTTTAATTTTTCAACAAAATCTAAAATATCTGAAAGTTCTTTCTCAAATTTCTTTTTTTCATCGCTGCTTAGCCCTAATCGAGCTAATTTGGCAACATGTTCAACTTCTTTTTTAGTTAATTTAGCCATTAATTAATTTCAAAAATTCCTTTTCATTAACTATCTTTACGCCTAATTTCTTAGCTTTATCATGCTTTGAACCCGGTTCTGTGCCGACAACAACAAAATCTGTTTCTTTGGAAACCGATGAAGAAATATCGCCACCTAATGCTCTGATTCTATTCTTGGCTTCATCACGGGTAAATCGGTCTAAATGCCCGGTTAAAACAAATACTTGGCCGGATAATTTCTTTTTAATTCTCTTTTGTTTTTCAATCTTAACTCCGTTTTTGATTAAATCATCAACTAGTTTTTGATTGCTTTTATCATTAAACCACTTAAAAGCACTTTGGGCAACTATTTGGCCAATGTCTTTGACCCGGGCAAATTGTTCTAATTTGGCTTTTTCTAGTTTGTCTAGATTACTGAAATATTTGGCCAGATTAATAGCGGTCTCTTCGCCAACATGGCGAATACCAAGAGCGTAAATAAATCTGGCTAAAGTAATTTCCTGGCTTTGTTTAATGGCATTAATCAAATTACCGGCTGACTTTTTATCAAATCTTTCCAAGGGAATTAAATCTTCTTTGGTTAGAGTAAAAATATCAGAAACATTGTTAATCAATCCTTGATTTGTCAATTGATTAACAATTTTAGGACCAAGCCCCTCAATATTAAAGGCGTTTTTGGAAACAAAATGAGCTATTTGTCTTTTCTGAATAATTGAACATCTTTTGTTAAAACAGCGATGAACGGCTTCGCCTTTCGGCCGGATAATCTTTCCTCCGCAAATGGGACATTTTTTGGGCATCTGGAATTTCTTTTCTTTGCCAGTCCGCATTTCTTTAACAACTTTAACAACATCGGGAATAACATCGCCGGCTCTTTGAACAATGACGGTATCGCCAATTCTGACATCAAGCCGTTTAATTTCATCCTCATTATGAAGAGTTGCCCGGCTAATCAAAGCCCCGGCTATTTCAACTGGTTTTAATTTAGCCACCGGAGTCAAAGCGCCAGTCCGGCCAACCTGGACAATGATATCTTTGATAATTGTTGTCGCTTCCTCAGCTGAAAACTTAAAAGCAATTGCTCCCCGGGGGGCTTTGCCAACCACCCCCAGCTTATTAAAAGCCGAATTATCATCAACCTGAACAACCAAACCATCAATCTGGTATTCCAGTTTTTCCCTTTTCTTCTCAATTTTCTTCCAAAAGTCAATTACCTTTTTTAAATTTGGACAATATTTTCCCTGGTCTGTTTTAAATCCAAGCGCCCGAACAATTTCATGTTCTTGAACATGGTTTTTCTGACCCAAATCAGTCACAAGACTATATGCCAAGAAATTCAATTGGCGGGAAGCAGCAACTTTAGGATTAAGCTGCCTAATGCTTCCGGCAGCTGTGTTTCTTGGATTGGCGTATAAAGATAATCTTTTCTTTTTTCTTTCCTGATTGATTTTTTCGAAAGTAGAATTGGTCATGTAGACCTCGCCCCGAATTTCAATTTCTCCTTTTTTGACTTCCTTATTCAATTTCAAAGGAATTGATTCAATTGTTTTCAGGTTTTGAGTAACATCTTCGCCTGTTCTTCCATCTCCCCGGGTGGCCCCCTTAAAAAAAACGCCGTCCCTATAAACCAGACTAACAGCAAAACCATCTATTTTTAACTCAGCGAAATAGTCCAGTTTTTCTCTTGGAATTAATTTCTGAATTCGTTCTTGCCAATCTTCCATTTCTTCTCCAGAAAAAGCATCTTGAAGAGAAAGCATTGGTTTTTTGTGTCTGATTTTTTCAAATTTATCCAAAGCTTTACCGCCAATTCTTTGGCTTGGAGAATCAGGAGTAATTAATTCTGGATATTGATTTTCTAAATCCTGAAGTTCTTTTTTTAGAGAATCCAAAGCCGCGTCAGAAATCTCCGGCTTATCTAAAACATGGTAAAGATAGCGATGATGGTTAATAACTTTCTTTAATTTAACGATTCTTTTTCTGGCTTCTGCTTTATCCATATATATTGATTATATCGCTAAAATATGGTCTTTTCAAGAACTACAATAACTTAAAGAGCCCCACGCAATAAAAAGTTGTAGGGCTCCGATATTTGAAATCTTAGAAAAAAGAACTTTACATTTTTTCCGTTTGGTCTAACACCATAGAATCAAGCTTTTCCTGCATCTGCTTTTGATAACTCTGCCTGAACCTTATTTGTGTTTCAACTGCGTTCCGTACTGCGCTAATTAAAGAACGGGTTATTCTTTTGGTATCAAAACTAGTTTCGGCGTAATCTCCAGACGACCATATATTATTGGTGTTAGCCTCGAACTTTTTACTCCAATTACCCGGTTCGACCAAAATTGCTTTGAGACTAGTATTCAATTCGGGTCTTCTCTGGTCAATATAGGAAAAACTTATCTTAATCACTTCTAACATTTCTTTTATCTGACCAAGCTGCTCGACGGCCGAGAGACAACCTAGAAGAACCTGTCTCACTTGGTTCATGGTCGGCTCGCCACTCTTGGCTAAAACTCCAGTTTCCGAAAACAAATCAATACTTATCTTTGGCTTATTCATAGCTTCCCCCTTGGGACTCAGTCCCTTTTATTTCTATGCCTCATACGACACAGATATAACATCTATATCACACTCACAGCATTTGTCAAGGTTGTCGGTATCTTCTAAGGTGATATACTTGGATATATGAAGTTTACTCATTTGCATGTCCATTCCCACTATTCTCTCCTAGACGGTCTGGCGAAAATAGACCAGATTTTGGATACCTGTCAGGAATTAAAAATGCCGTCAATTGCTTTAACCGACCATGGTTCTATGTATGGCCTGGTTGAGTTTTATCAGAAAGCCAAGAAAAGAGGGATTCGGCCAATTTTAGGCAACGAAGTCTATACTGCCCCCAATGGCATGCTTCAGAAACGGCCTAATATTGATAACAAGAGACATCATTTGGTTCTTCTGGTCAAAAACGAAGAAGGCTATCGTAATTTAGTCAAAATGACTTCTAAATCATATTTAGAAGGATTCTATTACAAACCCCGAATTGATAAAGATTTGCTTAGAAAACATTCTCAGGGATTAATTTGTCTTTCAGCTTGTTTAGCCGGAGAAATTCCTCAAAAAATTATGGCTGGAAAAATGGAGGAAGCCGAAAAAACAGCATTGGAATACAAAGAAATATTCGGCCCTGACTTCTATTTAGAAATCCAGCATCATCCCGGATTACCCGAACAAAAAGATGTTAATGAGGTAATGGTTAAAATCGCCAAAAAGCTTGATATTCCCCTGGTGGCGACCAATGACGCCCACTATGTCAAATCCGAAGATGTTACTGCCCAGGATGTTTTAATGAGCATCCAGACCGATAAGAAACTTGATGATGCTGACCGATTAACCATGAGAGGAGATGATTTTTCCCTCCGACCAACAGAACAGATGATTAAAGATTTCAAAGATCTTCCTGAAGCAATTGCCAATACACAGAAAATATCTGATCAATGTAACTTTAATTTTGAAATAGGGAAAATCCATCTGCCTCAGTTTGATGTTCCTGGCAACAAGGCTCCTGATGAATATTTGAAGGAACTTTGCCAGAAAGGCCTAAAACAACGCCGATTTGAAAGTTCAACCAAAGAAGTTTCAGAACGAATTGATTATGAACTGAAAGCCATTAAACAAACCGGCTTCGCCTCATATTTCCTAATCGTAGCTGACTTTGTTAACTGGGCCAAGGAAAATGGAATAGTCGTCGGACCGGGAAGAGGGAGCGCGGCCGGTTCAATTGTTTCCTATCTTTTAAATATCACCGATATTGATCCGTTGAAGTATGATTTGCTTTTTGAGCGTTTCATTAACACGGAGCGTATTTCAATGCCTGATATTGACCTGGATTTTGCTGATGACCGACGGGACGAAGTTATCCAATACGTTACTGAGAAATATGGGCAGGACCGGGTTGCCCAGATCATTACCTTTGGAACCATGGCCGCCAGAGCAGCCATCCGCGATGTTGGCCGGGCCATGGACTATTCATACAATTTCTGCGACCAAATTGCCAAAATGATACCTTTTGGCTCAACCTTGGAAAAAGCTATTCACGAATCACAAGAACTTCATAATACCTATCAATCAGATGAAAGCGCCAAGCAACTGATTGACATGGCCATGAAACTGGAAGGGGTTGCTCGCCACGCTTCAACCCATGCTGCCGGAGTTGTCATTACCAAAGAACCGCTTGATAATCTTGTCCCCCGCCAGCATCCAACCCAGGATGATGAAGCAACCGTTATTCAGTATGATATGTATTCTGTTGAAGATTTAGGTCTTTTGAAAATGGACTTTCTCGGTTTGCGAAACCTGACCGTTATCCAAAACACCCTTAATCAAATCAAAGAATCAACTAATCAGGAAGTTGATTTAACCAATCTTCCTTCAAACGATAAGAAAACCTTTCAACTCTTCAGAGAAGCAAAAACAACCAGCGTTTTCCAATTGGAATCAGGAGGAATGAAAAGATATTTGAAACAGTTAAAGCCAAATCATTTTGAAGATATCGTTGCTATGGTTGCTCTTTACCGTCCCGGACCAATAGAATTTATTCCTGAATTCATTGCCCGAAAACATGGGTTAAAAGAAGTTAAATACCTTCATCCAAAACTGGAACCAATTCTTAAAAATACTTATGGAATCTGTGTTTACCAGGAACAATTAATGCACATGGCCAGAGATTTAGCCGGTTTTACTCCTTCTGAAGCTGATGTTTTAAGAAAAGCTGTCGGTAAAAAAATCAAGAAGCTTCTTGATGAACAGAAAGAGAAAATGATTGATGGGATGATTAACAATGGCGTTGAAAAAAGAATTGCCAAAAAGATTTGGCAAACAGTCGAACCCTTTGCTCAATACGGCTTTAACCGAGCCCATAGCGTCTGCTACGCAACCATTGGCTATTGGACCGCCTATCTTAAAGCCCATTTCCCAACCGAGTTTATGGCAGCAACATTAACCTCCGAACAAAACGATATTGAAAGGATTGCCTTTTTGGTTGATGAATGCAGACAAATGAAAGTTAAAGTTCTCCCCCCTAATATTAATCAAAGTTATGAGAATTTCTCCAGAGCGAGTAATCGGGTCATTCATTTCGGATTGAATGCTGTAAAAAATGTCGGTCATAATATTGTTTCAGCCATTGTTTCAGAAAGAGAAAAAAACGGCCCTTATCAATCAATTGCCGACTTCATTGAAAGAGTCGAATCAAAAGATCTGAACAAAAAATCACTTGAAAGTCTGGCCAAATGCGGGGCTCTGGATAATTTTGGCGAAAGAAATCAACTTTTAGCCGGAATGGATCAAATGCTGGCTTTAGCCAGAGAAACCCAGCGAGCCAAACAAAACGGTCAAGTCAGCTTGTTTAGCGGGCAAGAAAGCGCTACTCCTTCTCTTGTTCTGCCCCAGGTTACCCCGGCTTCAAAAAGAGACTATCTTTCCTGGGAAAGAGAACTTCTCGGACTCTACATTTCAGAACATCCTTTAGAAAGATACAAAGATAAATTAGATAAATTTACGACCTCCTGCCAAAACCTTTCTAAAGTCCGCCACCGACGAAGAATTAAAGTTGGCGGAGTGGTTAGCAAGATAAAGAAGATAAATACCAGAAGCGGCCAACCAATGCTTTTTGTTGAGATTGAAGATATGACTGGCCGGATTGAAACTATTGTTTTTCCATCTATTCTCGAGCAGACCGCCCCGGCCTGGCAGGAAGAAAAAATTGTCCTTATCTCAGGAAGAATCAGCGACCGGGATAATGACTTGAAAATCCTTTGTGACAATGTTAAGGTATTGGAGTAAATTAATTTGATTAAATATGGCTAAAGAATCGAAAATTGAAATACTGAGGCATTCCATTTCCCATGTCATGGCAGCAGCAGTAATGGAAATCTTTCCTAAGAGTCAGTTAGGCGTTGGCCCATCTATTGAAGATGGGTTTTATCATGACTTTGATTTACCCAAGAAACTAACTCCGGCTGATTTGCCTAAAATTGAAAAGAAAATGAGGGAAATTATTAAAAAAGACCTTCCTTTTAAGAAAACTACCAAGTCAACCAACGAAGCCTTAAAGGAAGCTAAGAGCAAAAAGCTTAAATACCGGGCTGAATTAATTGAAGATTTAAAAAAAGAAAAAGAAAAAACTGTTTCATTTTACCAAACCGGTAATTTCATTAATCTCTGCAAGGGATCTCATATAAAATCAACCAAGGAAATTAATCCAAAAGCGTTTAAATTAACCAAAATAGCCGGCGCCTACTGGAAAGGTAATGAAAAAAACAAAATGTTGACTAGAATTTACGGAGTTGCTTTTAATACCGAAAAAGAATTAAAAGAATACTTAAAACAGCAGCAAGAAGCCGAAAAAAGAGACCATCGTAAGATCGGTAAGGATTTAGATTTGTTCAGTTTCCACAACGAAGGACATGGTTTTGCTTTTTGGCACCCGAAAGGCATGGTTTTGCGCGAGGCCTTAATGGAGTTTTATAACAAAAAACAAAAAGAGGCTGGTTACCGAACAATTTCTACCCCAATCCTGCTTTCAGAAGAGCTTTGGCACAAATCAGGACACTGGGACAATTACAAGGACCAGATGTATTTCACCAAGATAGATAAAAAAACCTATGCGATTAAGCCAATGAATTGTCCTGGCTGCATTATTATCTATAATGTCCGCCCTCATTCCTATAAAGAGTTCCCGATAAAACTAATTGAATTAGGGGAAGTCCATCGACATGAACCGTCCGGTACTCTTCACGGATTATTCAGAGTAAGGGCTTTCCGCCAAGACGACTCCCATATTTTCACCAGAGAAGACCAAATAGAGGAAGAAATTAAAAAAGTTATCAACCTAACCCTTGATATTTACAAAATTTTTAACTTTAAGAATGTACATATTGAGATTTCTACCCGGCCTAAAAAATCAATTGGCTCCAAAGCAATTTGGGACAGGTCAGAAAAAACCATGGAAGATGTGTTAAAAAGCCTAAAACTGGACTACAAGATTAATCACGGAGACGGAGCTTTTTACGGACCGAAGATTGACTTTCATATTGAAGACTCTATTGGACGTTCCTGGCAATGCGGGACAATCCAATTAGATTTTTCCATGCCTCAAAGGTTTGGTTTAAAATATACCGACAAAGACGGTTCCCTAAAACAGCCCGCTATGATCCATAGAACGATACTTGGATCTATCCAGCGTTTCGTAGGAATCTTAGTAGAACACTTTGCCGGAACCTTCCCTGTTTGGCTGGCTCCAGTCCAGGTCCAAATTATTCCAGTTAGCCAGAAATTCAAGCAATACGCCAAAGAAGTTGAAAAGCAATTGGAAGAAGAAAATATTAGGATTGAAGTCAACAAGAGCGACGAAACCTTGGGTAAAAAAATCAGAGAAGGCGAACTTCAAAAAATTCCTTATCTTTTAATTGTCGGTCAGAAAGAAGAAAAAGCTAATTCAGTCGCAGTCAGAGACAGAAAAAAGGGCGATTTAGGCCCTATGAAAATTAGTAAGTTTATTCAAAAGATCAAGGAAGAAATAGAAAAGAAAAAATAATCCGTTTGACATTATTTTTTATTCTTATAAACTAGAGATATATGCCAAAGAAAAAAGAAGTCACAAATGAAGCCCTAGCAAGAATGGTTCAACGAGGTTTTGAAAGTGTTGATAGTCGCTTTGAAAAAGTTGATAAGCGTTTTAATAGCATTGATAAACGTTTTGAAAAAATCAATCAAGAAATAGCCGCTCTCAAAGCCGGCCAGGGTCATCTATTAAACAATATGGTGGAAGTTAAGGACAAATTAGATAGGTTAGCTCCATATTACGAATTAAAATTACTAGAAAAAAGAATTGAAAGATTAGAACTAAAACTGAATATAAAAGGAACTTAACCCTATTCTGTCAAGACTTTTGGGCCTTTTTCGGTGACGGCGATAGTATGTTCAAAATGAGCTGAAATACTTCCATCTTTTGTCAGATATCCATGCCCGTCCGGGCTTTTTTTAATCCCGGGTTTGCCCATGGTTGCCATTGGCTCTATGGCTAAAACCATGCCCGGTTTTAATTCTATTCCCTTATGCCTTTGGCCGAAATTAGGAATTTCCGGATTTTCATGAATCTTTTTACCAATACCATGCCCGCATAAATCGCGGATAACATCAAAACCCTGGTCTTTAATATGCCTTTCTATAGCATGGCCAATATCACCAATGGTCTTGCCTGGTTTTGTCCTGGCAATCGCTCTTCGCAGAGCTTTTTTAGTTACCTTAATTAGCCGATTAACTTCCGGGTCAATTGAACCAATTGGCATTGTTATGGCCATATCGGTGTTGAATCCTTTATAAAGAATACCTAAATCCAGACTTAAAATATCACCATCTTTTAATTGACGGTTGGAAGGAAGAGCATGAACAATTTCTTCATTGATTGAAGTACATAAGGCATTAGGAAATCCCCGGTAGCCCTTAAAGGCTGGTTTAGCGCCGTAAGATAAAATAAGGTCGTCAGCGACCTTATCTAATTCTTGGGTAGAAACTCCCGGCTTAACCTTATTCTTCAATTCTCTGATAATCTTTGCCAGAATCCTCCCACCTTCCCCCATTATTTCAATCTCTTCCTTGGTTTTAATCATTAAATTGCTTTTTTAACATCCCGATAAACATCTTCGATGGTCTGTTCGCCGTCAACTTCAACCAGTTTTTTCTGTTTCTGGTAGTACTTGATTACTGGCTCAACTTCTTTTTTGAAAAATTCCATTCGGGAATTAATTGCTTTGGAATTATCATCTTTTCTTGTCTCCAATTCCCCACCGCACTGGTCGCAAACCTTCAAACTCTTGAAAGAACCGGTCCAAGGAATAATCCTGCCGCACATTTTGCAGTATCTCCTCTTAGTCAACCGGTCAAAAGCCTTTTGCCTTGAAATATCTATCAAGATAACTTTAATGTTTTTTAACTCAAACCAGTCAAAAGCGGCATCCATTAATTCGGCTTCAAAAACTTTTCTCGGACTGCCGTCGATAATCAGGCCTTTAAATCCTTTTTTGTTTTTAACCTTTTCCAATTCCCTGGTCCAGATATTGAAAACCAGCCAGCTCGGAGCCAAAATCCCCTTATTAACAAAATTTGCCAGTTTCTTGCCGGTGAAATCCTTGGTTCCCATTCTTTTCCTTAAGATCTTCCCACTGCCGAAATAGTCAAAACCAAATTCCTTGATTAAAAGTTTAGCTTGGGTTCCTTTGCCACTCCCGGAACGACCGATTAGAATAATGATTTGAGGTTGTTTTTTGGCCATTAAATTCCCTCGTATTCTCTCATGGTTAATTGAGAGTTAATTTGTCGCATCATTTCCAGGACAACCGAAACAACAATCAGAAGAGCGGTTCCACCAATAGCAAAACCAAAGGCAGTAATACCGGTTGCCCCCTGAACAACTGAAGGCAAAACCGCAATTGTTCCTAAAAAGATTGCTCCAAAAAGGAGAACTCGGTTGAGGATGAAATAGAGGAAGTCGGAGGTTGGCCGGCCCGGTCGGATACCCGGAACAAACCCGCCCATTTTCTGAAGATTATTAGCAATATTTTTCGGGTCAAAAGTAACGGCCGTGTAGAAATATGTAAAGAGAACGACCAGGGCAAAGTAGGCGGCACCGTAAAACCAGGGATTCTGGAAAAGATTACTGACAATTTGAGAAAGATTAGCTATCCAGGCAGTACTCGAACCACTTAAAAAGCTGGCAACCATGCCCGGAAAAAGCATAATTGAAAGGGCGAAAATGATTGGAATGACTCCGGCTGGATTAACATTTAAAGGAAGATAAGTTGAAACTCCGCCATAAATTTTATTCCCTCGGACCCTTTTAGCGTATGAGACCGGAATATTTCTTCTGCCTTCGGTAATAACAACAACGCCGGCAGTAATGACAAGAGCCAGGACAAAGAAAGCCAGATAAGACGGGATTTTGGAAGGATCATAGGTCGCCGCTAATTCCCTGATTGAAAGAGGAACTCTTGAAACAATTCCGGCAAAAATTAAAAGAGAAATACCATTACCAATGCCCTTTTCCGAAATTAATTCTCCCAGCCACATTAAAAACAAGGCTCCGGCAGTAATAACTGTTATTGAAGTCACCCATTGATTCATGGTCAAAGGACCAAGAACACCTTGTCGGCTTAAAAGCGTCAACATGGCATATGATTGAAGAGCAGCTAAAGGAACAGCTAACATCCGGCCATACTGATTAAACTTTTGCCGGCCAGCTTCGCCTTCTTCTTTGTAAATCGCTTCTAATTGAGGAAAAATCATGGTTAGAAGCTGCATAATGATAGTGGCGGTAATGTAGGGGCCCAAGCCAAGCATGACAATGGAAAGATTACTCATTGCTCCGCCGGTAAAAATATTTAAAAGACCAAATAGCTGGTTATTGGAAAAAAACTGCCTTAATTGTTCTGTATCAATTCCAGGAACAGGAACATTAGCCGCGATTCTGAAAACAACCAGAACCATTAAAACAAAGAGGATTTTCTTTCTTAAATCCTTAATCTTAAATATTTGAATAATCTTATTCAGCCACTTCATAATTATTTCTTCAAAACTTTCTTTTTATTTACCGGCTTGGTTTGTTTTTTAGTTTTTTCCCGGGCTTTTTTTGAGAAACCAATTCTCCTAAATTCTAATTTCTTCTTGAGATCTCCTTTTCCCAGAATTTTTATCTTCGGTATTCTCCCTTTCATTTTACTAATCAAACCCTTTTCGAGCAAGGTCTTGGGCGAAACAATTTCTCCGCTTTTAAAGAGTTTTTCAATTTCTGACAAATTAAAGATAATTGGTTTGATTCTTTGAGGTTTAACTCCTTTTCTAATTGGAACTTTGCCAACTGAACCTTTTTGTTTCGGTAGTCGTTTGATTAAAGAAGTGTCGCCGCCGGCAAAACCAGGACGAGGCTTTTTGCCCGCCCGTGATTTTTGGCCCTTCATTCCTTTGCCTGAATAAGTGCCTTTTTTCCCGCCTCGGCCAACTCTTTTACGATTCTTTTTCTGATGTTTAGGTTTTAATTGATGTATTTGCATGTTTTTACTTCTTATTCTTCTCTTTGATTTCTGTTTCTAAACTTTCTAAAGCCTTAATTGTTGCCTTAGCATTATTAAGCTTATTCCTGGTCTTGCCGACAATCTTTCCAGAAAGGTTATCAATGCCAGCCAAATCACAGACAACCCGGACTGCTCCGCCAGCAACAATTCCTCTTCCTTTGGCAGCCGGCTTTAAAATTACCCGAGCAGTGCTGAATTTAGCTTCAACCTGATGAGGAATTGTTCCATTGGTAATCGGAACTCTAATCATATTCTTCCTGGCCCGAGCAACCGCTTTTTCAACCGCCAGACTGACATCCTGTCCTTTGCTGACACCAACGCCGACTTTGCCCGCTCTATCGCCAATAATCATAACTGCCCGGAAGCGAAATCGACGGCCACCGGCAACAACCCGAACAACCCGGGCAACATCAAGTAATTTTTGATCGTATTCTCCCTGATTAGGAAAATCCGTTTTTTTCTTTTTATCTCTTTGCTCTGTCATGTTACTAAAACTTTAATCCTCCTTCCCTGGCACCTTCAGCCAAGGCCTTAACCCGACCATGATACCTGTATTTTCCTCTGTCAAAAACAACTTCTTTAATTTCTTTTTTTACTGCTTTTTGGGCAATTGATTTACCAACTTCTTGAGCAATTTCTGTTTTAGTCATTTTCCCTTTAATTTTCAGATCATTGGCGCTAACTAGGGTCTTTTTCTGGCCATCACCAATTATTTGAGCGCTAATATGCTTGTTGCTTCGAAAAACCGAAAGCCGGGGACGACTGCTAATCCCTTTTATCTTTGTTCTTGTTCTTTTGGAGCGCTGACGCGCTTTTTCCTGTTTCTTTTGCATGTGACTATTCCGTTCCAACCGCTTTTTTACCGGCCTTTCTTCTAATAACTTCATCAACATATTTTATTCCCTTACCCTTGTAGGGTTCCGGCTTTTTCTTGCTTCTAATTTTTGCCGCTATCTGACCGACTAACTGTTTGTCAATTCCGGAAACACTGATAAGATTCCTTTCAACCTTGAATTCAATTCCTTCGGGCGCCTCTATTTCTACCGGATGAGAAAAACCAAGATGTAAGACCAGTTTTTTACCCTCTAAATTAGCACGGTAACCAACTCCGTTGACTTCCAGTTTTTTCTCAAATCCTTCTGTTACCCCTTCAATCATGTTGGAAATTAAACTTCGCCAGAGCCCCCACAAAGCGGCTGAATTTTTAGTTTTTTTCCGGGGCGAAACTTTTAATTCTTTTTCCTCTAAAGAAACTTCCAATTCTAATGGAATTAACCGGGTTAATTCTCCTTTTGGGCCTTTGACTTTAATTTCTCTCTTGCTTAATTTAACTTCAACGCCCTGGGGAATTTCAATTGTTTTCTTGCCTATTCTACTCATATTTTTACCAGACCTCGCAAATTACTTCTCCGCCCAGACCTTTTTTTCTTGCTTCTCTGTTACTCATTATTCCAGAAGGAGTTGAGATAATACTAATACCGTAATCTTGTCTAATCGGCCTAATCTGGTCTTTTTTGATATAGATTCTTTTACCCGGCTTGCTTATTCTCCTAATTTTGATTATTGCCGGTCTTTCCTTTTTGTATTTCAAAGTAATTTCTATTGTTCTTTTGGTTTTTCTTCCTTTGGTTTCTATCTGGTTAATAAAATCTTCTCTTTCCAAAGCCTTGGCTATCTCCAGTTTAATTTTAGAATAGGGAAAATCAACTCTTTCGTGATTAACCGATTGAGCATTCCTTATTCTAGTCAACATGTCGGAAATTGGATCTACCATGATGATTTTTTAACCCCTGGAATTTCTCCCCGGTTGGCTAATTCCCGGAAACAAATTCGGCAAAGGCCAAATCTTTTAAAATATCCTCTTTTTCTGCCACAACGAAAGCAGCGCCGGACTATCCGGGTTGAAAACTTTGGTTTCTTATTCGCTCTGGCAATAACTGATTTCTTAGCCATAATTATTTGAATTTAATAGGGAAGCCTAATAATCTGAATAATTCTTTTCCTTCTTTTTTTGTTTTGGCTGTTGTGACAACGGCAATCTCAAGGCCAAAAATATTCCTGGCGCTTTCAGCTGAAATTTCAGGAAAAACAATCTGTTCTTTCATGCCAATGTTCAAATTGCCATTTTGATCAATATTCTTTTTATCCAGGCCGCGAAAATCTCGGCCTCGAGGTAAAACAATATGAATTAATCTGTCTAAAAAATCATGCATTCTTTGTCCTCTTAAAGTGACGGCCAGACCAACCTTCATTCCTTCTCTGGTCTTGAATCCGGCAATCGATTTCTTGGCCTGGCGAAAAGCCGGTTTCTGACCGGTAATTATCGCCATATCCTGGGCAACCTCTTCCTGAAACTTATCATCTCTGATAACCGGGCTAAAACCGGTATTAAGAACAACTTTCTCAATTCTGGGTACAGCTAAATTACTTCGATAGCCGAATTTTTCTTTCATTTGAGGAATTGCTTCTTTAAGATATTTTTCCTTTAATTTCATAATTCCTGATTGCATTTTTTACAAAATCGGTATTTACCTTTTTCCGTCAGCCGGTATCCAACCCGGCTGGCCTTATTACATTTAGAACAAACTAATTTAACACTGGAAGCATCAATCGGTTTGGGCAATTGAATAATTTGTCCTTTTTCCTTTTCGCTCTTCGGCCGACGATGTTTTTTGACAACGTTAACTCCTTCAACAGCAATTTTATTCAAAAGCGGAAAAACCTCGAGGACTTTTCCTTTTTTACCCTTGTCTTTTCCGGAGATTATCAAAACATTGTCATCTTTTTTAATTTTCATTAAAGTACCTCCGGCGCTAGAGAAACTATCTTATCAAAGCCTTTTTCTTTTAATTCTCTTGGGACTGGTCCGAAAATCCGACCGCCTTTGGGAACATAGCCATCAACTATGACAGCGGCGTTTTCATCAAAACGAATATATGAGCCGTCCTTCCGGCGATAGGTCTTTTTCTGACGAACAATTGTTGCTCGGACAATATCCTTTTTTTTGACAGCCTTTCTTGGCTCAGCTGATTTGACTGAAGCGACAATAAGGTCGCCGATTTGGGCATAACGTCTTCGGCTTCCGCCTAAAACTTTAAAGCACTGGATAATTTTTGCTCCAGTATTATCTGCGACTTTCAATTTTGTTCCAGCTTGTATCATATTTTTTTACTAACAATCCACCTCTTATTCTTACTCATTGGTTTAGCTTCCTGAATAACAACTTTATCTCCTTTTTTGTATTCATTTTTTTGGTCATCAACCTTGTATTTTTTTGAAACTTTGTATCTTTTTCTGTATTTAGGGTGTTCTTTGTATCGATTAACCAGAACAACAATAGTCTTGTCCATTTTATCGCTTAGAACAACACCCTTAAGAAGCCGCCCTGTCTTTTTCGGTTCTGACTCTTTTTTGATTTGTTTCTCTTTTTTATCCATTTTCTTCAATGTTTAAAAGCGTTAAAATCCGGGCGATATCTCTTCTTAATTCTCTGACCTGCCTGACATTTTTGAGCTTCTTTGAGGCCAGGTCAAATTGCAACTGACCGACTTTTCGACGATTCTCTTTAAGTAAATTACTTAATTCCTTTTTGCTTTTCTGGCGAAGTTCTTTTATCTTCATGTTCGGGTGATGAATTTAGTTCTAAAAGGAAGTTTGTGGCCGGCTCGACGCATGGCTTCTTTAGCTAATTCTTCTGGAACGCCATCCATTTCAAAGATTATCCGGCCGGGCTTAATCATAGCAACATAGTGATCAACACTTCCTTTGCCTCCGCCCATTTTAACTTCATTGGGCTTCAGGGTTATGGGTTTGTCAGGAAAAATTCTTATCCAGATTTTTCCTCCCCGCTGGACATATCTGGTCATTGCCCTTCGGGCGGCTTCAATTTGTCTGGCAGTCAGCCAGGCATCAGTTGTCGCCTTAAGAGCGTAAGAACCAAAGGAAATCTCCGTTCCCCGAGTTTCCATTCCTTTTCCTTTCCTTCTTCCTCTTTGCCACTTCCTATGTTTTACTTTTTTGGGCTGCAACATAATTAAAGATTTCTCCTTTGTAAATCCAGACCTTTATTCCAACTGTTCCGTAGGTAGTGTAGGCGGTTGAAGAAGCGTAGTCAATATCAGCCCGCAGGTTCTGAAGAGGAATTTTACCATCTTTGAGCCATTCTTTTCGGGCGATTAAAGCTCCGTTTAACCTGCCTTTTATCATAACTCTGGCTCCCTTAATATCCCTGTTCTGCATAATCTTATCCAAAGCTTGTTTCATTACCCGGCGATAAGGCATTCTCTTTTCAATCTGGAAAGCCATATCAGATGCGACAACATTTGCTTGGCCGGTTGGCTGTCTGACTTCTTCAATTTCTAAGCGAATTTCTGTTTTAGCCAAAGAAGGGTCTTTTTTAAGAAGTAAATTCTTGATTTGTTTTTTTAAATCCTCTACTCCGGTTCCTCCCCGGCCAATAACCAGTCCGGGTCGGGCAGTCTCAATAATGATATTAACGAAATTGGCTGAACGCTCTATTTCAACTGAATTAATACCGGCTTTTTCCAGTTTTTTGGCAATAAAACTCCGCAAGATATGGTCTTGCTCAAGTAAATCCTTGTATTTCTTCTTATTAAACCAACGCGATTTCCAGTTCTTGATTATTCCTAAACGGAAAGCGAAGGGATGAACTTTTTGTCCCATGATTAAATACTTTTTCTTCTAAATATCTTTTTGGCGTTGCCAAAGGTTTGACGACTAAAAAACCTTTTCTTGGCTGAAGAAGTTGAACCATATGGTTTTACCGGCGGAACTGCTCTTGCTTTTGGTAAACTCTTGTCTTTTTCTTCAACTTTCTCAATTGGTTCGGCTGCTTCAGCTGAAACTTCTATTTTGGTTTTTCTCTTTTCTTCAATTTGTTCTTCTTTTTTCTTTAAAGGCGCTTTTTTCTTTGAAACTGACGGTATTTTTTCTTCCAAAACTAATGTAACATGGCTGGTTCTTTTCAATATCTGGGCTGCCCTGCCGTAGGCTCGGGCCCGCCAACGCTTAAGAGTTGGTCCCGGGTCAACTAAAACACCGGCGATGTAGAGATTATCTTTTTCCAGTCCGCTGTTATGCTGAGCATTAGCCATAGCTGAATTCAAAAGTTTTAAAATTGGCTGGGCTGCTCTTTTGCTTGAAAACTTCAATTGCTCCTGAGCTTTGAGAGTATCCAAACCCCTAATCAGATCAGTGACCAATCTGACTTTTCTCGGTGATATTCTTAAATGTCTTAATTTGGCCGTAATCATAGCTATTTCCCAGCTCCTTTCTGTTTAGCAGCGATTTCCTGTTCTTTTTGTATTTTGCCGCCGTGTCTAACGAATTTCCGAGTCGGGGAAAATTCACCTAACTTATGACCAACCATATCCTCGCTGATAAAAACAGTGATATGTTCTTTGCCATTATGAACGCCGAAGGTATAGCCGACCATTTCCGGAGTAATTGAACAGGCCCGCGACCATGTTTTAATAACGGTCTTGTCGCCGGATTTTAAATTGGATATTTTTTTTAGTAATTTCGGGTCAACGTAGGGACCCTTTTTTAGACTTCTGCTCATTTTTTCTTTTTCTTTTTAACTCTTCTTTTAATAATCAACTTGCTGCTAATTTTTTTTCTTCTGGTCTTAACTCCATAAGCTAATTTACCCCAGGGTGTTTTTGGCCCCTTTCTTAAACCAATTGATTGCCGGTTTTCTCCGCCGCCATGAGGATGGTCAGCCGGATTCATAGCTGAACCCCTGACAGTTGGCCGGCGACCGAGCCAGCGACTCCGTCCGGCTTTACCGATAACAACGGTACCATGCTCTATATTACTCAACTGACCAATACTGGCAAAACACTTATCCTGAACTAATCTTATCTCGCCGGAAGACATTTTTAACTGGGTATAGCCATTATCATGAGACATAACCTGAAGATAATTACCGGCGCTTCGAGCTATTTGACCGCCCTTCATAGGCATTAGCTCAGCGTTATAGACCTGAGTTCCGGGAGAAATATTAATTAAATGCATCCGATTGCCAATTTTAGGAGAAGTTTTTTCCTGGCAAACTATATTCTGTCCTTTTTTTAATCCTTCCGGGGCAAGAATATATCTTTTTTCCCCGTCCTGGTAATGAAGAAGGGCGATAAAAGCGGTTCGATTCGGGTCATATTCAACGGAAGCAACCTTAGCAGGAATACCCAACTTATCATGTCTCTTGAAATCAATCAATCGATATTTCCTCTTATGACCGCCGCCCTTGTGCCTGGTTGTTATCCGGCCACGATAACCCCGGCCAGATTTCTTGTTTAACTTCTTAGTTAATTTCCTTTCTGGCTTTTTCTTGTTTAGAGAAGAATAGTCAACTGATGTCATTCCTCTTCTTCCCGGGCTGGTTGGCTTATGTCTTTTAATCATATTATCTTGGCAATAACTCTATTTTATCCCCTTCTCTTAGGGTAACAATTGCTTTTTTAAATCCTTTTTTTAACCCATGTCTGAAACCCTGGCTTCTGCCCAATCTTCTCTTCTTTGGCGCTGAATGAACAATATGGACATTTTCAACCTTAACTCCGTAAAGAGATTGAACAACTTTCTTAACTTCCGTCTTATTAGCCCTCGGGTAAATCCGGAAAACATATTTGTTCTTTTCAGCCAGAAAAGCAGCTTTTTCTGTAATATGGGGTCTTTTAATAATCCGGTAGGCGTTGAGGGCTTCTTTTTGACTAATTTTTACTTCTGGTTTTGCTTTCTTCTCTTTTTCTGGTTTTTGAGGGACTTTCAAAGCCGCCTTCTTTTTAACAGGTTTTTCCTCTTCTTTCTTTTTTTTGAATCTATCGAGTAAGGCCATATGTCTTTTTAATCACTTTAATTACATCATCAGGTGATAAAATCATTAAATACCGATGGGATAAGATATCTAGAATATTTAAATTATCCGCTCCGATTACTTTAATTCTTGGGATATTGCGGCTAACCCGCGATATTTTTTCATCTTTTTTGGATGAAATGATTAACATCCCTTTGTTCAAATCTTTTTTAATCTTTTCTGATAGATTGATTATGAACTGGCTCATTTTTTTTGTTTTAATCTCACTAATTTCCAGATTATCAATTAAGACCAATTCTTTATCCTTAACTTTAGATGATAAAACCATACAAAGAGCTTTTCTTTTTACTTTCCTATTAACCTTCTTGGAAAAAACTCTTTCTTTGGTTGGCCCGAAGGTTACTCCGCCGCCCTTCCAGATTGGTGAACGGATTGAACCGTGCCTGGCTCGGCCGGTTCCCTTTTGCCGCCAGGGCTTTCTGCCGCCGCCTCTTTTCTCGCTTCTATCTTTAGTATGGGCAATGGCTTTTCTTGAATTAGCCATTTGGGCGACAGCCGCCTGGTGAACTAAATCATTATTAACCTCTAATCCAAAAATCTCTTCGGGTAAATCCGTTTTTGAAACTTCTTCGCCTTTTTGATTATAGACTATTTCTTTCATTTTTCTTGTTCTGGTTTATCTTCTTTCTTTTCTTCCTTTTTGCCGCCTTTCTTTTCCTGGGCTTCTTTTTCCATTTGCTCTAAAGCAGCAATGGTTTTTTCCTGCTCCTCTTCTTGAACAGTCTCAATTTCTTTGGTTGTAATAATCTCCAAAAGGGTTTCCTTTCTTCCTGGGATTGCTCCTTTGATAGCCAAAAGATTTTCTTCCTCATCAATCTGGGCGATTTTTAATCCATCAACTGTTATTCGGTCGTTTCCCATCCGTCCGGCCATTTTCTTGCCCTTGAAAACTCTTTGAGGAAAAGCTGAACCAATTGAACCAGGCGCTCTTAAACCGTGCTTTGTTCCATGAGATGCTGGAAAGCCGGAGAAGCCATGTCTTTTGACTACTCCCTGGAATCCTTTTCCTTTGGAAATTCCGGAAACGCGGACTATTTCCCCCTGATTAAAAATTGAGACCTTGATAATATCATTGATTTTCAAATCGCTGTTTTTAAATTCTTTTAAATAGCGGTAATTCTTTTTTAGGCCGGCTTTTTTAAAATGCCCCTTTTGGGGCTTTCTGACATTCTTTTCCTTAATATTATCAAAACCAATCTGAACCGCAGAATAGCCGTCCTTTTCCTCTGTTTTAACAGAAACAACCGGACAAGGCCCAGCCTCAACTAAGGTCACTGGAACAACTTGACCGTTTTCATCAAAAATCTGACTCATACCAATTTTTTTACCTAATATGAATTTTGCCATATTTATCTAAATTTTCGAGTCATTTTGACAAAGAAAATTTAGTTTTAAATCTGAGCACCCCGCCCCCTATGCCCTAACAAAGACTAAAGAGTAAAAGTTAGAATCTAGGGGGCGGGGTAAAGGTTTTGTAATCCCGACTTAAAGTCGGGAACAAAGCCCTTTACAAGTAAAAACCGGGGACTGTCCCCGGTTAAAAGAAAACTAATCCCTGTCATCCAATCGTGCGTTACATCATTTTAATTTCAACATCAACGCCTGCCGGAAGACTTAATTCCATCAAAGAGTCAATTACCTTTGCTCCAGGATTGATAATATCAATTAATCTCTTATGAACTCTCATTTCGTATTGCTCGCGAGAATCCTTATGGACAAAAGTAGAACGATTGACGGTATATTTATGAATCTCAGTCGGTAAGGGAACTGGTCCGACAATATCTGCTCCATAACGATTAACTACTTCGATAATCTGTTTTACCGACTGGTCAATAAGTTTGTGATCGTATGCCTGGATTCGGATACGAATTTTCTGCTTAATATCTTCTTCTTTTTTAGGTGCCATCTTTAATTTATCCTAGTTTCAACCCCGCCATCTGCCTAAGGGCAAAGGCGGGGCTGATAAAATTCCACCTTAAGACAAGGAATTACTTGATTATTTTAGTAACTACACCAGCGCCAACTGTCTTTCCGCCTTCCCTGATAGCAAATCGCTGTTTGGCTTCCAGAGCAACCGGTGAAGTCAGTTTAACCTTAAGATTGACTGTATCGCCCGGCATAACCATCTCGGTTCCTTCCGGTAGAGTAACTTCTCCGGTAACATCGGTTGTTCTAATGTAGAATTGAGGCTTGTATCCCTTAAAGAATGGAGTGTGTCTTCCACCTTCCTCTTTGGAGAGAACGTAAATCTCGCCTTCAAATTCCTGATGAGGAGTGACTGAACCCGGTTTAACCAGAACCTGACCTCTTTCAATATCTTCTCTTTTAAGACCCCTTAAAAGAATGCCGGCGTTGTCTCCAGCTTGTCCTTCTTCAAGAGACTTGTTAAACATCTCTATTCCGGTGACAACTGTCTTCTGGGTATCTTTCATTCCGACAATTTCAATCTCATCATTAATTTTAAGTCTACCTCTTTCAATCCGGCCGGTAGCAACCGTTCCTCGTCCTTCAATTGAAAAGACATCCTCAACCGGCATTAAGAAATCCTCGTCAACCGGACGGGTTGGCTCGGAAATATGCTCATCAGCTTTTTTCATTAATTCCAGGATTGGACCGCATTTTGAACAATCATCTTTACCGCAACCGCATTCAAGAGCCTGAAGGGCTGAACCGCGAACAATGGGAATATTTTCCCCATCATACTCGTATTTGCTCAAAAGTTCTCTAATTTCCTGTTCAACCAAGTCAACTAACTCGGGGTCATCAGCCTGGTCAACCTTGTTCAAAAAGACAATCAAGGCCGGCAGACCAACCTGGCGGGCCAAGAGAATATGTTCTCTTGTCTGCGGCATTGCTCCATCAGGCGCCGAAACAACTAAAATTGCTCCGTCCATCTGAGCAGCGCCGGTAATCATGTTTTTGATGTAGTCAGCATGACCCGGACAGTCAATATGGGCATAGTGCCTTTTCTCTGTCTCGTATTCAACATGAGAGACAGCAATAGTCAAACCCCGCTCCTTTTCTTCCGGAGCGTTATCAATCTGATCAACATTCTTGCTTTGGGCAGTAAAACCGGCAGCAGCCAAACACTTTAAAATGGCAGCTGTTAAAGTGGTCTTACCATGGTCAACATGACCAATTGTCCCGATGTTGATGTGTGGTTTTGTTCTTTCGAATTTTTCAGCCATAATGGCACTTTACAAAAAATATTAGATAAAAGACAACAAAAAACTCAATTGGCTCCTATCCAAAATTTCTTGCTAATATTAATATATTTATTTGTCTTTCTTATAAACAAATCTTACAAAAAATATTTTGAATAGTCAATACCTAAAAAGGCAAATCTTCAACTCTGACTTCCTGATTTTCTGGCTGTGTCATTTCAACCTCCTGCTTTTCCTCGGATTCTTCAGCTTTGAGATGGTCAATATCGCGATTAACCTTTTCGGTTTCATCGCCGTTCTCTAGTTTCTTAACCAGATAGGACGGCTGACCTTCTTCTATTATGATACACTGATCTCCCTCCTTTTGCAAGATTCTTTTTATTTTATCCCACATATTATTTCTCCCCTCCAATTATTTCCTCAGCAATGTTTTTAGGAACCTCGGCGTAATGGTCAAATTCCATGGTGAAATTGGCTCGTCCCTGGCTCATTGAACGCAACTGAGTTGCATAACCAAACATGCTTGCCAGAGGAACCTTGGCATCAATAACCTTGGTTTTGTTGACCCCTTCACCCCGGTCTTCCATTTTTTCAATCCGACCTCTTTTGGCATTCAAATCGCCAACAATGTCACCCATAAATTGTTCCGGGGTAACGACTTCCAGTTTCATAACCGGTTCTAAGATAATTGGGTCAGATCTTTTAACTGCCTCCTGAAGAGCAAGCGAACCGGCAATCTTAAAAGCCGCCTCTGATGAATCAACTTCATGAAAAGAGCCATCGTAAAGGGTTGCCTTGATATCAACTAAAGGATAACCGGCCAGAATACCTTTGTCGAGTGCTTCTTTAATACCTTTTTCAACAGCCGGAATATATTCCTGGGGAATAACGCCGCCTTTAATTTTATCAATAAATTCAAATCCCTGACCCTGTTCCTGGGGTTCGGTCTTTATCCAGACATGACCATATTGGCCTCGACCACCGGTCTGCTTAATATATTTCCCTTCGGCTTCAGCAGTTCCTTTAATTGTTTCTTTGTAAGCAACTTGGGGTTTGCCAATATTGGCCTCAACGCTGAATTCCCTCAGCATCCGGTCAACCAGAACTTCTAAATGAAGCTCGCCCATGCCGGAAATGATGGTCTGGCCGGTTTCCGGGTCGCCTTTAACCTGAAAGGTTGGGTCTTCTTCTGCCAATCGCCTTAAAGCCAAAGCCATTTTCTCCTGGTCAGCTTTGGTTTTGGGCTCAATCGCGATAGAAATAACCGGTTCAGGAAACTCAATCTTTTCTAAAATGACCGGGTGGTCAGTATCAGTTAATGTATTGCCGGTTGTTGTTCCTTTCAAACCGACAATAGCAGCAATATCTCCGGCGTAAATTTCCTTGACTTCTTCCCTCTTATTGGCATGCATCCGGACAATTCGGCCAACTCTTTCTTTTTTGTTGGTCGTAGCGTTTAAAATGTAGGAGCCGCTTTCAAGTGTGCCGGAATAGGTTCTGAAATATGTTAATTGGCCGACATAGGGATCAGTCGCAACCTTAAAAGCCAAGGCAGAAAAAGGAGCATCATCCTTAGTCTCCCGAACAACTTCTTTTTCGGTCTTAGGCTCAATTCCTTTAACAGCTGGTAAATCAATTGGTGAAGGAAGGTAGTTAATGATGGCGTCTAGAAGAGTTTCAACAATTACTCCCCGTCCATCACCGCTAAAGACCGGAAAGAAATTTCCGGCCAAAGTGCTTTTTCTGATGGCTTGAACAAATTCGTCTTCTGAAATCTCTTTTCCATCCAGATATTTCTCAGCCAGTTTATCATCTATTTCAATCGCCTTTTCAAGCAATTCATTTCTGTATTTCTCCGCCTTTTCCTTTAAATCATCCGGAATTTCTTCTTCAGTTAGTTCCTTGTCATGGAAATCCTTGTAAAGATAGGCTTTCATTTTAACTAAATCAACTACACCAGAAATATCCTTTTCAAAGCCAATTGGCAACTGGACCGGGAATGCGTTAGAGCTTAATCTTTCTCTGACAGAATCCAGGCTTTTGTAAAAATCTCCGCCAGTTTGGTTAATTTTATTAATAAAGCACATTCGGGGAACGCCGAACTTGTCTGCCTGGCGCCAGACTGTCTCTGACTGGGGCTCAACTCCCATTTTGCCGTCAAAAACAACAACCGCCCCGTCTAAAACCCTTAAAGAACGCTGGACCTCAGCCGTAAAATCAATATGGCCCGGGGTATCGATAATATTAATTTTGTATTCATCCTCGTTCGGATAATGTTTGGCTTTCCAGAAACAAGTTGTGGCCGCAGAGGTAATGGTAATTCCTCTTTCCCTTTCCTGAGCCATCCAGTCCATCTGGGTATCGCCCTCGTGAACTGCCCCAATCTTATGTGTTCTCCCGGTTAAATACAAAACACCCTCCGTTACCGTAGTCTTTCCGGCATCAATATGGGCAATGATGCCAATGTTTCTGGTTTTCTCTAATGAATATTTTCTCGGCATAACTATTTACCAGCCAAAATGAGCGAAAGCCTTGTTAGCCTCAGCAATCTTATGAGTATCTTCTTTCTTCCTGACTGCTGTTCCTTCATTCTTTGAGGCCTCAATCAATTCCCTGGCTAATTTTTCCGCCATCGGCTTTCCTTTGCCTGATTTAGCGGCTTTAATAATCCAGCGCATGGCCAGATTAATTTTTCTTTCCCCCCGGACTTCTCTTGGAACCTGGTAACGGGCTCCGCCAATTCTTCTTGACCGAACCTCAACCAGAGGAGAAGCGTTTTTGATTGCCAAATCAAAAACATCAAGAACTTCTTTGCCCTTGGTCTGTTTTTTAATAATATCAAAAGCCCCGTAGACAACTTTTTGAGCAGTGGATTTTTTTCCGTCTTTCATCAAATGATTGATAAATTTAGCGACTAACTCATTGTTGTGCTTTGGGTCTGGTTTAATATCTTTTTTGTATTTTCTTTTCCTTCGCATAATTATTCAGCTGGTTTTTCCTCGGCTGGTTCAGAAACAGCTTCAGGCGCGGCTTCTTCGCCGCTACTTGCCGGAGCTTTACCAGATTTTTGTTTTTTAGCTCCATATTTGCTTCTTTTCTGCCTTCTGCCTTCAACTCCAGAAGTGTCTAAAACACCCCGGACAACATGGTAGCGAACACCGGGTAAATCCTTAACTCTTCCGCCCCGGATCATGACAACGGAGTGTTCTTGTAAATTATGTCCCTCGCCGGGAATATAGGCGGTAACTTCCATGCCGTTGGTTAAACGGATTCGGGCAACCTTTCTTAAAGCCGAATTCGGCTTTTTTGGAGTAACGGTATAGACCTTGGTACAGACCCCTCTTTTAAAAGGTGAAGAATATTTGGTTGGCCGGTTCTTTTTTAAATTAAAACCGCGCCGTAGAGCTGGCGCTTTCGGTTTTGCTTTAGGAGCCTGTCTTTTTCTTTTAACTAATTGATGAATTGTTGGCATTTAAATCCGGCAAGGCACAAAAAAACAACCCGCCACTTGAATTAAGATAAGTTTAAGATAGCAGATTGTTTTATTAGTGTCAATTAAGAATCTCACTTTTTCATCTGCCGGATAACCCGTTGGGGAAACGGGATCTCGATTCCTTCCCGGTCAAAAGCATCCTTGATTCTTTTTCTCAACTCGCCTAAAGCGCCCCATTGTTCAAGCGGTTTGACTTCGCCAGATATCTTAATATCAACCGAAGATGCTCCAAAATTATCAACCCGAACAAATTCAGGCGCTTTTAAAATTTTGTCTTTCCATTCCGGGTCCTTAGCCATTTCCCGACCAACATTATTAACAACCTCTTTAAGCTTTTCAATATCAGTATCATAGGCAACGCCAATAACCAGATTAACCCGGGCAAATCCCTTAGTCTTATTAGTTGCAATCTTAATTTCGCCGTTGGGAATATGGTGGACTGCTCCTTCGGCATCTCTTAAAATGGTTGTTCTTAAATTAATGTCTTCAACGCTTCCGCAAACATCTCCAACGCAGATAACATCACCAACCCGATACTGGTTTTCCAGAATTGTGAAAAGACCGGTGAAAAAATCACGGATAATATATTGAGCGCCAAAGCCGACTGCCAAACCAATCACACCGGCCCCGGCTAAAAGCGGACCAATATTTATTCCAAATTCAGCCGCAATCATTAAGGCGGCCGCTATCCAGATAATGACTCTAAAAGTTCCGCTGAAAACAACAATTAAAGTATCTTCTCTTTTCTTTTCTGCTTCCGGGCTAAGGAAATTATCCGGCACAACCGCTTTTCTAATAATTTTATCAATGACAACTCCGGCGAATCGGCGGATAATATAGGCGCCGATTAAAATGAAAACAATTTTAACCCCGTGGTTAAAGAACCACGGACTCAATCCTTGAATAAATTTTTGGATAAAATCTGACATTAATTTTTGATTTGTTCTAGTTTTACGAATAGACCGTAGTGATCTGATAAAGGAATTTTCTTTTTTGTCTTGTCAGGAGTAAACCAGATATCATCTAAGACTATTCTTGCATCAATCAACCTATATTTCTTTAAATAATCCTTTTTGTCAATAAAGATATGGTCAACTCTTTGCGAAGGCGAAGACCTGAAAAAACCTAATTTATTAAAAATATTGTTTGAATCCCAGGTAAATTGAACTGGATCTTTTCCTTTTGCCTCTTCATCAACAGCAAATGAATCATGGAAATCGTTTTCTATCATCTGATTATAGTTATCGATTGAGACCCGAGGACCCGCATTAAAATCGCCTGCCAGCAGATACGAAACATTATTCTCGTCCTCTCTGACTGCCTTAATTAATTGTTCTATCTGATTCTTTCTAATTCTCTCGATATACTTGCTCTCTGGCCGGGAAAACAACCCCCTGGCTGTTGTATGAGTATTTACCAGCTTAACCTTATTTCCCAATGTGGTAGTCAGAAACCCCTTATTTAAAAATGGCCTCTCGAGATAATTGACACTATCAAACGGAGTAAACTCTTTATCAATAATCTCGCTTTTTGAAAAAGTTATCAGTCCACTTCTTGGAAATTCACGACTATCAGCAAAAGTATGATAAGGATAATTTTCTTTTAATTGCTCGATTAAATACTCCTTATCCTCTTTAGAAAATACCTCTTGAAAAGCGATAATGTCTGGGTCTAATCTGATTACATTTTCAACAATCTTCTCCAATCTTTGTTCTGGATATGGAATCGGTTGAAAAATTGGAATTCCTAAAAAACTGAAAGAGAGAGCAGCAACATTAATTGTTAAAATCGCAAGCATATATTCAATATACACAAAAACATGACTGATGGCAATAATCTAGGCTATTTCAGATTTTCTAATCTTTTATTAACAAACTTTTCTATAAAATCAACCATTTCCTTTTTTGCTTCTGGCGGACTCTCTGCAACCCAACGAGCAAAATTATATAGCTCGGTTGTATTAGATTTAAGCCATTTATTATTTGAATGCAAAAAAACAAACAAGGTTGTTATGGCAATCCTTTTGTTTCCATTTTTGAACGGATGGTTTTTTATTAGCAGGTAAAATAAAATAGCAGCTTTCCTCTCTAATCCTTTGTACAGATATTTCTTATTAAATTTCTGGAAAGGCGCTGCGATACAACTCTCCAAGACATTAGGATATCTGGTCTCGAAATCAGGGATTGGTTCGTCCCAACTCATTGTCTGAACAGCAAGCTCGTGAGCAATATGCTTAATTCTCTCAATTGTAATATTTTTTATCCTACTCATTTCCAAGCATCTTAAGGGTTTCGCCATATTCTTTGATTACCTTAGCAACACCCTTTTTAATTTCATTCTTATCTTTGTCGCTTAGCTCTTTGGAAATAATATTATCTATATCCTTTTTATAGATAATATAGTTTCTTCCCATCTTTTCGGCTTTTATCTGACCCTTTTTAATCTTATTAAAAACGGCGACGCGACTGATGCCTAAAATATCAGCTAGTTCTTTGACTGTGTAATAGTTTTTGTTTTTCATATTTTTGTTAATCATATATCTAAAAGTTAACATATGTTAACTTTGCTGTCAATAGTTAACAAAAACACCATTAATTAAAATGGTATTTTGTGAATCCTGGGTGCCCGGAGGGAGTTGAACCCTCGTCGCTAGTTCCACAAACTAGAGCTCTACCGTTGAGCTACGAGCACCATCTGGCACGCCTGGAGGGAGTCGAACCCCCGACCTAAGGTTTAGAAAACCTCCGCTCTATCCGCTGAGCTACAGGCGCATTAACGTCTATTATACCTAAAAATACTGAAAAGTAAAGCAAAAAACACGCCGGCGCTATCAATTAGAACATCCCTGATTGTTCCCTCTCTTCCGAAAATGAAAGTCTGGTGATATTCGTCGGAAACAGCATAGAGAATTGCTAAAAAGACAGACCAGAGAATAATCTTTTTTTTGCTCAATTGGTAATTTGATAAAGCCCGGATCAAAAGAAAAGTCAAAATGGCGTATTCAGAAATATGGGCCAGTTTTCTTAGAATAAAATCCCACTGATTAGGTAAATCAGATTTTAAATCCGGCTGGTGGGAAAAGAAAAAAATTATTCCTATCCATAAAACGACCAGAAACCAGTTTTTTAATTTTTGATTCATAGATGAGACTGCCCTGTCTGTTAAAATCTGTAGACAGGGCAATTTTGATTATCCTCCGTTTTTTATTAAGACAACGATATTAAAGATGTCTGTCATCTGAGAGCGAATCGCACAAATTTTGCTTTGGAGAGGCTGTACCGCTTCATCTAATGTTTTTTTCTCTTCCGGCGATAAATCTTGAAACCCATTGTTCAAAGAATCCTTAATTGATTCAAAACAAGATAGTGCGATACCTACTTCGGAGCCAATTTTTTCCAGAGAGCTTTTCACCGGAGCAAGATCCAGCATGCCACAAGAATTTTCCATCTTCATTCCTCCTTTATATCTGTTATTTTTGGGAATATTCTAAAAAACTATTCAAAGAACATGTATTCAAAACATCTTTTTTAGTTGCCCAGCCTCTTCTGGCCTGGGCAATACCTAATTCCATCATTGGAAATTGATTAAGGCTATGAGCATCAGTCCCAATGGTCAATTTAACTCCGGCTTTAATCGCTTGGCGGATATCAATATCTTTTAAATCCAATCGGGTAAAATGGGCGTTAATTTCCAAGGCAGTTTTGTTCTTTTTAGCTGCCTGAAAAACTTTATCAAAATCAAATGAGTATCCTTCTCTTTTGTAAATCACCCGGCCGGTTGGGTGGGCAATAATATCAATATGGGGATTTTCTATTACCCTGATTAATCTCTTGGTCATATCTTCCTTGTTCATCTTGAATCCGGAATGGATACTGGCAATAACGATATCTAATTTAGATAAAACTTCGTCTTTGATTGCCAGTGTGCCGTCATTTTTAATATCAACTTCGGCTCCTTTGAGTATTTTAACCCCGGGAACTTCTTTGTCAACCCTGTCGATTTCTCTCATTTGGTTTAATAATCTTTTTTCATCCAAGCCATTAGCAATTCTTAAAAACCCAGCATGATCAGTGATAACAATATATTGGTAATTCATTTTCTTAGCCGCTTTAGCCATCTCCTTGATGCTTTGAACCCCATCAGACCAGTTAGTATGACATTGGGTCTCTCCCTTAATATCATTGTAATCAATTACCTGAGGTAATTTACCTTTCAAAGCTGCCTCAATTTCACCAGTATTGGTTCTTAATTCCGGTTCAATGTAGGGCAGGCCGATTGAATTGTAAACTTCCTTTTCATTTTTCCCGGCGATTCTTTTTTTATTCTGATAAACTCCATATTCGTTTAATTTTAATTTCTTTTTTATCGCTAATCGCCTGGTTAAAATATTATGATCTTTGCTGCCGGTGAAATATTGGAGAGCAGCACCAAAACTTTCTTTTTTAATTACTCGTATATCACAATCAAATCCGTTTTTTAATCTGACTGATGATTTAGTCGGTCCTTTAGCCCAAATCTTAACTACTCCCGGCATTTTAACAAAGAAATCCATGACTTTGGCTGACTTGGAAGATGTGACTAAAATATCAGCGTCGCCAATAGTTTCTTTCATTCTTCTGATTGAGCCAGCAAAACTGACTTTGCCGGTTTCAGGCAATTCCTCAAGACGAGCAACAATCTCTCTGACAACCGGTAAAATTGAGCCCAAAAGAAATCTTCCTTTGCTTGATTTAACAAATTCAATTGCCTGTAAAATATTTTCCTCGCTTTTTGGACCAAAACCTTCTAATTCCCCGATTTTTCCTCTTTTAGCTGCCTTTTCCAGATCTTTAATACTTTTAATGCCCAGTTTTTCGTAAAGAATCTTAATTTTCCTTGGTCCGATTCCTTCAACTTTGGTTAATTCTTCAACATCAACTGGAGATTCTTTTTTTAATTTATGATATTCTTTTACTTTTCCTGTTTTCAAAAACTCTTCAATCCTTTGAGCAATATTTTTACCAACTCCTGGAATTTCTTCCAGGGCTTTTAAGCCGCCTTCCTGATAAATCTCTTCAATATCTTTTTCCATCGATTCTAAAACCCGGGCAACTTTTGAGTAAGCCCGGGCCCGAAAACCATGTTCCTCTAATTCAAGAAATTCAGTCATCCGATAAAAGATTTGAGATAATTCCAGATTTTTCATACCTTAATCATAAACTTTTACCCCAGGGATGACAAGTAGAAATTCTTTTTATTCCCAACCAAAGACCTTTCAGAGCTCCATATTTTTTAACTGAGTTATAGGTATATTGAGAACAAGTTGGATAATGCCGGCATTGGCCCATAATCCGCAGAATGGGAAAAGCACCATGATCGGGTGAAATGGTCTTTTGGTAAATCTTTATTAAAAGTAAAACTATTGGTTTCATATTTGTATTGTAGCATAAATAGAAGAGCCGTTGTCTTTCCGAACAACAGCCCTGGTCTTGAACTTAAGTATATAGCAACAAAAGATCTTTATAACATCCCCCTTTGTTTTCTGTTACAAATATTTTTCTATCACAAAATATATTGTTACAGCGGAAAATTAGGAACCAGCCGAACACATCAACCCTTAAAATGCTTCCATTCTTGGTAACCAACGTTACTTGGTCAATTCCTGCCCCGCAATCTGGGCAGAAGTACTGATAAACAGACTCACTCGCTATGCTTCTATATCCCAGATTCTCCATCAAACACCTCCTGTATTTTTCAAACACTATACCTAAAATAAGCTCTCTTGTCTAGTAAAATTCCCT
>CAZQUN010000003.1:66933-77206 GCA_964596615.1 uncultured Candidatus Saccharibacteria bacterium
TGTATTTTTCAAACACTATACCTAAAATAAGCTCTCTTGTCTAGTAAAATTCCCTTCTTCCGGAAAAAACTCAATTGTTTCTAAAAACTTTTCTGGATTTCTGCTTTTAATCGCGTCTGAAATAGCCGGGTAACTAAGTTCGGTATCAAAAACATTGGCTTCTCTTCCTATTCTCTGCGGCGAGTGAGAATCGCTGTTTGAAATTAAAGCGTATTTGTCCAGATGAGACCAACGCCAATTCATTGGCGGGTCAGAAGAAAGCCCGGTTTCAACCGCATGAATGTATCTTGAATACTCATCAAAGCATTCTTCGACCGCATCAAAGCCGGAATTAGCCCCGAAGAGAGAGAACCAGGGCGTCCAGATATGGGCCGGAATAATCAGGCAATTTTCATTGGCAGCTAAGATTATTTTAGCCAATTCTTTGGCATCTAATCCTAAAATTGGTCGTCCATCTGATTTAATATTACCAATCCAGCTTAACCGGGTATTAATCTTTTCAACGGTTTTAAAGTCAGGCGCCAGAACAATGATATGGATTTTTCTGGTCCGGTCATTCTTTGAATAAATACAGCTGATTTCTGCGGTTAGAATAAAGCGGGTTCCTTCATCAAGCGATTCCCTGTTATTATCCGGCATCCAATCATTTTTCAAAACAGAAACCTGATTCAGTTTTTTGATTTTAAAAAGACCGGGTTCAGCCGGTTCTAACTTTGACTTCAATTCCTTAATCCATAAAGGGTGGGTAAAATCACCGGTCCCTAAAACCTTGATACCTTTAATTTTGGCCCATTTGTCCAGATTCTCAACATCCATATCCCTGGATGTTGCCCGAGAATATTTGGAATGAATATGAAAGTCAGCAATAAACTTCATGGCGCCCCTAGAAGGAATCGAACCTCCGCTTCAGCCTCCGGAAGGCTGCACTCTATCCGCTGAGTTATAGGGACATAAGGGCAGATGCCCTTATTTTTAACAAAAGAACAAATTACTTTTAAGACCAATGGCCTTTATTCCGGAAACTGTTTTACCTCCCGACTAATCCTGCGCAATCGGGAGAACAGGATTAACTAACAAGTTGCGCCACAGTTGAGACGCAACTATATTCCATTATACTCCCCTGACTTTATCGGTCAAACTGTGGATAATTTACCAGCTAAAACTCCCAAAGTCAGCCAAAAGATTAATTGACCCTGTTGAAGAGTCCAGAAAAAATGATCGAACAAACTAATGAAGAGGAAAGAGAAAATCACAATTAAAAAAATTATTTTTTCTTTTTTAAAAGACCTTTTTAGTAATTGGAAAAGGAAGAATAGAAAAACGACTAATCCAATTAAACCGGTTTCCGAAGCAATGAGCAAATAGAGACTATGAACCGGCTGATGAATCCAATTGGGCAAAAGATTAAGCATTTCTCTAATATTCCAGACAAAATTACCCAGACCAATGCCCAGCAAAGGACGTTGACTGATGATTTCAAAAGCGGTTTCGTTGTAAAAAGAGCGCAAACTAACAGCCTGTTCGTCAGGAGAAATATTAAATCTTGAACTAATTTCAGGCCAGGCTAAAAAAGAAATTACTGAAGATGAGATGATAATAATGAAGAACAAGGCAAAAACTTCCTTTTTATGCTTTTTAAATAAAACGACCAGATAAATTAAAGTTGCCAAAAGAAAGATGAAAATAGCCAGGCGAGAAAATGTTAGAGAAAGACCAAAAAAAAGAAAAAAGAAAATGACCGATAAAAACAAATAACCCTTTAAGGAATATTTTCTATCAAACCAAATGAAAAAAAGACAAAAAAGGCAAAGAAAAAGAAATGCCGCTAATAAATTAGGATGGGGCAAACTGCCATAAGCCCGGATAAGTTTGATTCCATTGGCAGTAAATTTAGCCACCCCATCAATGCCTATTCCCAAAGGACTTTCAGTCAAAAACCAAAGACCTAAACTTTTCTGATTAAAATATTGTCCGAGAGCAATTAAGGATTGGAGCAAACCGCTGGCAATTAAAATCTGAGTCAATCGCCTCAGACTAAAAAGGGGATTAAAATTAAATTTTAGATAAAAAAACAGGAGAGTAAACTCCAATAATTTAAACCAGGCGTAAAAGCTAAGTTGAATGTTTTGGGCTCGAACCAGAGAAATGAAGGCAATCAGAAGAAAAAGAACCAGCCAAAAGCCAAAATACCTAACTTTTTTTCCAAACCATTCCTGACTGGTATTTTTTAAGAATCTTTCTTTTCTTAATCGCCAGAACCAGAGAAAAAGAATCAAAATCAGCAAAATATCAGTTAAATACAAATAGATGCTTGTCCATTCGTTAAAACTATCCCCGAATTGATAGATAATCTTTCTTGTCTGAAAAGGCAGGAAAAAGATTAGGAAATAAAAAAGGAGTTTTTCTAATAGAATCATAATAAAACCCCCCTATTTTAACTTATTAAATTCCTCTTTAACGACTTTCCGATCGTCCCAGGGAATTTTTTTGCCTTTGGCAGAAACTATCCAGGGTTCGCAGCCTTTGCCGGTAATAATGACAATATCGCCCGGCTGGGCTGATTTAAGCGCTAAAGAAATTGCCTCTCTTCGGTCAATAATCTTTTCTACTGGTTTTTGTTTGATTCCTTTAGCAACTTCCTCGATAATTTTGTTCGGATTTTCATCATAAGGATCTTCATTGGTGATAACAATCTTATTCAGATACTCCTCAGCAATTTTTCCCATTTCAGGTCTTTTCCACTTATCTCTCCCTCCGCCGGCTGAACCCAAAACCCCAATTATCCTGCCATTAAAAGACTCTCTGATTGTTTGATAAACTTTTTCCAGAGCATCAGGAGTATGGGCGTAGTCAACAATAACGGTTATTGGTTCTTTAATGACAATTTCCAGACGACCGGGAATACCTTTGGCTTTTTCTATCCCCTCTTTAATATCTTCTAAAGGAATACTCTCTGCCAGACAGGCCGCCATGGCAGCCAGAATATTGTAGAGATTAAATCTGCCCAAAAGATTTGAATTAAAATCAAGATTGCCTAATCTGAAATTAATTCCGTTCCGGTTGAATTGGAAATCCTTGGCCTGAACCAGTTTATCAATTCCTTTTTTAATTTGAGTTAATCCATAACCCCATTTTTCTTTGGCTTCAAAATCAAGGAAATAATCAGCGTCTTTATCGTCCAGATTAATAATGGTCTTTCCATCTTTATTAAGAGCTTTAAAAAGATTTCCTTTGGCTTTTTTGTAATTATCAAATCCGCCATGGCTTTCCAAATGTTCTTTGGTCAGATTAGTAAAAACAATTGAACCAAAACCAATAAAACGGTGGCGATGCTGTTTAATTCCTTCTGAGGTCATTTCTAATATCGCATAATGGCATTTGGTTTTAACGGCTTCCTTTAAGAAACTTTGTAATTTGAATCTTCCTGGCAGGGTCATTTTCAGATTATTCGGCCAGGTTCTGCTCTTAATTTTGAATTCAATTGAAGAAAGGGAGGCAAGGCTAAAACCATCTTCTTCCAGAATTTCTGAAATTAAATGGACAACGCTTGATTTGCCGTTGGTTCCGGTGACGCCAATAACCTTTATTCCCCGACCAGGGAACCTATATAAAATCGCGGCTAAAATGCTCAGGAAATAGTGGTAGGCCGGCTGGAAAAAAGTAAAAACAGGACGAGGAATAATCTTTCGCCCAAAATTCAATAATTCTTCTAATACTTTATTTTCCTTAAACATCTTCTACTTATAAAATAGCAGGTTCAATAAAAAAAACAAAGGGCCAAGAGATTATTCTTTTCTTGTTTTGAAAAATCTCCTAGCCTTTCTAGAATCATGCAATCATTTGAGGTTTTCTCTTTTTAATTGTGACCTCAAAAACTACTTCTCCTTGATTACTCTCATTGACACAGGGTTGATTGAATAAAATACCAAAAGCCATAACCGGGTCAGCGCAGCCCATCTTCACTTCTGCTTCTTCTGTTTTTCCTTCCCTGATTTCTGCCTCAACCCTTTTGGGCATTACCCGCCAGACATTATCTTCGTAGAAAATAATCGCTTCTTCCAGTATTTCTTCTTTAAACGCTCTGTTTTCTTCTGCCATAATTCTTACCTCCGTGATTTAATTTTTAAAAATCTTAAGCACTTAGAAAGCTTTTCTGACCAGATTATATGCCTTGTACCAAAAAGGGCTATAGACTAAATCATAAGGGCCGGGATAAATAACCCTTTTTCCGCCAAATCCTTTTTTAAACCTTGTTACCCCCGGCCATTTTTTTTCGTCAATACCATAGAAGTCATAATACTTCAAACCCATTTCTCTGGCTTTTAAGATTACTTGCCATTGAAGCAAAGCCGGAGCCATTAAATGCCGGGTTTTATAATCCGAAGCGCCGTGAAGATAAGTCGCCGTATTATTAAAAAAACAAATTAAATCACCGGCAATAATTTTTCCTTCATGTCTGGCTAAAAGCAATTTAACCATTCCTCTCGTTTTCTCTATTGTTTTTCTGTAATAGTCGTCAGGATGAAGATGGAACTCATCCTTTTTGGCAGTTTCTTTTAAGAGTTCGATAAAGGAATTAATATCCTGACTTTCTTCAATCAGAATTCCTTTTTTCTTGGCCAGCCGGATATTATACCTGGTCTTGGGATGCATTTGATTTAATAATTCCTCTTCTGGTTTTGAAAGAGATAAAATGATTGTTTTGGAGGGCTGGATTTCTTTTGATGATTTCTTTAATTCTGAAAGATTATG
This sequence comes from uncultured Candidatus Saccharibacteria bacterium, assembly GCA_964596615.1. GTDB lineage: Bacteria > Patescibacteriota > Minisyncoccia > Portnoybacterales > UBA2143 > CAZQMX01. Next base: position 71,686 of record CAZQUN010000003.1, read on the forward strand.
GTTAAAATCCAAATCTGGTTCAATTTTTAGAAAAATACTTTTTTCTTTTTGAGCAACCTCTTCAATTTCTTTTAAAAACACTTCTAAAGAACCAATTGGTCCGCGGGGACAATACAAATAGTTTTTTTTCAATGGTAAATTATGTTTAATAACCAAAGTTTGGCCTATTCGCCAAACTTCCCTGCCAACTGCCTTTTGCAGTTCTTCCCATTGCTCTGATTGTAGAAAACTACTCATCTTATTTCCCCAATATTTTTAAGGCTCCCTTAACCCGGGCTTCAACCCCTTTAACCTTGACCGGAACTTTTTTAAGGGCTTCTCTTACTTGGTGCTGGCTATAGCCCAAACTGACCAAAGCATCAACTGCTTCATCATCAGCAATTAATTTCTTAACATCGCCTCCCGGAGCCAGAATCTTACTTTTTAATTCTAAAATGACCCTTTCAGCAGTTTTTTTGCCAATACCGGAAACTTTGGTCAAAAGACCAACCTGGCCACTGGCAATTGAGGCCTTTAAATCTTTTAATGAGGCGATTGAGAGAACGGCTAAAGCAGCTTTCGGCCCGATACCGGAAATAGAGATTAGAAGTTCAAAGAATTCCAGTTCTTCAAAAGTCAAAAATCCATACAAATCCAAAACATTTTCCCTTGAATAAAGATGGATAAATAATTTGGATTGCTGGCCTTTTTCCAGTTCTTTTAAAGCTAAGGGCGAGGAATGAATTTTGTACCCAACCCCATTAACATCCAGGATAATATAGCGCTCGGTTTTTAATTCAATTTTCCCTGAAAGTGAGGCAATCATATTTTAATCATAACCCAGCCAAAGGCATTTGACAATTAAAAAAGGCCTTTCATCGGGTTTACCTTGAATCAGGCCTTTAATTTCACTATCGTCAATCCATTTTGTGCATTCTCACAAAAACGGATTGACACGTCTTTCTAATGTGTCGCAAAACGTCTTGGTTCTTGATTCCAAATCGCCAACCAAGTGTCTTATATTCACTTCCGTCTTTCCCGCCTCCACTGCCTTTCAGATACTCACTGACATAAAACACCGAGTCGGTGCTCGAGATAATCTCCAGTGACCAATGTCTGATTTTTTCTTCGTAATAGACCAAAAAATTAACCAGAACACAGGTCTTTGCTGTATCATATTCGCCTATCTGAACCTTGGCGGTCCAGACCTCCTCTAGCACATCAGGTCCTAGTATTTCTCTAAAATCCTCGAAGGAGAAAAAGGGATTCGGCTTTGTTAGGCCAATCGCCTCAGCCAATACTCTTAGCGCTGAATTGCCAGGAGATATAAACTCGCAATGCCATCTCCTATTAAGAGAGACTTCTCCACCCGGTAAAGCATCCGTTTCCAGTCCGGCTACAGACAGCCGAACTAACGCCTCAAACATCTTTTTTTTCTCTGAATTTAATGTTCTCATCTTACACTCCTTTCGAGTTTTCCCCGCAAAGCAGGGCGCCCCTTTTGAGCCCTTTGTTGTTGACTTAGATTTATTTCCGTAATATATTAATAAAGAACCAAATTGACAGGAAATTCTGTCAATTTAATCATAATACTAACATTTTTTAACTATTTTGTCAATATGCCGATAAAAAAATCAGCTAAGAAAGCATTGAAGCAAAACCGGACCAAACGGGTTTTTAATCTTCGCCGATTGAAGAAAATGAGAGAATCAGTTAAATCAACCCAGAAACTAATCAGAGAAGGCAAAAAAGAAGAAGTAATTAAGATTTTACCTAAGGTCTATAAGGCGATTGACAAGGCCGCTAAACGGGGGGTAATCAAGAAAAATACCGCCAGCCGGAAAAAGTCCAGATTAACGAAATCTATTGGAAAATAGTCCTGGAATGTGAATAATCCTTCCTTGACAGCCAGAATTATCCTGTGATAACCTGTTATTGTCTCTCTATGAGTACTATCCAACAATTTTTAATAAAGATTAGAGATGGAGTTATCGGAAGCATTGAAAGGAGTAATAAGCGACTGCTCTTGGCGGCAGTTCTTTTTATTTCCCTAATCTGGTCTCTGGCTGGTCCAGCCAGAGGATTTGAGAAAATTGTCCTTCCAGTTCTGGTTAATCAGAACCAGAAAGAAACTCAAAAAGCCGATAATCAATGGGATGAGCCCATGGAGAATCTTTCAATGGTGGCTAGTTCCCTTGCTAGTCTAACCAGTCAATCAGAATCTTCAGAAGATGTTGTTGTTGATTTTGCCCAGGAAGAAGATTTATCTACTCTTCAGGACAACGCTATCATAGCCCGAACCGCGCCGGTGACTTTTATCAGCCAGGAAGCCAGAAATGAAGTTATTGAATATACTGTTGAAGAAGGAGACACCCTTTCAAGCGTCGCAGCTTCGTTTGGAATTAGTTTGAATACCCTGCTCTGGACAAATGAATTAAAAGAAACCAGTTTAATCCGACCCGGAGACGAATTAACTATTCTGCCAATTAGCGGATTAATCCATCGGGTTAAAAGCGGGGATACTATTGGCGCTATTGCAACAAAGTACAAGGCCAATACTGAAAAGATTATTGCTTTTAATGTCTTGCCGGCTGATGGCGCTATCCAAGCCGGTCAAAAACTGATTATTCCGGACGGACAGGTGCCCTATGTTGCCGCTCCATCAACAAGGATTGCCAGCCGAGCTCAGGTTTCTGGTCCTGGAACGGGTAAAAGCCGGAGCTTTCCTTACGGTCAATGTACCTGGTATGTTGCCCAAAAAAGATATGTTCCTTGGTCTGGTCACGCCAAATCATGGCTGGCTAATTCCCGGGCTTACGGATTTAAGACTGGAGCCGCTGCTCAGGCCGGAGCAATTGTGGTCCTGTCCGAAGGCGGCTGGCTGGGAAGGGTCTATGGTCATGTTGCCTACGTTGAAGCAGTTAAAGGACAATGGGTAACCATTTCTGAAATGAACTATACTTGTTATGCTTGTAAGAGCGTCCGGACTCTTCATCTTAATGACCGAAGAATTAGAGGGTACATATATTAATGCACAAAGATTTAATTAAAAAAGTAAAAGAAATAAAGGCAGATGATCCTTTTTTAATTACTATTACTGCTTTTAATAAAAAGGGTGGAGACAAGAAACTGGATACTTTCCTTTTTGTTAATAAATTTCCTTTTATTGAATTCAGTGGAACCAGGAAAATGATTAGTAAGCTGATTCAGGACGCCGAGAAGAAGAACAAGTAGGTTTTAGGAAAATAGAAAAGCCGCCCTAGGGGCGGACTTTTTCTTTTAAAAAATAGATTAGCGATTATTGCTCTTCCGGCTGCAAACCAGACAAGTTCTGGCTTCCGGAGCAACTTCCAATCGTTTTACTTCAACTTCCTTTTTACAGGCTTCACATTGACCGTATTTGCCCTTTTTAATTTTTCCCAAAGCCTCTTCTGTATCTTTGAGGCGTTTTTCCAGAGAATGTTCAATTGGAAGCAGATTCTCGTATTCTTCTATCTGATCGGCCTTTTCATCCTGATGAGTCCGGTTCAAACCAAAAAGCGGAAAACGGGTAATCCAGTTCCTTTTTAGGCGAGGATCTTTCTTAGCAAATGATTTTAAATCATTAGTTAACTTCTTCTTTTCCGCCTCGAGTTTCTTTTTAAGTTTTTCCTTAAGTCCTTTGTCCATGATTTTATCTATATTAATACTAGCATAAAAACCAGTTGTCAACAAGAATAACAAAAAAAAGCCAAGATTATTGACTACTCCATAATAATATGCTACAATGCCATAAACTAAGAAAGCGCTGATGCCTCCGATTAAATTAATAAATGAGGTCAGCGCTTTCTTTGTTTACCTAGAATATTCATTTTTTAGGTCCTTTCATTATAAACAGATTATTTTCCTCTAAAACCAAACAGAAACTCAATAATGACAAGTAACCATTCTTTTTTTTATTTTTAATTCCAGGAAAACATAATATCTCTAGCTAAGTCAGGTCCCCCCTTGTTAAATACAGACCCTCCTGGACATAACTTTTAAAGAACATTTTATAATTTATAAACTTAGCTTAGAGACCCGTTCCCATCAGTATCAGTATCGGGAACACCTATATTTTAAAATTCATTTTATTCTCTGTCAACCCCATATTATCCACACTTTATCCCCACTATTTATCAATAATTTTATCGATACTTTTTTCTACGGTTTCCTGAGAATTGCTAATAATCAAATAATCCTCTATTAGAGCATAAACAAATGACTGGGTTAGAGATGACAAAGATTGGACTGGTTGAATAAACCCCATTTCTGTCTGGCGATATGTTTTTGAAGAATAATTGCAATTTTCTTTTAGGCCTGTTTCAAGTTTTCCTAAAACCTCTTTGATTTCATTTTTAGATTCATTTTTTTTAAGGATTAAAACAAAAGGGAAAGAAACCTCTAAATCAGAAGGTAAAAGAGCAAATCCAGCCTGTTTTTTAAAAAGCGGCTGGATATCTTTTTCAAAGTCTAATCCAATCTGAATAAAAAACTCATCTATCTGGGAAAGATTATCCTTAAAAGGCAGTATCTGGCTATACAATGACCTTTGGTCAATTAAACTGAAAATGACTCTTTCCTGAGGAATTATCTTATCAAAATCACCTTTGAAAAAGAAAAAAGAAACAGCATAGAATAGAATAATGATGATTGAAAGGCCCCCTAAAACAATCAAAAACAGCCCTTTTCTCGATGGCTGTTTTTGGATTGGCTCTGATTGATTATTCCTTAAATCAACCCTTAATTCGTCAGAAATTTTTTTAACCAGAGATTTTTTCCTAAGTTTTTTAATCGGGATTTTGAGCATATCTATTGGTTAGGAGTTGAAGTCGAAATCTGATAGGAAAGCAGGTTATCAATGGTTTTAAACATGCTTTCTTTTGAGGTCGCAATAACAAGATTATTATTAACAACCGCGTAATCAATGCTTAAATCAGAAGTCGGGAAATTAAGATAACGGATATTTACTTCCTGATGAACATTATCCTGAAAATCAGTTGTATCTGTTTCGGGCAGGGTTATGACTAAAAGAAGCGGTTTTAAATCATCTTTAATAGTTTGTTCCCAGCTTCTTAATTCACCCGATATATCAAGTCCTTTCTTTAATTTAACGACTAAACCCAAGCGGTTGCCTTGTTCCTGGCCGTATGAAAAGAGAGTATAATTTTCTCCATTAATATCGTCCTTAACAATCGATTGCGAGATATTAAGAGGCATCTTTAAGTTCAGGGATGAAATGAATTTATCTAAGTCAAAGTATTCCTCTTTTGGGTCATCAACCAATTTGGCCAGAATTCGCCTGAAGGTCCCTTTGGTTTGCTCTCCTTCCTGAAAGGTCTTTAATTCATTAAAAAATGTGGCTTCTTCCCCCTTATTTATTTCAACATCTTTTGTTTCAGAAACTGAAAGAAGGGCGATTGGCAAAATTGGTTTTGGCGGCAGACAATCCTGGGCAGTTAAACATGTATCCTCGCCTTCCCCTTCAACTTCAAGGCATTGATAATCCTGACATTCTGAATGA
>CAZQUN010000004.1:0-72273 GCA_964596615.1 uncultured Candidatus Saccharibacteria bacterium
TTCAAGAAAATCAATCGGGCTGATTTTGTTCCAGACGAGATTATTAGCGAAAAAGGAAAAGAATTTGTTCAAGAATACAACGCTCCTTTATCAATTGGCCATAATCAAACAATTTCCCAGCCATTAACCGTGGCTTTTATGCTTGAATTACTCAAACCAGAAAAAGGGGATAAGATTCTGGATATTGGTTCTGGTTCAGGCTGGCAAACAGCTATGCTTTGTCAGATTGTCGGAAAAGATGGTTTTATTTACGCCATTGAAAGAATCAGAGAATTAAAAGAATTTGGCCAAAAAAATGTTGAAAAGTATGGTTTTAATAATGTAGAATTCATTTGTGGCGATGGCTCCAAAGGATTAGAAGAAAAAGCGCCTTTTAATAAGATTATTGCTGCAGCTTCAGCAGAAGAGATTCCAAGCGCCTGGAAAGAACAGTTAAAGATTAAAGGGCGATTGGTTACACCGGTCGAATCAAGTATCTGGCTCTTAATTAAAAAAGGCGAGAATGAGTTTGAAGAAAAGGAATATCCGGGATTCGCTTTTGTCCCGCTAATTAAAGATTAATGATGAAAAAACTAATCATTGCTAACAAAAAGAAATTTATTCTTTTTTTTGTTTCCATTTTCCTATTCACCCTCCTTTTAGTCGGCGGGATTTTGTATGTTAATTTCCAGATTAATGTTCCTTTAGATAGTCAGGAAAACGAGAAGAATTTTCTTATTGAAAAAGGAGAAGGATTAAAAGAGGTTGCTCTTCATTTAGAAGAGAAGGAAATAATCAGGGATGACCTTTGGTTTGTAATTTATGTCTTTTCCAAAGGCCGAGCCGGAAATTTAATGGCCGGAGAATACTTATTAAGTCCTTCCTTGACTATTCCTGAAATAACTCAGGAGATTACTTACGGGAATGCTCTTTCAACCGAAGTTGAAGTTGTTATTCCCGAAGGATTTACTTTAAGAAAAATTGATGCCCGTTTAGCAGCCAATGGTTTGATTGAAGAAGGGGAATTAATGTCTTTATCAAGAAAATTAGAAGGATACTTATTCCCGGACACTTACCGATTTGAAAAAGATTCCAGTTTAGATGAAATTATTGGTAAAATGACTGATAATTTTAACAAGAAAGTTGATTCTGAATTAAGGAATGGAATTGAAAAACAAGAAAAAACGCTAGACGAGATAATCATTATGGCCAGTTTAATTGAAAAGGAAGTTCCGATTTACGAAGACAGGCAAATCGTTTCAGGAATATTTTGGAATCGGATTAGAGACAACTATCCGCTTCAATCCTGTGCGACAATTGCCTATATTCTGGATATTGATAAATGGAAATATTCAATTGAAGATACCAAGGTTGATTCGCCCTATAATACGTATAAGTATAAGGGACTACCGCCTAATCCAATTAACAATCCCGGACTTTCGGCAATTAAAGCCGCGATTTACCCAGAAACAACTGATTACTATTTCTTCCTTTCCGCTCCGGATGGAACAACTATTTTTTCTGAAACATTAGAAGAGCATAACGAAAACAAGGCCAAGTATTTGAATTAGATTTTTAGGTTCGAGTCCTGCCCGGGGAGCTACTGGCGGATAATAAAAACCACCTCGTCATAGAGGTGGTTTTTTGGTAGAATGAAATAAATTTTTATTGGCGTATATATTATGAACCTTGTTATCCCCTTAGTAATTCTTTTAGGCGTTCTATTATTATTCTTTGTCTTTATTTTAATTACGTTCTTAAAAGATTTCTTGCCTTTATTTTTTTGGGGAGCAATATATGTTCCCACTAAGAAAGAAAGAATTAATAAGATAATTAGATTCGCTGAAATTAGACCTGGAGAAAAAGCTGTCGATTTAGGTTCGGGTGATGGAAGATTAGTTATTGCTTTAGCTAAAGCTGGCGCAGAATCTTATGGATATGAAGTGAATCCTGTATTAGTCTATAAATCCAAAAAGAATATCCAAGATGCTGGACTAGAAGAAAAAGCTTTTATTAGCTTGGGAAGTTTCTGGCAAGCAGATTTATCTGAATTTGACGTTGTTGTTGTTTATGGAATGAAGCATGTCATGAGCAGACTGGGGAAAAAGCTGAAGAAAGAGCTTAAAAAAGATGCTAGGGTTATTTCTAATACTTTTGAGCTTCCTGGTTGGTCTCAAGTAAAAAAAGAAGATAATATTTATTTATATAGAAATAGATTTAATTAATAATCTTTTTTATTATATTCTCATCAAATAGGTTCTAACATCATCTATCCAACGGAGCCATATATACCTCCTCGAACTTTTTATTTATTTGACAGAATAACATCTGCGTGTTATTCTGTTTTTAGTTGTTTAACTGACGCAAGCAGACCCAATTTGGGAAAAGGAGGCAAAAATGTGGTATGGAATCATAGGTTTTTTCCTTTTGGGTCTATTAGCCTGGTGGGGCTCTATGGTAATCCTAAAGGGAATTGACTTAGAAGAGAAAACGGAAGAAGAAAATCCTTCTGTAGGAGGATTCAGCGGCGACGAAAAAGAATTTAGGAAAAAGAGTTTTCTTCGAGTTCTGATAACCTTAAAGGATGTAGCGGAGAAAATCGAACCCACCCCGGAACAGCAGGAAAGCTATGGGAAAAAGTTAAAAAAAATCAGGAATTGTTTAATAATCGCCTGGTTGTATCTAAGGGCTTTTATCGAATTTCTTAAACAAAAGTATTTTTAAGCCCCCATTGGGGGCTTTACCCTTATTGAATGGACGAGTTCAAAAAGCGTCAATAGAAAAACTTGACAGATTTTACAGAATAAAATAAGATTTATAGAGCTGTAGACAATAGGTGGCTTTAGCGGAAATCCTATCGAGGCGAGTGCCTTTTTATTGTCTACATATTTGTAGGCATTTTTTAATAGCATGATTACTAAAGAAAAGAAAAAAGAAATAATTCAAGATTTAATTGATAAACTTTCCCGCCAGAAATCAGTTGTCTTTTTTGACTATACTGGCCTGAAAGTCAACCAAAGCCAGGAATTAAGAAGCAAATTAAGACAAGAAGAAATCGATTGCCAGATTAGCAAAAAGACCCTAATTGACTTGGCCTTGGAAAAAGCCGGATTAAAAGATATCAAAGTCAAAGAATTAGCTGGTCAGATTGGTTTAGTTTTTGGATACAAAGACGAAATCTTACCAGCCAAAATCCTATATGATTTTTCAAAAGAAAATAAGGACCTTAAAATTATTTCCGGTTTAATTGATGGTCAGTTTTTAGGAAACGAAGCTGTTCTTGAATTAGCCAAATTACCTTCCAAACAAGAATTGCTTTCAAAACTGATTGGCAGCATTTCATCTCCAGTGCTCGGATTACATAATACCTTACAAGGCAACCTGTCTAAATTAATTAATATATTTAAAAACCTAAAGTCAGAGGAATAAGGCTTGAAATATTAATTCAAAAGTGTAGAATAAATATATTCAATTCATATACTCTAACTTTCTAAAATTATGGCAGAAGAAAATAAGAAGGAAGAAGCCCCTAAAGAGGAGGCTCCTAAAAAAGAAGAGGCGCCAGCAGCACCTGAAAAAGAAGAAAAAAAAGAAGCTGAAGTGCCAAAGAAGTTCAAGGACTTAGTTAAACAGATTGAAGAACTAAGTGTTTTGGAATTAGCCGAATTAGTCAAAGTCCTGGAAGATAAGTTTGGTGTCAGCGCTCTGCCAATGGCGGCTGCTCCAGCTGCCGGGGTTGCTCCGGCTGAAAGCGGAGAAGAAAAAAGCATCTTTGATATCGAACTAAAAAGCGCCGGTGACCAAAAAATCAGTGTTATCAAAGTAGTTAAAGAAATTACCGATCAAGGATTAAAAGAAGCTAAAGAAATTGTTGATAGCGCTCCGAAGGTTATTAAACAGGGCGTTAAAAAAGAAGAAGCCGAAGAGATTAAAAAGAAACTAGAAGAAGCCGGCGCAACAGTAGAATTAAAATAGATTGGAGGGGTCGTTAATCTTTCTAAGTTATGGCTAAAGAAATTTTAGAACAACTTTTCGACTCGCCAGTTAAAGTTAAATTACTTAAATTGTTTTTAAGGAATACAAGGGAATCCTTTGAATTGAAAGACATTATCAGGCGAACAAGAAGCAATCCTTCTATCTGTCGCAATCAGATAAAGAAATTAGAAGGCATTAAACTGATAAAAGGCAAATTAAAAGGGAGAACCAAGACCTATACTATTAATTCTGACTTTGATTTTTACAACGAACTTAAAACCCTGATTCTTAAATCCAGCCCGGCTTCGAAGAATAAGCTGACTGGCCGGATAAGATCAATTGGAAGAATTAAATTAGGAATTATTTCCGGCATCTTTGTTGACAGCGATAGTTCAAGGGCAGATCTTTTAATAGTCGGAGATGCGATTAAAAGAAAGAAATTGTCAGATTTTCTAAAAGAATTAGAAGCTGAAGTTGGCAAAGAAATTGATTATGTTGTTTTATCAACAGCTGAGTTTAAATATCGCTATGATATGTTTGACCGGTTTATCCGTGACTTTTTGGAAAAACCGCATGAAAAATTAATAAACAGATTAAAAATTTAGGAGGGGGCGTGTAGCTCAGGGGTAGAGCGTCCCGTTCACATCGGGGAAGTCTCTGGTTCAAATCCAGATACGCCCACTTAATAGGTTATGATTATTACTCCGCATATGTTAGTTGGAACAGCGATTGGTATCCATTCGAATAATATTGGAATGGCTTTTTTGTTTGGTCTAATCAGTCATTATTTAATTGATCTTCTGCCTCATTGGGAATATTTGGATGAAATTAAGATAAATAGGAGAAAAGATCTTATAAAAATACTTCTGGATTTTATACTCGGTCTTCTAGTTGTTTTGTTTTTAATCTGGAATCAGCCGGAAAAAATGATAATAGTTGGATTTGCTATTTTTGGTTCGCTCTTGCCCGATTTCCTTATTTTCGGATACAAAACCTTTGGAACGAAGGTTTTGAAAATTCATTATAATTTTCATTATAAGATTCATTATTTCAAATATCTTTCTTTTTGGGCTGGTTTACCAGCGACTTTAATCGTTATAATAGTGTCTCTTTTTCTGATAATTTAAGCTGTGGAAAACTGAAAAATACACTATTTAAGAGTGTCTGGGGATAAAATGTGGACAGAAAATAAGGAATTTTAGATAAATTGGCTTTAATAAGCCATTTTTTTATTTACCCCCTTAAAAATACGGGTAATATTAAGTGTTTGACAGGCCTAATAAAGTAACATAAAATGGATATGAAGTGAATGATTGTGGATAAATATGGGGATAAACTTATAAAATTGTGGATAACTTAATATGTTCATCGGAGAATATTATCACACTATTGATACCAAGAAACGATTAGCGGTTCCAGTTAAATTCCGTAAGGATTTGAATAAAAAAGCTGTTTTAACCAGAGGATTAGATGATTGCTTATACCTTTATCCCTTAAAAGAATGGAAGAACCTGGCTGAAAAATTATCCCGTCTACCAATTTCCCGTTCTGATAGTCGAGCCTTTGTCCGGTTGATGTTGGCCGGGGCAATGGATGTTTCTTTAGACAGATTAGGCAGGATTTTAATTCCAGAATACTTAAAACAATACGCCGGCTTGAATAAGAAAATTACAATTGCCGGCCTATACAACAGAATAGAAATTTGGGATGAAAAGAAATGGAATTCCTACAAAGAACAAACAACCAAACAGGTTGAAAGCATTGCTGAAAAAATGAATGAATTGGGGATTTAATATGAATCATCAACCAGTTCTCTTAAATGAAGTTTTAAAATATCTTGATCCTCAATCAAGCCAGAACTTTATTGACTGCACTTTTGGTTGGGGAGGTCATTCCCTGGAAATATTAAAAAGAAATAAACCCAACGGCAGGGTCTTGGGAATAGAACGAGATAGAAAAGTTTTAGAGATTTTAGAAAAAGAAAGAAATGAAAAAAGATTAATTTTGGTTAATAATAATTTTTCTGACTTGGAAAAGATTGTTCAAGAAAATGAGTTTTCATCGATTGATGGAATTCTCTTTGACCTGGGATTATCTTCCTGGCAAATTGAGAAAAGCGGAAGGGGATTTAGTTTTATGAGAGACGAACCTCTGCTCATGAACACGGGCGAGTCAGAGATAACCGCTCAGGAAATTATTAATCAATGGCCGGAAGATAGAATAGCAGGAATCTTAAAAGAGTACGGGGAAGAAAGATACGCCAGAAAAATTGCCAGGGGAATATATCAAAACAGGCAAAAGAAGAAAATTAAGACAACCAGTCAATTAGTTGAAATTATTAAAAGGGCAGTTCCAATTAATTATCAAAGAAGAAGAATCCATTTTGCAACTAAAACATTTCAGGCATTAAGAATTACGGTTAATGACGAACTAACCAATTTAGAAAAATCTCTTCCCCAAGCATTAAAAATTTTAAATAAAAAAGGTCGAATACTGATTATTTCTTTTCACTCTTTAGAAGACAGAATTGCTAAAAACTTTTTTCGCCAGAAAGCCAGAGAAGAAGAATTAGAAATTTTAATAAAAAAACCCGTTCAGCCAAGCCAGGAAGAAATTGAATTAAATCCTCGCAGCCGAAGTGCTAAATTAAGAGCGGCTGTAAAGAATTAAAATGTTCTCACACTACGCCAAATCAAAAAAATTCAGGAGGGGCCACAATCGCGGCTTGGCTCTTTTAAGCGTTTTAGTTTTTTTCTCAGTAATTTGTCTGGGATTTTTTTATCTAATCCAGACCAATAGCTTGGTTGGCCAGAGCTACAAGATCAGAGAACAGAAAAAGCACCTCGGAGAACTTGAAAACCAAAAGCATAACTTGGAGATTGAAATTGCTAGAATGCAATCACCGGCCAGTTTAGAAGAAATGATTCAATCATTGGATTTAATTGAAATCGGGGAAGTAATTTATCTTGAGAGTGAAAAGGCCATGGCGACAATAAGATGAAGAAGGATTGGCGGATTTACGTTCTAGTCATTATCATTTTCCTGATTGGGAGCGGGGTATTAACCCGCTTGTTTTCTCTCCAGATTCTTCGTTATGACTATTACAGCGCTTGGGCCAAAGACCAACATGAACTTTATCAGGAATTAGTTCCTCAAAGGGGGGAAATCTTTATGCAGGATTTCTCAGCCAAGAAAAGGAATAATCAGAATCAATATTATCCTTTGGCAATCAACAAGGAATTCCAGCAGGTCTATGCTATTCCTCAGGATATTGACCAGGACAAAATTGAAGAAACAGCTGAAAAACTTTCTTCTCTTCTTGATTTGGATAAAGAAATAATTTTGAGCCGGATTAGTAAACCAGATGATCCTTACGAGCCTTTAAGGCACAAGGTTGAGCAGGAAATTGCTGACCAGGTAAAAGAACTTGATATTTCCGGGATAAAATTAGGGCCGGAAATCTGGCGGTATTATCCCAACGATGAATCAACTTGTCATTTAATCGGTTTTGTTGGCATGAGCGAAAAAGGGAACATTGGCCAGTACGGATTGGAAAGATATTATCAGGATGAATTAGGAGGCAAGGCTGGTTTTGTTGCCGGGCAAAAAGACACCGCTGGCTATTGGATCCCTTCCTTAAGAGAGGATTTGGAACCAGCCGAAGACGGAGCAGACCTTATTCTGACCATTGACCAGAATATCCAGTTCAGAGCAGAAAGAGAATTAGAAAAAGTCATTGAAAAATGGCAGGCAGAAGCCGGAACAATTATTGTCCTCGAACCGGAAACAGGAGCAATCAGGGCAATGGCCAATTGGCCGACTTTTAACCCAAACCAATACATGAAGGTTAAAGAAATTGATTCTTTTCTTAATCCTTCAGTTCAGAAAGTTTACGAACCAGGATCCGTTTTCAAAGCCATTACCATGGCAGCCGGATTAGACAGCGGCAAGATTACTCCAGAGACAACATATTTCGACGAAGGAAGAATAACAATCAAAGGAAGTTTTATCAGCAATGTTGACGGCCGAACCTATGATTATCAGACCATGACTCAAGTTCTTGAAAAATCAATTAATACCGGGGCAGTTTTTGTCCAACAGGAAATTGGCCAGGAAATTTTCGCTGACTATGTTCAGAGATTCGGTTTTGGTCAGACAACCAAGGCTGATTTAATCGGAGAGGTTAAAGGCAATATCTCTAATCTTTTTACCGGCAGAGAAATCAATTTAGCCACAATTTCATTTGGCCAGGGAATTACCGTTACGCCTTTATCAATGCTTTCAGCTTTTTCAGCCATTGCTAATGATGGAAAACTAATGCGTCCCTTTGTTGTTGAAAAAACAATCTGGCCGGATGGTAGGGAAAAAACCACCCAACCAGAAGTATTAAAAGAAACAATCTCTTCTGAATCAACCAGGGAATTAACCAAAATGCTTGTCAGCGCCGTTGAAAACGGCTATGGTAGACCTGCTCGGATTAGCGGTTATGATATTGCCGGTAAGACCGGAACAGCCCAGATAGCTGATTTGGAAAAGGGTGGCTATTCCGAAGAAACCATTCATAGCTTTATTGGCTACGCCCCTGCTTTTGACCCTAAATTTGCTATTTTAATAAAGGTTGATAAGCCGAAGGGAATTCGCTTTGCTTCTGATTCGGTCAGCCCGGTTTTTAGGGAACTAGCCGAATACATTATTAACTATTTAGAAATACCTCCGCAATGAGAAATATTCTACAATATATTCTAAAAATTCTGGCTAGAATAGTTTTGTACCGATACAAGCCGGAAATAGTTGCTGTAACCGGCAGTGTTGGCAAGACCAGTACTAAGGAAGCGATATATCAGGTTTTGGAGAAATTCTTCCGGGTCAGACAGAATAAAAGAAATTACAATAATGAGATTGGAGTGCCTTTGACAATAATTGGTCTTGAAACCGGCGGCAGTTCATTAATTGCCTGGCTGAAAAACTTTTTGCTTGCTCTTAGGACAATCCTGTGGAGAGGCGATTATCCAGAAATTCTGGTTTTGGAAATGGGCATTGATAAGCCCGGAGATATGGAATATTTAATGAGTTTTGTTCCGGTTGATGTTGCTGTTATCACCGCTATTGGTGAGTTTCCTGTTCATCTTGAATTTTTTCCTGAAAAGGGAAAATTAGTTCAGGAAAAGGCCCTTTTGGCTAAATCGCTTGATGGAGAAGGTCAGGCAGTTCTAAATTACGACGATTTATCTGTTCGAATGATTGCTGATGAGTTGCCCAGGGGATTGAAAATAGTTCAATATGGGTTTGAACAGGGAGCCAATCTTCAGATTTCCAATTTTAACTTTTCCATTTCTGATTTAGACAAAAAAAATTTTGGCATAAGTTTTAAATTAGAATACGGAGGAAGTATTGTTCCGGTCCAAGTCAGAGGAGCAACCGGAAAACAACACGCCTTTACTCTTGCCGCCGCCGCCGGAGTCGGACTATATTTCGGCCTTAACCTGGTTGAGATTTCAGGAGTTTTTAAAGAACATAGACCCTTACCCGGCAGAACCAATCTCTTAAAAGGAATTAAACAAACCTGGATTATTGATGATAGTTACAATGCTTCGCCTTTGGCAACTTTAACTTCCCTGGAAATTCTAGACCAATTTTCAGAAGGAAAGAGAAGGAAAATAGCGGTCTTAGGCGATATGCTTGAATTAGGGGGCAAGACCGAGGAAGGTCATCGTCAGGTCGGACAAAAGGTAAAAGAAACTGCTGATTTGCTTTTTACCGTTGGCAGCCGGGCTATCTTTATCGCTGACCAAGCCAGGAAAGCAGGAATGAAAAAAGAAAATATTTTTGAATTCCAAACTTCAAAACAAGCCGGACTAGCAGTCCAAAAACAACTAGAACCCCAGGATATTATCCTGGTTAAGGGATCACGTTCAATCCATATGGAAGAAACTACAAGAGAAATTATGGCTCATCCAGAAAAAGCTGGGCAATTATTGGTAAAATAGAATTGGACAAATATAGTTATCTGTGGTAGATTAAAGGGGTGGAGGCCTCTTGGCCCTATCGTCTAGTGGTTAGGACGCCAGATTCTCAATCTGGTAACCGGGGTTCAACTCCCCGTAGGGCTGCGTGAAAGGAGGTGATAAAAATGGCGGAAGAAAAACCAGTTGGTAAAATTACTCACTACTTTACAAATATTGGAGTAGCTGTTGTTGAAATTACCAATGGTCAATTAAAAGTAGGCGATAAGATTCATATTAAAGGAGCAACGAGCGATTTTGAGCAAAAGATTGATTCGATGCAGGTAGAACACGAGAGTGTTGAAAAAGCCAAGAAGGGACAATCAATTGGCCTTAAGGTTGAACAACAAGCGCGGGAAGGTGACGAAGTCTTTATAGCCAAGTAGTTTTTGAATAATATGAAAAAGAAAAGGACCAGAATAAGGGGTCTGGCGCTTTTGTCTGGCGGCCTGGATTCTATTTTGGCAATAAAAATTTTACAAGAGCAGGGGATTGAGGTGACTGGCTTATGTTTCGTCAGTTATTTTTTTAATTCAAGAGCAGCTGAAAAAGCAGCCAAGAAACTTAAAATTAAATTAAAAATTATTGATTTTTCAGATGAGCATTTGGAAATTGTTAAGAAGCCCTGTTATGGCCATGGCAAGGCCGTCAATCCCTGTATTGACTGCCATCTTTTAATGATTAAAAAAGCCAAGGGAATAATGGAAAAAGAAGAATTTGATTTTGTTGCTACCGGTGAAGTTTTAGGCGAAAGACCTATGTCCCAGAACAAACAAGCTCTCGAACTGATTGAAAAAGAATCAGGCCTGAAAGGGTATTTACTCCGACCCTTATCAGCCAAACTTTTAAAAGCAACAATTTTAGAAGAAAAAGGATTAATTAAAAGAGAACAACTTTTAGATATTTCCGGGAGAGGCAGAAAAAGACAAATGGCTCTAGCCAAAGAATATGGAATAAAGGACTATCCAACTCCGGCTGGCGGATGTCTTTTAACTGAAATTGAGTTTGGTAAAAAATTAAAAGAAATGCTTTCTCATTGGCCAAAGGCCAAAGGAAATGATATTAGATTATTAAGATTCGGCCGCCATTTCTGGATTGAAGATAATTTAATTATTGTTGGCAGGAATAAGGAAGATAATGATAGAATAAAGGAACTTTCCCAAAAAGGAGATGTTTTGATTGAACCAAAGGAATTTCCCGGCCCAACAATTTTAATTAGAGGCAAAGAAAAGATTTTGGAAAAAAGTTTAATCCAGGCTAAAGATTTAATGATTAAATATTCTCCGAAATTAAGAAAAGAATGATTCCTTTTTTTTCGTACAATCAAATCCAAATTGGTCCGATTACTCTTTATCCCTGGGGATTTTTTATTGGCTTGGCTTTTTTAGTTGGCTATTTATTATCTCTAAACCAGGCTAAAAAGCAGGGGATAGAGGAAAAGAAAATTTTCTGGCTTTTTATCTGGATTTTTATCGGAATAATGGTTGGTTCCCGTCTATTCTACATTCTTCAATTTCCGAAACGATTTCTTGATAATCCAATAGATATTTTTAAATTCAGCGCCGGGGGATTAATGCTTGCCGGCGGCCTTATCGGCGCTTTAATTCTAGGTGGACTTTATCTTAAAAAGGCTAAACTTAATTTTTTAAAAACAGCTGATATTTTAGCCCCGGCCATTGCCTTAGGAATTTTTATTGGTCGGATTGGCTGTTTTTTGATTAATGACCATCAGGGAGGAATAACGAAATTGCCTTGGGCAATCCAGTGGGCAGATGGTAGTTTGCGTCATCCAATCGCTCTTTATTTATCCCTCAACGGATTAATTCTATTTTTTGTTTTATGGAAATTAAGAAAGAAATTAACTAAACCAGGCCAATTGTTTTTTGTTTTTCTAATTTGGTACGCCATTTCCCGCTTTTCCCTTGATTTTCTAAGGGCAAGTGATACAGTATTAGCAGACCCTCATTATTGGGGTTTGACAATTAGCCAATGGCTTGGTCTAGGCGCTTTAACAATGCTGTACTTTTACAATAGTAAAAGATAAAAACTGAAAAAGAGGTTATAAAATGTTTAGAATATATGATCTTGTTGTAAGGAAGGATGGTTTTGTGGTGAGCGAAAAAGAAGTAACTCCTGTTTTTATAAGAAGCTTGGAAAACAGAAGTTTTAATGATGTTTTCGATGAATTTAAGAAATTTTTAGCCGAACGGGGAGAAAAATTCTTTTGTGCCTGGCTAAAAAGAAAAACAGATATTCATCTGTCTTTCTGGTTTAAAACCATAAAAACAAACATTAATTGATAAGGAGGTATTTCAGATGAACGAAAAAGAGATGAAGGCAGAAATAATGAGGAGAGAAGAAGCGACAGAAAAGAGGGTTAGAAAAGAAGAAGGGCCGAAAAAGTACCAATGGGGCATTGCGTGTCTTTTTGTCGGCGCAATTATCTGCATGATTATCGGCTTCAAATGGGGTGGCTGGGTGACTGGTGAGACTTCCCAAGAAACGGCAGAAGAAAAAGCCAAGGACGCTGTTATTGAACAGTTAGCGCCAATTTGTGTCTGGCAATTTAACCAGGATCCGGAAAAAGATCAAAATCTCGCAGAGTTGAAAAAAAGATCCAGCTGGGACAGACGTAATTTTATAGAAAAGGGAGACTGGGCAACAATGCCAGGCGCTCAAAATCCCGTCGATGGCGTAGGAGAGAAGTGTGCCGAATTGCTTACGCCTGAATAAATTCGTTTCATTTAGGGACCAAAAGAGGCCGACCATCAACTTATTAGTCGGCCCCTTTTTATTCACTTAATCAATAATTTTCTTTATGGTATAATTTCCATATGGCAAAAGCTTGGCATAGTTTTTCAATTGAGCAGATTTTCCAGGAGGTTGGCTCAGGGTTTGACGGATTAAACCAGAAAGAAGCCGAAAGAAGATTAAAAAGATTTGGCTTTAACAGGCTTCCTGAAAAAAAGCCGGTTTCTAGATTGGAACTGCTTTTTGAACAGATAAAAAGTCCTCTTATCTATATTCTTTTAATTGCCGGCGTTATTACATTAGCTTTGGGAGAAAAAACTGATACAATTGTCATTTTTGGCGCTGTTATTCTAAACGCTCTGGTCGGCTATTTCCAGGAGGTTAAGGCCAATCAATCACTGAGTAAATTAAGAAAAGTTCTGAGAACAAAAGCGATTGTTATCAGAAATGGAGATGAAAAAGAAATTCCTCAGGGAAGACTTGTTCCTGGGGATGTTGTTTTTCTAAGAGCGGGGAATAAGGTTCCGGCTGACGGAAGAGTAATTGAAAATTGTAATTTAAGAATTAACGAAGCTTCCTTAACCGGCGAATGGTTGCCAGCGGATAAAACAACCAATGTTTTTCCGGAAAAAACTTCCTTAGCCGACAGAGATAATATGGTCTATATGGGAACAGTTGTTGAGAGCGGCTGGGGCAAGGCAGTTATTGTCAGTACCGGAACTAACGCTCAAATCGGCCGGGTCGCAGAAGCAATCAAAGAAACCAAGGAAAAGAAAACGCCCTACCAAAAGAAGTTATCTAATTTCAGCAGAATTATCGGATTAGTTATCCTTTTTATTGCCTCAGCTATTTTTCTTGAAGGGATAATAACTGAGCATAGTTTTGTTGAAATGTTTACTACTTCTGTTGCTGTCGCAGTTGCGGCAGTCCCTGAGGGCCTGCCTGTTGCCATGACCGTTATTCTAGCCCTGGGCATGCAGAGAATTTTAAAAAGAAAAGGACTGGTCAGGAAACTGGCTTCAGCTGAAACCCTGGGCAGCACTTCTGTTATTTTAACCGATAAGACCGGGACGCTAACCGAAGCTAAAATGGAAGTTGCCGGTATCTATACCGGAACAAGAGAACTTTTAGGCGACCAGCTGAATCATAAATTTAATGGAGAGAGTAATCATTCCCATGTTCATCTTCTAGAGATTGCCATGCTTTGCAACGAGGCCTTTATTGAAAACCTTGAAAAACCAACTGAGAAATGGATTATCCGGGGAAGACCAACTGAAAAAGCCCTGCTTTTGGCAGGAATCCGGTTTGGCTTGTCCAAAAAGGAAATCTTAAAAAGAGAAGCTTTAATTGATCGTTTTCTTTTTGATCCGATTTATAAATATGCGGCTTGTCTTCATAAATTCAATAATGAAGAGAATATTTTATACGCTGTTGGTTCGCCGGAAATTATCCTTTCCTCTTCAACATATTTAGACAACGATGGCCAGGAAAAAGAACTACTTCTATCTGATTTTGATAAAATCAAGAAGAAAATTGATAATTTAACTGATAGTGGTCTAAGGGTTGTCGCAGTTGCCTATAAAAAAACAAGGGAAAAAGAGATAAAGAAAAAAGGAGAAAACAAGCTGGAAGAAATGGTTTTTGTTGGTTTCCTTTCTCTTCATGACCCGATTAGAAAGGAAACTAAAGCGGTCATGGATGTCTGTCGCCGGGCAGGAATGAAGCCGATTATTGTCACCGGCGACCATAAATTAACAGCCAAGAAAGTAGCGAACAAACTTGGTTTCCCGGTTGAAGATGAAAATATTCTTGAAGGAAAAGAACTTGAACAAATGGATGATATGGAATTTGAAAGAAAAATCAGAAAAATTCATGTTTATGCCCGGGTTGAGCCAAAACAGAAATTAAGAATTGTTCAAGCCTGGCAAAAAAGGGGAGAGGTCGTTGCTATGACCGGCGATGGCATTAATGATGCCCCGGCTCTTTCCCAGGCTGATATCGGCGTTGCTCTTGGCTCTGGAACCGATGTCGCCAAAGAGGTCTCTGATATGGTTCTTTTAACTGATAATTTTAATGTTATTGTTGCCGCTATTGAAGAAGGCCGGGCAATTATTGACAATATCAGGAAAGTTATTGTCTATCTATTATCCGACAGTTTTGCCGAAGTCATATTAGTCGGAACCAGTTTACTTCTTGGTTTGCCTTTGCCAATTCTGGCCGCCCAGATTTTATGGGTTAATTTAATTGAAGATGGACCAATGAGCATTGCCCTGGCTTTTGAAAAAAAAGAAAAGGATACTATGAAGCAGAAGCCAAGAAATTACAGCTCTTTTCTTTTAACCAAAGAAATGAAAGTCCTGATATTCATTATCGGCTTTCTAACAGACGTTTTCTTATTGGGTCTCTTTTTCTGGCTTTTGAAATATTCCAGTTATGATATTACCCATATTAGGTCAATCATCTTTGCCGGCTTAACGATTGATTCGCTTTTCTACATTTTTTCCTGTAAAAGTTTAAGAAGGAATATTTGGCAGATTAATCTGTTTTTAAATAAGTTTCTGCTTTTCTCCTGGGTTTTTGGCATTTTCATGCTTTTAATTGCTATCTATGTTCCGTTTTTCCAGAATCTCTTGAAAACAGTTCCGTTAAATCTATTTGACTGGGGTTTGGTTTTAACCCTTGGAGCGATTAATATATTATTAATTGAATTAACTAAATACTTTTTCATTTCCCGAAGAATTGAAAAGAAAATATGATTTTTCTCTACATTGCCATTTTAATCCTTTCTTTTTTTACCCTGGCTTTTTCAAGTGGGTGGCTGGTCAGGTCATTAACCAGGGTTGCTAAGTTTTTGGGTTGGAAAGAATTTGTTGTTGCTTTTTTCACTATGGCTCTAGCCAGCTCCGTTCCTAATCTTTCGGTTGGAATAAGCTCGGCTTTGCATAAAATTCCGTCCCTGGCTTTCGGAGAAATTGTTGGTAACAATATTATTGATTTATCTTTGGCCGTTGCTTTAGCCGCCCTGATTGCCAAAGGGGGATTAAGTTTGTCGAGTCGGACTGTCCAGGGAAGCGGAATATTCACCATCTTTATTGCCGCCCTGCCGTTGTTTCTAGCCATGGATGGAGAAATCACCAAATCAGACGGCTTTGTTTTAATCCTGACCTTCCTCGTCTATATCTCCTGGCTCTTTAGTAAAAAAGAAAGATACGGGAAGATATATGATCATAGTATCAAAATGAGTCTGGGTATGTTTTTTAAAAATATTGTTAATATGGTTTTAGCGGTTTCTCTTTTGGTTCTGGCCGCTGAAGGAATCGTTCGTTCAGCAATATATTTTTCAGAGATTCTCTTTCTGCCAATTGCTTTAGTCGGCGTTTTAATTGTTGGATTGGGCAATGCTCTGCCCGAAATCTTCTTTAGTGTTCAGGCAGCCAGAAGGGGAGAAGATTGGGTTGTTATCGGAAACCTAATGGGTTCGGTCATTATTACCGCTACTCTTGCCCTGGGAATAGTCGCTCTGATTGAACCAATAGTTATTAAGGCCATTTCTCCTTTTGTTATTGCCAGGTTTTTCCTGATAATTTCAGCTATCTTTTTCCTCCTATTCCTTAGAACCGGAAAAAGGATTGACAGAAAAGAAGCTGTCTTTTTGCTCCTTATTTACATTGCCTTTGTCCTGGCTGAAGTTTTGTTTTTGAAATAGAAAGGCCATTCTTTTTAGATTAGAATGACCTTTTAGAAAGCCTTTTGGTTAGCTCGCTTAACGGCAAGTCCGTTTTCCTGTAAAAAGCATTTTTTCGTATCTCTTTTCGGAAATGGGTCGAATAGAAATAGTTTCTCCAGATGATTTTTTGGCCACTTCGAGCCAGTAAAGATCGCAATTCGAAGCAGTACATATCCGCCAATTTTTCTTTCTAACGCTTATTTCATTAGGGAATGGGTCTGTTGCGTCTTTTAACTCCCCACCACATTTGAAACAAAAAGGCATTTTCCCCTCCTTTTTCATCATATTTTTTGATAGTTATAAGTAACATATTTTCATAAAAAAAGCAATTGCTTTTTTCCTTTTTCTGTGCTAAATTGGTTTTCATGGAATACTTGGTTATTCTACTTTTGTTTGTTGTTGTTATCAGTTCTTCCCTGATTATTTTTTTACTATTAAGAAGAAGGCCGGAAAAACAAGATAGCCAATCACTTTTAATGCTTCAGGAACAGATTGGCCAGTTAAACCAGGCAGTTGATAGTAAATTATCCGAATCAGCCAGGGCAATGCAGACCCAATTTGGTCAAAGCGCTAAAATTGTCCGGGACGTAACCGAGAGATTAACTAAATTAGATGATACTAATAAACGGGTGGTTGATTTTGCCAAGCAGATGCAGTCCTTGGAGAATATTCTGACCAATCCAAAACAAAGAGGTGTCTTAGGAGAATATTTCCTGGAAACAGTTTTAAAGAATGTTTTGCCTCCGGATTCCTACAAAGTCCAATATTCTTTTAAAGACGGAACCATAGTTGACGCAGTCGTATTTATTGATAAACAGATTATTCCGATTGATTCGAAGTTTTCCTTAGAGAATTATAATAGGATTTTGGATAGCCAGAGTTCTGAAGAGAAAAAAAGATACGAAGCTGCTTTTATTAACGACTTAAAATTCAGGATTGACGAAACTTCAAAATATGTTAAGCCAGAGGAAAGAACGATGGACTTTGCCTTTATGTATATTCCTTCAGAAGCAGTTTATTACGACCTCTTGATTAATAAGGTTGGGGCAGTTAGAGGTGATACTAATAATCTGGTTTCTTACGCCGGGAGAAAGAAAGTCATAATAGTTTCTCCAACTTCTTTTCTTGCCTATTTACAAACTGTTTTACAAGGATTAAGAAGGCAAAAGATTTCTGAACAGGCCATGGGGATAGTAAAGGAAGTTGAAAGGCTTGGAAAACACCTGGGGGCATACAATCAACACATGCAGAAATTAGGAAATCACTTGACAACAACCGTTGGAAGTTATAATAGGGCTAATAAAGAACTTAAAAAAGTTGATAAAGATGTGGTTAAAATTACCGATGGAAAACCACAAATAGAGGCAGAAGAAATAGAAAAACCATTATTAGAATAATATGTTTGCAGTCATCAAGACCGGGGGAAAACAATATTTGGTTTCTCCGGGCGATAAAATTAAGATAGAAAAGATAGATGCCGAAGAGGGCAAAGAAGTTTTATTTGGCGAAGTTTTGTTATTAGAAAAAGGGAAATCAATTAAAATTGGGACCCCTTTAGTTAAAGGGGCCAAAGTGACAGGAAAAGTTTTAAAACAGGATAAAGCCAAGAAAGTTATAATTTTAAAATACAAACCTAAAAAACGTTCTCAAACAAAAAAAGGGCACCGACAGCCCTTTACCGAGGTAGAGATTTTAAAGATTGAATCTTAACAACCACTCATTGATCAAGGAGGTCGATATGGGTATTTCAGTTAAAAGAGGACATAAGGCGGCAGTGAGGATAATCTCGCACCTTATTTTCCTATTAACCCCTTTATTTATTTGGTGGCAGGGACAGGATTTATTTGGCTGGTCGCCATGGCTATTATACTTCCTGCAGGTCGGTCTTTGGAGCCCGTTCGTTGTTATCTATGCAGTAAAAGATTATTTCAGTTTTCCTGCCGGGGTCGCATATTATGAGTTTCATGAATGGAGAGAAATCCCAATGGAATTTTTATTCCCTCATGTTGAGTTAGTTTTAGGCAAATTGGGGGAGGATCTATTTCCTTCCTAAAAAGGCACTACCTAAGGTATGTTCGTCTATGTATTCAAGATCGGAGCCGGTTGATAGCCCTCGCGCCAATCGGCTCGTTTTTATTTCCAACCCCCCAAGCATTCTTTCAATATATAAAGCCGTAGTATCTCCCTCGGTTGTCGGACTAAAAGCGAATATAATTTCCTTTATCTCTGGCTGGGATTTTTTAATTCTAGAAATTAATTGATTAATTTTCAAGTTTTCCGGGCCAATGCCATTTCCCGGAGAAATTAATCCGCCTAAAACATGATAAAGTCCATGATATTGTTTGGTTTTTTCAATCGGAATAATATTCAAAAGATTTTCAACCAAACAGAGAGTTGATTTATCTCTTTTGCCATCAAGGCAAATTGGACAGAAATTCTTGCTTTTTTCAGTCAGGTTATAGCATTGGGGACAAAGATTAATTTCAGTTTTAAGATTTTTAACAGCCAAAGAAAAATCATCTAATTCTTTTTGATTCTGATTAAGCAAATGAAAAACCATCCGAGTCGCAGATCTCGGTCCAATTTCCGGCAATTTGGATAACTCATTGATAAGTTTTTGAACTGATTTTGGAAACATATTATTCCTCCAATCTTTTCTCCAGATTCCTGAAACTAACCTGGCTTTCATTGAAATATAATTCAGCTCGGCCAGTTGGACCATTACGATGCTTGGCGATAATAATATCAGCAATATTTTTCCGGTCGGTATTAGGCCTTTCCTTATCCTCCCGATAGATGAAAATCACCACATCAGCGTCCTGTTCTAAACTTCCACTTTCTCTTAAATCAGAAAGTTTGGGAATAGCCGGGGAGCGGGATTCAACAGAACGGTTGAGTTGGGAAATGGCTAAAACGGGAACTTCAAGTTCTCTGGCCAAAGATTTCAAACTTCGGGATATTTCTGTCATTTGCTGAACGGGCGAATCAAAATTATTCCTCGGCTGAATCATTTGGATGTAATCGATAATAATTAAACCAAGATTGTTTTGAGCCTGAAGTCGGCGAGCCATGGTTCTCATCTGTAAAATAGTCGGAGAAGGAGTATCATCAATATAGATTGAAGCATCCGATAATTCATCCAGCGCTCTCTGGATTTTTTCAAAATCATTATCCGGTCCTTCGCCGGATAAACGACCGGTCCGTATTCTCCAGGAATCAACTTCTGCCTGAGAACTAATTAACCGGTCAACTAATTGTTCCTTGGACATTTCAATACTAAAAACGGCAACTGGTGTTTTTTCCTTAATCGAAGTATGTCGAGCAATATTAAGAGCAAGCGAGGTTTTTCCAAGAGAAGGGCGGGCGCCTAAAATAATTAAATCGGATTTCTGAAAACCAGAAAGATAGTTGTCAATATCAGCAAATCCGGTCGGGATACCTCTTGTGGCTTCTTCGCCCCGGTGCAACTTATCAATTCTTTCAAAAGCGCTTTCTAAAGCATCTTTAACCGGCATGAATTTCTGACTGACTGATCTTTGAGAAACACTAAATATCTTCTGTTCAGATTCATCGATCAGGGTTTCAACATCATCTGGTTCCTGATAACTTAATTGACTAATTTCATTAGAAGCTCCGATTAAATCACGAAGGGCTTTTTTGTTTTTAACAATTTTGGCGTAGTGGGTAATATGGGCGGCAGTTGGAACGGAATTAACCAGGTCAGTCAAATAGGTTGCTCCGCCAATTTCTTTTAATTTCTTTTTCTCTTCTAATCGGTTGGTTAAACTTAATAAATCAATTGGTTCATTTTTTTCATAAAGATCAACCATGGCTTGATAAATGCTGGTATGGATCCCTCGGTAGAAATCATCAGCAACAAGAATATCAGCTATTTTAATAATAGCGTCTTTGTCCAACATCAAGGCTCCCAGAACAGATTGTTCGGCTTCAATATTCTGAGGCGGTAGTTTGCCTTCTATTTTAACTGATGGTTGTGTTTTTTCTGCCATATTAAAAAGAGGGGCATACCCTCCATTATGTCAAAAGACATAATCTCATTCGCTCGGAAATAATTAAGCAAGCTTATTATTTCCTCTCTCATATCTATTATAGTTCTACCAAAAAATATTTCAAAGAGGAGAAATTGTGATTATCTTGGGGAAATCTTCGAACCCTGTTCGGTGTCTTCTATTCTATACCCCTTGTCTTTAATTTCTTTTCTAATCCTATCAGATTCTTCAAAATTCTTTTCCTTCCTGGCTTTTTCTCTTTTTTCGGCCAGGTCTTTAATTTCCTGAGGAATTTCTTCTTTTTTAATCTCATCCAATTTAAGACCAAGAACTTTATCAAAATCCAAAAGAGTTGCCAGTTTATCTTGATTATCCAAATCTGATTTCAGAACTTCCTGGACAATAGTTAAGGCCAGAGGGGAATTAAAGTCATCAGATATTTTTTCAATAAATTTATCTTTGTATTCTTGGCTAACCCCACCCTTGTTATCACCCAATTCTTTTATCTGGGAAACCAAGTTATTAAAGCCTTTTTGAGCAGATTCCATGGCTTCAAAAGTAAAGTTCTGCTTGGAGCGGTAATGGGCTTGTAAAAACAGATAACGAAGGGAGAGGGGATTAAAACTCTTTTCTTTGATTTCAGACAGACCGTATCCCGTTCCTTCTGATTTAGCCATCTTCTTATTATCAACCAATAAATGTTCATTATGGAGCCAGTAATTAACGAATTTAGCGTCATTAGCGGCTTCTGACTGAGCAATTTCATTAGTATGATGAACAGGGATATGTTCAATCCCGCCCATATGAATATCTATGGTTTTTCCAAGGAGTTTTTTACTCATAACCGAACATTCAATATGCCAGCCGGGGAAGCCCTGGCCGTTTTCAACTAAATCAGATTTAAAAGGGGATGGCCATGTTTGAAGAGCATTTTTATGCTTTCCAGACCTGAAAAACCAGAGGGCAAAATCAGCTGGATTTTTTTTATCCGGGTCAGTCACATCGGCCTTGCCGGCTCCTTTAATTTGTTCTTCTAAATTCTGACCGGAAAGGGCAGTATAGTTTTTGACTTTTGAGGTGTTAAAATAGATAGCGAGGGGAGTTGAATAGGCAAATCCCTTATCAATTAATGCCTGGGTCATTTCAATCATTTCTTTAATGCATTCGGTTGCTTTTGGCTTATAATCCGGCTCTAGCATATTTAAATCTTTGGCATCTTCTTCGTAAATCTTAATATATTTCTGAGCAATTTCTTCAGGAGTTTTCTTTTCTCGTTTGGCGGCTTTTTCAATTTTATCCTCGCCTTCATCTTGATCGCTGGTCAAATGACCGACATCAGTATAGTTTCTGACATAATTAACTTGATAACCTAAATACTTTAAAGTTCTGACAATAAAATCAGCGCAGAAAAGACCCCGCATATTGCCAATATGTTGAGTCCAGTAAACAGTTGGCCCGCAATAGTAAAAGGAGACCTCATTTTCTTTAATGGATTTAAATTCTTCTTTTTGACGAGTGAGGGTATTGTAGAGCTTGAGCATAAATATATCATATCAAACTTTTATTAAAACACAAAGTTTCACTTGACTTTTACAGCCAGCATGTTATAGTTTTAAGTATTAAGAATCAGTTCTTCTCACTAATAACCAAAAACGTCAAAAAAGGAGGATGTATCATGAGAAAAAGTATCATCTTAGTTTGTGTCTGTTTGGTTTCGGTTCCGGTGGCTTTCATCGCTTTTGCTGAAAATAAAGAAGCGATAAGTTGGGCTGACGCTAAGCCGAAGTGTCTGGCAGCTCTGAAAAGCCACATAAGAATTGACTTTGGCAATTGGGGAGTATATGAAGAGTGGTTTAATGAATTGAAGACCTCTAAAGAAAGAGCTGAGGTAGCCAAGTTGTGGGCCTTGGTTTCCGATGGCAGCTACACGGATTTGGTAATTCCCGGCATCGGTGAGTTTATGGGAATTTACCATTCCGAGATTAAGGCGACAAAGGAAGACGAGACACGCCAGGGACTTTTCGTGGCAATGCTCGACGGACTTATGGAAATCTTCGCTACCCTTGATACCCAAATCTCCGTTCGTGTTAACTTTCAAGAGGATAAGCGAAGAGATGGAAAACAGTTCCTAAGAGAGAAACTTGGCCGAGAAGCAGTACCGGGGGATTTCACCGATGAATCCTGGAAAGAATTCATAAAGATTTATCCTCATTACGATGTTGAACTGCCTGGTTTCTTTTCAACTCAGGTCATGTGGCAGAAAGGCAGTCGGTCGTATCAGAATTACCACGATGCGGAGATTGTGGTAATTCGGAATGTACTTTCCGATGTTAATACCAGAGAAGTCCTGTCTAAATCAAATTACGAGATATTGTTCGCCAATCTTACCGGCGGTGATACTCGTATCGCGGATGCTTCCTATTATATGGGAAGCTTCTCAAATTGAAGCTGGTCCTCTGCTCATTTCTCCAAACAACAAAAGGGCGAAGCATTTGCTTCGCCCTTTATGCTTGTCTAAAAAATTACAACCATTTCTTTTTCTTAAAGTAGGCGACCATAATAGTGGTTGAGATAGCCATAGTAATGACGATAATCCACCAGGAATTAACGTTCTGCTTGACAATCGGAATTTTATCAAAGACGTTCATACCAAAGAATCCAACAACAACGCTTAAAGGGAAGGTAATAAAGGAAACCACAGTCAGGAATTTCATAATATCACTCAGTTTGTAGGAAAGAAGCGAGTTATTAGTTTCTTCTATTGAATTAATTAATTCACGATGGCTTTCCAGAACATTCCAAACCCGGATAATAGAACCAACAACTTCCTGGGATAATGACCTGACTTCCGGATTAAACAATCGACGGGACTTTTTTTCTAAAATATCTAAAACCGAACGTTGAGGTTTAATTGCTCTTCTGAAATCAATTAAATCTCTTTTAATTAAAGCAATCTCCATGAGCATTTCTTTTTCTTTGCCTTCGAAAACATCGTTTTCTATCTTTTCAATATTTTCACCAATATGATCAAGCATGGGCAGGCATCGGTCAATCAGCCAATCAAGAACACTCATTAAAGCATGACCGTTGCTTCTGAAGATTTTTTTCTGATGGTAATCCTGGACTTCGCAATCCTTAAAAAGATTTTCCAGTTCATGAATCTTTTCAGCATGACTGGTAATTAAAGTATCAGCGGTTAAAATCAAATCAAGCTCAACCGGTTTTGTCTGTTTTTTCTTTGAATCATAGACCGGGAAATGAAGAACGATAAAAAGTTGCTCTGGGTATTCTTCAATTTTAGGACGATGAATTGGCGGAAGGAATTGTTGGGCGATATACGGATGGAGATTGAATTTTTCTTTTAATTCTTCCAGATTGTTTTCATCTGGTTTTTCAATATCAATCCAGGTAATATTATTAAAAGTAATCTTTTTCATAAATGGGTCCCTTCTTTTAATTTTATTTAATTCTATCATACTCTTTCTTTGTTTGACAACTTCTGGAAAAATGATACAATGTATTAAAGATGAAAAAGAAGAAAATTACTTATCTTTCTGAAGAATCCGGAGACGAACTCAAAAAGATTAAAGATAAACTTAAGGAATGCCAAAAAGAAAAGGAGGAGTACCTGACCCAGGCGCAGCGTGCCCGGGCTGATTTGATTAACCACAAAAGAAGGCAGGAAGAAATGAAAGATAATCTGGCAGATAGTCTGGAAGCAAATATTGTCAGAGATTTTCTCCCGATCCTGGATAGTTTGAAAGCCGGGGCTAAAAAAGATAAAGGGATAGAACAGGTTTTAAATCAGTTTCAACAAGAATTAATTAAAAAAGGGTTAGAAGAAATTAAATCTCTCGGTCAAAAGTTTAATCCCGAAATACACGAAGCAATCGAAGAAATAGAATCCAAAGAGGAACCCGGGATAATTGTTGAAGTAGTCCAGGACGGATACAGGATAAATAATTTAATATTAAGACCAAGCAAGGTTAAAATTAGTAAATAGAAAGGGAAATACCATGCCTATCAAATGGCAACCATTCAAAGATTTAAATAAGCGACCTCATCTTCCTGATATTTTTGAAGAAGATGATCGAATGCCTTTTTCTCCGCATTTCCAGCAGGAAGAACCGGCAATTGATATTTATCAGGATAGAAACAATCTCTATATCGAACTTCCTTTAATTGGCATTAAAGCCAAAGATGTTAGCGTTTCTATAAAGAATAATATTTTAATTATTGAAGGGAAAATTCAAGAAAAGAAAGAGGCCAAAGAAAAAGACTATATCAGAAAAGAAATCAGAAAAGGTTCTTTCCATCGGGCAATCAGATTGCCAGTTGAAGTTAAAGGAAACCAAGCCAGCGCTGAAACATCTGAAGGCATGCTTAAAATCACTCTTCCCAAAGCAGTCAAAGGGGCTCCTAAAGCTAATCGGGTCCCAATTAGGATTAAATAACTATGAGTAAAGTAATTGGTATTGATTTAGGAACCTCTAATTCTGCAGCCGCAGTTGTTGAGGCCGGAAAACCAACCATAATTCCTTCAGCCGAAGGAACAGTTATTGGCGGAGGCAAGGCCTTTCCATCCTATGTTGCCCTTGATAAGAATGGCGGTCTTTTAGTTGGCGAGCCAGCCAGAAGACAGGCAGTCAGTAATCCGGAAAACACGGTTTCTGCTTTCAAGCGGAAAATGGGGACAAAGGAAAAATATAGTTTGAATGGCAAGGAGTATACGCCGGAACAACTTTCTGCTTTTGTCCTGCAGAAAATTAAAAAAGATGCCGAGGCCTTTTTAGGCGAACCAATCCAGAAAGCAGTCATTACTGTCCCGGCCTATTTCAATGATTCTCAAAGACAAGCAACCAAAGACGCCGGCTCAATCGCCGGATTAGAAGTTGTCCGAATTATCAACGAGCCAACAGCGGCTTCTCTTTCTTATGGAATTGACAAGGCCGGTCAGGAAGAAAAGATTCTTGTTTTTGACTTTGGCGGCGGAACTCTTGATGTCACAATTATGGATTTTGGCGAAGGTGTTTTCGAAGTTAAATCAACCTCAGGCGATACTCAATTGGGCGGAACCGATATGGATGAAATTCTAGTTGAATATATTCTTGAAGAATTTAAAAAAGAAAACAATATTGATTTAAAAGAAGATCGGACAGCCTTGGAAAGAGTTAAAGATGCGGCTGAAAAAGCTAAAATTGAACTATCAAGCGTTTTAGAAACAGACATTATCATTCCTTTTATCAGTCAATCCAAGGAATTGAATATGAAAATTACCCGGGCGAAATTGGAAGAATTAGTTAAGCCCATTGTTGAAAAATGCCGCGGTCCATTGGAGCAGGCTTTAAATGATTCTAAACTAACTCCTAATGATATTACTAAAATAATCCTGGTTGGCGGACCGACCCGAATGCCGATTGTTCAAAGTTTTGTTGAGGACTATGCCGGCAAAAAGATTGAAAGGGGAGTTGACCCAATGGAATGTGTTGCTCTTGGAGCGGCAATTCAGGGTGGAATTCTGACCGGAGAAACAAAAGATGTTCTTTTGCTTGATGTTACTCCGCTGACTTTAGGGATTGAAACTCTTGGTCAGGTCATGACTCCTTTAATTGAAAGAAATACAACCATTCCAACTTCTAAATCACAGGTTTTTTCAACAGCAGCTGATAATCAGCCGGCAGTTGATGTTCATGTTCTTCAGGGAGAAAGGCCAATAGCGACTGATAACCGAACCCTGGGCCGATTTATTCTTGATGGCATTCCGCCTGCTCCAAGGGGCGTTCCTCAGATTGAAGTTAGTTTTGACATTGATGCCAACGGAATTTTAAATGTCAAAGCTAAGGACAAAGCAACCAACAAGGAACAGAAAATTACTATTACCGACTCTTCATCCCTTTCCAAAGAAGACATTGAAAAAATGAAAAAGGAAGCTGAAGCTCATTCAGCTGAAGACAGAAAGAAAAAAGAATTAATTGAAACCAGAAATCAGGCTGATACTTTAATCTTTTCAACCGAGAAAGCCATAAAGGAAGCTGGTGATAAAGTTAAACCAGAAGACAAAAAAGAAGTTGAAGAAAAATTAGAATCTCTCAAAAAACTTAAAGATTCTAATGAAGTTGATTCTCTTAAAAAAGCAATTGATGAATTATCCCAGGTTATCCAGAAAATCGGCGCTCAATTGTATCAGAAAGTTGAGGAGGAAAAGAAAGAACAGAGTGAGCCGGAAATTAAAGGAGACAAAAAGACAGTTAAAGGAGAATACGAAGAAATTAAAAAGGAGGGGAATAATGCGAATAAATAAAAATCAAATAACTAACTCAGTCATTGTCGGTCTGGCAACTCTGGTTGCTGCAATTACCTGGGCCGGACTGAAAGGAGTATTGTTTAACGATGGTTCTTGGATTTGGCCGAGCATTGGCCTTTTAATTTTATCAGTTTTCCTGAGTTTGAACTGGCTTTTAACCAAGTCAAGGACAATCCTTTTAACAACCCTTGTCTTTATTCTGATTACTTTTTTACTCACTTTTGGTTTTGAAATTGAATTCTTGGCTGTTCTTGTTTTATCCTTGTTTTTCTTTGTTTTTGGTTCTTTCCGGGCAATTTCTGAAAAAGAGGACAGAATTAAAATTAACTCAATTAAAATCGTTAAAAGGGGCCTGCCATATATTATGACCGGCCTTGCTCTTGTTATTGCCTCGGCCTACTATTTTTCTCCTTTATCCACACTCGGCCAGGAAAGAATTGAAATTCCTCGTCCTTTCTTTGATAATATTATCGGTCCGGCAAGTGAGGTTTTTGAAGGGCAAACTGGTTTTGACTTGGGAGAAACACAGGAAACCCTTTATCAAACAATTAACGGAGAGATTAATAAGCGGAGCGAACCTTACAAAGGATTTATTCCAATTAGTTTATCTATCGGTGTCTTTTTCGCCCTTAAAGTTATTAGCATCCCTTTTATCTGGCTAACAATTCTCTTGGCTTCTCTCATTTTCAAAATCCTGATTTGGACAAAGGCAATCCATATCCATGAGAAGTCTGTTCTGAAGGAGGTAATCGAAATTTAACCATGGCTCAAGATTATTACGAAGTTCTCGGCGTTGACAAAGGCGCTGACGAGGGAGAAATTAAAAAGGCCTATCGGAAATTAGCTCTTAAATACCATCCTGACCGGGCACCGGAAAGCAAGAAGAAAGAATACGAGGAAAAATTCAAGGAAATCAGCCAGGCCTACCGAATTTTATCCGATAAAGAAAAAAAAGCCCAGTATGACCAGTTTGGCCAAACCTTTGAAGGACAGACGCCATTTGGACAGGGATTTTCCCAGCAGGACTTTCATTCTTTTTATGACGCTTTTGGCGGAGAAGATATTTTTGAAGACCTGGGCTTTAACAGAATTTTCGAAGAAATCTTTGGCAGAGGGACCAGAGCAACTGCCCAGGCCGGTGATGATATTTCTATTGATATCGAGATTGGTTTAGAAGATGCCTACAACGGGCTAGAAAAAGAAATTGATTTAAGGAAATTGGTAACTTGTTCTAAATGTCAGGGTAAAGGCGGAAAAAAACTAAAGAAGTGTTCAGTTTGTCAGGGAAGCGGTTACCAACAGACCCAAAGCAGAAGTATTTTTGGATATTTTATCCAACAAAGACCCTGTTCCCAATGCCAAGGCAGAGGAGAGATTCCAGAGGAAGAATGTCATTATTGCCGCGGACAGGGCCGAATCAAAGAGGATAAAAAAATTAAAGTCACTATTCCCCAGGGAATTGAAGATGGCCAGATTTTAAGATTAAGCGGACAGGGGCAGGCCGGGAAACACGGCAGGCAATCAGGCG
Source organism: uncultured Candidatus Saccharibacteria bacterium (assembly GCA_964596615.1). Classification (GTDB taxonomy): domain Bacteria; phylum Patescibacteriota; class Minisyncoccia; order Portnoybacterales; family UBA2143; genus CAZQMX01. The sequence continues at coordinate 28,277 of CAZQUN010000004.1, forward strand.
ACCTTTTTGTTAACATCCATATCAAAGACCATAAGTATTTTAAACGTCAGCAAGATAATCTTTTTTATGAGTTAGTTATCAACTTTACCCAGGCAAGTTTGGGTGATAAAATAGGGATACCGGCTATTGATGGGGAGGTTAATCTAAAAATTCCATCAGGAACACAATCCGGAGAATTAATTGAATTAAAAGGCAAGGGCATGCCTCGGCTCTATGGAAGGGGAAAAGGGGATATGATTGTCAGGGTTCAAGTGGAAGTTCCTAAGAAGTTATCCCGTCAGCAAAAGAAATTAGTTCAAGAATTAAGTAAAACTAATTAATATGGAAATCCGTTCATTTCTGGCAAATCTCCATGTTGGCGCTGCTTCGGGCTGGGATTTATTCATCGCCCTGGTTTTTTTAATTGCCGTTCTAATTTATGGATTTTTCCTCGGGCGCAACCGAATGATAATTCTTTTAATCAGCAGCTATTTTTCCTTTTTAATTGTTAAATCTCTGCCCTGGCAGAAACTATCATCTTTGGGTTGGTTGGGTATTAACCAGGATCCATCTTCTTCTTCCAGAATTCTGATTTTTATCGCAATTATTCTTTTGCTCTATTTCCTAATCCCTCGTAGTGTTTTAAGCTCGCCTCTGCGAATTAAAAAAAGAGGAAACGCTTCCTGGATTCAACTATTCATTCTTAGTGTTGTCCAGGTTGGATTACTGGCTATGGTTATTCTTTCGTTTCTTCCTCCTGAAGTCATTTCAAACCTTGGTTCGGTTATTAAAAAGATATTCGTTGGGCCGGAAGCTGAATTTGTCTGGGTAACTATTCCAATACTAGCCGTTGTCCTAATGCGGAGAAAAAAGGAAATCGGGAAGAAATAGGGGAAGGTAAAACTTATCAAGCTTTTGGCTTGATTTTTATTTCATTTTTAGGTAAAATATGTGGGTATTATGGGGGTATAGCTCAGTGGTAGAGCAGAGGCCTTTTAAGCCTTTGATGGGGGTTCGATTCCCTCTACCCCTACCATGATAAAAACCCGCTTGTCTGCATTTTTCGCAGAGAGCGGGTTTTTGGTTTCAGGCTTTGAAACCTATTCAGTTTCTCCCTCCTCCCAAGAGAGATATTCCCCCCAGAAAGTAAGGGGTATATTGCCAGGCGTCCCTCCTTTGCCGACAATAATCTCGGCATCTCTTTCGGGTTTACCTTCTTCTTCAATCTTTTTTGGTTCGTAAGCATTTGGTCGGTAGAGCAAGAGGATTTTATTGCTTAACTCTTCGGCTGCTTTACTGAATAAATCAGAAGTTTTGGGGCGCTTATCTTCTCTGTCTTCTAGTTTTCGATTGAGCTGGCTTGAAATAATGACCGGTATTTTTATCTGATAGCAGAAGGGCTTGATTTTTTCAATGATGAAATCAGCTTGTTCTAGGGGGTGCTTAAATTCTTTGCCAGGCCAAAAAAGTTCTTGTAAATTTTCAATAATCAGCAATCCAGGGCCCTGATTAAGTTTGTCTATTTTTTCTAGGGCATTTATTATCTCTATCTGGAGGGCCGGCACAGCAATCCTTTGTTTAATTACAATGCTGTGAATTGGCGCGTCATTGATCTGTTGATGGCATCGATCCATCATTTCCAATTCATCTTTTTCTGTTATTCTGCCTCCCCCTATCTTATTAAGGGGGATTTTACATCTTTGGGCATCCAGACGACGGTAGATTATCGGCATTACCATCTGTGCCCCGCAATAAACAACCGGACTACCTTCATCAATAGCCGTATGAGACAGAAACTCAAGGACTAGGGCTGTTTTTCCCATTCCTGTTCTGCCGCCGACAATTGTTAGCTCATAAGGCATAAATCCCCCAATTGCGCGATTAAGCGATTCAAAAGGCGTCTCTTTGCTAAAAGAAAAGTAGTCAAAAAGTTCTTCAGTAGAGAGCTCCAGCTTGTTGGCGCCACTTCCTTTTGCCGCTTTTTTCATTATTTCCGAGGGCATCTCAATGACTTTGGCAACCAGTTCATCTACCCTGACACCAGGGGTAAAGGCAGTTCTAGCTAATTCATTGGTTTTCTCTAAGACCACTCTCTTTACCGCGTCTCCTTTGATAATCTTGGCGTGATGAGCGACATTTTCCGTTGCCGGCGTTCCGTCGTGGAGTATGACAAGATAACTGGCTCCACCAACACTTTCGAGTTCGCCTTTCTTTTTGAGTTGATTGGTCAGAGTAAGAAGGTCAATCGGCGTTTCCTCGTTAGTCAGATCAATCATGGCAGCAAAAATTTTTTGATGGGCGGGCTTGTAGAAATCTTCGGCCTCTAGGATTTGCCAGGCCGTAAGAAATTTTTTGTTCTCCTGTAAGATTCTCCCAATGACTGATCCTTCAGCTTCAGGACTTTGGGGTGGCAGAGAGAACTGGGGAAAATCTTTGGCTGTCTTATCTTTCGCTTTTTCTCTCATTTTCTGCCTCCTTTATCTTTTCTCGGTATAAAATCCAGTACTCTCTTACCCAGCCGGGCCAGTGTTGTTCTTGGCCATAGATTTGCCGAATGTACATAGCAATGCCGATAACATATTTTTTGGGATAGGCGTCGTCATATTTCCAAGCCATAAAGAAAATTCGGCGATAGGCATTCTTTTTCCGATGGTTGATATGAATTTTCTGATGTTTCTTACCAACAATCGTCAGCCCGAGCATATGAGGGGTGGTTTTCCCCAGATTATCTTTTGTTTTCTCTGGCTTAACGGAAAAGCCAGATTTGGTCGGGATTGCCAGTAATTCTTCTTTGATTTCAGGTGAAATTATTTCCTTTGAGGCGAAGTTGAAATCGTCGGCGTAGACAAACCATTTTATATTGTGTGTTTGGCAAATCCGGTCCATCTCACAACACATGGGCTCGTAAACAAGATTTAGCAAAGCCGGGCTGCACGACGCTCCTTGAGGCAGGCGACGCTGTTCATTATAATGATAGGTTACCAACCAGGATAAAGGATCAATTAGGGCCTTATTAATCCCTAATTTTTCAAGGGATTGTTTTACCATTTCCTTTGTAATACTGGGAAAAGCATCGGCTATATCAAAGCTGAAATAATGAACGTTTCCCAAAAGTGTCTGTGTTGCTTTAAGAGTATTTCTTTTTTTAACAAACCCATATGCATTTTGATGGGCGGGCCTAAGTTCAACCAATGTTTTTCCGATTGCTCTGAGCGCTTTTTGGACTATCGGATGCGGAGCAAGGATTTTTCTTGGCTTTTTTCCTTTCCGCAAAGTAAATCCTCTGAAGCCATGAGAAAATGTTTCTTGGACTGATTTGCCTTTAACCATAATTTCGTCCTCGAATTCTACTCTGCCTATTATCTTCCATGCCTTTCTCAAGACCTTTTTCGTAGTTTTTAGTTTCTCTGCTAGTGCTTTCAGTGCCCAGGAAAACTGGACATCAAGAGAAACATCTTCCATTGACCGAAACTCATATTTTTCCAGCGTTTCTGGTTTTTCTGAATACATTTTAGCCTCCTATGTTATCCTTAAGGGTTATAAGTTTTTAAAGAATTTGCCCCGCGCCAGGTTTGTCTTCACTAGCGCGAGGACTTTCAGGCAGTTGGGTGATATCAGGACGGCTTTTCCCTTCGCTTTATCAACCTCAAGCCGGGCAGGAAAGGTCGAGGAGCGAGGGGTGCCGAGGAGAGGAGAGGATTCGTCCGGGTTCCGGCGGAATAAAGTATCTATCAAACCGGAGGGGTCCGGGGTGTCCCCGGGCTCTCCTTGCTCTCATGTTCTCCGCTGCCTGAGCTCAGAAAGCGGTTTAAGACCTATTTCGAAACATAAGATATTTCCGAAACGAACCTTGTGAGAGCCCAAGATTCTTCGGTCTTGTTTTATCCCATTCGCCTGTTTGATTATTTCTAACACAAAAGAGATTTTTTCGCAAGAAAGTCAATTAATAGTGTTTATCCACCTTATTTATGCTAGAATATTGGATAGGAAAATGTATCATATAGCGATAATGAGGAAATCCTGGGGTCTCTTGCCCAAGATTTTAACCAAAGAAAAGACAATTGAATCACGCTGGTATATGAATAAATATTCTCCTTGGGACAGGATTAAAAAAGGGGATATTGTTTATTTTGAGAATTCTGGTGAACCGGTTAGTATTAAAACAGAAGTTTCAAAGATTATTCAGTATTCGGATTTAACGCCAGTCAAAGCAAAACAAATTCTTCAAAAATATGGCGCTAAAGATGGCCTGGGTATTAATGAAATTGACAAATATTATCAGATGTTTAAAGGTAAAAAATATTGCTTGTTAATTTTTCTTAAAAACCCGCAGGGAACTAAATCTTTTGATATTGATAAGACCGGATTTGGAGCGATGGCGGCCTGGATAGTAGTTGATAATATAAAAAGAGTTAAGAGAAATCTTTTTACAGTTTAATTGGTCAAAGCTTTTCGTTTTGAAGAATATAGGGTAATATATTAGTATGGATCCGCAAACACACATCGACCCGGGACAACAAATAAATAACTTCCAACCAGAACAAAATCCTAAAAGATTAAATTTTCCTTTCTGGGTTTGGGTTGTAGTAGTAACCGCTATTTTAGGCCTAGGCGGTTATTTTATTTATCAACATTTCTTTTCTGAAACGATAACAGTCCTTGATTCGACAGACCAATGGCAAACTTACCACAATGAAGAATTAGGGTTTAGCTTTAAATATCCAAGGGATTATGGAGAAATGGTGTTTTCAATAAACTCCGGGGAAACAGGAGAAATGTTTTATGGGAATTTCTCTAAAAATCCTGATATCCAATTTGGAGGAATAACATACGATTATACTGCTGGTATGGGAGGACAATTCATAGGTACACAAGGATATACACAAGATAATGATAAATATTATTTTAACTTTGTTGCTGATGAAAAAATAGAAGTAACTCCGTCGAGATTTATTCAAATAAATGAAGGGGCAGATGAAGCCCTAGTCATCGAAGATCAAGATATGGGTTTGCTAATTAATCCTAGCGGGAAGGGAGCTTTAATTAACCTGAAAGATGATAGATTTTCTGGAATTGGCTTTATTTATTACAATATTCCTCAGGATGAAACCTATCTTTTTGATGACATCATTTCTAGCTTTAAGTTTATTGAGCCCACCGATACATCTAATTGGCAAACATATCGTAACGAGGAATATCGATTTGAGGTTTTAATGCCTGGGGGTTGGTATACCAGCGAAGAATATTATCAAAATATTGACCAGCAAATGATTAGGTTTTCGAATTATCCGTGGGGGTCATTTGAAAAATCGGAAACCCCGGAGGATTTTCTTGCTTTCTTCATTTCAACTTATCCAAAATACAAAGAAGATGACTACGAAAAAATTAAAGAAATAGAAGAAGAAATGAAAGAGTTTTCAAACGAAAAATTTGAATACAGCATTGAAAATAAATGGCTGATAAATCTTTATGTTATTTCTGAAAGAACTTCTCAAAAAGATAATATTACCTGGGATGTTATCTTGCCTTACGCCAAAGCGTTTTTAACGGGCGAAAATTATAAATATTATTTCTATCCTTCTTCGCCGGTTCCAACACTAGACAAAGGACAAGAAAAGGAATTAGATATTTTAAGAGGGATGTTAAAGTCATTTAAATTTATTAAACTAAGCAATCTGTCTGATGAAGAAATATATCAGAATAATGAATATAAAATTAGATTTGAAAAACCGTTTCTTTTTGGCAGACAGGGCGATGTCAGAGAAAAGGAGAATAAAATATTTGTTTGCCTGGACCCTTCAACAGAAGATACTTCTTCCTGTCAGTATGTAGAAATTTTTGAAAAGAGCCCGGGACAGACTTTGAAAGAAGCCATAGAAGAACAGTTTCTTAAAAGTTATCCTTCTGATAAGTGCTGGTTTGAAGAAATAAGAAGGGAGAATAATCCAAAAGGATATCAATACGCGACTATAAGTTATCCTACCCCTTGGTATGATAATCGACAGTATTGTCCCTCTTATAGCGCGGCAAATGGTGTGAGTTATTTTATGATGGACCCACGCTATCCCGACCGTTTTGTTTACTTTAGCATCGGACAGTACTATATTGGGACTAGGAACAGAGAATCCTGGCAGGATACATTTGAATTTATTGATTAATTCGGAGATTGAACTTCCGACAGTCCCAATATGTCTAATTTAATAACAAAAAAACAATTAGAGAGGAAAAAAGAGGAACTAGATAAGCTAAGAAAAAAACACGCTGATTTAGGTAAGAAAATATCTGAAGTAATGAAAAACAGCGGTTCTTTTCCTAGTGGTACTCCGGGTTATGTCGGATTAATGGATAGGATAGAAGGATTCTCATTAAAGATTGCTCAGTTAAAGAAAGAAATAGAATCTGTTAAAGTAGTTGACCCAAAGGAAATTCCTTCTGATGTTGTTTCAATTTTATCCTGTGTTTTGGTTTTGGATATTATTAAAAACAAGAAAGAGAAATATTGTTTTGGAAAAAATATTAGCCAGGATTCTTTGATTGGCAAAGCCCTTCTTAATAAAAAAGTAGGCGAGCGGGTAAAAGTTAAAACTCCTCAAGGAGAAAGAGAATTGGAGATAGTTAAAATAGAAATTGACAAATAGTTGATATTGTTTTAGTATATTATATTCTTTAAAAACTAGGGAATTTTTTTATTAACCATTTTTTCAGAAGAGGAGATAGGTGATGTTAAAAAAGGGTTGTCCGTTTTGTGAAGAAGAAATTTATGGCGCATCATTATTATGCGAAGGGGATAAAGCGTTTATTCTTCAAAATATCGCTCCTGCTACCGATGCTCATTTTGTAGTGATTCCTAGAAAACATGCTTTAATACTGGAAGATCTTGGACGAGATGAATCCTTCGAACTTCTTCGTCTTATTGGTTTAGCTGAAAAAGTAGCGCTTGAAAAAGGAGCTGAAGGAGTTTATCCTTTTGCTCTCCGAGGAGAGATGGTAGGCCAAACAATTGAACACCTCCATTTCCAAATTATAGGTAAGTTTAAAAAGGACTTGCCGGTGATTCCTATTCGCGGTGAAGAGAAGAAAATACTAAGAACAGAGGAATTGCGATTAAAGGTAAAATCTCTTAAACCGTTTTTTATCACGGAAGGGGATTTAGAAAAAAGAAAACATCACTGTTGTCGTTGTCGGTCTATAAACTCGAGTGACTAAGCAGAAACCATTTAGCTTAGTAAGATAGGAAGGAGGAAGAGATGCAGTGTCCAGAGTGCGGAACAGAAATGTATTACGATTCGTGGAGGAAGTGTCCCTATTGCGGCGCTCCGTTGAAAAAAACGGAGAAAAAAAAGAAAAAGGCTGTTAACTGTTGTGGTCAGAAAGAGGGAGGATGCGGTTACTGTGACCACGAGAATCCGGCGCAATGTCTGGGGAACTGTGCCGTAACTTGAAGGAGGTTTAACTGGAAGGAGCGGAGCGGAATTAGTCCGCTCCGTTTTAGTTTATCAACATTGCTTGTTTCTAGCCGAAATGATAATATATTAGGGATATGAAGCGGACTTTAGCCAATAAAACAATTGAAAAAATAGGAGAGGAAGTCAGATTAAATGGCTGGGTTCATAATCGAAGAGACCATGGTAAATTAATTTTCATTGACCTGCGCGACAGAAGCGGACTGGTTCAGTTAGTTTTCCTGCCGGAAAGCAAGGAAATATATCAATTAGGTAATAAATTAAGAGGGGAATGGGTTATTGAAGTCAAAGGCAAAATCAATAAAAGACCGGATAAAATGGTTAACGAAAAGATTCCAACTGGCAAAGTCGAAGTTGAAGTCACTGATTTAAAGATTTTAAACCAATCCAAAACCCCGCCCTTTGAAATTAGCGAAGAAGGGGTCAAAAACGTTAATGAAGAAGTTAGATTAAGGTATCGCTATCTTGATTTACGCCGCCAGCGGATGAGAAGAAATCTTTACATTCGTCATAAGGTTATTAAATTAATCAGAGATTTTTTGGATAAAAAAGGATTTGTTGAAATAGAGACGCCAATTCTGACTAAGTCAACACCAGAAGGAGCAAGAGATTATCTGGTTCCAAGTCGCCTTCATCCTGGCCAATCTTACGCTCTGCCCCAATCTCCCCAGCAATTCAAGCAGCTTTTAATGGTTGCCGGGTTAGGGAGATACTTTCAAATTGTCCGCTGTTTCCGGGATGAGGATTCAAGAGGAGACCGCCAGCCGGAATTCACTCAACTGGATTTAGAAATGTCTTTTGTTAAACAAGAAGATATTTTAAGACTAACCGAGAGACTCTATACTAAAATCATTAAAAACCTAATTCTTTTTGATAAAACCCTATCCAAGAAATTAACTTTTAGTCCCTTCAAGAGAATGGACTACCAGGAAGCCATTAAAAATTATGGGACTGATAAACCCGATTTAAGAGAAAACAAAAAAGATCCGAACGAACTGGCTTTTGTCTGGATTCTAAATTGGCCCCTATTTGAATGGAATGAAAAAGAAAAAAGATATGATTCTCATCACCACATTTTCACTGCGCCCCAGGAAAAAGACTTGCCTTTGCTTGATAAAGAACCAATAAAAGTCCGCTCCTGGCAGCATGATTTGGTTCTGAATGGGGTTGAAATTGGAGGGGGGAGTATTAGAATTCATCAAAGAGATATCCAGGAAAAAATATTTAAATTAGTTGGCTTATCCCAGGAAGAAATTAATCAGAAATTCGGTCATTTATTAAAAGCTTTTGAATACGGAGCGCCGCCTCATGGAGGGATTGCTCCTGGAATTGACCGCTTTTTAATGATTCTTTTAGGCGAGGAAAATATTAGAGAAGTTATGGCTTTTCCAAAAACCGGTGATGGCCGCGATTTAATGATGGAAGCGCCCAGTCCGGTCAGCAAAGAGCAACTGAAAGACCTTAGTATTAAAATAGACAAGTAATATGCTGCTTAAATTTATAATTACCACCTCGGTTATTTTTAATTCCCTGACTTTTTTGGCTGATAATATTAAACCTCCTCAGGTTTTTTCTAATTTATCAAAGTATCTTCCCAGAAAAGAAGTAGAAGTTAAGAAATTGCCTCTTTTACCAGATTGGCAGTTTCAAAAAGCCGCCATTTCCGCCCTTAAACAGGCCAGACCCAATTTTTATCCAATCCGGGATTGGGGGATTGAAACCCTTGAAGTTGAAGCCAAATCTGCCCTAATTTTTGATTCAGCCAAGGATAAAGCCCTTTATCAAAAAGAGTCAGATTTGGTTTTGCCAATTGCCAGTTTGACTAAAATAATGACGGCCTTGGTTGTTTTGGAAAGTATTGATACCGAAGAAATTGTCCTTATTACTGAGAAAGCTATTGCTGGATATGGAGACAGAGGCGGATTAGTTCTTAATGAAGAAATCAGTGTTGAAAATCTTCTGTACGCTCTTTTAATGGAATCAAGTAATGATGCCGCCTATGCTTTGGCAGAAGCAGTTGAATTAAAAACAGAAAGAAGCTTTATTGATTTAATGAATGAAAAATCCAGAGAATTAGGTTTTGAAAAAACTAATTTTACTGACCCAAGCGGATACGAATCAGGCAATGTTTCAACAGTTAGTGAATTAGCCCAATTGGTTGAGTATAGTTTTGGAGAATCCCTGATTTGGCGGATTATGAAAACACCAATGATCGAAAAATTTTCTGTTGACAGGGGAGTCCGCCATTTCTGGACAAACACCGATAAATTATTGGCTCGTTTGGATAATGTTGTTGGGGGAAAAACCGGCTATACCGAGGAAGCCGGTGGTTGTCTTATTCTGGTTATTAATCATAACGAAGGGAATTTAATTAGTGTTGTTTTAGGAACAAAAGAAAGATTCTTAGAAACCGAAAGATTAATTAATTGGGTCCAAGAGGCCTATCAATGGTAGTATGCCAGACATATTTTTTATCTCACGAATTATGGGATTAGGAGCAATTTCTTTTCTTTTTGCTTTAGCTTGGACACCTCTCTTGGTTCGTTTCCTTGAAAAGCACAAGATGGGTAAGCAAATTAGAACGGAAGGAGTCCCATACTTTGCCAAACATCACGGTAAAAAAGAGGGGACTCCAACTATGGGTGGAATTCTGATCTGGATGACAGTTTTGTTTTTAACTCTGCTTTTCTGGGTTCTAGCCAAAGCCGGGGATGGAACCATTTTTCAGAATCTTGATTTTTTAACAAGGAAGGAAACCCTTCTTCCTTTGGGCGCTCTGATTGCCTCAGCCCTGGTTGGTTTAGGAGATGACTTGTTGGGAATCTTTAAGATTGGTTCCAATGGGGGGGGGCTTAAAATCCGTCATCGTCTCTTAATCTATACCGCTATTGCTGTTTTCGGCGCCTGGTGGTTCTTTGTTAAGTTGGAATGGGATTTAGTTCATGTTCCTTTTCTGGGAGATTTTAATATCGGCCTTTGGTATATTCTTGTTTTTATCTTTGTTTTGGTTGCGACCGCTTTTTCAACAAATCAAACCGATGGACTTGATGGATTAGCCGGTGGAATTCTTTTAATTGGCTTTGCTGCTTACGGGGCAATTGCTTTTTCCCAGGGCAAAATGGACTTGGCGGCTTTTTGCGGAGTAATTATCGGGGCCCTGTTGGCCTTTCTTTGGTTTAATATTTACCCAGCCAGATTTTTTATGGGCGATACCGGATCAATGTCATTGGGAATTACTTTAGGCATTATTGCCATGCTGACAAACTACTTTCTCCTTCTTCCTTTAATCTTTTTCATTCCGGTAGTAGAATCAGTTTCGACTGCTGTCCAGATACTTTCAAAAAGAATCAGGAAGAAGAAAATATTTCTTTCAGCGCCTATTCATCATCATTTCGAAGCCAAGGGATGGCATGAGACGAAAATAACTATGCGTTTCTGGATGATTAACGGAACTATGGCAGTGATAGGATTGATTCTTGTTTTTATTGAAGTAATCACAAAGTAATATGAAAGCTCATCAACCAGACTATTTTTTCATCTCAGCTGTTTTTGTTCTGGTTGTTTTTGGTTTAGTTGTTTTATCAAGCGCTTCGGTTGTCATTTCTCAGGAAACCTTTGGAGAAAACTACTATTTCCTCAAGCACCAGCTCATTTACGGCCTTTTGATTGGATTAGTTGCTTTTTTTATTATTCAGAGAATTAATTACCGCTTTTGGCAGAAACTGGCTTTTCCTTTAATGATTTTGGGTTTAGTCCTTTTGGGATTGGTTTTTCTGCCGGGAGTAGGGTATGGCCATGGGGAAGCCAGGCGCTGGATAGGTTTTGGCCCTTTTTCTATTCAACCTTTTGAATTTATTAAATTAAGCTTTGTTCTCTATTTAGCAGCGCTTTTAAGCAGAAGAGGAGAAAGCAAAGAAGTAATTAAAGAGAGTTTAATTCCTTTTCTGGTTAGTTTTGTTATTATCAGTATTTTGGTTCTCTTTCAGCCGAATATGAGCGCTTTTATTCTGATATCTCTAATTGCCGGCCTAGTCTATTTCCTGGCCGGGGTTAAGTTCTCCCATCTGGTAGCAATGGGGGTATTGGCTTTATCCAGTTTTTTTGTTTTAATAAAGATAACACCTTATCGGATGAGAAGGTTAACAGTATTTCTTCATCCGGAGATTGATCCGCAGGGAATTGGCTATCAGATTAACCAGGCCCTTTTGGCTATTGGTTCAGGCGGCCTTTTCGGATTAGGTCTGGGGCACAGCATTCAAAAGTGGAAGTACCTGCCAGAAGTTATTGGTGATTCCATTTTTGCCGTTATTGCCGAAGAACTTGGATTAATTGGGGCTGGTCTATTAATTGGTCTATTTGTCTTCCTGTTCTGGCGGGGATTAAAAATTGCTAAAAATGCTCCTGATAAATTTGGCTATCTTTTAGCCGGCAGTATTACTGGCTGGCTCTTTTTCCAGGTTTTCATCAATATCATGGCTATTTGCGGAATGATTCCTTTGACCGGCATGCCATTGCCTTTTATCAGTTATGGTGGCAGCGCTTTGGCGGTTTCTCTAACAGCGGTTGGGATAGTAACTAATATATCTAAGTATACGAAGTAATATGAGAATAGTATTCACTGGTGGCGGCACTGGCGGACATATTTATCCGATTATTGCCGTAGCCAGACAATTAAAACAAAAACAAATACCCTTAGAAATGATATTTCTGGGACCGGCTGGTCCTTATCGTCAGGAATTGGAAAAAGAGGGGATTATTGTTAAATCAGTCCTGGCCGGGAAATTAAGAAGATATTTTTCTATCTGGACGGTTTTGGATATTTTAAAGTTTCCTCTTGGTTTAATTCAATCCTTCTGGTACTTATTCATCCTGATGCCGGACATCGTCTTTTCTAAAGGGGGATATGGCAGCGTTCCAGTTACCCTGGTTTCCTGGCTATATTTCATCCCAATTCTTTCCCATGAATCAGATGCTGTTCCGGGATTGGCTAATCGCATTGGAGCATTTTTTTCAAAAAGAATTGCTCTTTCATTTCAATCGGCTGGAAAATATTTTTCTCCTAAAAAAATCGCTTTGGTTGGTAATCCGATTCGCTCAGAAATTGCTCAAATTTGTCTTTCAACTGATTCTCAAGAAAAGGAAAAAGGCAAACAACTTTTCAGTATTTCCAGCCAAAAGCCAATTATCCTGATTTTAGGCGGCAGCCAAGGGGCAGAGAAAATTAATCGATTGGTTTTATCTGTCTTATCTCAACTTTTGGAGAAATATGAGGTCATTCATCAATCCGGTCCAAAGAATTACGAAAAGATAAAGAATTGGTTAAAGCAAATGCCGGCCAATTACCATCTTTTTCCGTTCTTGGATGAAAATCAGATTGCCCATGCCTATCTCGTTTCTAATCTAATCATTTCCCGGGCCGGAGCGGGGAGCATTTCAGAAATTGCTATTTGCGGAAAACCAAGTATTTTAATCCCAATTCCAAAGTCTGCTTCTAATCATCAGAGAAAGAACGCTTTTGCCTATGCCCGGGCTGGAGCAACTTCAGTTTTAGAACAGGATAATTTAACTCCGCACATGCTTCTTAATGAAATTTCAGAAATTGTGGATGACCCGGAATTAGTTCAGAAGATGTCCCTAAATGCCAGAAACTTTTCTCAACCCGAAGCTGCTCAAAAGATTGCTGAAGAAATATTTGAAATGGGGAAATGAAAAGCCCTGCTTCCTTTTAATGAGTTTTGGAAGCAGGACCAAATTTTTCCGACTGGCTCTATCTTTCTCCTTCTATTGCTTTAAGTATCTTCTCCAAAAGGCAGAAAACCCCGACGGAGAAGAATAAAGTTGCAATAGAGTAGAATAAAGGAGGGATATAGCCGGTAGAAGGATTACTGAAAAAGTTACCGAGAAAAACGCAAAAAGCGATAATGCCTGAAACAACATGTGATGTAACAGAAGCCATGAAATCACCTCCTATTGAGTGAAATTAAAAGTAATATATTTTTAACAAACCTTATTTCATTACCCTAATTATATCATACTAATTAAAATATGTCAATAGAAAGTGGGAAAGAAATCAGAGTTAGAATAGCGCCGAGTCCAACCGGACTGCTACATATTGGAACAGCTCGTTCCACTCTTTTTAACTATTTATTCGCCCAACAAAAAAAAGGCAAGTTCATTTTGCGGATAGAGGACACTGATAAAGACCGCTCCAAGAAAGAATACGAAGAAGATATTATTCAGGGATTAAAATGGCTTGGACTTGATTGGGACGAAGGTCCAATAAGACAAAGCCGAAGAACAGAAATTTACAGAGAACAGATTAAAAAACTCCTTAATTCAGGAGATGCTTTTTTCTGCGACCACACCAAGGAGGAATTAGACGAAGAAAAAGAAAAGCAGAAAAAGAAAAAACAAGCCCCAAGACATGTTTGTAATAGAAAGGGGAAAGCCAAAGAGGGGATTATTCGATTCCGGGCGCCCAAAGGAAAAATTACTTTTAATGATTTAATCCGGGGAAAAATTGAAATTGATGGAGGATTACTAGGAGATTTCAGTATTGCCAAGGATGAAAAAACTCCATTGTATAATTTCAGCGCTGTGATTGATGACGCTCAAATGAAAATATCTCATGTTATTAGAGGAGAGGACCACCTGCCTAATACTCCTAAACAAATTCTTTTGTACCAGGCCTTAAAATTAGATTTGCCAGAGTTTGCTCATTTACCTTTAATTTTAGGTCCGGATAGATCTAAAATGAGCAAAAGACACGGGGCAACTTCTGTTGGTCAATACAGAAAAGAAGGATATTTACCAGAAGCGATTAATAATTTTCTGGCGCTTTTAGGCTGGAATCCTGGAACAGAAAAAGAAATATTTTCAATGGATGAATTAATCAAGGAATTTTCTCTTGAAAGAGTTCATAAGGGCGGAGCAATTTTCAATCTTGAACGGCTTAACTGGATTAACGGGCAATATATTCGTCAGATGGATTTGGATGAATTAACCAAAAAATGCCTTGAATATTTTCCTAAAAAAACAGATTTTGAATACGCTAAAAAAATTGTCAAGTTAGAACAGGAAAGAATTAAAAAATTGTCGGAAATAGGGGAATTAACTCAATTCTTTTTCAAAGATGAGTTAGATTATGATAAAGAACTTTTAATTTGGAAGGAAACTTCTTTGGAAAAAACTAAAAAGAATCTAGGATTATTAGCCGAGGAATTGGAGAAAATGGGGGATTTTGACCAAAAATCATTAGAACTAATCTTGATGCCTCTGGCAGAAAAACATGGCCGAGGCGAGCTTCTATGGCCTCTGAGAGTGGCTTTAACCGGCCAAAAGGCCTCACCCGGACCCTTTGAAGTAATGGAGGTTTTGGGCAAGGAAAAGACGCTAAAACGGATTGAAGAGGGAGTAAAAAAACTCCGAGAATAAGACAATGCCTATCCTCGAAGTGGTCGAATAATCGTGGTCAAACAATTTTATTCGGGAGGGTTGTTAAAGTGAGGGAACAGAAAAGGGTTTTTAGAGAATGATTTTGCCGTATCGTTGAAAAATCTTTTTAACCTTGCCGGAAAAAAGATGATTTCAACGGGCGCAAATGTGGGTCCTTTTGGTCTGCCAAGGCAAAACCCTCGTATAAGACCCTTTGCTTCGGCGGGTGTGGAGGTGAGAAAAGATGTTCCTTTACCCGGAGTGCCCGGAATTGTTACTTTAAAAGAATCTATTTCATCGTCTTTATTGTTCTCGGGTTCTATTATCACTGTTAGCATTTTTCCCTTCTCTCTGATAAATTTATAGGCAGTGGGTCCTTCTTGTTGGTGTCTGGCCTTTGCTTCTAGTCCTTGACTAGTAGCAATTCTGTCTGCCACTTCTTCAAACTCAAAAGGAGAAATCGTTTTGGCGCATTCGTCATCAGCATCAGTTTCAATTAAGAACTGCCATTCTGGATTTATCCTGACAATTTGAACTCCGAAAAATAACCTGATAAAATCTCCTGGTTTGAGACAGACTCCACCTTTTTTTATTAATTTTTTCAAAATAGCGGTAGTTTTAGTGATGTTATCAGACAATTCTACCTCCTTCCTTTTTCTTTCCTTAGATATATTTGTTAATATTATTAAGAGCTAGTATAATAAACACAAAGTAGCATGAATAGTAGATTGAGTCAATTTAGTTGGCAGTTTTGGGTTTTGTCTTTAACCCTCCTTTTAATATTTCCCATTTTCACCCAGGCAGATTTAATTGACGAGATTAATCAACAAATTAAAGAACGGGAAGGTAAAAGAACGGAACTAGAAAGACAAGCCCAAGAATACCAGGCAGTTATTAACCAAAAGAGGGGAGAGATTAATACTTTTAGCAATCAGATTGCCATTTTCAATGCTCAGATAAACAAATTGCAGGTGGAAATAAATATTACTGAGGATGATGTTTCTCAGACCAAAATAGAGATTATTCAATTAGAATACGGCATTGAGGAAACCGAGGAGGATATAGTTTACCAAAAGGACAATCTGGCTGTAATTATTCAGTCAATTGCCGAATATGACCAAACTTCGCAATTGGAAATGATGCTTCAAAGTGATGATTTTTCTGACTTTTTCAGCCAAATGACATATTTAGATAATCTTCAAAGCGGTGTCCGGGAAAAAGTTAATAAACTTAAAACCCTGAAAGTAAAATTAGGGCAGGATAAAGAAACAAAAGAAGATAAAAAAACCAATTTAGAAAATCTTAAAAGCCAGTTAGATAATCAGAAATGGTCTCTGGCCAGCCAGAGAAATTCCAAAGAAGCTCTTTTAAAATATACCCAGGGAGAAGAAAAGAAATATCAACAAATGCTGGCTAATATTGAAGCCCAGAAAAAGTCCCTATTAGGCGATTTAAGCAAATTACGCCAGCAAAAAGCAGAAGAATTAGCCCGATTAAAAGAATTACAGGAAAAACCGCCATCTCAGTATTGGGCTTCAACTAACTGGTATTACCAACAAGATGATCCGACCTGGGCTGAGACAACCATTGGCTTCAGCCGTTCTGAAATGGGGGACTACGGCTGCGCCGTTAGTAGTGTTGCTATGGTAGCAAGTTATCATGGTAGTTGGATTACACCGGGACAAATGGCTAAACAACCAATTTTCTATTATGACCTAATTGTCTGGCCAAGGAGCTGGGGGAATATTAGCTGCACTAACTGTCCGCCGCCCCATGTTTCAACATTTGACTGGTTCCGTTTAGACAGGGAATTAGGAGCCGGCCATCCGGTTATTGTCTTTGTCCGGGCTAATGGCCGGGGAGCCGGACATTATGTTGTTGTCCATCACAAGACCGATGATGGCAGGTATGTTGTTCATGATCCGCTCTTTGGAGAAAACATCTACTTAGATTCAACCCGAGTCTATATTTCCAATCTTTACGAAACTAATACATCAATAGACCAAATGGTCATTTATCATTAAATATTAAAAATATGCGATACATCATTTTTTCAATAATATTTTTCCTTCTTTCTTTTAATTTTGTTTTAGCAGAAGGAATAACACTCCCGAAACAATCAGAAGGTCTTGATAGTTTTTATCAGCAGATCAACAACAAGATTATCTCTCCGGTGAAACAAATCTTTGAAGTAATTCCTCAGAGGGCCAAAGAAAGCGCTGATAAAATTATGGAAAGGTTCCAGGATAAAGCAGAACAGAAAAAAGAAGAAATAAAAGAGGAAATTAAGGAAGAAATCAAACAAGAAAGCAAGGAACAAATCCAGAAAAAGTCAAAATGGGCAGAGGAGACAATTAGAAAATGGCTCTCTCCTCTAAAAATTAAAATTGAGCAGGGGAGTCAGGTCCTGAGAGGATGGATAGGAAAAGGGATAGATTGGATTAAAAGTTTTTAATAAAAAAACCGACAGCCAGAGTTAGGGAATGGGGGAGAGGTTGTCCACAGAAAAATTTGACGGCTATTTAGCCGTGTAATAAAATTGTAATATAGTCGGATAATATACCTTAATACACATTAAATATATGGAGAAAAGCAAAAAGCCACTAACTCAACATTTAACTGATTTTTTGGATTGGCTTGATATTGAAAAAGGTTTATCAAATAAATCCCAGGAAAACTATTCCCGCTTCCTCAAAAAGTTTGTTGGTTGGTTAGAAGAAAATAACCTAAAGGATTTAAAACCCCATGACCTCTCCCCCGGCCATATTTGGGAATATCGGGTCTACCTTTCCAGGCATTCAAAAAAACCATTAAAAAAATCTACCCAAAACTATTACTTAATCGCTTTGAGGTCGTTTTTAAACTACTTTGCCGACCGGGATATCATTTCCCTTCCGGCAGAAAAAATTAAATTATCTAAAGACAAGGGCGAAAAGAAAATTCATTTTTTAACCATAGAACAGGTTGAAAAATTACTCTCTACTCCTGATACTAATAAAAAGAACGGTCTTCGTGACCGGGCTATCCTGGAAAGCTTGTTTTCAACCGGTTTAAGAATCGCTGAATTAGTTTCTCTGAATAGGGATCAGATTCGTATCATTCCCCTAGCCAAAGATTTAGAAATTGGCATTGTTGGCAAAGGAAATCGTCCCAGAACCGTCTATTTCTCCGAGAGAGCCATATACTGGCTTGATAAGTATCTTAAAACAAGAAAAGACAATGATAAGGCTCTTTTTGTTAACTATCAAGGTAGAAAAGATGCCCCGAAACGGTTAACAGACCGGTCCATTGAAAGAGGTCTTAAAAGATACGCTCTTTTAGCTGGATTGCCTGGAAATACGACTCCCCATACTATTCGTCATTCATTTGCGACTGATCTTCTTTCCCAGGGCGTTGATTTAAGATTAATCCAGGAATTTTTAGGACACAGCAATATTGCTACGACCCAGATATATGCTCATGTAACAAGTAAAAAACTTAGAGATGTCCATCGTAAATTTCACGGCGGAAAGGATTTAAAATGAGAATCTCCTATTCCGGGCTGGATACCTTTTCTACCTGTCCGGCAAAATATAAGTTTCAATATGTTGAACGAATTAAATTTCCTAAGATAAAGGAAGCGGTTTTTGGAACCTTGATTCACGATTGTTTAAAGATGTTCCACGAGCCCGGTCGGCTCGCTCCCCCAACCGAAGACGAACTTTTACAATACTTTACTAACAAATGGAATCCGGACATCTATTCCGACCAACAGGAGGAAGCTTTTGCTTTTCATCAGGGAATAGATATTCTTAAAAAATATTTTCTTCAAAACCAAGGACTTGAATTTAATATTATAAACCTGGAAGCGCCTTTTGGAGCGCTCATTTCAGACGGGAAAGAAATTAATCAAATCACCGGTCGGATTGACCGGATTGATAAACTTCCGGATGGAAGCTTTGAGGTTATTGATTACAAGACAAGCAAAAAAATGCCTGCTCAGGAGACAGTTGATAAAAACTTCCAACTTTCCGTCTATTATCTCGGTTTAACCAATCGCTGGCCCTCAATTCAGGAACAAAACCGACCAGTTAAATTATCCCTCTATTTTTTAAGACATGGCGAGAAACTTTCTGCGACAAGAAACAGCAGTCAAATTAAAGAAACCCAGGAAAGAATCCTGGATTTAATCAGTCAAATAAAGATTAGTAATTTTGAACCAAAAGCCAACCCATTATGCAATTGGTGCCAGTATCAGCCCCATTGCCCCTTATACAAACATAAATTTATTACTCCTGACTCCCCTGCTCCAGGTGAAAAGAAAATTAAAAAAGTTATCAAAGAATTTTTTGAAATAAAAGAAAAACAAAACCAGGATACAAAAAGAATCGGAGAACTAAAGGAATTAATTAACCAATACTGTGATGAAAATGATTTAGAACGGGTCTTTGCTGATGAAGGTCATATCACTCGCCTGTCCCAGCAGAGGTTTAGTTATAATTTTAATCAGGTTAAAAAGGTTTTAGAGCCAATTGGCAAATGGAATCAGATTTTAACCATAGATACAGCTAAATTCAAAAAAGTGATTGATTCTCTTCCTTATCAAGAAAAGAAGGAAATAGAAAAGACAAAAACTCTCCAAAGAGAGTTTAAAGTTATTTCCGGGAAGAAACATTAATAGTTTACCGGCCTATGTTTCTCAAATCCATTACAAGGAATATATCCTGAGTTTCTGGCTTCTTCTTCGGAATTAAACCAGATCTGATTCTCCCCTGCTATTTTCTTAGCCCAGGGGCAATCCGGCCAATGATATTTATTACTATTAGCACTTCCAATGAATCTCCCTTGCTCTGTTTCTTTTTCTTTTTTTTCTGTTGATAGGGATTGTTCAATAGAGGCAGAATAATTAGAAGGATTCTGGATAATAATCGGTTCCGGAGCGCCCTGAAGAGAAACCAAAAGACCAGCTCCGAAACTAATTAAAGCAATTAAAACAATTCCCAAGGTTAAAGTGATGTCGTTTTGATGATTCTTGACGAAATTTTTAAAATAGGATAACATAAATTATTATGTCAAAGACAAAATCAGCCGGCTCTACTAGATTAGGCCGCGATTCTCAACCAAAATATTTAGGAATTAAATTATCTGGCGGACAAAAAGCCAAGCCGGGCAGTATTATTCTTCGTCAAAGAGGAAGTAAATTTTTACCCGGTAGGAATGTCAGAAAAGGAAATGACGATACCCTTTATGCCATGGCCAAAGGAGTGGTTGAGTTTGTCAGTAAAAGAATTAAAAAGTTTGACGGCTCTCGCCGAATTGCCAAGATTGTTAACGTAAGATAATTATACCTGGAATTGAATTAAAAATCACCCTGAGGGGTGTTTTTTGGTTTGATATTAAATTCTATTCTTTTTCTTTCTTTTTCTCTTCAGAGGTAATAACTTTGATGCCAACTTCTAGGTTATGAGGAAGTTCAATCATGACTTCCCTCTCCCCTAACTCTTTAATCGGCTCTTCTAATTTAATCTGATTTTTGTCAATTTCAAATCCCCTTTCTTTTAGTTTTTCAGCAATCAAAACAGGAGTGATTGCTCCAAATAATTTATTATCCTCACTGATTTTTACCGATATCTCTAGTTCTAATCCATCCATTTGTTCGGCAATTCCTTGATAACGAATTAATTCTTCTTCAGCTTCCTGGGCTTCTAATTCTTTCTGTTCTTCAAGTTTCTCTATTTCTGATTCTGTCGCCAAAACAGCAAGATTCTTGGGAATTAAAAAGTTTCGGGCATAGCCTCTATTTGCGTCTTTAAGGTCACCCTTTTTACCCAGTTTCTCTATATCCCGTAGTAATATTACTTTCATATCTCTATTCTAATACTTTATTTCAAATTTATCAAATTGACTGGTTGCTTCCTGCCAGTCAATATCTATTTTATCAACCCTGGCCAGCATTGGTCCATTCTTAGACCAATCAATTAATTCCTTTAATTTCTCCTCTTCTCCTTGAGCGAGAATCATAACAGTTCCGTCTTTTTCGTTTTTAACCCAACCAACCAGTCCCAGTTTAACAGCTTTTCGTCTGGTAGAATCCCGGTACAAAACCATCTGAACCCGGCCATGAATTTTTAGAATAACCTGTTTTTTCATTCAAGTTCTTCTTTTAGGACTTCAAGGGCTTTTTCAAGTTGCCGGTCTCTTAATTCATCAAAATCTTCCTGAGTTATTTCAACTTCAATATCAGGGGTAATTCCTTCATCATTAATGCTTGTTCCCAAGGGAGTCAGCCACTTGGCAACAGTAATTTTAATACTTGAGCCACCCTTCATTTTTTCCAGTTGCTGGACTGAACCCTTGCCAAAGCTTTTTCGTCCGATAATTTGAATGCCTCTAATATCACGGAGAGCGCCGGCAACAATTTCTGAAGCCGAGGCAGAACCTTCATTGACCAAAACCACAACCGGCAGGTCTTCTATTCCTTTGTATCCCCTGCTCTTGTGCTCGTTTTTATCTCCGTTACCAAAGTCTTCAATAATGACTATTTCACCCTTAGGCAAAAACCAACTGGCAATATCAACGGCAACTTCCAGAAATCCACCCGGGTTATTCCGAACATCAAGAACAATCCCCTTTGCTCCTGCTTTTCTAACCTGGTCAACCGTATTTCTAAACTGGCTAATTGAACTTTCAGTGAAATGAAATAGTTCGATATAGGCAAGATTGTTTTCTTTCATTTCCCATTCAATAATCGGGATTTTAATTGTTGCCCGGGTAATAGTAATTTCTTTGGTCTCATCAAGTTCATCCCGGGAAATGAGCAAAACAACATTGGTCCCCGGTTCTCCCCTGATCGTATCAACGGCTTCATCCAAGGTTAAATCAGCAGTCAAAGTATCATCAACCTTAAGAATTTTATCGCCTGCCCGGAGACCAGCTTCCTGGGCCGGATTGCCTTCCAGGGGTGAAATAACGGTCAGGATGCCTTTTCTAATGCCAACCTCAGCTCCAATTCCTCCAAAACTGCCTGATATGTCATCAAGAAATCTCTTGCTTTCCTGTGGCTCCAAGAAAACAGAATGAGGATCGTCCAATGATTCTAAGAGTCCGGAAACGGCGCCGTAGACCATTGCCTGACGGTCTAAGTCAGCCCGGTCAACATAGCTTTTTTCAATCAGATGCCAGGCATCCCAAAACAAGCTGAAATCAATTCCAATTTTCTGGTTAGATTCTTTGCCAGTTAATCCTTCAATTTTTTCAATTGAGGGCTGACTGCTTTGGCCAAAAAAGAACCCAAAGCCAAAAACTATTCCTAAAACAACAATCCAACTGATAGTAGAAACATATTTACGCATAACTTTTATCTTTACGCCACTTAGCAAAATATTTAAAAGCGCTGATTAAATGTATCCAAGTATATTTATTAAGCAAAGCATCCAGGACTCCACCCCATTTTTTAGATGCCCGGCCGTAATAGTGAAAGACCTGGGCCGAAGGCAGATAAACAACCCGATAACCCTCTTGCCAGAATCGCCGGCACCAGTCAGTATCTTCCAGATAAAGAAAAAATCTTTCATCCCATAAACCAACTTTATCAGCGGTATCTTTCCTGGTCAGCATGGCTGAACCCTGAAGCCAATCAACCTGTCGGGGGGAAGAAAAATCTTCACCTTTCATCAGGAATTTATTCATCTTTTCTTTTCCCCACCTCATCTTTCCCAGAAATGTTCTTCGGGCGATAATTCCGCCAATGGTTGGAAATCGAAAACACGAACTCTGCGGTAAATGGTTAAAGGTTAATAATCGCGGTCCAACAATTCCAACCTGGTTGTTTTCTTCAAGGTATTCTATTAAACAAGGAATGGAATTCCGGCTGACAAGAATATCAGCATTGAGGAAAAGAATGTATTCTCCTTCGGATTTTCTTAATCCGCTATTAACCAGTTTAGCATAACCAACATTTTTTTCAAAAGAGATGAATTGGACCTGAGGGAAATCTTCTTTGATTAATTCCTGGGTTTCTTTTTCAGCTTCGCTGTCAACAATAAGTATCTCGTGCCCAATCTGACCAATATTTTCTTTAATTGATTGCAGGCAGAGTTTTAAGAGAATCGGAGTTCGATGATGAGTAATGATAATGGAGAGCATTTAATTAAAGATATTTTGACAAGCCTCCTGGATTTTTTCAAAATTATCCCCGACCGGCAAAAGAACGTATTCTTCGTTAATAAAGGTCTGGTAAAGCAGACCTTGTTCCGAAGTGTCAAAAACCCTCTTTTTAATATTTCTGGTATCTATCTCAGAAGATAAATTAATCAAATTACCAATCTCGCCTAAACTCATATCGGTTCTAATGTTCTTGCCAATAATATCAAGGAGATTATAGACCTTAACTGGATTAGCTAAAATTTTCAGAGAAAGAGCTTTGTCTTTGGCTGCCATTAAGACCTGCTGTTGGCGCCTCATCCGGTCAAAGTCATTGGTTGAATAGCGGGAACGGACATAGTAAAGAGCGGTTTTACCGTCAAGATGATTCTCGCCTTGAGGGACATGGAAAACCCATCTTTCTTCTCCGTCAAAATCTTTAACAAACCAGTTTTCGTTTTCTTCCCAACCTTCATCCGCCCACTGGAAACTTTCTTCAAAAGGACTCTCAAGGTAAATATCAATTCCTCCTAAAGCATCAATAACCTCTTCCAGGGCTTTGAAGTTAGCGCCGAGAGCATAATCGATGTAGAGACCAGTAATGTACGAAATGGTTTTCTTGGCGCAGCCCAATCCCCCCTGAGCATAGGCAAAATTAATTTTCTTCTCTTTCTCATCGCACCAAATTATGGAATATATGTCTCTGGGTAGAGAAATTAACGCCACCTGACCAGTGCTTTTTTTAATGCTGATTAGAATAATGGCATCGGATAAAAGCTTTCCATCTCCTGGTTCATCTATCCCTCTTGTCCCTAAAAGAAGAAGATTAATTCTATCAGGATCATCTTCGGGCAGCTCCGGTAAATCTTTAGCAAAAGGCAGGATTTGAACGCCATTTTCCCATCTGATTACCTGACTGACTGTAAAACCGGTCTTAAAAAACAAAATTGAAAAACCGCCTAGCAAGAGGATAAGAATGAAAAGCCAGAATGTTTTCTTTTTTGTCATCTAAACCATTTCCTCATTTCCTGCGAGGAAACCTTTCTATTCTCCATAATCACTTTTCTTTTTTTATAGGCCAGGGGCATTTGTTTAAATAAATCTTTGATTGCTTTCCAGGTGTATCTTTCAAAGAGCAGAACATATCCCCAGGAACCAATTTCTTTAGGCAGAAACCAGGGCAAATGACTGATTAAAATTCCAGGTTGTTCGTTTTTAATCTGCATCAACCTCCCGTTTTTAAAAGCAAGATATTTTCCGAATTTAGACACCTTTAATCTTTCCCTGATAACGGCAAAATAGTTTCTGGTCGCATTATCCCCTGCTGTTCTATCGTGCCAGGCAATAGATTTAGGCTGGTAAATTGATTTCCAGCCATAAAGCCGCATCCGCCAGGCTAAATCAACATCCTCTTTGTAAGCAAAGAAATCCTCATCAAAATATTCGCCTTTAAGAGCAGTTTTTTCCAAAGCTTCTCGCCTGTAAACCGGGGCTGCTCCGTCAGCTCCAAAAATCTCTTCAATTTTTTCAAATTTTCCTTGATCTAACTGGCCTTGTTCCCGGTTAATAATCCTTCGGTTTTTCAAACAAACCAGGCCGGTTGTATCAATAACATGGGAAACATGGTATCCCCTTGAATCATGTGAAGCCGGCATGCCTAATTGCCAGCGAAGTAATTTTCCCTGAACGCTCCCTATTTCCCCATCTTTTTCAAATACCTCAACTGCTTTTTGAATGAAATTAGGATCTAAAACAATATCCTGATTAAGACAAAGAACATATTTCCCCTGGCTTTGTTTAATAACGCAGTTGTGCCCGGCTGAAAAACCAATATTTTTGGGACAAACAGAAATTATTCTAAAATCTTTTCTTTTCTTTTCAACTTCTTTTAAATGTTCAACGGTCCTGTCTTCTGATCCATTATCAAGCGCCAAAATCTCCAGACACGGATAGGTCTGGTTAAGAACGGATTTAAGGCAATCCTTAATATATTTCTCCCCGTTCCAGGTTAAAAGACTAATTGAGACGAGAGGTTGATTCTTGGGCATATTTAACTGAATAGAGCAGGGCCAAATTAACTATGAAAAACAAAAGAACCTTGTCATTAAGAAGGACTATATCAAATAGACTATAACTTAAAATCCAAATCAAAGCAAGGAGGAAAAATCCGGCCCAGACAACCCAAAAACGCTCTTTGCTCCTGGTAAATATTTGCCAGACATCTTTAACAACGTAGGCGAAAATAGACAAAAGAACTATACAAGCAATTAATCCCATTTCGCTGGCAACATCTAAATACAAGCTATGAGACGAGGAACCCCTTTTAGCAGCTGATAATTCCTCATCCAAAACTATCGGGTAATTGCCAATTCCAACTCCCAAAAGCGGCCTTTCAGAAATTGATTTGAATGTCTTTTCCCAGATTTCTAAACGGCTTTTGATTGAGATTTCATCAAAGTCAAAAATACTTCTCGCTCTTTCAAAAAGAGAAATATCATCCATATCCAAAGGTCTTTCAAGTTGAACCTGCTGGTAAAACAAAAGAATTCTTGAAGAAGTCGGAAAAAGAAGAAAAAAGATAATCAAAACACCTAGAATTAATATCATTTGCCTTTTCCATCTTTTCTTAGATTGAGGAATAAAGAAATTGGTTAAAGACCTGGTTGTCGGTGACCAGTAAAGGAAAAAAATGAACAGAAAGATTACTAATGAAATTAGTCCAGCTACCCAGGCTCCTCTTGAGCCGGAGAAAATAATGGCCAGAAGACATAAAATCAGGAGAAAATAATAAAGAACCCTCTTCTTTTTTGAACCTAAGAATATTGCTGTTAAAAAGAAAGGTAAGGATAAGATACAGAAAAAAGCAAAAGAATGAGAATCAGGAAAGACAGAAAACATTCTTAAAGTTGCCGGCAGAGAAGCGTAATATGAAAACCAGGTATTGCTGTAAGACAAAAGGTGTCCTAAATTATGTCCGTAAAAAGCAGGAATAACATTTTTAGCCCAGAACTGCCAAAAAGGAAAAAGCCGGACAAAAAGAACAGAAATATATTGGATAAAACCAACTGCCAGAGTAATTCCAATTGCAACCTTAAGAGCGCTCATTATCTGAAAAAGAATTTCTTTGTTTCTTGCCGCCAGGTTTCTAATAATGATAAATAAAAGAAAAGCATTAATTAAGAAAAGAATCTTCTTTATTCCAATCCAAAGATCAGCGGCATTGAAAAGAGAGAAAACACCTAAAAGTAGAAATACTCCAAACAGATATTCAACCGGATAAGGGCGGCGTTTAGAAATCCCGGATTTGAAGAAAATAACTAAAAACAGAATTGACAAAAGAATCCTCCAGTTAGCCATTGAATCAAATCCTTCCGTAATTGACAAAGCCACGAATAAGGGAATTGAAGCAATAAAAATCCATAAAGAATCCTCTATCGGAGAAAAAAGGAAAACAAAGATTAATAAACCAGTTAAAAACAAACCGGTATCAGGAGGAAAAATTCCAATGCTCATTAAAAAAACAACCGCTATCTCGGTTATTAAAACAACAAGCCTAAGTGAATTAGTTTTAATTAATCCCATAAAACAGGTATTTAATATCCTTTTAATTTCTTTGAACTATCATGCTGGCGCATTCTTTCCAAGGCCTTGGCTTCAATCTGACGAATTCTTTCCCTGGTGACGCCAAATTCCCTACCAACCTCTTCCAGGGTATGGGTAATACCGTCTTTAAGACCAAAGCGCATTTCCAGAATCTTCTGTTCCCGGGGCGATAAATCAGAGAGAATTTCTTTTAATCGATTACGGAGCAGTTTTCTTGAAGCAACCTGAGTTGGAGTAATAGCTTTTTTGTCTTCAATAAATTCTCCTAATAAACTTTCTTCGCTGTCATCGCCAACCGGAGTTTCCAAAGATATTGTTTCTTGCGATATTTTAATAATTTGTCTGATTTTCTCAATTGGTTCATCCATTTCAGCGGCAATTTCTTCTGGTAAAGGATCCCGGCCAAGACTCTGAACCAACATTCTTTTAACCTGGGTATATTTACTAATAGTTTCAACCATATGGACAGGAATTCGAATTGTTCTTGATTGGTCTGCTAAAGCCCGGGTAATCGCCTGACGAATCCACCAAGTTGCGTAAGTAGAAAACTTGTATCCCCTTTTGTAATCAAATTTTTCAACTGCCTTAAAAAGACCAATATTACCTTCCTGGATTAAATCAAGCAGACTAAGATTTCGGCTCCGGCCAACATATCTTTTAGCAATACTGACAACTAACCTTAAATTAGCCTGGGTCAGCTTTTGTCTTGATTCCTCATCGCCCTGTTCAATTCCTTTGGCTAATTTAACTTCTTCCGGGGCGGTTAAAAGAGAAATTCTTCCGATTTCCCTTAAATACATCTGGACATTGTCAAAGGCCTCTAATCGAACTGGCACCTTTTTGTCTTTTTTTTCTTTTTTCTCTTCGGTTGGTTTTTCTAAAAACTCAATTGATTCAACAACCTTAATATTATTTTCTTTCAACATATCATAAGTTCTTTCCAGGCCAGAAATATCTTCTTCTATTCTCGGAGCTAAATTAAGTAGTTCCGATTCTGTGACGAATCCCCTTTCTCTTCCTCGGGTAATTAACTCCTGGATTTTCTCATCAGTAATGAGTTCTTTTTTTCGTCTGACAGGTTTTTTCTTAACAACTTTTCTTTTAGGGGTTGCTTTCCTGGCTGGTTTTTTCCGGGGAATTGTTTTTCTCGGAGCCCTCTTTTTAGTTGTTTTTTTAGCTGGTTTTCTTAGCATATTAAGGCGCTTGTTTAGTTAATTTATTAAACTCCTGAGTTAATTTTTCCAAAGTTGCTTTATCTTTTTTTTCTTCTGCTTTTCTAATAGCCAGATTTAATTGATTGAATTTGTCCTTTAAATACCTTTTTTTTAATTGATTAAAACAAAAAACAATTTCTTTTTTAGGTTCAAGGTCTTCAATTATGCTTTTTTGGGCTTCGGCTTTAAAAATTAGATGGTCAATTTGATTAGCCAGTTCAATTGGTAAATCTTTTCTAAGTTTATCCAGATTAATCTTTTTCTTCTTCCTTATTCTTTTAAATATCTGGCTTAACTGGGAATCATTGAATAAATGACTTGGTTCGGCCTGGCATTCTTTTGGGTTTTCAGAGCAGGACAACATTAAACCAAGAGCATATTCTTCTAAATTAATTTTTTGTTCACGTTCATTATCAGAAACTTCTTTAACCGCTTCCTGTCTAATCTCCGAATCGTACCTTATTTTCCCCATTTCTTCAACTAAATCGCCTTCTTTAACGCCCAATCTTATAGAGGCCTGATCAAGCCAATGGGATTGCTCAATTCTATTAGGAATCTTTTTGATTATCGGCAGGACAATCCGGCTGATTTCTTTTTTCCCTTCGGCTGTTTCCGGACTATTCTTGGCCAGAGCAGTGGTTAAATAGAAATCAACTATGTTTTTTGAGTTTTTAACCGCCTTTTGCCAAAGAGAAGTGTCTTTTTTAAGACAATCAGCCGGGTCAGAATTTTGAGGCAAATCAATAACTTTGGCGTTAAAGCCAAGTTCAATTGCCAGGTTAATCCCTCTTTTAGTTGCTTCCTCTCCGGCAATATCCATATCAAAAGCAGTTGCCAGATTATCGCTGTATCTTTTCAAGGTTCTTAACTGAAATTCAGTTAAAGCTGTTCCAGAACTGGCAACAACATTCTTAAATCCATTCTGGTGAGCCATTAAAACATCAGTTTGTCCTTCAACCAGAACAGAAAGATTTTCCTTTCTAATATCCAGTTTAGCTTTGTTTAATCCGTAAATAATCCGGCTTTTATCATAAATCAAGGTATTAGGCGTGTTAATGTATTTCCCCATTCTTTCATCTGGTTTATTCGGATTCTCCCGACCGGTAAATCCAACAACAACTCCGTTAATATCAGAAATGGGGAAAACGATTCTGTCCCGGAAACGGTCGTAATATTTCCCCTTTTCGTTTTTAATAATCAACCCGGTTTTAATAATTTCATCATTGGGATATCCCCGACCATTTAGAAATTCCAGTAAACTCCGCCATTGAGACGGCGCATAACCAACCTGCCATTCTTTAATTATTTCCGGCTTTAATCCGCGGGAGATCAGATATTCTTTCATTTTCTTTCCAGTCTGACTGGCTTCCAGCTGCCGGATAAAAAAACGATTAGCTAAATCACAAATTTCATAGGAACGGGTTCTTCTAGTTTGTAATTCCGGGTCAACTCGCTTTAATTCCACTCCTGCTCGTGAGGCCAGTATTTTCAAAGCATCGCCAAACTCAACTCCTTCAATTTCCATAATAAAGTCAAAGATGCTTCCCCCTTTTCCGCAACCAAAACAATGCCAAATCTGGCGCTCAGGAGAGACCATAAAAGAAGGGGTTTTTTCGGAATGAAAAGGACAAGGAGCTTTGTGATTTCTCCCGGCTTTTTGTAATCGAATATATCCATTGATTACATCAATGATATCCAGTTTATTCTTAATTTCATCTATTTGTGAACCAGCCATAGTATTGATAAATTATACTCACTGACAGTCCTTTGGGCAATTGCATTTGTTTTCCCATTCTTCACAATCTCCATTTCCACAATCAGAACAAATTACAGGAACTCCGGGCATAACTATACAATTCTCATCGTATGATTTTGGATATTGCCCTCCAGCAATTTTAATCAATCCTTGACAACACTCAGATGTCATCTGCTCGTTGTATTCTGGGGAAATAGCCTCAACATCAGAGAGACCTTCTTTTATACATCTTATGGGTGGCTTCTCAACCCAGTCAGGAGAAGTCGGCTTTTCTAAGTACCAATAAGCCCCTCCAGCAAGGATTATTAAAAGAATGATTGAAATAATAATTTTTTTGTTCATATTAATCTCACATATTCCCACACTTTTGTTCTTCTTAAGGAACAAAATGATTGCAATTTATTTTATTCTACGATAAGCATCAATGATTAGAATAATTGCAGACAATAGAAACCCAAATCCCACACCGGGTATAAATCTTCCTACGCCAGGTGTTAATAAACAAATTATTAAACTAACTGCTCCTGGAATAGCAAAGACTAGAGCAGTTGAAAGTCTATTTTTAACTATCTTTTTTGTTGTTTGATCCATATTATTTTTTACTTTTTAATTTATATTATCTCCACATCTTGATTCTTCAACAGGTTGGATAACCCCATCATTATTGAGGTCGCAATCTAATTGCCCATTAATGCAATCCTCCGAACAATTCTGAGAAGTTTCGGGACCTTGGCAGACGCCGTCACCACATCCGTTCTGTGGGAGAGGTTGAGGGGTCTCTCCATCACAATCTTGTGGACAGTTAGCTGATGTCTCGGGTCCCTGGCATGTCCCGTCGCCGCATTTGCCATTGCCATTTGGTTGTGGCTGTGGTGGTTGAAATGATTCTTCTTGACAGTCCTCTGGACAAACCAGGTGTGTTTCAGACCCAGAGCATACCCCGTCTCCACATTCAGTAATTGCAATGTCAGTCATTTCTGGAAGATTATCAAAGATATCTCCTGATGAAACAGGCGGTTCATATCTGCCAATATAGTAATCATAAAGGTCAAATTCATAAGGCGGTGGAGCATCAGCATAAGTTAGAAATAGATAGAAGGTATTGTCTAGTAATAAAAGCGCAGGATTTGAATCATGACCACTTGTGGCAGCGCCACCACCGATATTACGTGGTTTTACCCATTGATTATCCTCTAAAAAGGTGTAATAAATATCCCAATCACCGGCAAACTCAAGGTCAGAATACGATGATCCAGCGTTGTTTGCCCCGTTGTAGAAGATTACTTTTCCATCCGATGAAATCTCTGTATTATCTTCAAATGTACCAATTGTATTATATTTGAAGAATTTGGCTTCATCAAAGACAAACTGGCTGCCATCATAAGTGAAAACATTAAACCAAATATTTTCATCCTTTGGTTCTAAGTAGGCCTCATATTGAGGATAAGCATTTTTATGAGCTTGATTGGATGTTAGCGGCTGCTGCTGCTTCCATCCTACAGAATAAAAAATTATTCCTTTGCCTTTAGCATCATCAAAATAAACAGTTGGTCCGATTTCACCATCTGCAGTATTCACTTTTTGACCTAAATTCAAAGGCTGACCAAAAGTACCATCTGAATTTCTAAACGAAACATATAAATCAGTTGAACCGTATGCTTGTTCCGGATAAAAACTTCCAGTAGAAGCAAGAAACATTACTTCTTTTCCGTATAATTTTGTGACAAAATTCCCCACATCTTCTGATTTTGAAGTGTCGATTTCATTGCCATTATTATCTTTAAATATTACACGACTGGGCGCACTCCAGTTGTCTTCAATAGAATCTCTTGAGGCAGTGTATATAGATTTAGTTCCCCCCTGGTCTTCGTAACGGCTGTAGAAATAAAGCTCTAATCCATCTCTAGAAATACCCGGAGCTTTTTGGGTCCTATCGTCAGTGTTAATATTTACATATTTTTCATCAGAGATGCTTTGAGAGTCATTTAATTCAGGGAAAATAACAGACCCTGATGTGGGTTCTCCGGAAGTTGATTCTTCTGTTATGCCGTCATGGCCCTTTATATAATAAACTTCTCGGTTTCCATCTTTGTCGTCTTCAAAAATAAGATGGATTATTCCTTCTCCATCAACTGCAGCGTGGGGCGAAGTCAAAAGATTCTTCTGATTTAGATTAACCAAAGTAACTATTTCGCTCCAATTCTGGCCTTTGTCCAAGGAATAACGATAAAGAATTTTATTATTGCTGACTTCATCATTCATCCAAAAGGCATGCAGGCCTGTCTCTTGGCCATAAACAATAATCGGCTGACTTGAATTATTATCCCCTTCGCTCAATTTCATCTGGTTTCCCCAGCTCTTGCCATTATCGCTAGAATTCAAATAGTGAACCTCTAAGTCGGTTTTATACTCTTTGCCGACTAATGTTTTTGTCCCAATAAGTAATATAGTATGTAATCTCCCTTCTTCATCAATAGTAATAGTTGGCAGGCCGTTTGCCTGGCTGGTTGATTCGTTTAAGATCTTGACTGGATTAGTCCAGCTCAGACCATAATCAGCCGAGTTAATATAATAGGCATCACCATCGCCTTCGCAGAAATAGTATGCTATATGAAGCGTCAGATTTTCATCAATGAGCAAATTTGGTCTTTCCGGCATCTGAGAATCACAGGTGACAATGGCCTTAGTTTCTTTCCATGAGTTGCCCTTATCAGATGAATGGCTGAAATATATGCTCCTAGCATCCTGTTCCTGCCAGGAAATATAGACATTATCTCCGTCAGCAGCTATATCTGCTGCCCAAGATTTACCCGAGGTGTTAGAAATTCTTACTGGCTCTTCCCAGGTCTCTCCCCCATCAGTAGAGCGAATATAATAATTTTCCTGATTTCCATCTTTATCTTCGTTCCAGGCAAGATGGACGTAATTATCTGAAACAGCTATTGAAGGCACCCATGATATCCCGGAGTTATTGGTTATTCTGATGTCTTCTGACCAAGTATCCCCCAAATCATTTGAATATTTAAAATAGATCTCTGGATTACCGTCTCTACCATCACTAAAAGCGAGATAGATATTATTGTCTTCAATGGCTAGGTTATGGACAAAGTTAGGCCCCAGGGCTGAAACAGCACTATCTTGAGTTAACCTATTGGCTTCTGACCAGCCACCGCTTAAACCTTCTTTTTCCCGAAGAAAAAAGTACCAGATAGTTCCTGCTAAAAGAGCTAAAACTAAAGCGCTGGTTGCTAGAATTAATAATTCCCTGCCTTTCCCGCCAAAAATACCAGGCGCATTTATATTATTTATATTTTGTTGTATGTTTTGTTCTTCTTGGTTCATTTTTTTAATATTAATTATTTTAGTTTTTTTGTTATTTAAGATTGTATTTTCTCCTGCGATATAATTCTAAAATAGTCACTATTATTGATACACTAATCCAGGTCACAAAAAGCCAAACGGCCTTATCCATAGTCATTAACTCTTTACCCTCCTTTATATTCCACAAAACTGCGGCAAGAAAAAAACCTATACCAAACCCCAAAATGGGACCCGCTATTGAGCCTTTCTTTGTTGTCCAATTTTCTTTTAGTTTGTCAAACATATTATTTCACTTTCTTAATTTATATTTATAATTCGGCCCCTATATTCTCATTGACAATCCGCTGGGCATTTAGTTGCATCTTCGGGTCCAGCACAGACTCCATCACCACATTCTCCTCCTGGAAGCTGTGGAGGCGAAGGGGCAGCTCCACTACAATCCTTTGGACAATTCTGTGAAGTTTCGGGGCCTTGGCATGTTCCGTCGCCGCATTTACCATCTGGTTGTGGAGTTGGTCCTTCTTGGTCAATAATTGCCTGACAATCACTTGGAGTACAAAATACTACTGGTCTTTGGTCAAGAGTAATCGATGATGGATTAAGAGTATCTGTGTCGCCTGTTTCAAGAAATACCCTCTGAATATTTTGTTCTGAGAAAAAGTTTGATAAATCTAGGTCCGTATCCGTGGTTTTATCAGAAAAAGCCAAGATAAACTGATAATCGCCCGACAACATTGAATAGGCACTAATCCCCTCTTTTGCAGAAATCTCTTCCTTGACAACACTATTTCTTAAATATTTATTAACCCATTCATAATAAGGATAAGCATTGTAGTCCGTATACTCTAACGGATAATTAAAAGAGGAAACGCCTGGATTCTCTACCTCCCATTCTTCATATTCTTCCAAGACGCCTCTGTAGTTTGAGAATTTAGCAATTCCTTTACTGACAAAGTTATCTGAAAGCCATTGGAGCATATCCTGTAATCTTTGTCTATTGCCTGTGTCCTTCGCTTCCCAATCATGGACATGCGAACCCCAGCCATAAGCCCAGACTTTATCATCTTTGCTAAGCATCCAATTTAAGTATAATTCCAAAAACATTGCTTTTTGATGGTTGATGCCGACATCCAAACCTTCTATGCCAAGGTGTTTTGTAAGGCATTCTTCTATACCGTTGGTCCAGGTGCACATGCCGTTTTCAGTGGTATAAATGCCGTATTGTGGTATGTTCAATATTTTAGCATTAAGATCTTCGCTGGTTCTTGAAGCACCAGGCCTAAAAGGATTAAACGGAGGGTGATTAAAGTATCTTACAAGCTCCTTTTCCTCTCCTCCTTCTTTCATTAAAAAGCCTAATTCTTCGATGAGTTCGTGTTTTTCAACAGTATCTTTTGGAAGATCAGAACCGTAAGCTAACATTGCATTCATGATTCCTGATTCTCCTGTGATTCCTAACGCCCGCTCAATAAGTTGCTTGACAAAATCAATATTTTCTTCAAGAAGTTGTTTTATTTCTTCTGAAGACATACGATAAGTTTCTGCCTGAGCCCATTTATTCAACGAGCCAAGATATTCATAATTGTGAGAATGAAATCCAATTAAACCTCCACTTTGATAAAGCTCATTTATAATAGAAAAACACTTATTGTTGTGGTTGACATCATCAAGACATAACTCTGCCCACGGTGCTACACTTAGGAATGATATTTTTGCTCCATATTGATCTGTTAAGTCCAAGAGCCATTCAAGATCATCTAGCTGAGATTGAAATATTCGTCTGTTCATTTCAAGACTAGGAGAGCCTCCAAACGCTTCGGTAAAGAAATCTGCGTGCGAGTGTATATCAAAAACTATGTTTATTTGACGTTTAGTGAGGCTTTCTTCAGATTCCCCGCTACAACTGGCGCCATTTTGATCTTGACAAGTTTCTTCCCGAAGAAAAAAGTACCAGATAGTTCCTGCCAAAAGAGCTAAAACTAAAGCGCTGGCTGCTAGAATTAATAATTCCCTGCCTTTTCCGCCAAAGATACCAGGCGTATTTGTGTTATTTATATCCTGTTGTTGTATGTTTTGTTGTTCTTGGAACATGTTTTTTTATTTGTTTTGTTATTTCGTCTATATTATTTTACCTTTTAATAAGTTTGATGGATACAACAACGATTATTAACGATGACAATATCCAGACCAATTTTTCTACGGTATCTAAATTCAACAAATTTAAATAAAAAACCACAAGGTCAGAAAGGATCACGGTCCCCGGTAATAATAAGGCAATTTTTTCAATCTTTTTCACAAGTATAATAATCAAGATTATTATACTAAGTGGTACCATCAGTGCCGTGTTAGTTGTTGCATAAATAAATATAATTATCATGCCAAGTCCGCCTGATGGCTCAAAACCCATCAATCCTATTAGAGTAGAAAAAATCCAAAGCAAAGATACCACGAGCATTAAAATTGGATACCATTTAAAAATTCTTTTTTCTTCGTTCATATTATTTTCACCTCCTTTCATTTTAATTTATATTTACTTTTAGTTTATATTCTATTATTTTTCATTCCTCCTCAATAAAAATAGGGTTTGGACTAAGAATTAAAGTCACTTCCCCATTATTGACATTTTTAGTCTCGGTCTCAAATGCGGTATTATAATCAGTCACCTCTTCTCCTGTTTCGTATTTTGGCACCGCCCCTGCGATTTTTACTTGTTTTGAATTTAGGTCTGAAATTGTGGCTTGTGTTTCTTGGGAATTATCATTCCAGGCAACCCAGATTAATTTACCGTCAACCGTGAATTTATATAAAAAGGTGCCATTTTCGTTCTGTTTGATTGTTTTTGTTTTATCCTTGTCAAAGCCTTCAAGTTTTTCAATTATTTTTTTTGTTGAATAATATGCAAGTTTTTTCGAGTCAAGACCATTATTAAATTCTGGACTATAAACCAACCCATCATATAATCTATATTCTTGCTCCCATTTTCTTGGCATATCTTTCTGCATTATCTGGCCATTATTGTGTATTTGGTCATAGCCAAGAGCTGATCCTACAATATATTTTTTGATTAGATCGATTGCTTGTTCTTTTTCTGTTGCGCTAAACCCTTCTCCTCCACAAGTTTTTATTTCTGTAAACCAGCCCACATCATTATATCCAAACTTATTCAAAACATTTTTGAAATAATTCGTCCATTCAATCATATCAAGATACCTGTCTTTTTTTCCAGATGAGGATGGATCACCAGCACCTAAAAAATGTGGATCGATATAATCAAACCACTTGGTATTAGGATCAAGGTTTTCCAATACAATTCTGACTGCTTCTGGGTCGCTATTACCAGAATTAAACAAATCTGTTGCTGGTCCAGGCATGACAATTTTTGCGTTTGGTTGGATCGACTTTATTTCTGGAACAGTAACCATCAATAACTCTGCATAATTTTCCCATGAATCGCTCCAATGCGCAGAAAGTTCATTAACAATTTCCCATGTATCTACATTATCCTTGTATCTTGTAACTACATCTCTTACATATCTCTTATAGTCATTCATCTCTACCTGAGTTTTCGGAAGTTCGTTCTTATCTTCGATTCCTTTCATAGGAGTTATAGTAAAAATAGGCTCAACACCGTATTTTTTTGCTTCAGCTATGGTAGTGTCGGCAAAAGACCAAGGATCCTTGCCTTGATAAAGCCCCCAGCTTAGAGTTGAATGGGCCTTGAAAGAGATTATACCTAATTGGTTCATATGCTTTAGATCATCAGCAATCTTTTCTTCAGCAAATATGTTTGCAATGCCCCAAACCGAGAAGGGATGGCCGAATTCGTTGAATTTATTATCTTTTTCCTGACGAGAAAAATAATACCAACCAGCCAGAGCAAAAGAAGCCAGTAAAATTAAGCCAATAATGCCGCCTATGATAAAAGATAGTTTCTTATTTGTTTTACTTAGAGTTTTTTTAGCGTCGGTATTTAACACTATCTTTATTCCTCCCTTTTAATATTTTATCAACCATTTCAATTTCTTCCAAGATTCCGCCGATTAAACTATATTTCTTGGCCTCCTGGTAAGTCACCCAGGCAAAATCAATATTATCCTCATCTAATTTAACTCCGCCCGACTTGTAAGGACAGTAGAAACTCAAAACGATGACCGGTATTCCATCTGGTCGGATAAAGGCCATATCAAGCAGATATTTGATTTTTCCGACTTCCAGATTAACTTCTTCCTTAACCTCTCTTCTTAAAGACTTTTCAACAGCAAAATACCAGAGATCTTCAGTTGTTTTTGGAGTTTTAGTATAGTCATCAGTTTCCAGTCCCCCGCCTGGAACAGTCCATTCTCCCGGAAAAGCTTTTTTATCAAAACTTCTTTGGGTAATTAAGTATTTAATATCTTTCCCCCACTTTCGGTAAATAATGGCAGTAGAAGTAATCCGGTGAAGTTCTTTATGCTTGATTTTCATATTATTACTTCTTTTTCTCCCAACGGTTTTTGTCTCTCTTGTTTAGTTTGTCCATCATCTTTTGAAAAGATTTATCCAAATCAATATTCTTAGAATTAGCCAAACAAGCCAGGGTGAAAATAACGTCGGCGATTTCGTCCCCTAGTTCATTAACGCTTTCCGTTTTTTTCTTTTTCTTCGGTCCGTAAAGATTATTAATTTCTCTGGCAAGTTCGCCTGTTTCTTCGGTTAAGCGCGCTAAAATTTCATGCGGTTTCCAATATCCTTCTGTAAACCGATTAACCCATTTATCAACTTGTTTTTGTAATTGTTTTAAGGTCATTTGCGGAAGGGATGGGATTCGAACCCATGGTGCCATTGCTGACACACTTGCTTTCCAAGCAAGCACTTTCGGCCACTCAGTCACCCTTCCTCGCTTCATTGCCTTAGTTTATTTCTTTTCTTCCTGAAGAGATTTTTCTAAGGCCTGTTTTAATTTACTAGCCTCGTGTGAACTAATCGGGTCGTCAGTATCTCTTCTTAACTGATTTATTTCTTTTTCTATTTCGCGCTTTGTTAACCCTTTTTTGCTGGGGTTTCGGAAAATACCCTCAACATAGGCCCTTTCCTTTTGTGATAATTGCGGAATATCTTTTAACGTCTTTTTGAATTCATCCCGCTTTATTTTTTTTGGGCTTGAAAACCATCCCATAATTTTACCTTTCAATTAGTTTTTTCTAAAAAGATTTGTTTTTTAAAACCACCCCTTTTCTTTCGTCTTTCTTTCTTTGTCTTCAAAATCTCCTTTTTATCTAAATTATATGCTTTTTCAATTGCTTCTAAAACCTCTATTACATCGCCTATTTCTTTGGTTAAATCTTTTTTGCTGCCTTTGGCTTCTAGGGCTTCTTTAGATTCTTCAACTAACTTTTTTAATAATTCTAATTGGTATTCTTTTTTATTAAGAATCCTGGTTTTAGAAACTCCTCCATTTTTTCTTATAATCTCAGGGATTAAATCCCGAACTAGTTTATTATATACGGGCATATTATTTTTCAATTAGCTTATTACTTACTAAAAATTCTTTAACCCTTTTAAATATTTTCTGATGGCCTTTTGAATTAGGATGTAGTCCATCTTCTAGGTCTTTGTCTTTATTTAATAAATCAAGGGTATTGATGAAATGAACCTTATTTTCCCGGCAAAATTTTTCTATAACTGAATCATATTTAATTATGTTCTCGTTGGTATAATATATATTCTTTGCCCAAGGAATGGGCAATGTTTTTGATTCGTCTGCTTTAGTTGGACCAACAAAGATAATTTTTTCGGTAAAATTTTTTGCCTGGTTTAATAATTCTACCAAGTTTTTCTCGAATTTCTTTAGAGTGGTTCCCGGATTATTTTCAGAGTTTATATAATAAGAATCATTTACCCCGATAGCAAAGATTATAACGAGCGGCCGATTGGACCTTGGTTTCCTGGTCTTTACTTCTAATTTAAATCTTTTTAGTAAATCATTGGTAGTATCTCCAGAAACACCCAGATTATAGATTTCATGGTTTTTAAAATATTTTTTTAAGCGAATGGTCCATCCTCCACATTCATAATCAAAAGCTCCTAAAGTAATACTGTCACCGAAAATAAGAATAGTTGTTTCCATATTACATCCTCATCCCTCTTAAATTCTTAATTCTTTTTTCAACAGGCGGATGAGATAAAAACCATTTAGCGACCTTTTTTCCTTTAAAAGGATTTGAAATATACATGTGAGCCGTAGCCTTGTTAGCTACTTTTAATGGAGTTGAATCTTTTGAAATCTTTTCCAAAGCTCTGGCCAATCCTTCCGGATAACGGGTTAATAGTGCTCCGTCAGCATCTGCTAAAAACTCTCTTTTTCTTGAAATAGATAATTGAATTAATTTGGCAAACAAGGGTGATAGAATTGCCAGAGATATTCCAATAATTGCCATGATAGCGGCAAGTTGGCCGCTTTCCCGGCTACCTCTTCTTTTCCCGCCAAAAATACTCCATCTTAAAAACCAATCAGAGAGCAAAACAACCATTCCAACTAAAACCACAACAACGGTCTGTAAAAGGATATCCCGATTGCCAATGTGAGATAATTCATGGGCAATAACTCCTTCTAGTTCACTCTTTTCCAGTTTTTCAAGAAGTCCCCTTGTTACTGCAATTACTGCTTTTTCCGGATTTCTGCCGGTGGCAAAAGAATTGGGCGACATTTCTTGAATAATATATATTTTAGGTAAAGGCAAACCGGCAGTAATGCAAAGATTCTCAACAATTCGATAAAGTTCCGGATTGTCTGATT
Source organism: uncultured Candidatus Saccharibacteria bacterium (assembly GCA_964596615.1). GTDB lineage: Bacteria > Patescibacteriota > Minisyncoccia > Portnoybacterales > UBA2143 > CAZQMX01. Next base: position 67,943 of record CAZQUN010000004.1, read on the forward strand.
TTTTAATCTCTTTAGCTCTACTAATGGCCAAAACAATCTTATCCGAATACCAATAGGAAGTAAAACTCATTAGAGTACTAAATATAACGGCAATAATTAAAATGATTGGGCTGTTAAATTGATAGGAAAAAACCCAGCCCAAGCCAATAACAAAAATCAAGAAAAATGTCATTAAAAACCAGGTTCGACGGATATTAGCGTCTTTGTGAGTGTATAAAGTAGCCATAGAATACTTTAGGAGAAGGAGGAGGATGTTTTTTATTTTTGATTTTGTTTACTAAAGCAGCCGTTTTTGCATATACTTCCATTTCCTCCTGTATGAACAAGGAGCCGGGCTCTGCAGTAGGGACACTCGTGAATATATGACTCTATCCAGTCTACAGGATTTTTACTTAAGTCTTGTAGTAATGCTTCCTGATCATCTATATCAATAGACATAGATACCTCCTTTCCATCCTCCTCTTAAAATATTCTATTTAGAACTCAACTTTAACTGGTCCGCGCTCGGCCTCTCCTGCTAATTCAAAGAAGTCTCTTTTGGTGAATCCAAGCATGCCAGCAACCATATTATTGGGAAATGTCTCGATTTTAATGTTGAAATCACGGACATTACCGTTATAGAATCTTCTGGCTGCCTGAATCTTATTCTCTGTATCAGATAGTTCTCTTTGGAGTTCAAGAAAATTCTGATTGGCTTTTAAATCAGGATAGCTTTCTGCGACAGCAAACAATGTTTTCAGAGCGCCGGTCAACATATTTTCCGCTTGTCCTTTTTCTTCTGGATTCTGAGCTCCCATTGCTTTAGTTCTGGCCTCGGTTACTCTTTCTAAAACTTCTCTTTCATGCTTAGCATAACCCTTAACTGTTTCAACTAAATTAGGAATCAGATTATATCGCCTCTTTAACTGAACATCAATATCAGACCAGGCTTCATCAGTTCGGTTTCTGAATTTAATCAGGCCGTTATAGATTCCAATTGGCCAGAAAGCTATAACAGCGACCAGACCGATAATGACCCATAAAAATATACTCATATTGTTTTCTCCTTATATTAATTCTAATTTTATTATACCTCTTTTATACTTAAAATCAATAATTGACAAACTATCCTTATGTTATATATTAAAAGAAAGTTCTTAATATATTAAACAAGGAGAGAGCCATAAAAGAAAAGGTTGAAGATCCCAACAGACTTCTTTTTGTTCTGGCATTAATTTTAATTTTTTTTGGCGGCTTGATCTCTCTTTTTGTTATGAGTTTCATCGACGGATTTAAAAAAATATTCCGCCAAAGGGAATAAAAAGCAGCCGCTCCTTAACGAAAAAGGACGGCTGCTTTCGCGTTATACAATATTTTACATCATTCCTGGCATTCCGCCACCCATACCGCCGGCGGGCATTGCCGGAGCAGCTTCCTTTTTTTCCGGTAAATCAGTCACAACTACTTCGGTTGTTAAGAACATAGAAGCGGCTGAAGTGGCATTTTCCAGAGCAGAACGAGTTACTCTGACCGGATCCATAACCCCGGCATCAAATAAGTCCTGATATTTATTCTTAGAAGCATTGTATCCGTAGCCACCAGATTTCTTTTTAACTTCATCAGCAACAACAGCGCCGTCTAAACCGGCATTCTCAGCAATTTGCCTCAATGGCTCTTCTAATGCTCTTTTCAGAATTGCTAAACCAATTTTAGCATCTCCCCTGACTTTGACTTCATCTAGAGCTTTTAATCCTCTAATTAAGGCAACGCCGCCGCCAGGAACAATTCCTTCAGCCACCGCAGCTTTGGTTGCGTTAACAGCATCTTCAATTTTAGCCTGCTTGTATTTCTGTTCTGATTCAGTTGCAGCGCCGACTTTAATCACAGCGACTCCGCCGGCTAATTTGGCCAAGCGTTCCTGTAATTTCTCTTTATCAAAATCAGAATCAGTTTGTTCCAGTTCTCTTTTAATTTGTTCAATTCTTCCTTCAATTTCCGGTCTTTTACCTTTGCCCTCAACAATGGTTGTGTTTTCTTTATCAGATAAAACTCTTCTCGCTCGGCCAAGCTGTTTTAATTCAGTTGTTTCTAATTTCAAACCAACTTCTTCGGAAATGACCTGAGCGCCGGTTAAAACAGCAATATCTTCCAACATTTCTTTTCTTCGGTCGCCAAAACCAGGAGCTTTAATAGCCAAGGCATTAAAAGTTCCCCTCAGCTTGTTGACAACCAGAGTTGCCAAAGCATCACCGTCAACATCTTCAACGATAACAACCAGGTCTTTTTTGCCGGTTTGGCTGACTTTCTCTAATAAAGGCAAAAGATCCTGAATGCTGGAGATTTTTTTGTCAGTAATTAAAACATATGGGTCTTCGTAATCAGCCTGCATTTTTTCCGGACTGGTAATCATATAGGGAGAAATGTATCCCCGGTCAAATCTCATTCCCTTAACGGTTTCTTTGGAAAGTCCAAAGGTTTGTGATTCTTCGACGGTAATAACGCCGTCTTTGCCAATTTCCTGGATGGCCTCGGCAATTAACTCGCCAACCTTTGGATCTTCAGCTGAAATAGTTGCTACCTGGGCAATTTCAGATTTGCCTGATAAAGGCTTAGCCATTTTTTTCAAATATTGAATAACAGCCTTAACTCCCTCTTCCATTCCTTTTTTAATGGATAAAGGATTAGCTCCAGCAGCGACATTTTTAAGTCCCTGGGCAACCATAGCCTGGGTTAAAAGAGTTGCCGTTGTTGTTCCGTCACCAGCCAAATCATTGGTCTTGGAAGCAACTTCTTTAACTAATTCAGCGCCAATATTTTCAAACTTATTCTCTAATTCAATTTCTTTGGCAATAGTTACCCCGTCATTAGTAATTTCCGGAGAACCAAAACCTTTATCCAGGACAACATTGCGTCCTTTCGGACCCAAGGTAACCTTAACGGCGTTAGCTAGTTTATCAACACCTTTTTTTAATTTCCTCCTTGCTTGTTCATTATACTTAATTTGTTTAGCCATAGTTTTATTTATCTAATATTGCAAGAATATCTTCCTCCTTGGCAATCAAATATTCTTTATTATCAATCTTAATTTCGTTTGGACCATATTTGGTGAATAAAACAATATCGCCAACTTTAACGCTGACGGGTTTATCTTTTTTACCCGGACCAACGGCAATAACCTTGCCCTGCTCCGGCTTTTCTTTATCAGCCGTATCAGGCAGAATAATGCCGGATTTGGTCTTTTCTTCTGTTGAAATTGGTTCAATTAGAACCCGATCTGCTAATGGTTTGATATCCATAGGGGTTTATAAACAAAAAACAATAAACATTAAACAAAGTTTATTATTTATTGTCTTTTGTCATTTCTTTAGAATATATTCTATCTTAACAAAAACTATTAAATTGTCAAGCCGGAATCTGTTTCCTGACCTAATTCTTCAAATCCTAATCCTCTCATCCTAAGATTATACTTTTTCAAAACTTCTTTTTCAGGAGAATCAGGATGAAATTCCAATTGGCTATCATCAAAAACAACCCTTCCTCCCGACCGATAGGTCAAAGGATCTTTTTTAATTCTTTTCTCCTGGAATCTTTTAAAAATTAATTCAAGCCAGTCCCCTATTCTTCCATTAAGAAAAAATTCTCTTAACCTTCTGGTGAAAATAAAAAGAGAATTAAGTTTAATTATTTTCAAATATCCTTTTTCTTTTCTGGGACAAAAAGACAAATACTGATTAATCCATTGATTGGCTTTTTGGAATTTCCTGTAAATCCCCTTTTCAATTTCTAAAATTGGGACTAAATGAATATAGGTTTGGGCATTATACAGGCTCCTGAAAGGAATTTTTAATGAATTATCGGTTAAATAGTGATTAAGACAAATTCGGTCCTGAGTTAATTTCCCATGACGGCGCTGTCTAATTAAATGACAGAAAAGAGTAACCAATCCTCGACAAGTCCAAATCCTTCCTGATTTTGATACAATCAACAAATCAATATCAGATTCTTTTTTAGGGTTGTTCATTGCCAGAGAGCCGCTAATGGCAATCATTCGGACAAAGGGAGTGACTTGAAGGGCCCTAATTATTCGTCTGGCTTTTTTCCATTTTCTGTCTGCGATTTTCTGTCTTTCAATTCTTTGGTTAATAATTTCTTCTCTGTTTTTAAGGAAATAGAAGCCGTTTTTTTGTTTAATAAAATTATTTAGTTCAGAACTGTTTTCCAAGATTTCTAAAACCTGATACAGATTATTTCTCTTTTTTGAAATGAGACACTTAAAAACTTCAATCCCGGTCAAAGGTTTTTCTAAAACATCGTAATAGACCAAAGTTGATAAAATGGATTTTTCCAGATTA
>CAZQUN010000005.1:0-68493 GCA_964596615.1 uncultured Candidatus Saccharibacteria bacterium
GTTGATGATTCTCCCATCTATATCAATCCAGCTAACGCTGTTGCTGATGCTAATCTTTTAGCCATTGCTGACAATGGCACCTGGAAATTCAGAGTTGATAAAGAAGGTGATGTTTTTTCCCAAGGGAATATTATTATCTCAGGCAATATCACCCAGGCTTCAACAACCATTACTGCCGACCTCTACGTTGAGGGTAATTCCTATATGGGCGATGCCCCTAACAATGATTTAATTGAACTTAAGGGATACACCATCATCAGGGCAACAACAACAGAAACTGCTTTAACCATAGACCAGAGTTCATCCGGAGACCTGCTTAATGTCCTAGACGATAATACAGAGGTCTTTACTATTCTTGATGGAGGGAATGTGGGGGTGGGGACGTCGAGTCCGGACCAGTTACTTCATGTTTATTCTGCGGGGACTGTAGCAAGAATAGGAGTTGATTCAACGGACCAGAGCAGTATAAATTTTTATCGTAGTGGCACGATTAAATGGGAAATGGGTAATTACGATAGTGGCGATGCATTCTATTTATGGGGTGCTATGGGCGGGCATGTCTTAAGAATGCATAACTCTGGCGGTCTAGCTTTGGGAAGTAGTTATGTAGCTACAGACCCAGGGGCAGGATCAATGATAATTAGCGGCAACGTCGGCATTGGGACAACGAGTCCGAAGACGGTTTTATCGGTTGAACAGCAGGCAGATAATGTGGGCATAAGATTGTACGGATATGATGACCAAGATGACGATTATGGCGAATTATATTTAGATAGCAGCGGAGAATTTTATATAGATATGACCAATGATGGAGTTGAGCGAGGTTATTTAAGAGCATCTGGTACATCAATTGTTACTTGGGCGGCTGATGAATTTCGTATATACGATGACTTTGATTTAGGGTTTGGAGCAGGTCGTGATTTTGAGATTAAATATGACGAAACCACCGACGACCGGTTGGAGATATATAATGGCTCAGATATGTTCTTGACGATTAAGGATCAGGGATCAACTTCTGATTTTGATTTTAATGCAGGCCAGGTGTTTATAAAAAACGATGGTAACATTGGCATTGGTACAACAACGCCAGACGCCTCCTTATCAGTCACCGCCAGCGCAGGTTCTCTGACAGGTAATCAATTCCTATTCCAAGTATCTAGCACAACCAATTCTACAATTAACAACGCTTTGGTAGTTAATGCGGATGGGAATGTAGGAATAGGGACGGAAAGTCCAGAAGCGTTATTTGAAGTAGAACAGTCTTTGAATAATCCAGTATTGTTTGTTGACAATGATGGCACAGGAACTGCTTTGACTGTAACCCAAGATGGAGTGTTGGCGGCTTCTGACTATGCTCTGTTTATTACTTCAGACGCGGCAATCACTAACGCTAACAGTAGGCTCGTTAAAATTTTGGTGGATAATGCTTCGTCTGATAAACCTGCTGTTGAAATAGAGAATGACGGGAGTAGTTACGGACTTTATCTTGACCAAGACGGAAGTGGTGCGGCCTTACATATTGAAAGCGATGGCGGAGGCGCTGGAATAAATATGAATAGCGGAAACATTGTCTTAAATAGTAATTGGTTGAGTGGAGATGGCGGGAATGAAGGGATTCGTATAGATTCTAACGGCAACATCGGTATTGGCACAACGAGTCCGGATGAATTATTGCACATATGGTCTGACGCTTCTGACGAAGCGCATATTAAATTAGAAAAAAATAGTGATAATACTAATCCTGCCCGTATTTACTTTGTCAGCAAAAGAGCAACTCCGGCTGATAATGATGGTTATGGTAATTTGAGATTTGTCGGAAATGATGACGCTGGCGTGGAAAATACTTTTGCCAATATTTATGGTGGAGCGAGCGATGTTTCTAATGGAGATGAATCAGGGAGACTGGAGCTCGTTGGATTAATCGATGGGACTGAAAGAAAATTTATTAATATGAAAGGTTATGTTGGTAGCGGCGCGGTTGGTCGGGCAGAAACCATATTTAATGATAATGGCGTTGATATGGATTTTATCTTTGAAAGCAGCGGCAAAACCAACTCGTTTGTCATACAAGGAAGTAACGGCAATATCGGTATTGGGACAATTGGTCCTGAAAGTTTGTTTCATATAGAGACCGCTAGTACTGATGATGTTATTGTGGAAATGCACAATACTTCAGCAACCGGCGGAAGATTCCAATTAATAGTTGATGATAATCCTGATAGTTTCTATATCCGCGACAAAGATGAATTAACAACCAGATTGACAATAGACGGCTCCGGCAACGTCGGCATTGCCACCACTGCTCCGAACGCTCTTTTAACCGTTGCCCGCCAGTCCGGAGGAACAGAGGATCTATTCAAGGTCGGAACTTCAACCAACGACAATTTGTTTGTGGTTAAGAGTGCGGGATACATAGTTAGTGGTACTAAAATTGTTGCAAGCGATACAAATGCTTCTGCCGTTCTAAGCCTACAAAACTATTCTGGTACTCTTGGAACAGATGATATTTCCGGAATTTCGTTTAATAATGGAGGAGGAATAAAATACTATACTAATGACCCTACCTATGACCATATATTTTATATGGATGCTACTGAACTAGTTAGGTTTACGGGAGACGGCAACGTCGGTATTGGGACAACCACTCCGGACGCCTCTCTTTCAGTCACTGCCAGCGCCGGTTCTCTAACAGGCAATCAATTCCTGTTCCAGATATCTAGCACAACTAATTCTACAATAACCAATGCTTTGGTTGTTACAGCAGATGGAAATGTGGGTATAGGAACGGATAGTCCGGGTAAAAAATTGCATGTTTCAGGCGGGGGAATGTTATTAGACAATTCACAGGCGTTATATATTAAAGATAATTCGGGAATAGCAAAGACTGCTTTGGTGGTTGAATCAAGCGATAATATAATACTGGGAAGCACTGACTATGATGATGTGCGGATAAATGTCGGTGGAGTAAGTAATGCAGTTACTATTAAGGATGTAACCGGCAACGTCGGCATCGGGACAACGAGTCCATTTGCAGAACTTTCTGTCCACAGCACCTCAGCCAGCAGCAGACCTCTATTCGTAGTCGCTTCAACGACGCCTAACGAAGTCGCCACCACGACAGCTTTAATAATAAATAGTTTAGGAAAGGTTGGAATTGGAACGGAGGTGCCAAGTGATTATAGGTTATACGTCGCTGCGGGGAGTACACCAGGTCTTAGGGTAGATAGTACTCATGGATACGCATTTATGGTAAATAATTATGAGTTTGTTGTATCAGGGTCAGACGGGCAAGTTGCTATTGGAGAAGCAGCAGCAGAAGCCTGGCTTGAAATAAGCGATAGTGGAGGAGGCTCAGCCGATTTCTTAATGTTAAGCAGCGATGACGCAAATGACGGAGACAGGTTTATAGTTAAAAATAACGGCAATGTCGGCATCGGCACTACCACTCCAGATGCCTCCTTATCAGTCACCGCCAGCGCAGGTTCTCTAACAGGCAACCAATTCCTATTCCAAGTATCAAGTACTACTAATTCTACAATAACTAATGCCTTAGTTGTTAATGCAGATGGGAATGTGGGGATTGGGACGGCGAGTCCAAGCGAGAAACTCCATGTTGTTGGAGATAGTTTATTTGATGGGAATATAGAATTGGACGCTGAAGGCGACTATATAAATTGGGGTTCTGCTAATCATTACATTACCCAAAACAATTATTACGTTGCAGCGGTTGGCAATGAAAATCAGGTTTTTAGGGCTATCGGAGGAACAAATAATGACGAAGTTTTCTTTACAGTTGAGGGTAGCGGTAACGTCGGCATCGGGACAACAACGCCACAAGGAACATTTGTCGTGACTACTTCTACATCTGCTGTAGGCGAGGGTTTCGCCTTGAAAATTGATAGCACAACGGGACAAGTTCTTTTACCTTCTATGAACGATGTATCTAATCCAAGTTTAGCTTTTGGCGATGGGAATACGGGGTTTTATGAAAGCGCGGACAATTCTTTAAGGGTGTCTGTAGCTGGTAATAATGCTGTTCATTTCGGGGGAGATACGGAAGCGATAAGGTCAGCTGACGCAGAAGGATTCCGCTTAATGAACGAAGCTAAGAGTGCTACTAATCCGGTATACGCTTTGGGTAGCGATACAGATACGGGCATAGGTGCGGCAACAGATGACCAACTTTCCCTTATTGCTGGCGGTGTAGAGGGATTAAGATTAGAAGAATCAGGCGGAGCTATTACATCGTTTTTTAATTCCGGCAACGTCGGTATTGGCACCACCACTCCAGACGCCTCTTTATCGGTCACAGCATCAGCAGGTTCTCTAACAGGCAATCAATTCTTATTTCAAGTGGCCAGCACGACTGATGCTTCAATGAATGATGTTTTTGTAGTAACGGCAGATGGGAATGTCGGGATTGGAACAGCGAGTCCGGAAGATATTTTTCATGTGACAGGCGGATATGTAGTATTTGATTCCGGAAGCGCGAGTTCAAAACCCTTTTACCTGCGTTACAACGGCTCAAATCGACTTGTTTTTACAGCAGATTCAGCTCAAAGTAATATTACTTCAGATAATAATAATGATTTAGGTTTTACTATTGGTGGTTCAGAAAGGATTAGGTTTGATATCGCTGGTAACGTTGGTATCGGGACAACAACGCCAGATGCCTCTTTATCAGTCACCGCCAGCGCCGGCTCTCTGACAGGGGATAGCTTCCTTTTTCAGGTATCGTCAACAACTGCTTCCACAATAGATAATACCCTTATTGTTACAGCCGATACTAATATAGGAATAGGAACAACCACTCCTGACTACAAACTATCAATTAATGGAACCAACGCGACAGATAAACTTCTTCAGGTAGCAACATCAACCAATCAACAAATACTGGTCATAGATAACAATGGCAATGTCGGCATAGGAACTTCTACCCCCCAGGACTTCAAATTTCAGATAGCAGGCGATTTAGGTCCAGATGCAGATAATATCTACGAACTTGGTTCTACCACTTTGCGCTGGAAAGATATTCATTTAGGTCCGGGTTCTGTTAATTTGTACTCATCCTATACTGACACAGATAACTACGAAAAAGGCGGCCTTTCTCTAACAAGTTCCTATCAATCAGATTCATCAATTGATTTTGACAGCGCTGATGAATCTAAATTTACTCAGGAAGACCTGGCCTATTCCGTCACCTTAACACCATCTGCTACTAATGGAAGCTCTATTACCCTGACTCTTGGTTCTGGCACCTGGAGCGCTACGCATAAGATTAAAAAAGGCTGCCGAGTTATTAACAATGCTACTTCAGAAACAGGAAAAGCTGATATCACTGCCGATCCTGCCGGACAAACAACCATTACCGCTTCAACAACTGTTGACTTTACCGATACCAATGCTATAGCCAGCGGAGATTGGGCGATTTATTGTACGAAGTTCGGTGCTAGCGGAGTAGCGCAGGTTAACGACGCTGTTGTCACCGGCAACTATTTTGGCGATGACTCTGATGGGGCAGAGACTATTTCTTCAAATACTAACCTGGAGGTTTTAAATAAGGATGGTTCCTACGATGGTGATATGGTTGTCAAGCAATATTCATCTTTAACCGTTGATGCTGATAAAACCCTAAGCGTAGACCAGGCCGGAAGAGGAATGCTCATTTACGTTTCCGGCAACGCTACTATCAATGGGACGATTTCTATGTCGGCCAAAGGAGGTTATTCAGATCCAACAGCCGGAAAAGGAGGAGGTAACTCGCCGTCTGATGATTCAGCTGTTTCTGCAACAGGGCTTCGTTTGCCTATGTTTAAAAGTGGAGAAACAGATACTCTGGCTGCGGCTGACTTTGCTGGGACAGGAACAACCTCTGTTGCTGTCATTGCTAATCAGCAGGGAATAAGCGGGGATGGGAAGATTTTTTCAATTGCGAAAACTGGCGCTTCCGGAGGGACAGGAAGAGGCTCGCAAGGTGCTGGGGATAATGGAGATGATGGGGTTACAAATCAGAGCGGCGGAGGTGGCAGCGGCGGCTCTCATAGCGGCGCCGGCGGCGGCACCGGAGATGGAGCTGCTGGGACATGTTTTTCGGGCGGACCGGGCTCCGGCGCTCAGGCTGATGGCGGTTCGACTACTGCCGCCGGGACCGCATATGGCGGACCGGGTAGCGATGCCCTCAATGGCGGTGGCGACGGACACGCCGATTCTGCTGGCGGCGGTGCTGGAAATCCTGGCGGGTCAGGTATTAATGGCGGAAGTTCGGGAGGAACCGGAACCGGCGGTCTGTTGGTGTTGGTCGTTGGTGGCGATTTGACTTTTGGAGCGTCTTCGCAGATAACAGCTAATGGCGCTAACGGTGGCGCCGGCGGAAACAATGGAGCAGCGAATGGTGATCCTGGCGGCGGCGCTTCGGGCGGTGGGAATATTTTAATCCTATACGCTGGAACTCTGACAGACAGCGGAGTGACTAAAACAGCCAGCGGAGGCACTGGGGGAACAAGCAATGAGCCAACGGGAAGAACAGGTGGCGATGGCGGCGACGGTGTAGTCCAGGGGCCAACACAGGTAGAGGGTTCAACAATAACAACCCGTCCGACAGACCAGCTTTATACCCTGACCACTACCGACACCAGCCAAATAGATAGTTCTGCCTGGACAGATATTAACTCAATCAGCGTGACGGAAACACTAGATTCGCAAACAATCTATTACGCAGCATCATTTGACGACAGAACAACCTGGGCTATTGCGTCAACAACCCAAACCAACTGGAGAAAGATAGTTAAAAACGACGGAGGAACATGGAAGTACAATTCTAACTCAACCTGGGGCTCTGAAACATGGACCGCAACAGCAACTAATACCCAGGAATGGGCTTTTGATGACGCCATGGACAGTTGGTACAACCAAATGACAGGAACCTACTTAATTGCTCTAACAGACACAGAATGGGAAGCAACCAATGGTTGGTCACAGAGCGTTGATACCATAGATATGTCATTTACCTTAAAAACCACATCATCGGGAAGCACCCCTCAGGTAGATAATATTGCCTTTAACCACGAAGGAGGAGGAACTCAAAATGAGCTAACATTTGGAACATACTCAGATGGCACGGGCAGCAACAGGGCTATCAAATTCAGGACCGGCTACCAAAACGAAGGATTCTTTATTGGCACGGATGGAAACATCGGCATTGGGACAACTTCTCCCCAGGGAATATTCTCTATTGCCACTTCAACCAACGATGATATGTCTGCCTTTATGATTGAAACATCATCAGGTAATATCGGCATCGGAACATCCTCGCCTAACTACACTCTTAAAGTCGCTGGTACGGCCGCCGGTCTTTCTGCCTGGACCAATGAATCACATTCAACCTTCAAAGAGAATTTTGAAGACAAATATGTTCTAACCGGTATAGCTCAGTTGAATCTTAAAGAATGGCAATTTAAGGAAAGTATTAATCCGTACGATACCAACAGGCACATATCACCATTCGCAGAGGACTTTAGGGAACAATTCAATCTAGGAGATTCTGATTATCGTATTCAATCATTAGATGTTGCCGGTGTAGCATTAAAAGGAGTTCAAGAGATAATTGATACTTTGGATATCACTAACGCCCCGACATCAACTCCGTCAATGACTATTAATTCGGATGGCGATATCTCTTTTGGATCAACAACAACACCCCTCTTCATTATCACCTCAAGAGGCAATATTGGAATTGGAACAACAACGCCCAATGCTAAATTAAGTATCCAGACCGATGGTACTACTTCAACAACCAGCGCTTTCTTAATCCGCAATGCTTCTTCAACACCAATACTGACCATGCTTAATAATGGTAATGTCGGCATAGGAACAACTTCACCGACTCACATCCTAACAATAGGCCAAGGAAAAGGTAATCCAATCGCAGACGGCTGGTCTGTCTATTCTTCAGGACAATACAAAACAGATATTACCTATTTGGAAGAAGAAGAATACCAAGAGATCTTAGAAGAAATAGAGGGAATTAATGTTGCTCGGTATCGGTATAAGGAATCAATAAACGATGAACAAGAAATAATAGATAATGAAGAAAGGAAACTTAATTTAGGAGTCATTGCCGAAGAAGTTCCGGAACAAGTTCTTTCAGAAGATAAGAAATCAGTCAGTTTGTATGATTATGCTTCGTACGCCTTAGCAGGAGTCAAAGCATTAAAACAAGAATTAGACCAACTCAAAGAAACATTAACCATCTCTAAAGATCAAGATGGTAATCTAGTTGAAAACGACCACATAGAACAACTACGAAAGAAACTCTCTGACCTTAAACTAATCATAGACCATGATGGAACATTGACGGTTGATAGGTTGAAGGCGGAGGTGGTGGAGGCGAAAAGCATTAAGATTAAGGCAGATAGAGTAGAAGAGACCGGCATTACCATTTACGACCGGGCGAGTGGAAATCCATATTGTTTCTACATTGAAAATGGGGTTTCCATGACCAGTTCAGGTGAATGTACCAATACTTCAGAAGGAAGCGTTGTAATTAAAGAAGCAACTTCAACAACTCCTTTTGAAATAGGGGAAGCAACTTCAACCGAACCAACTATTATTGAAGAAACAGCCAGTTCAACAGAAGAAATAGTTGAAATAGAAGGGAGTCCTGGAATACTGGAAGAGGCAACTTCAACAGAACCAATTGTTGAAGAAGTAGCAGAAGAAATAGCGGAGACAACAGGAGAAATATCAGAAACAGAAGAAGAATCAGAGATTCCGGTCTTGCCGCTTTCAGATGAAATTAGCGCTGAACAAAGCTCTAGCACTCAAGCAGTGATAATAGAGGAATAGATTATGCCAAATATTCTTGGAGTTAAAATTGATAATTTGGATGAAAACGAAATCCTTGAAAAAATAGAGGGTTTTTTAAACAGCAGCAAACAAAGCTATTTAACCACGCCCAACCCGGAGTTTCTGGTTCAGGCTCAAGAAGATAAAGAGTTTAACAAAATCCTAAACCAGGCTGATATTTCTATCCCCGATGGAATTGGTTTAATTCTAGCTTCTTTGTTTTTAGGCCAGCCAATTAAAAAGAGAATTGCTGGAGTGGATTTAATGGAGTTAATCTGTCAAAAGGCGGCTAATCAAGGATATTCGGTTTTCCTATTGGGCGGAAAAAAAGGAATAGCAGAAAAAGCATCTTTCAAACTCAAAGAAAAATATCCTGGCTTAGAGATTGATTTTTGCCAAAATGAATCTGTTTTACCAAAAAAAGAACCGGTAATTTGTTTTGTTGCTTTAGGTGCTCCCAAGCAGGAAAGATGGATTAAGAATAATTTGAATAAAATGCCTTCGGTTAAATTAGCCATGGGAGTTGGCGGCGCCTTTGATTTTATCTCCGACAATATTAAGCGAGCCCCCAGGGGTATAAGGAAAATCGGCTTGGAATGGCTCTGGCGGCTAGCTTTAGAGCCTTGGCGAGGGAAAAGAATCTTCAGGGCAGTAATAGTATTTCCATATTTAATCCTGAAATCAAAATTATCCACAGGGAAATAGTTTTTAATTTTAAACCGCCTAAGGTATAATATTAGGTAAGAATAATTAATAAGGAAAGGAGAACAATATATGCTATGGGTCTGGGTAATAATTGGTCTGGCTGTTCTGGTTGGTTTGCTCTTGTGGTGGAACTCAAAGAAAAAGGGAGTCAATGAAGAAGAAATGACTGCCGCTCCACAAGCTCCTCAGGAGCCAGAAGCGCCATCAATGCCTCAAGCTCCGCCAATGCCCGAAACTCCTTCAATGCCAGAAACTCCAGCAGCCCCCGAACCTCCAGTAGAATCCCCACCAATGGAATCTCCAGCAGAAGAGACTCCTTCTGCTCCTTCTTCAGAAGAAGAAAGGCCAATGTAATATAGGTAAAATGATAAAAAGGTCTGGCAGCCCTTGGCTGTTCAGGCTTTTTTGTGTTAGAATATGCCTCAATGAAGAGAATTTTGAGCCATCCTTTTGTTTTATCTCTTTTAATAATCATTCTTTTTATCTTTTTTAATTCCCAGGGCTGGTTAAAACTAATAGAGGATGTTTTTTTAAGTTTATCCCGGCCAATTCAGGAAACAACTTATCAGTTTTCACTCAAAGCCAGAAATTTTGCTGATTTTGTTTTTTCAGTCAGGGGATTGGAAAAAGAAAACAACTCTCTTAAAGAAGAAAACAGAATACTTTTAGGCCAGATAACTCAACTAAAAGAAGCAACCAGAGAAAATGAGTTTTTAAGAAAGCAATTAGGTTTTTCAATTCCAGAAGATAAAGAATTAATTTTAGCTAATGTTATTGGCCAGGAACCTTCTGGTTTAGGAGAATTCATTTTAATTGATAAAGGAGAAAAAGACGGAGTTTTAAGCAAGGGAGTAGTCATATCAGCCGGTAATCTTTTAGTTGGCCAGATAATTGAAACAACAGAATCATTTTCAAAAGTCCGCTTAATCAGCGATCCGAACAGCCGAATCAACGCCTTGATTCAAGAATCAGGCATTACCGGATTAATTGAAAGCGATCAGAAGATAGATTTGATTATTAACCTCCTTCCCCAGGGGGAAAATATTGAAGAAGGACAATCAGTTGTAACTTCCGGCCTGGCCGGATTATTCCCAGCCGGTCTTTTAATCGGCCAGATTGAGGAAATAATTTCTTCTGACGCTCAAATTGCCCAAAGAGCAAGGATAAAACCAGCCATTGATTTTAACTATTTAAATAAAGTTTTCATTATCAAATGAAAAAATTTCTCTTTATCCCCATCCTTTTTTTAATCGCAATTCTGGAAGCCTCTTTAGCGCCTTCTTTTTCTTTTTTAGGCGTTAGCCCAAATCTAGTATTGGTTTTTCTTTTAATTTTGGTCATTTTGAAGAGATTTGAAAAGGTCTGGTGGGTAATAGTTTTAATCGGGCTTTTTCTTGATTTTTTTTCGGGTTTGCCCTTTGGAACAATTAGTTTAAGTTTAATCCTGACTTCTTCAATTATTGACTTAATTAACCGAAGTGTTTTTTCAGGAATTAAATTATGGATTAGCATCAGTTTAGTTGCCTTGGGAACCCTGCTTTACTACCTATTCCTAGTCATTCTAAGCCGATTATTAGTTTCTCTCGGAAGCGGCGATTCAATTTCATACTTTTGTGACTTCTCGTCCCAATGCTTGTTTTCTTCTTTTTCTCAATTAATGGTCGGAATAGGGTATAATCTTTTAGTCGTCATCCTAATATTCCATGGGTTTAAAAAAATATTTCATCAGGAATAAGGGAGGGGAAAGCATTGAAGCTGAAGAGATTTTTCTTGATGCTGAAGCGGTTCGCTCAATGGAGGAAAAGGGTAAATTAGAACAGCCAATCAAACATCGCAACCTTATTCTCCTCTATGCTTTAATTGCTTTTTCTCTTCTCGGTCTTTTTTTCCGGGCGGGCTATCTTCAAATTGCCAAAGGCGACTATTATTGGAATCTTTCCCAAGGGAATAAGTTGAGGATTTATTCAACAATTGCCCCGCGAGGGATAATCTATGATAGAAATCAGACCCCTTTGGTCTACAACGCCCCCAGTTTTGATTTAATGGTCGGTTTGGTTGATTTTTTTGATAACCCGGAAGAAATTCAACAAGAAATTTTGGATAAGATTGCCCAGGTTCTTGAGAGAGAAAAAACAGAATTAAGCCAGAAATTAAAAGAATCACAGAAAGAAGTCAGCCAGTTAGTTTTAATCAAAGGGATGGAAAGAGAAAAGGCTTTAATTCTGGAAGGTTTAATCAATGACTGGCCGGGAGTAAGGATAGCTAAAAATGCCAAGCGCCAATATATTAATGGCTCTTTTTTCTCGCATCTCATCGGTTATACCGGCGAAACCGACCAGGATGATTTAGAAGAACATCCGGAATATTCCCTGGGCAGCCAGATTGGTAAATCAGGCCTGGAATGCCAGTATGAAAATATTTTAAAAGGCGAATCCGGCCAGGAACAATTTGAAGTCGATTCTCTGGGAAAAACAAAAAAACTATTAACCTCCAAATCATCTTTGCCCGGCCAGGGATTAATTCTTTCTGTTGATAAGGGCCTTCAGGAAAAAACCTATCAAGCTCTTGAAGCGGCGGTGGGAAGAAAAGGAGTTGCTATTGCGGTTAATCCGAAAAACGGCGGCATTATCGCCATGGCAAGCTTACCTAGTTTTGAGAATAATCTTTTTGCCGAAGGGATTTCTTCAGAAGATTTGGAGAAAATAGATCAGGATTCAGCTGAACCCTTTCTTAACCGGGCGGTTGCCGGCCAGTATCCCTCCGGTTCAATTATTAAACCCCTAATCGGAGCCGCCGCCCTGGAAGAAGAAATTATCAGTCCTTACCAACAGATTAATTGTCAGGGAGGAATAAGTATTTTGAATAAGTATAATCCGGATATTACCTACTATTTTCCTGACTGGAAAACCCATGGCCCGACTAATTTAATCGAAGCTATTGCCGAGTCCTGTAACATCTTCTTTTATACTATCGGCGGAGGGTATGGTAGGATAGAGGGATTGGGTGTTAACCGGATAAAAGAATATCTCCAATATTTCGGTCTTGGTCAATTGACCAGTATTGACCTGCCCCATGAAGAAGCCGGGCTAATTCCAGATGAAGAATGGAAAGAATCAGTCGGCCGGGAAGAATGGTATTTAGGCGATACTTATCATTTGTCAATTGGCCAAGGAGATGTTTTAGTCACGCCCCTTCAAATGGCTATGGCAGTTTCAGCCATTGCCAATAATGGAATTCTTTACCAGCCCCAGATAGTTGATAAGATTATTAATCCAGAAAAGGAAATCAAGGAAGATATTCCCGAAAAGATTATCCGCAAGGATTTTATTAAAAAAGAGCATCTTGAAATAGTTCAGAAAGGCATGCGCCAGGCAGTTGTTGACGGTTCAGCCCAGGCGCTTAACGACCTTTCAATTGAAGTTGCCGGCAAGACCGGAACTGCCCAATTCGGTAATCAGGGTAAAACCCATGCCTGGTTTATTGGTTATGCTCCCTATGACGACCCAGAAATTGTTCTGACAATTCTAGTTGAAGGGGGCGGCGAAGGACATCGGGCGGCTGTCCCTGTTGCCAAAGAAATATTAAAATGGTATTTTAATCAGTAATATGAAATATATTTCGCAAGAAGGACTGGAAAAGCTAAAACAAGAATTAAAAGAAAGAAAAACGGCCCGGCGCCAGGAGATTGCCCAGCGCCTGGAAGAAGCCAAGGGATTGGGCGACCTTTCAGAAAATACCGAATACCAGTCAGCCAAAGAAACCCAGGCCTTTAATGAAGGCCGGATTTTAGAATTAGAAGAGATTGTTAAGAACTCAGTTTTAATAGAAAAAAACAAGGGCGGCAAAGGGAAAAAAGTCGGAGTTGGCTCAATAGTTGAAGTTAGAATAAATGACAGGCGCTCTTCGCCTAAAAAACATCAATTTACCATTGTTGGTTCCCAGGAAGCCGATCCAACCGAAGGAAAAATTTCAAATGAATCTCCTTTAGGCAAAGCCTTTTTTGACAAGGCCGTTGGTGATATAATTGAGGTGGAGACGCCCAAAGGCAAAGTTAAATACAAAATTATTAGCATCAAGTAAATGTCTTCAATTGAAGGAATAAAAAAAGCCCGTCTTGAAAAATTAAAAAGGATTGAAAAATCCGGTATTAATCCCTATCCGGCTAAAACCAACCGGACTCATACCCTAAAAGAGGTTATTGACCAGTTTGAGAATTTATCCAAAAAAGAGGAGGAAATTTTTTGTGTTGGTCGAATCAGGACAATCCGAGAACATGGCGGATCAACTTTTTGCCATATTGAAGACGGAACCAGCCAATTCCAGGCCTATTTCAAAAAAGATGAATTGGATAAAAAATATCAATTCTTTTTAGATAATTTTGATGTTGGCGATTTTATTCAAATCAAAGGAACTCTTTTTCTAACTAAAAAAGAAGAAAAAACCCTCTTAGTTAAGGATTATCAGATTCTGGCTAAATCTTTAGCGCCTTTGCCTGAAAAATGGCATGGTCTTAAAAACGAAGAAGAAAGATTCAGAAAAAGGTATTTAGACCTTCTTTTTAATCCTGAAATCAAGGAACTTTTCATCGAAAAAGCTAAATTCTGGAATACTATCCGCAATTTTATGATTAAAGAAGGATTTCTGGAAGTCGAAACCCCGGCTTTAGAAATTACAACTGGCGGAGCTGATGCCCGTCCTTTTATCACTCACCATAACGCCCTTGATTTAGACCTTTATTTAAGAATCTCAACCGGTGAGTTATGGCAGAAAAGATTAATGATTGCCGGCTTTGAAAAAACATTTGAAATAGGAAGACAATTCAGAAACGAGGGCATGGATGCCGAACATTTACAAGATTATACCCAGATGGAATTTTACTGGGCCTATGCTGATGCCAAAGATGGCATGAAATTAACAGAAGAACTCTATAAGCATTTAGCCCAAGAAGTCTTCGGCTCTCTTGAATTAAAAATTAAGGATTTTGATATTAATTTAGGCAAGAAATGGGAAGAATATGATTATCAAAAAACGGTTAAAGAAATGACTGGAATAGATGTTTTAAAAACTAATTTAGATAAAGTTGAAGAGAAATTAAAGAAATTAAGGATTGAATACGACAAAAAAGGATTTAATCTGGCCAGGGGAATAGATAATTTATGGAAATATTGTCGTAAGCAAATCCCCGGTCCCGGGTTTTTAATCAACGAACCTCTCTTAATATCTCCGCTTTCCAAGAAAAAACAGGACAATCCTGAATTAGTTGAACGCTTCCATGTCATTATTGCCGGGAGTGAATTAGGCAATGGCTACAGCGAATTAAATGACCCGATTGACCAGGCCAAACGATTTGAAGAACAGCAGGAATTAAGAGAAAAAGGAGACGAAGAAGCCCAGATGGATGATAAAGATTTTGTCAAAGCGTTGGAATACGGTATGCCGCCGACCTGCGGCTTTGGCATGTCCGAAAGGGTTTTCAGTTTTTTTGCCAATAAGTCAATGAGGGAATGCCAGTTATTTCCTTTAATGAAACCGAAGTAATATGCTTGATATTAAATTGATTAGAGAAAATCCAGATAAAGTTAAGGACTCTTGCCAAAAGAGAGGGATTAAATGTGATATTGAGCGGCTTCTGGAATTGGATAGAAAAAGAAGAGAAACCCTTCAGGAAATCGAAGAATTAAAAGCAGAGCAGAACAAATTGGGCAAAGACCAGCAAGAACAAGCTAAAGAGTTAAAATGGAAAATTAAGGATTTGGAACCAACCTTGGATAAGGTTGAAGAAAAACTCAATGAACTATTACTCCAGGTCCCTAATTTAATTGCTGATGATGTTCCAATTGGTAAGGATGAAAATGATAATCAGATTATTAGAAAACACAAGGAACCAACACAATTTGATTTCAAGCCCAAAGACCATATGGAATTAGGGCTTAACCATAATTTAATTGAGACAGAAAAATCAGCTAAAATTTCCGGAGCCAGATTCAACTATTTATTCAACGAAGCAGTTCTAATGCAGTTCGCCCTAATTCAGTTTGTTTTTGAAACATTGACTAATAAGAAGATTATTGGTCAGTTGGCTAAGAAGGTTAATAATCCATTTGACAAGCCCTTTATTCCGGTTATTCCACCGGTCATCGCCAAAGCCGAAATTATGAAAAAGATGGACCGGTTTGATCCAATTGACGACCGATACTATTTTGAAAAAGACGATGTCCTATTCATTGGCAGCGCCGAGCATACCCTTGGACCTCTCCATATGAATGAGATTATTGATGAAAAAGATTTACCCATCAGATATCTTGGTTATTCAACCGCCTTTAGAAGGGAAGCCGGAACCTACGGCAAGGATACTGCCGGGATTTTAAGAAAACATCAGTTTGATAAAGCAGAGATGGAATCATTCATTCAGCCGGAGCATGGACAAGCAGAACAGGATTTAATTATTGCCATTCAAGAATATTTAGTCCAGCAATTAGATATTCCTTATCAGGTGGTTGTTCTTTCTACCGGCGATATGGGTAGTCCTGATTTTCGCCAGGTTGATATTGAATGCTGGATGCCGGGGCAGAATAAATACCGAGAAACCCATACCTCCGATTACATGACTGATTATCAAGCCAGAAGATTAAAGACAAGATTTAAAAGAAAAGACGGAAATATTGAATTTGTCTACATGAATGATGCCACTGCCATGGCGATTGGGAGAATCCTAATTGCCATTCTGGAAAATTACCAACAAAAGGACGGTTCAATTGAAATTCCTAAAGTTTTACAGAAACACATGGGCGGAATGAAAGAAATTGGAAAATGAAAAAGGCCCTTTTGGGGCCTTCTATAGTGATTCCTTTAAAAAGGTTTTACATTAGTAATTTTTTGAACCCAGCCAGCTCTGGGAAGTTAAAGTATTTCACTCTACAACGAGGACATTTCAGAATGAAAGCCTCAACGATTGCGAGCCCATTTTCTCTTTTTTGGGTTTGAAAGGGAAGTGGGATAAAGATTCTTTCCTCTATTTCTAGTTCGGCATAGCAACCGTACTCAGTGCATTTTAACTTTTCCTCCATGGTAATTCCTCCTTGGTCCGGGTTAATAAGAACGAAGATTCTGGTATATTTATAGTAAAGAAATGAAAAAAAATCAATACCGAGCCAAGAAAAAAAAGAGATTTCCCTTCAAAAGCATAATCTTCGGAGGGCTGTTTTTTTGTTTCCTAGCCGCCTCAGCGTATTTTTCAATCTGGTCTCCATATTTCTGGATTGAAGAAATTGAAGTCAAATCAATCAAAGAGCCTAAGTATTATAGCAAGGAGGAAATAGAGGAAATTACAGAGAAAGTTCTGGAAGAAAAATTCTGGAAATTCTTTCCCAGAAAAAGCCTTTTTTTGGCTTCGGCTAATAACATTAAAGAAAATGTTTTTAACAGGTTTTCGGAAATACGATTAGTTGAAGTTTCAAGGAAACCACCTCATTTTTTAATAATAGGGATAGAGGAAAGGGAAGCCATTGGAACCTGGTGCCAGATAGAATATATGGGAGAAAATTCAACCTCCACAAACAGAACAAGGAAAGTAAAGGATTGTTTTAATATTGACCAGGAAGGGGTAATTTTCAAAGAATCACCTTTAATTCACGGAAAATTTGTTCTAAACATTTACCAGGGAAAAGGCGATTCGGTCAATGTTGGAAATCAAGTTGCCAGTCCCCAGATAATGAATTCTATTTTAAGAATTAAAAGCGATTTGGATAAAATTAAAACAACTGATGATTTATCTTTATCAGTTGCTGACTTCGAGATTATTTCAGAAGAAGAATTAAGAGTTAAAACTAATTTTGGCTGGGAAATATATTTCAACCCGTCTTATTCAACCGAATCCCAATTAAAAACTCTGGAATTAGTTTTATCAGAGGAAATTAAGGAAAATCATTCTTCTTTAAAATACCTTGACTTGCGAATACAAGGCCGGGTCTATTACCAGTAGACTGTTATTTAATATTGTAAACAAAAATCGAATGGCCGATGGTTGTAACGGGTTCTTGGTTATTTAACCAGCGATAAAAACCGAATTCTCCTTCAAGACTGGGAATAGGACAACCCTTGCCGCCCTGAAGGAAACTGGCTGAAACAGCCAACCAACTGTTATTAGGTAAATCCTTTGGATTTCTTGTTCCCCACCAGGGTTGGAACTTATCACCCAGCCGGTATTCGGGCGAATCACCGCCAAAGTAATCAAGGTAAATAGCCTTGATATTTTTTTCTTGAACAAATTGATTTAATCTTTTCAAATCCTGACCCCAATCAAGATTGGAATCAACAACATATTTATGACCCTGGCTTGGACCGCCAATTGATTCATTGAAATAGGCTAGGAAATGAGGGTAAATACTAAGAGCGCCAAATCCATACCAAATGAAGAGAAGAAGAATAATCAGACGCCAGGTCTGGTTTTTTGCTAATTTAGCCATTTGGCCGCTGAGGAGAATATAGATAACAGGGAAAGTCGGTAGAATATGGCGAACACCAATATTTAAATTACTTCTTAGTGTTACAACCCAGTAAAGAATGAAAAAGATGAAAAGGGCAAATTCAGCAAAATGATTTCTTATCCAACCAAAAAATCTTTTCCAGGTTCTTTTCCAAAAGGGCTCTTTAACCCGATAAGCGGAATAGAAAAGAGCAACCAGAGAAAGAATTAAAAGAGCCAACGGGACTTTTATCAGGAAAACAATTGGAAAATATTCTTTCCAGCCGAGATTGGAAACCTGACTAAGAAAATATGTTGTATTGCCGCCGACTGATCTTTGAACAACCATCAAAACTCCTAAAAAGAATTGTCCGTAGGGCCGAAAGATTGGTTTATCCGACATCCAAATGACCGGTTCGGCGAATAATCTATTGCCGTATGTTTCAAGAATGGTAGTTGTATCATAGAGTTGTCTTTCAACCGGATAATCCATGATATGGTATTGGTAAACCGGCCAGATCAAGATCATGGCGATCAGACCAATCAGAAGAAGACCAATTAAATATTTACCCAGATTAAGAAATGGTTTTGGTTTTTTAAGAAGAGCCCAGACAACAACCAGAAAAACAAAGAAGGGGATGATAATAACCAGGGAGAATTTTGTCAAAAGAGCCAGGCCAAAAACCAAACCAGCCAGAATTAAATTCTTTCTACTAGATTCTCTTAACCATTTGACTAAATAGTAGGTGGCAATAAAAAAAGCAGCTGCGGCGCCAACATCAGTTGTGACATAGCGACCATGGGCAATAAAGGTTGGGGAGAAAGAATAAAGGAAAAGAGCAATTAAACCACCGGTATTTCCATAGATTTCCCTTGCCCATCTAAAAACAAAGAAACCGAGAACAAGCATAATCAAAAGCATTGGCAGACGCCCCCAGAAAACAATTTTATCAGCATCATTGCCGGATTGATAAAGGAGAACCCTCCCAAATTCCCATTGACCATTAAGGTCTTCCTGCCAGGACTTATGCTCATCAGGAAAATTAATCGGAGTTTGGGTGATTTTTGAGCCAACTAAAACAGACAAACCAGCCAAATCCTTTAAAAGAGGAGGATGTTCTGGATTAAGCCGCATGTCTCTCTGGGTGATATATGAATAGCCGGATGGAATATGGGGCAATTCATCCATTGTGGTTGAATCGCCTTTCATGCTGAAAAAACCTAAACCAAGCATAAACAAAAGCAGAAGGCCGGCTAGAACATTTGTCGCCTTACTATCCATGACTTGATTTTATCATAAATCAAGTTATTATAGTAGTTAGGGATGTGGAAAAAGAGAACAATTATTCTTTTAATTATCTTAGGACTGGCTTTTGAGGCGGGGGTTTTTTCTATTCAGGAAATTTTGGCTGAGGCCTCCCTGCCTAAAGCGGATTTAATTAAAGGAAGTGGTCCGGAGGTTTATCTTTTGGAATTAGGAACCAGACATTGGATTCCTGACCCGGAAACTTTTAATGACCTTAATTATGACTGGAGGAATATTAAAACCATTTCAGACGATGATTTAAATAAATATCCCCAGGGGGATAATTGGAGAGGATACCATGATTACCCAGACGGAACGCTTCTCCGCGGTTCTGGTCCAAAAGTTTATCTAATAGAATTAGGTAAAAAGCGCTGGATTCCTTCGCCAAGTATTTTTGAAGAAAATGGCTTTGGTTGGGGATATATTATCCAGATTGATGACGATGATTTGGATGATTATGATGACGGCGATGATTTAACCTCTTCAGAACCAAATCGTTATCCAGAGACAATTATTCTTGACGGACCGGAAGAAGGAGAAACTATTGAAGAATCGGAAGTAACTCTCGAATATTCAGGGACAAATCCTTTGGGACCAACCAGTGATTTATCTTTTGAAATATTTTTAGTTGGTCAGGATAGTAGTTGGCGAAGCGACAGCAGCGGAGAAAAAAGATATACTTTATCAGACGAAAGCCAATCATACACCTTTTATGTCCGGGCTAAAAACAAACAAGGATATATTGATTCCAGCCCGGCTTCAGTTAGTTTTTCGACCGGTCTTTCTCCATATTACGATAAAGTCAGAATTAGCCAGGTTAGACCAGATGAAGATGATTTTACAGAAGATTATCTGACTTTGGAAAATACCGAAGAAGAAGTTATTAATCTGACCGGTTGGGAAATTGAAACCAAAAAAGGGGATATCATTATTCCTCAGGCAGTCAAGAAGTTAAAAACTCCTTTTTCAGAAGATGATGATTCGGATATTGAATTGGGCTACCGGGATAAGATTATTATTTCATCAAATTTGAGTCCAAAAGGAGTTAATTTCCAAGCTAATCAATGTACCGGATATTTTTGCCAAGATTCAGAGTTTTATCCATCTTTGGACAAAAATTGTCCTGATCTGGAGGAATCGGAATACAGCCATTTGAAAAAGGCCTGCCGTGATTTCATTGATGACCTTGACCGCTGCGAAATCCCTGACTATGTTAGTAATTTTGATATTATGTCCGACAGTCAATGTACCGAGTTTCTGAATGAAACTTTTACCTACCAGAATTGCTACGATGAGCATTATCAGGAAGTTGATTTTTTTGAAGGCCAATGGCGGGTTTTTCTTAACAGAAGCGATGATATCTTTGAGAACGACGATGATACTATTATCCTAAGAGACGGAAACGGATTGGTTGTCGACAGGTATTCGTATTAGAATTGATTTATGATATAATATGGGCAAATGTCTGCTTTTGCCCATAACACCATAAAGAATTTATTCTTGGATACCATCTGGAGGGTCTTATATTTCCCAATCTGGTGGTATAGCCGGGGCCTGAAAAAGACGGCTCTTTTTTGTTTGGGAAAAGTTAAAAATGGCTGGCAGGCCTTGGCTCTGTTAATTCTTTTGAAGAATTTCTTTAAGCCAATGTACGGCCAAAAAGATTTTTGGGCCTATGTTTTAAGCATTAACACTCATTTTTGGCAGATTCTATTCCGCTTGTCTTTATTTTTCTTCTGGTTATCCTTATGGTTTTTAATTTTAATTCTCTGGATTGTTTTACCTCTTTTTATCATATGGCAACTGATAATCTAAAATTTAATCCCGGACTTAATCTTTTTAGGATTAGTCAAAGAAAGATAAAAGAATTGCTCGGCAAATTGATTTATCTTTTTTTAATTCTCTTTGGACTTTTGGGCATCTTTATCCTAGTCTATTTTACCGACAATCAGTTTATTGATGTTTTCTATCTTTCTCTTTTAACTGATATGTTCCTCCTTTATCTTTGGCAAAGCAAGAAGGAGAGAATTAAAAAAATTCGCTTGCCCGAAGAAGGGGAAGAGCTGGAGATTTCGCTTTTTCTTAATGACTTTGCCAGAAGATTACTGGAAAAGTCCTGGGCTTTAGCTTACCGAAAAGGCTATTCCTCACTTAAATCAGTTCATTTCTTCTACGTCTTTTCCAGGGAAAAAGAGTTTAAAAAGATTATTAAACGTCTTAATTGCCAACCAGAAGAAGTTATCAAAAAAACCAAGGGAATTATTGAGGGTTCCTCTCTTTCCGAGAATGTCGAGAGAAAAAATATTTTAGGAGTTGAAATTGCCTCTGATTTCAAGGGAATATTCTTTGACGCCTATTTATTCTGCCTTAAAAACAGAAAAAGCCAGATTAGTCCGCTTGATATTCTCTGGGCAATTAGTCAGCGTGAAAATGTTGTTGGAATGGTTTTTGACGAATACGGGATTAGCCCAGAAGAAATAGAAAAAGTAATTGAGTGGGCCTGGTTGGAGAAAAGAATTAAACAAGCTCAAAAGTCCTTTTTCTGGAAGAAAATATTCAAGCCAAAAGGTAAACTTAACCGGACAATGACCGCTGCTTTGACTCCTCTTTTGGATAAATTCAGCAGCGATTTGACCTATTTAGCCAGGCAGGGAGAATTCGAACTAATTATTGGCCGGAACCGAGAAATTGAACATATTTTTAATTTTTTCAACTCTGGAAAAACCGGGGTAATCCTGGTTGGCGAAAGCGAAATCGGTAAAAGATCAATTCTAATAAAGCTTGCCCAGATGATGGTAAAAGAAGAAGTCCCTGATTTCTTAAAAGACAAAAGATTAGTTGAATTAGATTTAGGTAGTTTGGTTAGTTTAGGCACTCAGAAATCCGAAGAATATTTAAGGCGAACAATTTTTGAAATTAATCGGGCTGGTAATATTATCCTGGTTATTGAAAACGCTGATAATCTTTCCGGGCTTAAAAATCAAGCCAGCGGCATTGACCTTTCAGAAATACTGGCCAGTTCTGTTCAAAGACAGGAAATCTTTTTTATCGGAACTTCTTTGCCGGCTAATTACGCTTCTCATTTAGAAGGCACAATCCTAGGAAGGATTTTAAGCAAAATTGATATTGTTCTTCCTTCAAGGGAATTTCTCTGGAAAGTCCTGATTGCTAAAATCTATCTAATCGAAAAAAAGCTCAAGATATTCTATTCAGCTGATGCTCTTGACCAAGCCATTGATTTAGCTGACCGATATCTTTACGGAAAAGCTCTGCCTTCCAAGGCGATTGATCTTCTAAGTGAAGTCGGATATCTGGTTGCCGGCAGGAAAAAGGATAATATTGTCAGAGGAAAAGATATTATCGAGGTTATGTCAAGAAAGACCCAAGTGCCCTTGGGTCAGGTAGCTCAATCAGAAAAAGAAAAACTTCTTAATTTAGAGAAACTAATCCACCGGAGATTAATTAATCAGGAAGAAGCCGTTGAGGCTGTTGCTTCAGCAATGAGAAGAAGCCGGTTAGAGACCAAAAGGAGAAAAAGACCAATTGCCAATTTCCTTTTTATCGGACCAACTGGGGTCGGTAAAACTGAATTATCCAAAACTTTAGCTGCTGTCTATTTCGGAGACGAAAAAAAAATGATTCGTTTAGATATGTCTGAATATCAGGAAAAAAGAGGACTGCGTCGTTTAATCGGATTGCGAACAGAAAAAGGAATCAGCAAAGGCTATTTAACTGAAGCCATCAAGCGCCAACCTCATTCTCTTTTACTTCTGGATGAAATTGAAAAAGCCCATCCCGATATCCTAAATCTCTTTTTACAAGTTATGGATGAGGGCCGTCTAACCGATGCTTCCGGCGAAACAATTAATTTCAACGATATTATTCTAATTGGAACTTCCAATGCTGGGACTCAATTTATTCAACAAAAAATCGCCCAGGGCATTGAATACGAAGAAATTTACCGGGAATTAAAAGAAGATGTTCTCTTAGAGCATTTCCGGCCGGAATACTTAAACCGTTTTGATAAAATTGTCCTGTTTAAGAGTTTATCCATGGAGAATATGAGGGAAATTACCAGATTATTCATTAAGGGAGTTAACCGAAAACTGGAAGAAAAAGGTGTTGAAATTGAAGTTGAAAAGGAAGCTCTCGACCAACTGGCAGCCATGGGATATGACCCGCTCTATGGCGCCCGGCCATTAAGAAGAGTTATCCAGGAAAAAGTTGAAAACATCTTGGCAAAGATGTTCTTAGAGGATAAAATTAAGAGAAGGGATAAGATTATTATTAAAAAAGGCTTAGTTTTTGAAATTAAAAAAGCTCTTCAGTTGTAATGGAAGAATCAAGAAAAAAACTATTTGCCCAAATTTACAAGTTTGTCATTATCGGCGCTTTGAATACGGCCATTGATTTTGGTGTTTTAAATCTTTTAATGTGGTGGACAGGAATTTATTCCGGCAATTGGATTATTCTCTTGAATATGATTTCGTTTTCCGTCGCGGTAACCAACAGCTATTTCTGGAATAAATACTGGACCTTTAAAGCCAAGGAGGAGGGAGAGAATAGGATTAAGGAATTCTCTCAGTATGTTGCCGTTACCCTGGTTGGCCTGGTTTTAAACACAGCTGCTGTCTATTTAATCACAACTTTTATTCCGCCAATGTTCGGAACAAGCAAAGAACTTTGGGCTAATCTGGCCAAGGTTGTTGCCACCGGCATTTCCCTTATCTGGAATTTTCTCGGTTACAAGTTTATTGTTTTCAGGAAATAACTTGACTTTCGCTTTATTTAGGTTAGAATAGTTTTTCAGTTCTTTTTTATTAACCCAAAACAGAAGGGGGTAGAATGTCAGTCCATCCGAGTTTGAAAGACGTACGGTTTAAAGGGCACTCGAGAAGTAGAAAAAAGACAGTTCAATGGAGTCAAGTCTTTGCCTCGGCCAGAAAAAAGGATAGGAATACGGAAGAACAACGACAAAGGGCCTTTGGGGAGAAAATAAAGGATTATTCCGAAGACGATTAACCCGTTTTCCCGTTTTACGCCCAGCAATGTGTTACAAAAGCGTTGCTGGGCGCTTTTCTTTTTGTCTTTTTATGATATACTAGCGATATGAATAACTTGGTTCTATACCGTAAATACAGGCCAAAAACCTTTTCCGATGTTGTTGGTCAGGAACATATTGTCAAAACCCTGACCAATGCTTTATCAACGGGAAAAGTCGCCCATGCTTATCTTCTGACTGGCCCAAGAGGAACAGGGAAGACCAGTATAGCCAGGCTACTAGCCAAGGCGGTTAATTGCTTGGACAAAAAAGAATCAGAGCCCTGTAATAAATGCCAGGCCTGCCAGGAAATTAATCAGGGCAAATCACTTGATTTAATTGAAATCGACGCGGCTTCAAACCGGGGAATTGATGAAATTAGGGAATTAAGAGATGGAATTAAATTCAGTCCGAATAATCTTAAATACAAAGTTTTTATCATTGACGAAGTCCATCAATTAACCCGAGAAGCTTTTAATGCCTTATTAAAAACTCTAGAAGAACCGCCCGCCCACGCTATTTTTATTTTAGCCACAACAGAAATTCATAAAGTTCCCCAGACAATCATTTCAAGATGCCAGAGATTTGATTTCCATAAACTAACTCTGGATAAGATTGTTTCTCGATTAGAATCAATTTCTAATCAGGAAAAGGTTAAAATTGAAAAACCAGCCCTTGAATTAATTGCTCTTAATGCCGACGGTTCAATAAGAGATGGAGAAAGCCTCTTGGGCCAGGTTATTTCAATGGAAGATAAGAATATTACTTTAGAAGAGGTCCAGGCAATTTTAGGAGTAACCGATATTAAAGCTGTTCAGGATTTAGTTGGTTATTTAGCAGAAAAAAACAACGGGGGAGCGATTTCACATATTAACCAGATTTCCAGCCAGGGATATGATTTAGTTCAATTCTCAAAATCTCTGATTAATTATTTAAGAAAAATGATGATTCTGAAGGTTGATTCTGATTTATCCAAGCTAGTTGCCGCAGAATTGACGAAAGAGCAGAAGGATGTTATAGTAGGACAAGGAGAGAAGTTTAATCAGCCGGATTTAATTAAAACGATTCATCTTTTTATTAACGCTTCAAATGAAATTAAATCAGCTGATTTTCCTCAACTACCTCTGGAATTAGCAGTGGTTGAGTGTTGTCAGGAAAAAAAGTTATGAAAAAAATACCCAACAAGAAAAAAATACACTTAATACTGCTTCTATTATATCCGTTGATTGCTGGCTTTCTTTCATTGTGGTTTGGTTTGAATCTTCTTTGGTCAATTGTGTTATTCCTTCTTGCTCCTTCGCTCCATTTATCGTTTTTATTAAAAAAAGCAATAATGAAAACAGCTCTTTTCAGTTTGAGTACAATTGTTCCAGCAATGATTTTCATTGACTATATCGCACATCTGACGAAACAATGGATTATTCCGGAAACTATTTTTCCTTTTAGAATCCTTGGCCCGGTTTCTTTAGAGGGTATTATTTGGGCATTTCTTCTCGGATATTTCATTGTTATGTTCTACGAGTATTTCTTTGATGTTCAGAGCGATAGAAAACTCTGGCATCGGAAAATGATATACCTGACAAGCCTTTTTGTTTCTCTCTTAGTCATTACTTTGATTTTAATAGCTTTGGCGCCTTCTTTCTTGGAAATTCCTTTTTTCTATTTCTGGTGGGGAACGATTATAATTTTGATTCCAACAGTGATTGAAATGTTTCGTCGACCGAACCTATTTGGTAAATTCTTCCTAACCGGCGCATATTTCTTCTATTTAACCTTTATTTATGAGATTGCTGCTTTGAAGCTTGGATGGTGGTACTTCCCAGCGACTGATTTTATAGGATGGGTTTCAGTCATGGGTGTTAAATTCCCTTTGGAAGAATTCTTTTTCTGGTTAGTTTTAACAGCCATAGCCGCTCTGTCTTATTATGAATTCTTTGATGATGACGAGCGCTAAAAACTAATTTAACAATTAAAATATTGGGGAGTCGCCAAGTGGTAAGGCACAGGATTTTGGTTCCTGCATTCGGGGGTTCGAATCCCTCCTCCCCAGCCAGGAATATGAAAAACTCGCCCAAGAAAAAACTGATATTACCTACCATATTGATTTTGGTTGTTTTTATTAGTTTTTTCTTCCTATACCAAAGAGACAATACGATAAAACAACTAGTTTTGGATTTGGGTTCCAATGTTTCTGATTTGGACTCAAGGACAGAAAAATTAGATATCAGCACGGAGAAAATTGAAAAGAAGATTGTTCTATTAAAAGAACAGGGTTATGTCGAAATAGATGACACGCCGGCTATTGTCGGAAGTGTCCTTCCCTCTGTTGTTTTCGTTATGACCAAATCCTCTGATTCTGATTACAATAAGGAGAATCAGATTCTAATAACAGACCAATCCAATGTTCGCGGAACAGGTTTCTTTATCTCAAGTGATGGATATATTGCCACGGCCAAGCATGTTGTTTCCGGACTTGAGCAGCAAAATATTGAAGTTCAGGACAACAATGGAAATCGCTACGGAGTTGACCAGATATTTATGGATGAAAATTCAGATGTTAGTTTAATAAAAATTAAAAGTACCAAAAAACATCCAATTATTAAATTCGGATATTTCGAGAATTTAGAAATTGGCGATGAAGTTGGAGTAATTGGTTTTAATCCGGGATTTGATACACCCTTACTCCACAAAGGCAATGTTTCGGCCAAGGGATTAGATGAAAATGGCCTGAAAATGTTTACGATAAATTCTTTTGTTAATAAGGGAAATAGCGGCAGCCCTGTTTTTTCTCTAAGAACTGGGAGAATCCTGGGTGTTCTGAGTGCCAGGAAATCCGAAGCTCAGACCTACAAACTATTAGACCCGAATCAATTCAATTCAGGGGTTTCATTTGGCGGAATTGGCGACCCGGGGGTCTTAAGCGCAACGCTCTATAATGAAACGGTTAAAATAGTCGAGGAGGCATCACAGGTCGGAATCGGCATTGTTTATTCTACAGATTTAGTTCGTCAATTAATGAGGGAATATAGGAAATAGATCTAATTCAAAGATTGAATCTCTAAGAATATGACTCCATTGAAAATTGTAATCGTTCGGACAATTAAAGGACAGAAGTACGCTAATTTTATTGCCAAAGAAATCAATCTAGCCGGCTATCGAGCCGGTATTACCGATATTAAAAACTTAAAAAAATATTTGAAAAGTGAAAATTGCTCGCCAGGAACCACCTTGATTCATTCCCGGACTGCTCATCCTAATCTAACTTATAGGGTTCTCAAAGAATTAGAAGACCAGGGATATAAGATAGTTAATTCAGCCGAAGCAATCAGATTAACTAGTGATAAATATAGTTCCTGTATTTTTGCCAAGGAAAACAATATTCCTTGCGCTGATACTTCAAAGACCTCAAAAGAAGAAGCCCTTTCTTTTGTAAAAGAAAAGATAAGGGAATGGGAAAAGGTTGTCGTCAAACCAGTTACCAGCCAGGGACAAGGCCAATACGCCTTTATGTTTAACAAGGATAATATTTCAGAGATTGAGGGAAAAATAAAAAGCGTTCCGGCCAAAGAACTGGTTGTCCAGAAATATCTTGATTATGAGCGCTTAAGCCGGGTAATTGTTATTGGCTCTAAAGCATTGGAAAAAGCGGTTCTCTATGATGAGCCAGGAAATGGTTGGAAGTGCAGCGTTTGCCTTAATCCTGAAATTAAAGTTTTTAAAAATCCGCCTCAAGAACTTTTAGAATTTGCTCAAAAGATTGCTAAAGAGTTCAAGGCCGAAATTTGTTTTGTTGATATCTTTACAACTAAGAACGGATATGTTTTAAATGAGATAAATACTGCCTGTAGTTTAATAATCCACGAGAGGATTAGTCAGTATAATATTTCAAAAGATATCGCTGATTATTTGTTATCCTTGGCTAAATAAACATGAATAATTTAAAGAAAAAAATTAGAGAGGTGCCTGATTGGCCCAAGAAAGGGGTTAATTTTAAGGACATCACCACTCTTTTAGAAAACCCGAAATATTTTAAACAAGTTATTGATTTAATTGCTAAGCCTCTGGCAAAGAAGAAAATTGACAAAATTGTCGGAATTGATGCCAGGGGATTTTTAATTGCCGCCCCGGTCGCTTACAAATTAAAAACCGGATTAGCCATTGTCAGAAAAAAAGGAAAACTTCCTTTTGATACTATTGAAAAGGAATATACTCTGGAATACGCTAAAGCTATTATCCAAATACACAAAGATACGATTAAAAAAGGAGAAAAAGTTGTTTTAATTGACGACTTGTTAGCCACCGGCGGAACTGCTTTAGCCACCTGCGATTTAATAGAAAAACTAGGAGGAAAAATTCTGGAAGTTTGCCTGATTATTGATTTACCCTTTTTAGGCGGTTCAAAGAAATTAAAGAGGAGGTATAAGGTAAGGAGCTTAGTCTCATATGATAAAGAATAAGATTGGAATAATTGGCGGGAGCGGAATCGATGATCCGGAAATATTAAAAAATGCCAAGGAAGTTAATTTAAAAACCCCCTATGGCAAAACGTCATCGCAATTAATCACAGGAAAGATTAAAGGAATTAATGTTGCTATCTTAGCCCGCCACGGCAAGAAGCATAATATTATACCAACCAAGGTTCCTTTCCGGGCTAATTTATGGGCTTTGAATAAGGTTGGTGTCACTCATATTTTAGCCACAACCGCCTGTGGCTCTTTAAGAGAAAAAATTAAGCCAAAACAGTTAATTTTTTTAGACCAGTTTATTGATTTTACCAAACACCGGGATTTAACTTTTCATGAAGATAAAGTTGTCCATACTTCAATGGCAGACCCTTTTTGTGGAGAACTAAGGAAGGTTTTAATCAAAACAGCCAAAGAATTAAAAATTCCTCATCATAAAAAAGGGACAGTGATAACAATTGAAGGACCAAGGTTTTCAACCCGGGCTGAAAGCCATATGTTCAGAAAATTCGGCGCTGATGTCATCAATATGTCGACTGTCCCGGAAGTAATTTTAGCCAGGGAATTGGGGATTTGCTACGCTTCGATTGCTATGGCAACGGATTATGATACCTGGCATAAATCAGAGGAACCGGTTACCTGGGAAATGATTTTATCAGTCATGAAAGAAAATGCCGGCAATGTTAAAAGGTTAATTTCAGAAGTTATTCCCAAAATAGATTTTACTGATTGCTCTTGTCGGGGATAGAAATATTTTATCCACTTGACAAAAGTTTTTAATTTGCTAAACTTATACCATAACCTATGGTATAGGTATAAACTTATGAAAATACAAAGAGAAAAAACTTTAACTAATTTCAAAAAAGCCCAGAGTTCAATCAATGGGATTATTAAAATGATTGAAAAGGGTGAGTATTGTATTGATGTTATGCAACAGAATCTGGCTGTAATCGGATTATTAAAATCAGCTCATCAAATGTTGATGGAAAATCATCTCGATACTTGCTTTAAAAAAGCAATTGGAAGCAAGAACGAAAAAAAGAAAAAGGAAATGACAGAAGAAATTTTGAAAGTAACAAAATTATTTAATAAGTAGACCCCTTACAAAATAATCCTTTCTACTGCAAATTCATACTTTTGGCTGCAAATCATTCAGAGTTCGTCGCCTATACACAAGTATAAGCTCCTCACTCTTCATGATTTTCGCTCAAAACTATCAATTTTCGTAACGAAAGATTATTTCGTAAGAGGTCTTATGAAAAATAGTTACTGGACAATAATTTTAGGGTTAGGAATTGTTGCTTTGCTAACCTTTAGCTATAACTGGCAGAATAAAGGAGAAGATGCCAACCAACTGCCAAAGTACGCTATGAGAACCGCCTCAGTTCAGGCGGCTTATCAGTATTCTTTAGATAACCCGGAGCTTCTTGACCATATTCCATGTTATTGTAATTGTTATAATTTGGGTCACAAAGATGTTGGCAGTTGTTTTGTTAAAGAATTTAAGGAAGACGGCAAAGTTGTTTTTGACGAGCACGGAGCTAATTGCGGCATTTGTTATTCAACGGTTTTAGACGCTAAAAACCTTTTTGAAGAGAATTGGTCGGCTTCAGAAATTAGGGAATATATTGACAACAAGTACTCCGGCTACGGCCAGGGAACTAAAACGCCTCGACCATGAATTACTTAAAAATCATTTCAATATTTCTAATTGGTCTTGGTTTGGGATTGGTATTCTACTATTTTCCCTCTTCATCTTTTTCTAAGCTATCACCAGACGAAATGCATCAACAAGTCATTTCTCAAAGGGATTTTGCTATTAAAGAGGCGATTGCCCGGGGAGAATACAATTGCTGCATTGAACCGGCCTGTACTATGTGCTACATGGAAGCCAATCAGTGGAACAACCAAAAAGCCGGAACCTGCGATTGTGTTGATCTCATTATTAAAGGAGAAGAGCCCTGTCCTCAATGCAAAAGAGAATTAGCCAAACAAGCAGAAGCAGTTTGCGATTTTAGCCAAGAATGCGAAGAAGATAAGAATAATTAAATTGTAAAAATATGAACTCAAAACTCATTTTCCTGGGCATTATCATTACTGGAGCAATAATCGGCGGAGCAATTATTTACACCAATTCCAACCAGAGCACTTCTTCGATTGCTTCATCAGGAGAACAAAAGAAAATCCTCAAATTAAATGAACAGGATCATATCAAGGGTAATCCAGAAGCCAAAATTACTATTCTTGAATTTTCTGATTTTGAATGTCCTTTTTGCGCCAAATTTAGTCAATCTGTCAACCAGGTAATGAAAGATTATCCTGATGACGTTAACTGGGTTTATCGGCATTTCCCTCTGTCTTTTCATAAGGAATCAAGACCTTCAGCCGAGGCCTCGGAATGCGCGGCTGAACAGGGAAAATTCTGGGAATTTCATGATGGACTCTTTACCAATCAGTCAGGACTAGGAAAAGAATTTTATCTGACACTGGCTAAAGATTTAGAACTGGATTTAGATTCATTTGAAGAGTGTTTTTCATCAAGGAAATACAAGGATAGGGTTGAAAATGATTACCAAGAAGGGATTAATCTTGGCATTAAGGGAACTCCCGGTAATTTTATCAACGGCGGTTCGCTTGGAGGAGCAGTGCCTTACGAAAAATTAAAATTAATAGTCGAGTCAATATTAAATAATTAAAACATGAAGAAAGTAATTTTCTACTCAATCATATTTTCACTCTTTCCCATGGCTGCTTTAGCTAATGGGGATGATGGGTATATGATGGGAGGTTGGGGTCATATGATGAATTTCAGCTTTATGCCATTTGGATGGTTTGGTGGTTTTTTCATGATTTTCTTCTGGGGGCTAATAATCTTTGGAGTAGTTGCCTTAATTAAATGGATAACAGAGCAGAATAGAGGAGAAAGCAAGAAAAATAATTCAGCTCTGGAAATCTTAAGAAAACGTTACGCTAAAGGAAAAATCAGCAAAGAAAAGTTTGAGAGAATGAAAAAGGATTTGAAATAAGAGAATGAAAGAGCATTGCCATCACAACCACCATTTAATGATGGAGAAGGATTTTAAAAATAGATTTTTTATCTCTTTGTTTTTAGTTATTCCTGTTTTAGCCCTTTCGCCAACCATTCAAGAATGGTTGGGATTTTTTATTCCCAGGTTCTTTGGCTATAACTATCTCTTATTTATCCTGGCTTCGATTATTGCTCTTTGGGGTGCTTGGCCTTTTTACACCGGCGCCAGAGATGAAATTAAAGAAAAAAGTTTTGGCATGATGACTTTAGTTAGTTTGGCGGTTTTGGCCGGCTATCTCTATAGCATTGGCGCAACTTTCTTTTTCGAGGCAAGTGATTTTTATTGGGAAATATCAACCTTGGTTCTATTTCTTCTTTTTGGCCATTGGATGGAAATGAAGGCGGTTAATAAGTCGTCCGGCGCTTTGAATGAATTGGTCAAACTAATTCCACCCAAGGCTAATTTAATCAAAGAGGGGGAAATTATTGAAACAAAAACAGAAGAATTAAAAGTCAAAGATATGATTCTAATCAGACCCGGGGAAAAGATCCCAATTGACGGAATTATTAAAGAAGGGAAAAGCAATATTGATGAATCCTTGATTACCGGTGAATCAAAACCAGTCAGCAAAGCAAAAGAAAACCAGGTTATTGGCGGAACAATTAATATTGATGGCTCTTTGAAAATTGAGGTGAATAAGACGGGAGAGGGAACCGCTTTATCTCAGATAATCGATCTGATCAGAGAAACCCAGGAATCAAAACCAAGAAGCCAGAAACTAGCTGATAAAGCCGCCCACTATTTGACTATTATCGCTGTTGTTGCCGGTCTTTTAACCTTTCTTTACTGGGCTTTTATTGCTCAGCAAGGAATTCTATTTGCCCTGACTCTAACCATAACCGTCATTGTTATTACCTGTCCTCATGCTCTTGGTTTGGCTATTCCGACCGTAACTATTATCTCAACAACATTAGCAGCCAAAAACGGCATTCTGGTTAAAGACATGAAAGGAATGGAATTAGCCCGCCAGCTTGACTATATTATCTTTGATAAGACCGGGACTTTGACCAAAGGCGAATTCGGAGTAACTAATATTACTTCTTTGTCTGATTGGGATGAAAACGAAATTTTAAGTAAAGCCGCTGGCTTGGATATATACTCCGAGCATTTTATCTCAAAAGGAATTATCAAAAAAGCCAAAGAAAGAAGAGTAGATATCAAAGAAGTAATTAATTTCCAGTCAATTGCCGGCCAGGGGGTCAAAGGAGAAATTGATGGAAAGGAAATATATTTGGGTAACCGAACCCTGATAGAATCCTTGGGGATCAAAGTCAAAGAACCATCACTTGGCCAAGAAACTATGGTTTATCTAGCAAGTCAAAATCAATTAAAAGGATCTATTGCTCTGGCTGATACTATCAAGGATGAATCAAAGAAAGTAGTTAAAGAATTAAAGGAAATGGGGATTAAGGTCGCCATGCTGACTGGGGATAACAAAAAGGTAGCTGAAGATGTTGCCAAAGAGCTTAATTTGGATACTTTTTTTGCCGAGGTCTTACCGAAGGACAAATCAGATAAAGTTAAGGAACTTCAGAGAAACAATAAAATTGTCGCTATGGTTGGTGATGGAATCAATGACGCCCCGGCGCTGACCCAAGCCAATATTGGCATTGCCATTGGCGCCGGAACAGATGTTACTATTGAATCAGCAGAAATAGTTTTGGTCAAAAGCAATCCTTTGGATATTGTTAAACTGATTAAATTAAGCCGGAAGACAATGGCCAAAATGAAACAAAATCTGGGCTGGGCAACTGGATATAATCTGATTGCCATTCCTTTGGCGGCCGGAGTTTTATCAAGTTATGGAATTATTCTAAGACCGGAATGGGGAGCTTTAATTATGGCGGCCAGTTCTATTATTGTTGTCCTAAACGCTCTAATGCTCAGAAAAGAGAAAATTTAGTTTACTAAACCCAATTAATTATGATAAAATGATCCTAAGGGTCATTTTTTAGTAATAATTAAATTAAAAAATATGTTTAAAAAAGTATTATTTTCCATAGCATTCTTATCTCTCTTTGCTTTTCCGGCACTGGCCGAGGAAGATTTACCTGATCCAGGCATCCTCCCTGACCATCCTTTCTATTTCGTCAAAACTTTTTTTGAAGATGTCGGAACCTTTTTGACTACAGATGATACTGCTAAAGCAGAAAGATATACTGAATTGGCTCAAAAAAGAATTGCCGAAGCCAAAGCCATGGCGGAAAAAGACAAGCCCGAAGAGGCAGAAAAAGCATTGGAAAGATACAAGTATCAAATAGAAAAAGCTGTTGAAAAAACAGAAAAAGTAAAAGAAAAGAACGAGGAAAATCAGAAAGAAAAAATCAATCAGATTACAGAGAAAATTGCCAGAAGCACTGCTAAGCATTTTGATGTTTTAGACAAGGTTTTTGACCAGAAACTTCCTGAATCCAAGGAAGCCATTCGCGAAGCAAAAGAAGCTTCAAGCGATGGCCAGATAAGAGCATTAGGATTTCTTGTCAAAGAAAAACCAGAAGAAGCAGTGGAGATTTTTGAAGATGCCATAGAAAAAAGATTAGATAAAATTGAAAAGAAAGTTGATTACAAGGATGATAAAGACACCGAAGAAGCGGTAGAGGAGTATAATAAGTATGCTAATTTTGGCCATGAAATTTCTGCCTTAGCCCAAGGATTAAAAGCTAATGACTTAACTGTAGAAGAATTAGTCCACAAAACCACTTCTCACCATTTAGAAGTTCTAAAGGATGTTCGGGAGAAAATCGATGAGAAAGGTAAAGAAAAAATAGAGAAAGCTATTCAGATTAGAGAACGAATTGAGAATAAACAATCTGAGACCGAAAACCAAGTAGGGCAGGAGACAAAAGAGGGAACAGAAACCAAGACAGACAAAGAAGAAGGCGAAGACGATGAAAAGTCAACAGAACAAGAAACAGAAAATACAGAAATTGAAACAGAATCTGAATCAACAGAAGAAGCTTGTGTCCAAGTAGTTAGTTATGCCAAGAATAAAGAAACAGGGGAATGTAAACAATTTTCAACTTCCTGCGATATCCCAGAAGGATGGAGCGAAGAGAATGCTTGTGCTGACGAGGATGAGGGTAAAGACGAAGACGAAGGAAATGAAATAATAGAAGAGGCTAAAGAACTTTATTAAAATGTCTCCGAAAGTATATATAATCATTCTTAGCTGGAATAATTGGCCGAATATAAGAGAATGTCTTGAGTCAATTAAAAACAATGACTACCCTAATTACCAGGTAGTCATTGTTGATAATGATTCAAAAGAAAAACCCCAACCCGGTCCGGAAATTAAAATCATTTACAATGAAAAGAATTTAGGATTTTCTGGAGGAAATAATGTTGGTATAAAATATGCTTTAGAAAATGATGCTGACTATATTTTACTTTTAAACGACGACACTATTGTTGGTTCCCAATTTCTAACTAAATTAGTTGAAATTGGAGAAAGCAAAAAAGAATTTGGTCTTCTTGGTCCTAAAATATATTTCTACGACCAAAAAGACAAAATCTGGTCTGCTGGTGGAAAAATTAACTGGCTTTACAACAAAGCTGAAATGATTGGGGTTAATCAAATAGATAAAGGACAATACAATAAAATCAAAGAAACAGAATATTTAACTGCCTGCTGTATTTTAGTCAAAAAAGAAGCTATTCAAAAAATTGGCTTAATCCCCGAAGAATATTTTGGCTATTATGAAGATGTGGACTGGTCAACAAAAGTCAGAAGAATGGGATACAAATGTATTTTTGTTCCTCAATCAAAAATATGGCATAAAGGTTCAAAAAGCTTTGTTCCTGATTCGCCTTCATATATTTACTACCATGTCAGAAATGGATTAATCTTTGCTAATAAATTCGCTCCCTGGCATATTAAGCCCTTTGTTCATTTGGATGTAATTTGGCGAATTGGAAAACAGATTGTTAAACTGCTTATCCCTAGTAAAAGGGCTTGGGTCAAACCCATCTTATTAGGCATTAAAGACTTTTATTTAGGCAAACGAGGAGAATATGAAAATTGGCATTGATGCGCGCGAAATAGAGAAGAGACCAACCGGAGTTGGCCGGGTTTTACTTTCTCTTTTAAACGAGTGGAATAATTTTAATTTAGAGGGAATAAAGTTCATTTTATACTTCAAAGAACAAATTCCTGATTTAGATTTAGATAAAGATATTTTTGAAAAAAAACTGCTCTCTTTTCCAATTCAAAGCAACGCCTTATTTCTTCATCATCTTCTGCCCAGAGCAGCTAAAAAAGATAAGATTAATATCTTATTCTGTCCCGGCTATGTCGCCCCAATATTTTATAGAGGCAATATTGCTTTAGAACTCCACGACATTATTTACCAATCCCGGCCGGAATTATATAACTGGCCAAGTATTTTTGACAAATTTCTTTTAAGAACAATTTCAAGAATTTCAGTCAGAAAAGCTAAAGTTATTCTAACCTGTTCAGATTTCAGCAAAAAAGAAATTCTAAAACATTATCAGGTTAATCCTGAAAGGGTTAAAAATATTCCTTTGGCAGCTGACCAGTTATTCCGACCGATAGAGGATAAGAATAAATTGGAAGAAATAAAAAGGAAGTATAAAGTTAAAGATAAATTCGTCTTCTATATCGGTTCAATTTTTAACAGAAGACATTTGCCGGAAATAATGACTGCTTTTAAAAAAGTCAGCCAGAAATTATCTGAATATCAATTTTTAATTGTTGGCAGAAATCATACATCACCCTTTATTAATATTGAAAAAATGATAGACGGAAGAATTATTAGAAAGGACTATTTAGAAGAAGGGGATTTGCCTTTGGTTTACAACGCTGCTGATTTACTGGTCTGGCTTTCTGATTATGAAGGCTTTGGCTTGCCGGTTTTAGAAGCCATGGCCTGCGGAACACCGGTGGTGACGTCAAATGAGGCCTCTCTTCCGGAAGTGGCAGGAAAAGCAGCGATTTATGTTGAGAATAATAGAGATATTGATGAAATTAAAAAAGCGGTTTATCAGGGACTAACTGACCAAAATCTCCGTCAAGATTTAGTTAAACAAGGATTGGAACAGGCCGAGAAGTTTTCCTGGCAAAAATGCGCTAGAGAGACACTTGACGCTTTGTTGTCTGTTGGGTAAAATAAAATCATATTCCGGGGTAGCTCAACGGTAGAGCGGATGCCTGTTAAGCATTAGGTTGCGCGTTCGAATCGCGCCCCCGGAGCCAGTTGCTTTTTATTACAATATCTGCTATTGACAGGCAATCTTAAACAAGATAAACTTAAGTTAAACATAAGATTAACTAAAAATATGGACAATATTATAAATCTAAAAAACCTAAGAGAACATATGCAAGAATACGCCAAAAAAGTTCAAAAAGGCGATTCTTTTATTGTTTTTAAAAAATCTAAACCTTTATTCAAAATTACTCCTATCAACGACGGAAATTGGGAAGAAGTAATAGACTTTACTAAAATCGACAAACAAGGAGTTAATATCAAGGATTTATTAAAGCGTTTATAATATGGATAAGATCAAGAAAGCACTTGGTAAATTGAGCTTAAAAGAGAAACAGAAAATAAAAGAGATTTTACTTCGGGTAGACAAGGGCAGCTTTCAGGGTTTGAATACAAAAAAGCTAAAAGGAAGAATTGATATCTTCCGTGTTCGTCAAGGCAATATCCGTATCATTTTCCACAGGAAAAATAGTTCTATCAGAATCTTAACTATAGAACGAAAGGGAAGTAAGACCTACAAAAAGAGATAATTGTTAAAATAAGTTCAAAAATCGTCCCAAAATGAAAATTCTAGTAACAGGAGCAACGGGCTTTATAGGAAGCAATCTTGTTCCTATCTTAAAAAAGAAATATTCTGTAAGAGTTCTGGTGAGAAATAAGAAGAAATTCAAGCAAAGAGGAGTAGAAGTATTTGTTGGTGATTTAAATGATAAAGATGCAATGGTAAGGGCGCTTAGAGGAATAGAAGTTACTTATTACCTAGTTCATTCAATGAACCAAAGCAGCAGGTTCGAAGAAATGGAGGCTAAGAGCGCAAAGAACTTTGCTTTTGCTTGTAATGCTAATAAAGTTAAAAGAGTGATATATTTATCCGGGATAATACCCGAAGGAAAGATGAGCAGACATCTTAGAAGCAGGAAAAGAGTAGGAAATATATTAAGAAAAAGCAGAACAAGGGTTACAGAGTTCAGGTCAAGTATTATTGTTGGTAAAGAAGGCCCATCTTTTGTAATAATACAAAGACTAGTAGAAAAGATACCTATCTTATTCTGGTCTAAGAAGATAAAGGATTCCTTGAACCAGCCAATAGGTTTAGAGGATACCCTTTATTATTTAGTCAAAAGTTTAGAAGAGAAAAAGACCATAGGAAAGACCTATGATATAGGAGGCAGGGATGTGATAACCTTCAAAAGCATGCTAACGATATATGCTGAAGAGATAGGTAAAAAAAGAAAGATAATATACCTACCTTTCTTTTCCTCAAGGCTATTTGCTTATATCGCAAGTAAAATAAGCAAACAGCCAAAGAATCTGATACAAGCGCTAATTGAAAGTTTAAAACACGATGTTGTATGCGGGGAGAATAAGATAAGAAAGATAATGCCTAGAAAAGTAATGGGATACAAGGAAGCTGTAAGGGCAAGTATAGAACAATGAATATTAAAACATTGATTATTTTAATAGTTTTAATTGGTTTAGGCGCAGGAGGATTTTTTATTTATAAAAATATTTATCGTTCCGGTCAGCCAAAATCAATAGATGATCAGGTCAAAGATGTTTCCTCGGGAAACGAAGATGCTTTTTCTTCTGTTGTTCAAGAGAACGAAGCGCCTAATAAAGAAAAAGATGTGCCAGATAAAAAAGAATCAACTCCGGTAGTTAAAGAGGAGCCAGAAGAGAAAGTTGTTCAAGAACAAGAAATAGGGTCCAAAGAAGAGGAAACAGAACCTAAAAAAGAGGGGCTGATTGCTTATTGGAATTTTGACGAGGGAAAAGGATCAGTTCTGGGAGATTCTTCGGGTAATAGCATCGAGGGTGGAATTAATGGGGTTGCTTGGGTTGAAGGAAAAAAGGGAACAGCCCTTGAATTTGATGGCAGTGATGATTATGTTGAAATAAACAGCAGAGGAATTAGCGAGGTTGGGAAACTGCAATACGGAACAATATCTCTTTGGTTTAAATTTACAAATTGGCAGGAAACTAAGATCCTGCCCTTGTTGTATATGGGTCACGATGGGCAGGGCATTATTGATAAT
Organism: uncultured Candidatus Saccharibacteria bacterium; assembly: GCA_964596615.1. GTDB lineage: Bacteria > Patescibacteriota > Minisyncoccia > Portnoybacterales > UBA2143 > CAZQMX01. Next base: position 39,171 of record CAZQUN010000005.1, read on the forward strand.
TTAATTATTGAAATTGGACATTTTAATCATGGCGAGACTAATGATAAAAAAATATATTATACCTTGTATAATAATGCTTCTGAGTCAATGTTGTATGGTGATGCTTATGTACCAGTGCTCTGCTTTGACTCAAACCAGAATTTGACAGAGAATACCTGGTATCATTTTGCTGTTGTTAACGGTCCTTCAGGTAACACCGGATATCTTAATGGAGTTGAATTGACTAACCGGGATTACAATTTTAGCAATTCAAAAGACACTCGGTTTTTTTCCTCTCTATCAAACAAAGAAATCTTTCGGCTGGGACATGGCTGGTTTGGTATAGATAAAAAGTTCCACCATTTCAGCGGAACTTTGGATGAAATTAAAATCTATAATAAAGCCTTAGCTAGAGAAGAGATCATCGAATTAGCTAATAAAAATTGATAAAATTAAATTAATTAATAGATAGGGAGGGAATATGAAAAAGAAAACAAAAATAATACTATCAATCATAGTGATTGTTTTAGTCGCTTTGGTGGCCGGGGATTGGTTTTTTGGCGGACCTGGTTCTGATCTTTACTATGAAAAACCGCCGGAAGATCCAGAGGCTCGTAAAGCCTGGCTTTCAGAAAATATAGATAGTATGAGTAAGGAATTTATTAGCATTGATTACGAAGTGCCTTCCTGGAAGGAATTGAATCAAATAAATCAATCACTTGAAAGAAAATACCCAAAATATATTAAGGCGGTTCAAACCTACGGAACATTGCCCAATCTGGTTGAAGTTTTGTATTTCGGAGACGTGCTTGAGGATTTAGGTGTTAATACTCAATTTGTCCATGCTAATTATTGGTTTAAAAAAGGAGATTTTAAACTTTGGTACCTAGGTTACGATAGGCCAAAGGATATGAGCCAGGATGAATCTAAAAGAGCTTTGGTTCACAACATCCTATTAGCCAAGGAGCAGGGCCTGGCCGTGATTCTTTTCCCTGACTATTTCCAACTAGAAGACGGAGGTATGACTGAGCTCAATATTTCAGATGATCTTGAAAGTCATCTTGAAACCATAGCCCTTGATTTAGCTCAGATTGCGGAAGAATACAATGTTGAGTATCTCGTCCCATCTAATCAAATAGAAATGATTCTTGATTCAAATGGCTATAGCGTAGAAGAAGCCCAGCAACGAACTAATGCTTTCTATGCCAGCATAGTTCCTAAAATCAGGCAGATTTATTCAGGCAAGATTATGTACAAGATGGGTGGGTTCAGCAAGTGGAGTAATTATGATGGGATTTCGCTTAACGGCGCCGATATATTCGGTTTTACCGGTTGCTATAACCGGAATAAAGATGAAATTAGTTTCGTAGTGCCTGATATAAGAACAGCTGCTGCCCAGGCTAATAAGCTCTCGCAAAAGTATGGCATTCCTTGGATTAATGCAGAGTTCGTAATTAGCGATGATGAAATTCTGGTTGATAATCGCAGAGTTGCCCAGATGATGCCTATAGAAGATTACTACCAATCAGGATTAGATGCCTTTAAGACTTATGGTAGAAATGCAGTTGGATTTACAATTCATAGCCTTTTGGGATCGGGCAAGGTTTATGACACAAAAGCCATGCCATTAATCAAGGAGTTTTTTGCAACTAGATAATAGAAAGGCCTAAACACATCTTTTGATTAATGGTATTATTAACATATGAGCAAAGTTAAAGTTAAACATCAAAGCTTTACCGCCTTTTCCTGGTTTGCCGGATGGCTCTTTACGATTGGTTTTCTCCATCTGTCTTTCTGGAAAGGCGTCTTGGCCATAGTGCTTTGGCCATATTATATCGGCGTGTTTATTAGTACGCTGATTTAATTTAAGGTTATGGAATCTTAGATAGGAAATCCTGTTGGTCAGGATATTTTTTAATTCCGAAAGAAAAGGAATTTGATTAGCGTATTAGAGAGTATATAATGGGAGTATGGTAAAAACTGAAAAATATCAGGATAAAACAGATGAAGAACTGGTTGGTTTGACTCTGGAAAACCAGGAATATTTTTTGTATTTAATAAAAAGATACGAAGAGAAATTACTCCGATATATCACAAGAATCTCAAATTCAAACAGGGAAGATGCCGAAGATATTCTACAGGAAGTTTTTATCAAAACCTATCAGAATTTAAATGACTTTGATTTAAGTTTGAAGTTTTCATCCTGGATTTATCGAATTTGCCACAACCGGGTTATCAGCAATTACAGGAAAACAAAGAATAATCCTAAAATCATTTCCATGGATTCAGATAATATTTTTTTAAAAAACCTGGCGACCGATTTAGATTTAAACGAAGAAATTAACCGGCGAGATATTAAGAATAAATTTAATCGGGTTTTAGCTAAATTGGACAAGAAATACCGGGAAGTTTTAATTCTAAGACTTCTGGAAGAAAAAGATTACAAGGAAATATCAGATATTTTAAAAAAACCAATGGGAACAGTCGCAACCCTAATCAGTCGGGCAAAAAAACAATTCAAAAAAGAATATGAAAAACAAAAACATTAGCCAGGAAATCCTGGAAACAATTAAAGAAAAAAAGATAACTCCTAAGCCAAAATGGCAGTTTCTCTTTAAGGACTATTTTATCTGGGCGATAACAGGGATTTTCTTGATAATTGGAAGCTTGTCAGCCGCCGTTGTTATTTACATGATTGACAACAATGACTGGGACTTGTATCAGAAAGCAAGCGACAGCTTTTTGGGTTTTGTCTTTGCTACCCTTCCATATTTCTGGATTCTTTTCCTGATTCTCTTTATTTTCATTGCCGATTACAATCTTAGACAGACAAAGGGCGGCTACCGCTATGGATTAGGTAAAATTATCTTATCAACCGTTTTAGTTAGTTTAATTTTAGGCTCTCTTTTCTACAATCTCGGATTAGCCAAAACAATTGATCAGACCTTTAATGATATTCCCATTTACAGAAAAATCATGGAGCATCGCCATCAAGTCTGGATGCAGCCAAACAAAGGACTTTTGGTTGGCCAGATTTTATCAGCCAAAGACAAAAATAATTTTATTCTCAAGGATTTAGATGGAAAAGATTGGCAGGTTTTCTGCTGCCAGGATATGGTTATTGAAGAAGAACTAGAGAAAGGATTGAGAATAAGGGCGATTGGCCAGGAAAAGGAAAAGAGCAGTTTCGAAGCCATTAGAATAATGCCCCTTATCGGAAAAAAATGGATGATGAAAGAAATGATGCCGCCCAGCCGTATTAATAGATAGAAGAAAGAGTGGTCGTTTTCTTCAAAAATAGATAGCTATCGTAATAATTAATAAAAATATGAGTAAAAACAAATATTATTTAGCCACGGGTTTGATTGGGTTATTGATTACTACAGCAGTAGTTGCCTCAGTTACTTTTGCCGATACTGGCGGAGATAAAGCAGGAAATTTCCAGGAAAAGCGTCAGGTTATGCTGGAGAAACGTCAGGAAATGAAAGAAATCTTCGAAAACAATGATTATGATGCCTGGCAAGATTTAATGAACGAAAAAGCAGATTCACTAGAAGAAAAAGTCAGCCAAATTAGAGAATCAATCACTCAGGAAAACTTTGACAAATTATCTGAAATTCATCAATTACTCGAAGATGGCAAGTATGATGAAGCCAGAGAATTGAAGGAAGAAATGGGACTTGGCGGGTTCGGTCCCGGCATGCACCGGAATTATAGGAAATAGATATTAGGCAGAGAGTCGCCCCTGGACGGGGCGGCTTTTTTTTGATTTAATCTGAGATTATGATATAATAGTTTTATGAAAAAAATAATTTGTCTGACAGTATTGATTTTTTTAGTTCTAACAGGAACAGCTTTGGCTTATCAGCCAAGAATAGTTTTTAACAAAACAACAATAAAAATTGAAGAACCGGAAACCTCCAAAGCATATTATGATATTCTTTCAGGAGACCCGGTTGTTTACCAGATTGAAGCTGACGAATCGTTTGATTTATATATTAACCTTCTGGTTCCGGCAATTGAGAATACCAGAAAGGACTTTATTATTGAAATCAGGAAAGACGGAGTTTTGCTTGACATGTTGCAGGGCGGGGGAGATGAATGGACAAATTTTTATGAACCCTATGGCCGAGATAACTATCTTAGAGGCCCGGAATTCAAACAGGAAGCCGAACCAGGCAGTTATGAAATAGAGATTTTTAATAATGACTATGATGGCAAATATGTCTTAGTCATTGGTGAAAAAGAGGAATTTCCTTTAAAAAGAATCATTAAAACCGCCCTTGTTCTGCCAAAAATAAAAGTTCAGTTTTTTGGAAAATCACCATTGGTCGCTTTGTTTAATTTATCCGGATTATTCCTGCTAGTTATTATCCTTCTAATTTTAACCATTATTTTTGTCTTAAAAAAAATATTAAAAAAGAGAAAGGAGATAAAAAATGAAATTTAGAAAAACAATTTATTCTGTTTTAATTTTAGTTTTGCTTTTCAGTTTTTCATTCGCTCTGGCAGCTGAATTTAGGGTAGGGACCAAAGAAGGGGGAAGCGTTACGGTTAATCAGGGTGAAAGAGTAAAAAACCTCTATACAGTCGGTAATTTCATTTCAATCAACGGCGATATTGAGAAAAGCTTATACACTGCTGGAAATGTTATTACCATCAGCGGCAATATTGAGGGGAGCGTTAATGCTGCTGGTAATACGATTGTTGTTCGAGGAAATGTTGGCGATAGCGTTCATGCTGGCGGCAGCAGTGTCCTGATCGAAGGAGAAATTAAAGAAGATTTATTTCTCGGTGGCGGCAATATTATCATTACCAAATCAGCTTCAGTCGGCGGAGATTTAATTCTTGGCGGCGGTAATGTTGAAATTAACGGACCAATAGCAGGAGATATTCTTTTAGGCGGCGGCAACGTTACAATTAACAGCAAAATTAGCGGCAAAGTTAAAGCAAGCGTTGATCAACTGAAATTAGGCCCTTTGGCTGAAATTGAAGGAAATTTGAACTATACTTCTCCCAAAGAAGTTGAAATGGATGAAGGTGCAAAAGTTTTAGGAGAAATCGAGTTTAATAAAAAGCAAATTAGAAAAGCCGGTTTAGGCAAGAAATCAGGAACATTCTCTGGTATTCTAACCCTGGCCTTTCTACTCAAAATCCTGATGTCTATCGCAGCCGGATTGGTTCTAATTTATCTTTTGAGGAATTTGAGCGAGAAAGTCATTAGGGGAAGCTTAACTCGTTTCTGGAAAAACTTGGGCCTTGGATTCTCAGCCTTAATTCTAACTCCAATTGCAGCCCTAATTATTCTGATAACAATCATTGGCGCCTGGGTTTCCGGATTAATCATGGTTGCATATTTTCTGATGCTTCTTTTAGCCGGGACTTTGGCCAATATTGCTTTTGGCAGCTGGCTGATTAAGATAGTCAAGAAAAAAGAGAGTTATCCAATTAATTGGCAGGCAGTTGTTATTGGTGTTATCAGCTTGAAAATTATTACCCTAATTCCGTTTATTGGCTGGCTGGTTGGATTAGTTTTCTGCCTGATTGCTCTTGGCGCTCTTTACCGATTGACTTATCAGGCCGTTATTTCAAGAAAATAGGGGATTGTTGAAATTAAGGAAGACAACCGCTCTTAAGCGGTTGTTTTCTTTCGGGATATTGATTTTTTCTAATCATTGGTCTATTCTGTTAGCTAATAAAATTGTTCTTAATAGCAAGGAGGTTCGCTATGTCTGAAATGTATAAATATGTCGAGAGGATATTAGGGAACAGATTAAACAATCCTACTCGGAAATTAGAATGGGAGATAGAAAAAGGAATCAGAAGCGACATTGTTGCAGCGGGTCTCTTGGAGGATAGGAATGGAATTTTTCATATAACTATTTCTTGTGACGGAAATTCTGTTAGATTCAAAAACACGAATTATGGTCACCTTGAAGAAGTGGTAGTAAAAGCTGTTTCTAAATTCCAAAGGGAAATTCCAGACGGAAGTCTTTCTTTGGAAGGGTTTCAGATTGAGGTAATTATGCCTCAGGGTAATAAGGTTTCCCTTCCCAAGTACGTGTGGAAAAAAACAGTTGAAAGGCACCTCGGTGTCTAAAGCTAAAAACGGTCTGGTAAATGCACCAGGCCGTTCCCATTTTTTAAGGAATAGTGTATAATTAAAATATATGAAAAACTCTAGATTAATATTAACAGCTTTCTTGAACTCAATCGCTGTTTTTATCTATGTCTCAGGTATTGCCTGGCTTCTATTCAACGGCGAAAGATTTTTTGGCCAGGCGAGTAATTTCTGGATGCCAACAGCATTGCTCCTTGTTTTTATTGTCTCAGCAACAATTACCGGATTATTGGTTTTGGGCCGACCAATTTATCTTTATCTTAATAATCTTAGATCCGAGGCGGTTAAATTATTAATCTATACCGTTATCTTTTTGCTGGTTATTACTGCTATTGCGCTGATTACTAATGTGCTTACCTAGTTTTTAGTTTTGCATTAGAGTAGAAACAATTAAATATTTTATTTCACCCACCCCTAGAATATAAAATGGGGTTTTTTGATGTCATGACAAAAATTTTCAAACTTAAATCGCAAGGGGTGTTTATAAAAAAAGCCGCCACACCTTGGTTAAGGCATGGCGGGCAGAGGGTTGGTCTGTTTTAGTTTTTAACAAACGACAGGGTAAAACCTACTCCCGAAGACTCAGGAGCCCGACAGACATCTGAAGTTGAGACAGAAAAACCTCCCTCTTTAATCAGCTTGACCAACTGCCTGACATGCTTTTCCGTCTTAATATCTGTCTCTTTGGGGAGTACGAAAAAACGAACATCAAACTGATTTGCTTCACCCTTATCTTCAGGATCTTCGAGCGGAGTGATATCTACTCTCCAGTCGGGGTTGCTCTCACTCATAAATACCTCCTTTCACTCAACTTTAAAGATAACAAAATCTATTAATTCTATTAAAACATACTATTTAACCAATGTCAATTGATTGGAATATCTAAATATGGGGAGGGCAAACTGGTCTTTCCGCCAAAGACCAAAAAATCCATTAAGCTCCTGGCGAAAAGTATTAAAAAAAACACTCTTGGTTGTTCGCGATGAGGCCCATCGTTTTAGCCGAAAAGCGAGTCGGAAAAAAAAGACCTATTTTATCCCCATCTTCTTAAAAAGAAAATCTTCAATAACCTTGTAACCATGATATTTCTTGCCAATCCCAAAATTCTTTTCCAGTTTTTTATTTAAATTCTTGTCAGTCAGCCATTTGATTGTTTTTCTTACAGCTTTGTCCATATTTTTCTGAGGAATCTGATAAAGCCCGGTCTTGTCGTTTTTCCTAATCTTGTCTCCCAAAGAAATTAAGTTGTATTTTTCTTTAACAATATCTTTCTTAAAGACCGGGTATTCGAAAATGACGAACGGCTTTTTAGCAAAAACCGCTTCAATTAATTGATTGCCCCAGCCCTCCCAAATACTTGGAAAAGTAATCAAGTCAGCGTAAACATAGGCATCCCATAAAGATAGGGTTTTAACGCCGCCGTTATAGTGCCTTTCGGCTTTAATATGTTCGGAAACAAACCTAACCCTAACTCGTTCGTCAAAGGCCTTAGTTTTTAATTTAAAAAGATAATCTCTTTTTTCGTCTTCAGTATAGCCAGCCATGATTAGAATAACATTGGAACGGGAATTAAGTTTTTTGCCATTATACAACTTCTTTCCTCTTAATTTTGAAATATTTTCCTGAAGAACATTGGCAAAGTCAATCGCTGTTTCAATCCCTTTTCTTGGAATAATTCGGGTTGCCTGGAGAATAACCAAATCGTTTTGACCAATATCAAACTGCTTTAGAAAATCTTTATTGAATTTATCCTTTCTCCACTCCTTTTGTTCAAAATCAAAAGTATCCGGGAGGATTTCTGCTCTAATACCGCTTCTTTTTTTAAGTTCGTGCTGAGTGATTGAGTTAATGACAACATGCTTAATGTATTCGCTTTTCGGCGGCATATATTTATCAATGTATTTTTTTAAATATGAATTGCGGGGAAGATGGAATTCTCTTCTTTCCCAGAAAAAATCATGATGAGTAGCAATAGTTTTAAGTTTGAATTTTTCAATCCAATTTAAAAATCCTCTGGCAGCGGCAATATGACCGCCAAAGGAAAAGATGTTATGAATCAGAACCAAGTCAAATTTTTCTTTTCTCTGGATTCGGGTTAATTCTTTTTCAATTGCGTTGGAAAGTTTTCTGATTTTTCTCTTTATCTCAATATCTTCCAAATCCCAGCGACGAAAATGAATAAACCCGTTTTCTTTAACAATCGGAACAACGCCGTCATCCCATTCTAATTCCTTAATAACATAATCAGCCCCTTTACTTCGGGGGCCGGCAATTAGTTTAACATTAAAGCCATGCTCTTTTAAAATTTGCTCTCTTTTCTCTATTTCAAGAGAAACCCCATCTGTTCCTCCAACGCGATAATGACAGATAGCAATCTTGGTTTTAGGCATTACTTATATGGTATAATAAAAAGGATGATTGAGCAAATAATATTGGGGATTATTCAAGGAATAGCCGAATGGCTGCCAATCAGTTCAGAAGGACTGATTGTTTTGGTTAAGAATAATTTTTTTGAAAGCGGGGGAATAGAAAATATTATCAGGCAGGCCTTGTTTTTACATTTAGGCACATTTCTGGCCGCCCTAATATATTTTAGAAAAGAAGTTCTGTCTTTAAGTAAAGATAAAAAGCTTCTGAAATTTCTAATTATTACTACTTTAATTAGTGGCATTTTTGGATATTTTTTAATTAAAGTTTTTGTTAATTTAGAAAATGAATTAACTCTTTCAACAAAAGCAATTACTTTAACTATTGGCTTGCTTTTACTTTTAACTGCCGGATTCCAGTTAAGAGCTAAAATGGGGGAGTATAAGGAAAGGAAGGACTTAAATATCAAAGATGGAATTCTTTTGGGATTAATTCAAGGAATAGCTGTCCTGCCAGGTTTGTCCCGTTCCGGCTTAACCGTTTCAACTTTGCTTTTGAGAAAGTTTAAAAGTAGGGAAGCATTAACTTTAAGTTTTTTAATGAGTTTGCCAATTGTTTTGGGCGGCAATATTATGCTTAATTTTAATCAATTCAGTTTTAATTCAGGAAATTTATTAGGCTTATGCTTCTCTTTTATTTTCGGACTTTTAACAATTGGTTTGTTATTAAAAATAGCCGGAAGAATTAACTTCGGATATTTTGTCCTAATTTTTGGATTTTTAGTTATTCTTTCTATTTTTCTGTAAAAAGAAAGAAGCGTCGTCTCTTTGGCGAGATAACGCTTCTAAGTGAAGAGGTTAGGCTAATTCATTTATTTTCGCTTCAAGCGTTTCTAAGGGGGATGGCTTTGGCAAAAAAGGCAGTTCCGTTTTGGCTTAAGATCTTTTGGATTTTTTCATCCGGGGTATAGCCGCTAGCAATGATGATTTTTGCTTCTGGGTTAATCTCCCTTATTTCAGCAAAAACTTCATCGCCGCCCATTTCTGGCATTATCATGTCGAGAATGACCAGATCAAAACCACCATTTCTGTAGGAATCCAATCCCTCTTTCCCGCTTTCAGCTGTTGCGACACAGTGCCCGAGAGCTTTAATCATTTCTTTTATTGTCTCTCGAGGTGCTGTTTCGTCGTCTATCACAAGAACTTTCTTCATAGAACCCTCCTTCAAAGGAATTTCATATACTCTACCACCATATACCTAATTTGTCAATACATTTTCTTATCAACAATTTCTTTTAATTTTTTACTTTTTGTGATAGAATATTTTTGTGGCTTCGAAGAAAAAAATTGCCAAAGATTTAGGAAAAGCTTCTAAAGAATTCCTTAATAAAAAAAAGAGGAAGACGCTTTTGGATTCTTTAAAAAGTGATAAAACCAAATGGTTTTTATGGATTTCTCAAATGAAGGGGATTTTAAAGAATTTGAACCGGGCGGATATGATTAGTTTTGCCGGTTTGGTTTTGCTCTTAGAACAGAAACCAAAAAGCAGATTCCATCGGGATAATCTAAAAAGATTTTTAATCAACAAAACCGAGTATTACAAACATTACGATTTTTCCTTAGAAAAAGAACTAAGAAAGGAAAAAAGGAAAAGAGGAAATTTATGGATAAGCAAAGTTCTTCGTCTTTTTATCAGCCGTTCTTTTCTGGGAATTTTAATTCTAATCCTAATCCTCGGTTTCATTATCTGGTTTTATCTTGACCGAGAAAGTTGTCTTGAATTTGTTCAAAAGGTAATCGAGCCTTTTTTGAAATCAATTAGATAAATAAAAGGAGAATAAAAGTATGGAATTTCTAAAATCAGAACATAAGTGCAAGAATTTTGACCTTTTAATTAAGGTTTTAGTTGTTTTTCTGATCGTTTTTGCTTTTTCCGGGTTAGTTGGAGCAGTTAATAAAATTAGGGAAAGCAAATACATTGGCCAGGACGCCATAATGAAGAATACAATTTCTGTAGCAGGGGAAGGAGAAGTTTACGCCAAGCCCGATTTAGGCATAGTCACTTTTTCAGTTAAAACCGAAGACAGGGGCGTTTCCGGGGCAATGAAAGAAAACACTGCCCAAATGAATGCCGTTATTGAAGCGGTTAAAAGCGCCGGAATTAACGAAGAAGATTTAAAGACAATCAATTTCAGTATTCAACCTCACTACGAATACCCCGAGCCAACCAGGAGAAGAATTCTAGTTGGCTATGAGGTTTCCCAGTCGCTTCAGGTTAAAATCAGAGAATTGGAAAAAGCCGGTCAGATTATTCAGAATGCAACCAATGCCGGAGCAAATCAAGTTGATGATTTGGCCTTTGCTATTGATAATGAAGAAGAACTTAAAAGCCAGGCCAGGGAAGAAGCAATTAAAGAAGCCAGGGCCAAGGCCAAAGAAATTGCCGAACAATTAGGAGTTAGTTTAGTCAGAATAATTAATTTTAATGAGAATACTTATTCTCTAGATGCTTATAAATACATGAGGGCAGAAAGCGGCGGCGGCGGCATTGGCGGAGCCGGTACACCCCAGATTGAAACCGGGGAGAATAAGATCGAAAGCAATGTTAATATTGTCTACGAGATTAATTAATAGATATTATGACTAAAAAAAGAATAATTGTAATTGCCAGCATCTTCATTATTATCCTTGGAGGATACTTTGCTATTCAGGGAATTTTTAATGGGGGAACAACTTATTCAACGGTGGCTGTTGAAAAAAGCAATGTTGAAGAAAATGTTTCTGTTACCGGAACAGTCATTTCCGCTAAAAAAATTGATTTGGAATTTGAAAAAGCCGGTAAAATCAGAAGTATTGCTGTCAAAGTTAGTGACAAAGTTTCTGCCGGACAAATCTTGGTCAGATTAAATACCTCAGAATTAAGCGCTCAACTTTTAGCCTATCAGGCGGCTTTAGAAGTCGCCCAGGCTAAGCTATCTAAAGCCCTAGCTGGGACAAGAGAAGAAGATTTACAGATTTACCGGACAGCAGTTGAAAAGGCCCAGGTTGATGTGACTAATAAGGAGAGGGCTTTGGCTGATGCCCAAGCTGATGCTGATAATGATTTAGAAGCCGCTTATGAAGATGCCCTTGATTCAGTCAGAACATCATATACCAAGGCTGACCAGGCTCTTTTAATTACTTACGCTGATATCAGGGATAGCTATTTCAGCGGGAGCAGCGCTACCGATGTTGGAGTTAGGGATAAAGAAAATGGCGCTAAGCAGGATTTAGCAGTTGCCGATGCCTATATCGAAGCAGCCGAGCTGGATTCAACGGAGAATAATATTGATACTGCTATTGAAAAAATGCAGTTTGCTCTTTCGTCAATCAGGGACGCCTTAGCTTATCTTCGTTCAGAAATGGATGATCCAAGTGAATCTTCAATTTCTTCTGCTGATAAAACCAGCGTTGATACTGAGAGAACAACAATTGATACTGAAATTGTCAGTGTTACCTCAGCCAAGCAGGCCATTTCTTCAACAAAGATTACCAATCAGACCAATATTAACGATGCTCAATCCGATCTTGATACAGCCAAGACCAGCCTTAAAAAAGCCCAGGATGAATTGGCTTCGGAAGAAGCTGGTCCTCGCCAAGAAGATATTGATTTAGCTCAGGCAGAAGTCAAACAAGCCCAGGCCAATGTTTTAGAAGCCCAGGCCAAAATTAGTAAATCGATTTTAAGAGCGCCGGTCGCTGGAACAATTACCGCCATAGAAAAAGAAGTTGGCGAAACAGTCCAGGCTAACACTTTGGTTGTTTCAATGATTAGCCAGGGTAATTTCCAGATTGAAGCCAATGTTTCTGAAACAGAAATTGCCAAGGTCAAATTAGACGACGAAGTCGAAATGACTCTTGATGCTCTTGGGCCGGATGAAAAGTTCTCCGGGAAGATAATTAAGATTGACCCGGCGGAAACGGTTGTCTCCGGTGTTATCTACTACCAGATTAATTCTGTCTTTGACACTGAGGATGAAAGAATCAGGCCGGGGATGACAGTTAATCTTGATATTAAAACAGATATGAAGGAAAATGTTTTAGCGATTCCGTTTTTTGTTGTCAAAGAAAAGAACGGAGAAAGGTATGTTGAAATTCTAAAAGACGGTCAAAAAGAAAAGAAAGATATTAAAACCGGATTGGAAGGAGAAAACATGGTAGAAGTTATTCAAGGACTTGAGGAGGGTGATGAAGTAATTGTTTCAGAGGAATAAGATGCTGATTAAAATTGAAAATCTTAATAAGGATTATGTTAATGAGGAATTAGTTACCCCGGCTTTACGCGGGGTTTCTTTTGATATTGAAAAAGGTGAGTTTGCTGCGGTGATGGGTTCTTCCGGTTCAGGTAAATCAACCCTGATGCATATCATTGGTTTCTTGGATAAATCAACTTCAGGGACATATTTTTTTGAAAAAGAGGATACCAGTCAATTTGACGACAACAAACTAGCAGAGATTAGAAATGAAAAAATCGGTTTTGTCTTCCAATTCTATAACCTCCTCCCCCGGACTTCTGTTCTGGATAATGTTCTTTTGCCAACTATTTACACGCCTAATCTTGATAAATCAAAAGCAGAAGCCATGGCTAGAAAACTTCTTGAAGAAGTTGGCCTGAGTCATCGAATAAGTCACCGGCCGAATCAACTTTCCGGCGGTGAACAGCAAAGAGTCGCCATTGTCCGGGCTTTAATAAACAAACCTCGCCTTATCCTGGCTGACGAACCAACCGGCAATCTTGACAGTAAATCAGGCCAGGAGGTTATTGAAATTCTTCAACGACTCAACCGGGAAGGCAATACTATTCTGATGGTTACTCATGAAAAGGAAGTCGCTGAATGCGCCCGCCGGATTATTGAATTCAAAGATGGCTCAGTTATTTCCGACAGAAAAGTTGAAAACCAGCGCCGGGCAGAAGATGGAATAGTTAAATAACTATGTATTTATTCAATGCATTAAAACTGTCTTTAAGAAATTTGACCTTGCAGAGGAGCAGGTCTTTTTTGACTATGCTCGGAATCATTATTGGCGTTGCTGCCGTTATTTCAATCATTGCGGTTGGAGCCAGCGCCCAGGATTTGCTTTTGGCTCAAGTGCGAGCAATGGGAAGCAACTTAGTCGGGATTTTGCCCGGAGCAAGCGATGAATCTGGCCCGCCGGCCAGTGTTTTAGGCATTGAAGTTACAACTCTGAAATATGAGGATGCCCTGGCTTTGGAAAAGATTCCTCAAATTGAAGCTGTTGCTGCCTATTCAAAAGGACGGGGGACAATGAGTTTTTTCAATAAATCAAATGATTTTGACTACACCGGGGTAACGCCGAGTTATCCCAATGTTGAGGACACCGAACTGGAATCAGGCCGTTTTTTCAGACAGGAAGAAGTTGATAGTTTGGCCCGGGTAGTTGTTTTAGGCAGTAAGGTTAGAGAGGAACTTTTTGGCCAAAATGACCCAATGGACGAAAGGATAAAAATTAATCAGATTAGTTTTAAGGTTATTGGAGTAATGAAGGAGAGAGGTTCAGCCGCTTTCCAAAACCAGGATGAACAGGTCTTTATTCCTTTAAAAACAGCGCAGAAGATAATGCTGGGGGTGGACCACCTTGCTTTTATCCGAGCTAAAGTAGACCAGACCAAAAACATTGATTTAGTCATTCCCCAGATTAAAAGTATTCTTCGCTTCCGCCATAATATTAAAGATTCAACCAAAGACGATTTTTCTGTCAGAAGCACTGACCAGGCCCTTGATTTGCTTGGTTCAATTACCCAGGCCTTAAAAGTATTTTTAGGTATGGTCGCCGCCATTTCCTTAATAGTTGGTGGTATCGGCATTATGAATATTATGTTTGTTGCTGTTAATGAAAGAACCAAGGAGATTGGTCTGCGAAAAGCAATTGGTGCCAAACGAAAAGATATTCTGATCCAGTTTTTAATTGAAAGCGCAACCATGACTTTGATTGGTGGAATTATCGGTATTATTGTCGGTATTATCATTTCTTTTTTAATTTTCGTCGGTGTTAAATATTTCGGTTATGACTGGCGATTTATTGTTACTCCTTTTTCTGTTTTCGTTTCAACCTTTATGGCCATTGCGGTTGGTTTGATATTTGGACTTTGGCCAGCTAACCGGGCTTCGAAATTAAACCCAATTGAAGCTTTAAGATACGAATAAAATGAATTTATCTTCAATCCTAAAACAATCCATTATTGCCCTCAAAGCCAACAAGCTCCGGAGTATTTTTTCCATTCTTGGAATTGTCATTGGCGTTTCAGCCGTTGTCATTATTCTTTCCCTTGGACAGGGGTTAAAGGGATTAGTCACTAATGAAGTTGAATCCTTTGGTTCTAATATTTTAGCGATTAATGTTAAGATTCCCGGGGCCGGCCAGATAGGAACTCTTTTTTCAACTGCCCAGGGAATTAAAATCACCACCCTGAGATTAAAGGATGTCCAGGACCTTCAAAACAGAGAAAATTTTCCCTACATTGAAGCTGTTACCGGGCAGGTCTTTGGCCAGGAATGGGTTAGTTACGGCAACAAGGATAAAAAAGTCCTTCTTTACGGCGGTAGTCCTGATTTCCCGCAAATATTCAGAACTCTTAAAACGGAAAGCGGCCGGTATTTGAATAAGAATGAAGATGATAGTTTAGCTAAAGTAACAGTTTTAGGGAATAATCTGAAAGAAAAACTTTTTGGCCAAACCGATCCAATCGGCAAAAAGATAAAGTTGAATGGAATAAATTTTAAGGTCATCGGTGTTTTTGAGCCTTACGGCGGAATGTCTTTTGGCGGAATTGATATTAACGACTTTATGTATATTCCTCTCCAGACCGCCTTAAAAGAAGTTTTAGGCATTGACTATTTATCAGAAGTTGATGTTGTTGTTAAAGATGAATCATATTTCCCGCGAGCCATCAGCGACATTTCAAGATTACTTCGGAAGAATCATAATATTAAGGATCCGGAAAAGGATGACTTCCAGATTACAACCATGACCGAGGTTATTGAACAGGTTAATGAAGTTAGTGTTATTCTAAATCTTTTACTCGGATTCTTAGCGGCGATCTCGCTTTTAGTTGGCGGAATTGGTATTATGAATATTATGCTTGTTTCCGTCAGTGAAAGAACGAGGGAGATTGGTTTAAGAAAGGCATTAGGAGCAACAAACAAGGGGATTTTGTATCAATTTCTAATTGAGGCCATGGTTATTACCGGCCTGGGCGGAATCATCGGCATTATTATCGGAGTATTTAATTCACTGCTGACCAGTATTATTATTAGAACCCAGGGATTGCCTGGTTGGCCGATAACCATTTCCTGGTTGGCGATTATCGTGGCTTTTCTGGTTTCAATGGCGATTGGTTTAATCTTCGGGATTTACCCGGCTAGAAAAGCGTCTCAATTAAATCCAATCGAGGCGCTTAGGAAAGAATAAGGACTTTAAAAACAAGGAGGGACGAGATGAAAAAGAGATTTTTAATCATGGTTTTGCTGGTAGCTTTTCTGGTTCCGAGTTGTAGTTGGTTCTGGAGTATATTGCGGCCAACAGAGGGACCGGAATTTGCGGAAGAAGTTGGAAAAAAGCTCTTTACCTGTAAGGATTGGAGGACAGGCAAGGACAGGCCCATCTCAAAAGAATGGGGTTACAAAGTGCTGGCTTACGGAAAAGGAGAGTTTAACGGAAAGAAAATCAATTGGGCTGCCTACCATATTAAAAGAGCGGGGCGGAGCCAGTTGAATGTTTTTCTGAATCGAAGGATTCCCCAAGAGGAAATACGGGAGCTTATGGAAAAGGAAGAAGGGGAAACATTGTATCTTATGGGATACCCGAGTATCCCAAAATCTACCCTTATTACCTTTAAAACAGATCAACTACCAAAAGCAATTGAAGAAATGGAGAGAAGGGGAATCACTTTAGAGGTTATTGAGCTAATCTGATAAAGTGACTAAAGTACTTCGGACCATAAAGCAGGCGCTCAGAAAGGGCGCCCGCTTTTTATTTCCCAGAAGACCTTGACAAACAGAAGTTATGGGTATATACTCAAAATATAAAGAGGCGGTTGGGGAATAAAGGTCGCAGCCGCTGGTAAAAAACAAGGGGATAAAAATATGCCTAAATTAGATAAAACTGGTCCTTTGGGCTACGGTCCTTTAACTGGCTGGGGATTAGGCCCTTGCGGTCAAGGTCTCGGCCTAAAAAGAGGATATGGATACGGCAGAGGATTTGGCCGTCCCTGGACAAGAAGCGAAATGCTCAAAGCCCTCAAAGGAGAAAAAGAAATCTTAAAAGAAGAATTAACTGAAATTGACGAGGAAATCAAAAGCCTAGGAAACCAGAAATAAGGAAAGGCCCGCTCTTTCAAAGGGCGGGCTTTCCTGATATATTATCTCTATGGAGAAAAGAACCGAGAAACTCATAAAAATAAGGGACGAGGTTATTAAATGCCAGAAATGTTCCTTGTCTAAGACAAGGACCCTGCCTGTTATTGGACAGGGCAGTCATCAGGCAAATATCATCTTTATTGGCGAAGGGCCCGGATTTAATGAAGATAAAACCGGCGTTTCTTTTTGCGGACAAGCCGGAAATATTTTGGACGAGCTTTTTGACTCGAGTAAATACCAGAGAAAAGATGCCTATATCTGTAACATCCTGAAATGCCGGCCGCCTAATAATCGGGATCCGGGAAAGAATGAAATTGAGGCCTGTACACCGTATTTAGAAAAACAGATTAAAATTATTCAGCCAAAAGTAATTGCGACTATGGGCAATTACGCCACGAACTTTATCCTTGAAAAATATGGATTAAAGGATAAAATAGAAGGCATTAGTAGAATTCACGGAAAAGTTTTTCAGGCCGAAAAAGTAAAAATTATTCCTCTTTATCATCCAGCCGTGGCGGTATACAATGCTAATATGAAAGAAACTCTTAAAAAGGATTTTAAGATATTAAAAAAATGGTTAGACCAAGAAAAAGGAGATTAATCAGATTTAATCCTAATGTGACATATTTTAAACCAAGAGCTGTTCCTCTTTGTAATCTAAAAGAGGTTAGTTTGGATTCCGATGAACTAGAGGTTATTCGGCATTGTGATTTTGAGGGATTGGACCAAATTGAAGCAGCCGAGAAAATGAAGATTTCCCAGAGCACGCTTCAAAGGACTTTAGAAAAAGCCCGTCAAAAAATTGCCGAAGCCTTAATTAAAGGAAAAGCGATTAAGATAAATGAGAAATAGGAAAAAAGTAGTTGTTGGTCTTTCAGGCGGAGTTGACTCTTCCGTTTCTTTGTTATGCCTCAAAAAACAAGGGTATCAACCAATCGGGGTTTCTTTCAAATATGCTGTCTGGAAAAACAAGAAAAACAAACTTAAAGAAAATATCTGCTGTTCTGAAAAATCATTTGCCATTGCCAGAGAAATTTGTCAGAAATTAGATGTTGAATATCATATTATTGATGATACCATTGATTTCAAAGATGAAGTCATTGGCTATTTTCTTAAAACCTTAAAAGATAAAAAAACGCCTAATCCCTGTTTAATCTGTAATCGCTTTGTTAAGTTTGATAAGTTAATAAAGTTTGCTCATAAAATGGATGCTCAATATATTGCTACTGGTCATTATGCTCGGGTAAAAAAACAGGGCAATTCATACCAACTCTTAAAAGCAAAAGATAAAACCAAAGACCAAAGCTATTTCCTAGCTCTTTTAGGACAAAAAGAATTATCAAGAGTAATTTTCCCACTAGGGGAATATACCAAGGATAAAGTTTATCAAATTGCTAAAAAAGAGGGCTTTGATGTTTTTGAAAAAACCAAACAAAGCCAGGACCTATGCTTTGTTGCTTCCCAATCAATCCCATTCTTTTTAGAGGATAAACTTGGATTGGAACCGGGAAGAATTGTTGATACTGATAACAATGTTTTAGGCGAACATAAAGGTTTGTATTTTTATACCATTGGTCAGAGAAAAGGATTAAATCTTTCCAATGGCCCTTGGTATATAATTGGCTTTGATAAAAAAAGAAATTGGCTTATAATATCCAATAAGGAGAAGGATCCGAATCTTTACAAAAAAGAAATTATTCTTTCTGATTTCAGTTTTGTTTCTAGTCAGATACCAGAGAAAGAAATTAAAGTTAAAGCCAAAACCAGATTCAGCCAAAAGCCAGATTCAGCTAAAATCTATCCTCCTAAAAAGAAAGAATTAAAATTAATTTTTGAAAAATTACAAAAAGCGATTACTCCTGGCCAATGGGCAGTTTTTTATCAAAAAGATGTCTGTTTGGGCGGGGGAATAATTAAATTGGTGAAATAATGAAAAAAATATTTGGTTTAATTCTAATTTCATTCATTTCCTTCGGGCTTTTTAATTTTGCCCTGGCTCAGGAAGAAAACAGAATTGACTATTTCTACGCGAGTGACTGTCCGAATTGTAAAAAAGCCGGTGCCTTTTTGGATGAACTTGAAGATAAATATCCGGATTTAGAAATCAATCGCTATGAAATTCTATCAAGCCAGGAAAATGTTAGATTATTATTCGAATTTCTTGAAGCCAGCGGAGACGAAAAAATTATCCAAGTCCCAGCTGTTTTCATTGGCCAAGAATCAATTATCGGATATCTAAATGACGAAACTACCGGCAAAAAGATTGAATCTTTAATTAAAGGAAATGACGAGGAAGAAATTATTAAATACCCCCTTATCGGAGAAATTAATCTTTCAAAACTATCTTTGCCGGCTTTAACAGTTATTGTTGCAGCTTTGGATGGATTTAATCCCTGCGCCATGTGGGTTCTTTTGTTTTTAGTCGCTCTTTTAATCAATGTTAAATCAAGGAAAAAAATGTGGTTGGTCGGCGGAACTTTTATTGCCGCTTCCGGAATTGTCTATTTCCTTCTGTTATCCGCCTGGCTTAATCTGTTTTTAGCTATTAGCTATATTAGTCTAACCAGAATTATTATCGGAATTTTAGCAATTGGGGTTGGAATCTGGCAATTAAGAAAATTTACTACTTACCAGCCCGGAGTTTGCGAAGTTGCTCCGGTCGGAAGCAAATGGCATGAACGATTAACTCAAAAAGCCAAAGAGGTTGTTAATTCGACGGCTTTACCAGCAACATTTCTCGGCGTCATATTTTTAGCCTTGGGAGTTAATTTGGTTGAATTTTTCTGTTCAGCCGGTCTGCCGGCAATTTATACCCGGATATTATCCTTAAACCAATTAAATCCTTTGGGTTATTATCTCTACCTCCTTTTATACACTTTCGTCTTTATGCTTGACGACCTGATTATATTCGCCATTGCTATTATCACTCTTTCTAAGATTGGCTTTACTGAGAAGTATAACAGATGGGCGACTCTGATTGGGGGATTAGTCATTTTACTTCTGGGAATCCTTTTAATTTTCAGACCCGACTTTCTGGCGTTTGGGTGATGTTGACAAAACATTTTTTGATGGTTATAATCCCCAGTAATTTTAAAGTAACCATAAAACCTAAAGGAGGTAGAACAAATGGAATTTCCGAAAGACTCAGAATGGATGGCAAAATTGCAGGTTAGTTCAGATTTTTTTGAAGTAGGAGAAACAGAAGAAAATCTTGTCCGTGGATTGGCGGGTCATGTTGGATTGGACTATACTTTGGTCCTCGTCGGCACCTGGCCGGACAGGAAGTTCTATTTCTATCACCCTTCGGACGATAGAAGAGAGATTAATTACCCGGACGTTGCAGTGGATTTCAAGTCGCCCTCACAGATTAAATTTGTTGTCGATATGGAATCTGGTCATGTTGGGACAACGGTTTCTCTTGGGTCAAAGGAGATCTCACAGGCTTGGCCTTCCGGAGCCAGGAATCTTATAGACGTAATAGATGCAATCGAAGAATATCTCTCTAAGAATACCCTCGGGTATAAGCCGGTTTTGTGGGACTGGATTATATCTCAGATATCCTCCAATCATTAACAAAAAAAATCTTGAAGGGATTGATGTAAAAGCCAGTCTCTTAATTTTGTCCCAAAAACCTTGACAAGGAATTCCGGTTATGATATGCTTTATTTAACGGGCTGGATGGAGGCTGCAAAAATATTCTTCGCCGTTCTCTGGCGAGATCGTTTAAAAAAACCGGTGAAAAAGCCACACAAGGCAAAACAAAACATCAGTCTCTATTCCGGCCCGTTCGTTCTTCGTTCATTTTCACCTCCTTTTTTTCTCGGGGCATAAGCCCTAGTATTTCCGCAGGAAGTAACTGACTAATTTTCAACTTCCTGCGGCTTTTTTATTCCCAATTATTCCTGTATAATAGAATTAATGAAAAACATAAAGGAAATTACAAAAGAAGAGTTAGATAATTTAAAAGCTATTACTTTTGATATTGACGGCGTTATTGCTCCAATTGGGACAAAAATAAGGGAAACTATTGACGAAGATAGCATTGATTTATACATGGAATCAAAAAAGCTTTCTGATAAATTTATTCAAACTCTTAAAGAACTTGAAAAACATCTTCGTCTTAATTTTTCATCCGGTCGAAACATCTTATACTTAAAAAGTTTAGTCAACGAAATTTTTGATGAAAAAACAGTTCTTCAGGCAGAGAACGGCAATATTACCTGGGTTGATAATCAAATCACTCATCCAAAATATCCAAACGAGTATTTTAACCTTTTAAGGGACTTAAAAGAAAAAATCAGACAAATGAAAAAAACCGACAAAAGAATTCGCGGCTTTGAACCAAAACTTTTCATTTTAACTGTTCATTGCGAGCAAATGGAAGAAATTCCTAATTTAGTCAAAGAAATAGCGGAGGAGCAGCTTTATTGCCTTTGGACAAATGAAGGCTATGATATTGGTAGTATTGATATGTCAAAAGGAAAGGGGATTGAAGTTTTAGCCAAGGCCATGGGAATTAACCCAAAACAGATAATGACAACCGGTAATAACTACAATGACCAGCCCATGCTTGATGTTGGCAAAGGAGTGTCAGTTAATCCTGAAAGAGTTAAAGGAGAGTATTTTGTTGAGCATAAAAAAGAAGAACTCGGCGGAGAATTACTGGCCGAGTTCTTGCTGGAGTATTTTGAGAAAAGATAACTAGACTAGATTAGAAGCTTGATTTTAAATACCCTCCTGAGAGGGCATTTCATCTTACTTTCATGAAGGAATAGTTTATATTGCGTTCATGAAAAGACGGGCATTTCTCTCCATGGATTGGAGAAGGAACCCAATTTGTTCTTCGCTTAGGCCATCCTTGAATCCCGGAAGGTCTGCTCTCTTTTTTTCGCGACAAAATTTAACTGCCTCTCGGGTCACTCTTTTCGGCCCAAAGCTAAAATATTTTTCCGTAGCTCTATACCAGCAACTTCCGAGAATCAAGCCGCAGGAAAGCCCCCTTAAAAAGGCTTCGGCATGTTCTTCAGGGATACCCAGTACCTTATATATATCCTCCATTTTTCCCTCCTTTATGCTTTTTTAGATTAATCCCATTTTCTGTTTAGCCCTCTTGAGTGTTTCTTTGGCAATAATCTTAGCATCCTTAGCTCCTTTGTCAAGGATTTTTTTAACCTGATTGGGATTCTTTTCTAATTCTTTCATTTTTTTCTGAAGAGGATTTAGTTTCTTAATAATCAGTTCAGCTAGGTCTTTTTTGAATTGAGCATAGCCCTTGCCTTTATATTTCTTTTCAATTTCTTGATAAGACATTTCAGAAAAACAATAATAGATTGTCATTAAATTAGCAATCGCCGGCTTCTTGGGAGTGTATTGGATTTCTTTGCCAGAATCTGTAACAGCTCTCTTTATTTTATCTTTAATTGTAGCAGGGGAGTCAGCCAGGGCAATATAATTGTATGGGCTCAGAGCGCTCTTTGACATCTTTTTGAGAGGATTGTCTAAGGCCATAATCTTGGCTCCTTCTTTTTTGATTAGAGCTTGGGGAACGGTAAAAGTCTTTCCGTAAAGACGATTAAATCTGCGTGCTATAGTTCGGGTTATCTCAATGTGCTGTTTTTGATCTTGACCGACTGGCACGGCGTCAGTCTGATAAAGCAAGATATCAGAAGCCATCAGGACAGGATAGTCAAATAGGCCGGCATTAACACTAGCACGATATTCTTTTGATTTTTCCTTGAATTGGGTCATCCTGTCTAATTCTGAAATCTTGGTAATGGTGTTTAAAATCCATGTTAATTCGGCGTGCTCTGGAACATGAGATTGTATGAAAATGGTGTTTTTTTTAGGGTCGAGTCCGGCGGCTAAATATATTGTTGCTATTTCTATAATCTTTCTTTTTAACTTTTCGGGGTTTTGAGGAGTCGTTAAAGCATGTAAATCGACAATGCAAAAGACAGAGTCGTATTCATCCTGGAGCGGAACCCAGTTTTTGATTGCTCCAAGATAATTGCCGATATGAATATTGCCGCTGGGGGCAACGCCACTAAAAATTCTTTTTTTCATATTACTTCTTTTTATTTAATTTTTTAAAAGTTTTGATAATAGGCGAGAGATCACCGTCAATAATCTTATCCAAATTATGCCAGGATTTTTTAATCCGATGGTCGGTAATCCGATTTTGAGGGAAATTATAGGTTCTGATTTTTTCCGCTCGCATAGCCATACCAATTTGTTCTTTTCTTTCATTGCCCCGCAAAGCTAAATCCTCTTCTCTTTTTTTAGCTAGGAGACGAGCCCGCAAAACACCCATTGCTCTTTCCTTGTTTTGCTGTTGGGATCTTTCTTCCTGACAGGTAACCATTATCCCGGTTGGAGCATGAATGATTCTAACAGCTGATTCAGTTTTATTAACATGTTGGCCGCCTGGCCCGGAAGCCCGTAAAACATCAATTCTAATATCCTTCGGATTGATTTTAATTTCGGTTTCAGTTGCTTGTTCTAAAACAGCAACCGAAGCGGTTGAAGTATGAACCCGGCCTGATTTCTCTGTTGTCGGAACGCGCTGAACCCGATGAACTCCGCCTTCGTATTTTAATTTTTGAAAAACATTCTCTCCCTTAATTTCAAAAACAATTTCTTTGTAGCCGCTTAATTCAGATTGACTACTATTAATTAAAAGAGTTTTCCAGTTTTCCTTTTCAGCAAAGCGGGAATACATTCTGAAAAGGTCGCCAGCGAAAATAGCTGCTTCTTGTCCGCCGGCACCAGCCCTGATTTCTATAATAACACCTTTCATTGTTTCTTTTTAGTTTTTAATCCAAGCTTCTTTTCTTTTTTAGCCATTCTTTGTCTAAATTTTTCAACCTGGCCGGTTTCAATAATTTTTTCCTTACCAGTATAGAATGGATGGCATTGAGAACAAATTTCAACTTCTATGTTTTCTTGAGTTGAGCCAATTTCAAAGACCGCGCCGCAAGCGCATTTAATCTTAGTATCAGGATAATATTTCGGATGAATATCTTTTTTCATTATCCTTACCATAACAAACATTGATTTATTTTTCAAGATGGTATAGGATAATGTTGTAAATATGGGAGGGAGAAAGGCCTTTTCAAAAAGGCGTTTTTTAAGAGTTATGGTGGAAAAGAAGACAAAAAAAACAAAGAAAAAAGTAGATCTGGAAAAGATTCTTCCCAGTTTGGAAGAGATGCTTAAGGCCGGAGTTCATTTCGGTCACCGGACCTCGAGGAAAAATCCCAAAATGGATCCCTATGTTTTTACTTCCCGAAACAATGTCCATGTGCTTGATTTAGAGAAATCAAGAGAAAAATTCAAAGAAGCTCTTAAGTTTCTTTTGGAATTGAAAGAAAAAAATGGGATAATTGTTTTTGTCGGAACCAAGGTTTCGGCTAAACAGATTACCGTGGATTCAGCCAAGGAAGTTAAAATGCCCTATGTGACAGAAAGATGGATTGGCGGAACCTTAACCAACTTTAAGGTTATCTCCAATAGACTAAAATATTACCGTGATTTGGAAAAGAAAAGAAAAACCGGGGAATTGAAGAAATATACCAAGAAAGAACAGCATGAATTTAGTGTTGAGCTCCAGAAATTAGAAAGGCAGTTTGGCGGAATCAAGAATCTGGTCAAAACCCCAGATGCTCTTCTGGTTGTTGATACCCAGAAGGAAAAACTGGCAGTCAAGGAAGCCGGAATGAAGAGTATTCCGATAGTCGGTCTTTGTGATACCAATGCCGACCCAACCTTAATTGATTATCCGATTCCAGCCAATGATGATGCTATTTCATCTCTTAAATTAATCTTATCTACAATTGTCAAAGTATTAAAATGAAAAATATGATATCAACCGAACAAATTAAAAATCTTCGTCAAAAAACAAACCTTTCTGTTATGGAATGTAAAAAAGCATTAACAGAAGCCAAAGGTGATGAAAAAAAAGCTCTTCAGATTTTAAGCAAGAAAGGAGCAGAAAAGGCGATTAAAAAATCTGAAAGAGAAGCCAAACAGGGATTAGTCGAGTCATATATCCATAACAACGGCAAAATCGGAGTAATCCTGGAACTTAACTGCGAAACAGATTTTGTTGCCAGGAATGAAGAATTCAAGCAATTGGCTCATGATTTAGCCATGCATATTGCCGCTTTGGAACCAAAAGATAGAAAGGAACTACTTGGCCAACCCTTTATCAAGGACGAAAGTAAAATCATCAAAGATTTAATTGTTGAAGCTATTGCTAAACTGGGCGAGAATATTAAAATTGGCAAATTTGTTCGGATAGAGATTTAAAAATGAGTATCCTATCTTACATCCTCATCGGATTATTAACATCAAGCCTGGTTGGCCTGGGAATTATTGTTTACCGCAAGATCCCTGTTTTAGCCAATCTTTCAGAAGAAGAAATGATGATTTTAATCAAGAAAAGGGGACTGGTTGAAAGAACCAGAGAAGTTAATTACAAACAGCATTGGCTTAATCTAATTGTTACTCTTCAGAAGTTTTTAATGCGGGTCAGGATTATTTTTCTAAAAACCGAGAGCATTCTTGGGAAATGGATTGGCGGATTAAGGGGCAGTTCAAAAATAATGACCCAGAAATCAAAAGAATGGATTAGACAAAGAGAAATGAAGAGAAAAGAGAGGCATAGTAAAATAAATGGCAAGATGAATGGAAAAGAACCGGAGGAATTTATTCTTCAGATAAACAAGAAGAAAACAGAACCTCAACCGGAAAAAGAAGAAGACGAGATTACTCTTGATGAATTAAACAAACCAATCAAAGAAGAACAGCAATGGATTGACCTAATTGTTGAAAATCCAAAAAATATTACGGCTTACAAATTTCTCGGATTATTCTATTACAAACAACATAACTATTCTGATGCTAAGGCATCATTGGAAATGGCAGTCAAACTTGGCTCCAAAGATAAAAAAGTTAAGGACATTCTAAAAGAGTTAAAGGAAATGGAGATAGAATAGGTTTCAAATTATGGGAGGTTTAAAAAACGACGTTAAAAGAATAACTTATCTTTATCAAAATAAGGGTTATTCTATGTTAATGATAGCAGAAGAATTAGGAGTATCCTTTAGCAAAGTGCGCTATTGGTTGAATAAAAACGGCACTACAAAAAGAAACAGAAGCGAAGCTGGGTATCTGGCTCATTCAAATAGATTTAATAAATGTTCGTCTAGTATAAAGAAAAAATTATCGAAAAAAGAAAAAGAATTGCTAATTGCTGGAATTATGCTGTATTGGGCGGAGGGATGGAAAAAGAATAGCACCTATGTTTCGTTCTCTAATAGTGATGCTAGAATGATTCGTTTATTCCTCAAATTTTTAAGAGAAATATGTGGAATTGATGAATCTCGATTACGTGTCGTCTTGCATTATTATAAAGATCAGGACGAGGTGAAATTAAAAAGGTATTGGTCTAAAGTCGCAAATATACCAATAAATCAGTTTAGCAAAGGATTTGTTCACAAAGGAAAAACTGGAACTTATACTAGAAAGTCAGATTACGGCACAATAAATGTTAGGTATAGCGATAAAAGACTATTAAATCAAATTATAGAACAGATAAATGATTTTGAAAAAAATAATGCCCATGTAGCTCAATGGTAGAGCAACGCTCTTGTAAAGCGTAGGTTGCGGGTTCGATTCCCTCCATGGGCTCCAGGGGTAGGTGGCAGAGCGGTTAAATGCACAGGACTGTAAATCCTGCGTCCATCGGACTACGGGGGTTCGAATCCCTCCCTGCCCACAGCAAAATAGAAGCCGACGTAGCTCAGTGGTAGAGCGCCTCCATGGTAAGGAGTGGGTCGTGAGTTCAACTCTCACCGTCGGCTCTGGAAAGGAAAAATATGCCACAGGATAATATGGTAAAATTTCAGTGCGATGTTTGTAAGAGAATTAATTATCATTCTCGGAAAAACAGAAAAACAGTTCAGAAGAAATTAGAACTGAAGAAATTTTGTCGTTGGTGCAAAAAACATACAATTCATAAGGAAATGAAAAAGTAATATGGAATTAAACGAGTATCAAAAACTTTGTAAAAAACCGGCCAAGAAGTATCGGAACAAGGAAAAGGAAATAATGACCTGGGGATTAGGTATTGCCGGAGAAGCCGGAGATGTCGCCGGCTGTATTAAGAAAACCTATAGCCATGGTCGGGGTAGTGATGAAAGAAAAGGCACCAGAGAAAATCTTGGCGATACCCTCTGGTATATTGCCATGATTTGTAATTTTTATGGCTGGAACTTAGAGGATATTATGAAAGAGAATGTTCAAAAACTCCAAAAAAGACATCCCAAAGGATTCTCTTTAAAAGGATACGGGAAAGTAACAAGAAAAGATTGGAATGAGTAGTGTTTGGGCCCGTAGTTAAGTGGTATAACAGAGGTCTCCAAAACCTCAATCGGGGGTTCAATTCCCTCCGGGCCTGCTATATCGAAAGCCCTAGTTTTATACTAGGGTTTTTGATTTAAAAAAAGTTATGGTATAATAAAGGAAATAATTAATTAGCAAAAATATGGAAACAAACAATCACAATTCACCCAAATACGCCTTTTTATACATGCTTTCTCTAGCTGCCCTAATGTTTACCGGCTTTTCAATCGGCATGATTGCTTTTCAGATAATTAACAAATATGTTCCCGATGCGATTAATCAGTTCAGGTCCAGCTTTGATACCGGCGCTCTTCGGTTTGCTCTTTCAGCTTTAATTGTCGCTGCCCCAGTATTTTTTATTGTCAATTACTTTATCTACAAAGGTCTTTTCAAAGGAGTTTTGACAAAGGATTCCGGAGTCAGGAAATGGCTGACATATTTTATTCTTCTGGTTTCTTCGGTTGTTATCCTGGGCTGGTTCATCGGATTAATTAACACCTTTTTAGGGGGAGAGCTAACGCTTAAATTTGCTCTAAAGGCTCTGGTTTCTATTCTCATTTCAGCCCTGGCTTTTAGTTTTTATCTCTACGATATCCGCCGGAAAAATATTAAAGGGGTAAAAAACAAAACTATCAGAACATATTTTTATGTTGCTCTGATCATTGTCATCAGCGCCCTTGTTTTTGCCTTTGCTTTTGGCGAAAGTCCGGTTGAAGCCAGAAACAAAAAACTAGACAACGCTATTCTTAATGATTTTAGCAGTATCGAATCCGCTCTGAACCGTTATCACGAAGATAACGAGAAGCTGCCAGAAAGTTTATCAATTTTAGAGCAAGAAATTGAATTTATTAGCCAGGATGATTTAACTGACCCGGAGACAAGTTCAGTTTATCAGTATGATATTTTAGGGGATGAGAAATATGAACTCTGTGCTAATTTCAGGACTTCTAATCTGGAAGATGACGACAGGATGAACGAATTCTATAAAGAAACCTGGCCGCATGACAAAGGCCATCAGTGTATCAAGAAAAATATTGAAGATTCAAAACCTATGCCGGTTAGGTAGGCAAAAAACGCCTCGCAGCACTGCGGGGTGTTTTTTGTTCTCCTACTTGTCATTTTCCCCCTACCCGTGATATATTAAAATAGTTTATGAAAAAAATATCTAAAGAAAATTTACCAACTCATGTTGTTATTGTCCCGGACGGCAATCGTCGCTGGGCAAGAGAAAAAGGATTTGCCCCTTGGCATGGGCATTTTGTTGGCGCGGAAAAAATGAAAGAAGTTTCTCAGGCCGCACTTGATTTAGAAATTAAATGTCTTTCTATCTGGGGCGGTTCCTGGAATAATTTAACTAATAGGTCAAAGGTAGAAATTAGAATTTTATTCAAGATATACGAAGAGTATTTTAAGAAATTAATTAAAAGAAAAGAGATTCACGATAACCAAGTAAAAGTTAGCGTAATTGGCAGATGGGAAGAAATTCTGCCCAAGAAAACCATTAAGGCGGCTAAAGAATTAATTAAAATGACAGAGGGATATAGTGAGCGATTGCTTAATTTCTGCATCGCCTACAATGGAACTGATGAAATGCTGGCGGCAGTAAAAAGCATTGTCAAAGAAGCAAGAAAGGACAAAAGCCTAAGAATAACTTCTAAAGTCCTAGAAGAACATCTTTGGAGTGGGCATTTGCCACCGGTTGACTTTTTGATTCGAACAGGCAGCGCCGGAGACCCGCATAACAGCGTTGGTTTTATGATGTGGCAGACAGCCAATAGTCAATTGTATTTCACTAAGACCTGCTGTCCCGAGTTCGGCAGAGAAGAATTCATTAAAGCCATTAAAGAGTTTCAAAGAAGAGAAAGAAGATTAGGTAAATGAAATTAGTTGACCAATTGATTAAACAAAACTGTTTAAAAAGCCCTGATATTATTGAAGCATTCAAGAAAATCAATCGGGCTGATTTTGTTCCAGACGAGATTATTAGCGAAAAAAGGAAAAGAATTTGTTCAAGAATACAACGCTCCTTTATCAAT
>CAZQUN010000006.1:0-55309 GCA_964596615.1 uncultured Candidatus Saccharibacteria bacterium
ATATGGCCTGACAGTATAAGTAACTCTAATTGCTGGATGAGGAACAATTTGAGGTTTATAACCTAAATCGGCAATCTCTTCAGCTAATTTAATTGTGCCTTGTTTTTTGCCTTGGTTAATAAACCCATAGCCACCTTTTATTTTCATATAGGGTTCGATTGCTTTTTTTACTTCATTGATGGCAGCTGCTTTTTCTTTTACCTCTAAGGAAATTTTGCTCGGGATAGTTATTATTTCTCCTTTCTTCCTTATTATTTTTGCGATTTCTGGATTGATTGCTTTTTTGGCTACTTTTTCGGCTGGTAAAGCTGTTGTTTTCGACACTTCTTTTTTGGCTATCTCTTTTACTCCCGCAGTTACCCGTAATGCTCTTTCGTAAATATCTTTAGCTAAATTTTCTCCTTTTATTCCTAAAGTCTTCAAGGTTTCTTGTTCCTCTTTAGGTAATCCTTTTATCACAATCGTGGTCGGCTTTTTGACTAATCCCTTTAGAGCATTGCTTGCCACTTTCATCATTGGCTTAGTAATTGGCTTTAGGGCCGCGCCCGCTAATGGGAAAGCCGCTCCAAATAATGCCCCGTGTGCTACTGCTTCTTCTCTAGTTTGGCCTTCAGTTGGTCTTTCTAATCCGCTGATAGCAGCGAATGGCAATGCTACTTTCGCCATCTTTTTAACTAGGCCCGGCATAACTTTGGTTCCTATTTTTGCTATCTTGGCTATCTTGGGCGCTTTAAGCGCTAATTTCCCTGCTATTGCCAATCCTTTTTCTGCTGCTCCAAAAGGAATCAACCAAGATTCCATTTCGCCAATCGGCCTGGTAATCTTGGCTGCTTTTTCTTCGATTTCTGTTTTTTTGAACTTAGGGAACCAATAACCCAATGTTAAGCCCTTAGCCACTCCCGTAGCCATTCCTTTTAATGCTCCAGTGGTTGCTTCCGGGATTGGGCTTACTCGTTTCCCAACTCCAAATAGCTGCTTGGTAGTTTCGTGCTTCAGGGGAGTAATCGGTTTAGTCAGCTCTTTTGTTTTTTTCTCGGCTGTTACTTTCTGTTCTGGCGTTAATCCCGCCCCCACTTTAAAAGTCATTGCCTTCTTTTCAGGTTTTTTTTCTGTCTTTTTCTTAAACCATTCGTCAATGGTTTTGCCCACTGTTTTGAATGGAGATGTAAATTGCTTCCAAAAACTTGGCATAGTAACAATAGATGAGTAAATGGGTCGTCTCCTCTTTGAATCGTCGCACACGGGCGATTCAGTGGCGTCATTTTGCCGCAAATTGATTGGGATCAGCTACTTAGTGAACTATTTTCCCCAAAGACGGGCCCACCATGATTTCGGTTCATTTGCTGCCAACCACTCATCTGGAACCTCTGCATACACTACATTACTAACTTCTTCTGGAGTAAGATCCGCTAATTTCCCTATCATCTCTATTACGAATTCCTCCCTTGTGCCAGCCCCCTCATCGCCTTCCTTTGCCCATTCTTCTTTATATTTCCCAATATAATCACTTAAAAGTTTTTTCTCTCTATCTGCAGCTCTTTCTTGAGTAGGAGTACGTCCTTCTTCTTTAGCTGTCAGCCACTCCATATAGGACATTCCCGTGCCAGCTTCTCCGCCTGCTAATTCCCATTCTTGATAAGAAGTAGGCGGCTTATATCCTCCAGCTTCTCCTTGCTGAGTTTTATACCAATCTAATTTCTGTTGGTCCTCCCATCTTTTTCTCTCTTCTTCTGCTTCAGCTAATCGTTGAGCAAAATCCATCTGCCATCTCTCTTGTTCTGTCCCGGTAGCTAGTTCTTGACTTCTAATAGTTTGATAAGTAGCCAATTGATTACTTAACCAATTTAGATTGTTTTGCATATTCTGAACTTCTTGTTGTTTATCTGAAGTTTCCATTGCTATCTTTTTAGTCACTTCATCTAAAGTGGTGTTGTAAGAATCTGCCAATCCGTTTCTCTGATTTATTAAATTATTGATATTGGCATTGGCTAACTTTTCTATCTCTGACGCTTCTCCTGTGATAGTGGCCGCCGAATAATAAGGGTTTCTTCTAACTTTGCTAATTGAAGCATCTTTAACATTTTTTTCATCTGATATCTGACTATCTATTTTAGCAATCTTGTCTTTGATGTCTGTCAGTCCTTTATTGTTATATTCTTCTTCATACCTTTTTGTCTGATATCCTACTAAAGCGCTTTGCGCTGATTCTAATTGACTCTTGGTATTTTCCATATCTGTCTGTAGTTTAGGGATATCGTAAACGCCGCCAGTGACGCTGGTTTTTGGCTCGGCGCCTGCGCCTTTAATTGCCGTGTACTGACTCACAAAATCATCATAACTTACAGATTTTTTCTCGGCCGGCTCGCTCGTTTTTGACTTGCTCCATTCACTTGGCACCTTGGACTGATACTCTGTGGGTATTGCCTTTAAGGTATCTTCAATCTGTCCCCAGATATTCTTTTCTTGGGCCTCTTCATAGGGAATATATCTGCCTGTTGTTTTTTCAAATACATGGGGACTTCCTTGATATCTGATATAAGATTTCTGCTTCGGTTCTGTCTTTATTTTTGTCTTAGACAATTCTTCTAAAGTCATTGGCAATTGTGAAATTGGTGTATAATTTGTTGGCATAATTTTATGATTTTTTCTCGACCTTTGACGGTTTTACTTCTTTAATTTTGCCAGTAGTTAAATCTATGTCATAAGTCTTGCTGGCATCCAATCGATATTTTGGATACTTATTCAATAAAAAATTCTGCCTTTGGGTCTCTAAGGCCTGAGCAATTAAGAGATACTGGTTGATTAACTCAACTCGCTTTCTTAATTCCTCTAAATCTGTTTTGTCTAATTTTTTTGAAAACATCGTTTTTGCTTTTTTAAATTATTGAGCTTTCTATTTTTGACAGCCGCTTGTCTAAATCTTTTAATACCCCAACTGAAGCTAATATTAATGTATCCATTCTCATTCCCTGATTCTCACCTTTCCCGTCTTTAAGCTCTGATGCCATGCTGCTCGGGTCAATCCTGACATTATCTGATTTATTCTTTAGCTTTCTGATAATGTCTATCGCCTTTCTTACATCCATTAAGGGCTGGGAATGAGAGACCAATCCGCCGCTGCCGTAATGAACCGAATACCAATAATTAGTGGCTATGCCTAATTGAGCTGAATTGCTTAAACTGCTGTCTGGAACGAAATGCGCGTTAGCTAAACCATTGATATAAATATGAGTGCCGTCAGCTCCGATTGAATTATTTCCGCCCCCCAAAGCCATTACTTCCCCCTCAATAGTAACGCTTGAATTGATATTGACTCCCAAACTGATATCGGCCGCTTCTACTTTAAACACACTTCCCACTGAATCGCCATAAATTATGGCTCTAGTTACACCACTGGCGTCATAGAAATGCAGAGCTTCGGTAGTTAGTTTTACCCTTAAATAAGTCGCATCATAACATTGCAGAAAATTCGTACTGTCTAATATGACCATTGGTTTAGTGGCCGAGGTTCTAACTGTCCTTCCAGTTAAAATTCCGGTGGTGATTTTATCAGCGCTCAAATCGGCAATCTTGGCATTTGTTACTTGCAAATTCCCGATATGAGCATTAAGAATCTGACCCGTGCCAATATGAGCCGATTGAATGACTGCGTCATCTACCTGAATTGATAATGTGATTATCGCTTCGCTCTGAATTAACTTTTGAGCATTCACAGCTCCATTCTTTATTTTCTGAGTGGCTACGGCCGCGTCAGCTAATTTTTGTTCGGTTACCGCCAATGCTTTAAGGTGCTGCGTCCAGACCGCCTCATCTTCTATTTTTGCGGTCCCTACTGCTCCTGATTTTATCTGGACGCTTCCTATTGATGACGGAGCGAGCATTGGCGAATTATTGCCATCGTGAGTATGCGGAGTTGTCTCTGGAAACGGTTGATCGTCTATTTCTCTGTTTATGAAAATTTTTTTGACAAGTTTTAACATGTTAGAGAATTCCCAATGATTCAAAATAATTAGCAACAGCGATTACTTCTGGAGTCTCGTTGCCTGCTGGATAAAGATTTAGAGCAATTTCATATTCTTCCCCCCTGCCTTTTTCTTCTCCTTCCCCATCTCCAGTCTCAATAGTAAAGACCGCTTTGGTCATTCCCTCTTTATCAAATTGTTCTGCTCCATCTTCCATTGTTGCCTTTTTCCAGCTTTCCTCTTCGTTTAATCGGTAATAAACCTCTATGCTGCAATTTTTAGGCAATGCTCTAGTCAGAAGTTTAATATGTCGGAATCCCTTCTGAACAAATGGCTCACCAGCGTCAAAGACCAATCCTTCATATCTGGCTTCTGCTTTATTATCTTCGTCTATGGTATCCACTCCGTAATTTGTACCATCCCTCCATGAAATATAAGGTTTATCGCTATACATTCCGATCGCCCCTATTTCGACATCCACCATTTTTCCGTGTGATAGAATATAGTCCAAATTCAAGGCATAAGGGTCATTCTTGTTTAATCTGCCGTAAGAATAAACTCCGCACTTATCTGAACCGATTAATCCAAGGACCGGCAATCCGTTCATGTTGGCTATGCCTTGTGGGTTAACCCATCCTCCGCCTGGAAGCTGCTTAATCCGAATCAAGCTCGCCGTATCCCAGAAATAAAGTCCGCCATTAACCCCTGCCTGAATGATGAGAAATTCCGCATTTAGTATTGCGTTGATTCCTTTCTCGGCTATCATCCTTTTCTGAATCCAAGATGGTTCAATCTTATCCCAAGTCCAAAGCCATCCTTCTTCTACTTTGTCGCCTTTGGTTGAACCAATCACAACTAATTGATCGGTGTCTAATAAACATTTCGCCCGGTTGCCTGGAATTAAATCCAGGGCCTGATTGTTAAAATTTCCTTCATAATCCACCATTGCCATGTATCTGCCATCACAAATCATTAATACTCCGCAAGCCATTCTCATCGTATGCCAAGACACATCGCCATTAAGATTTCCCCAATTATGCTCTACATCAGTTGCCCAATTTCCAGCCAGTGGGATCCTGCTTAATTTAGTCTCGGTTGCCCAATAAAGGTATGTTTTGTATGTTCCGCCACCGTCATTATTTGTGTATTCGCCCGCCCCGGTTATCTTTCCGTTAGCATCGGTATATTTTAACTCCCAAGCCGAAGACGGCGTGTCTTTGCTGTAAATATTTCCCGAATTGCCGAATCCATAAATTTTGCCGTTGGTGGCTGGAACGAAGAATAAAATCAAATCGGTTACTACTGTTCCCGAATCTTTTTTTAAGGCCTGGTTGCATTTCAGAGTGTCGCCGCCTGAACGAATATCTAATCCATAACCGAATCTAAAGGCTCCCTTTACTCCTTTGTAAGCGTCATCAGCAATCCCGCCGCGGAATCCCTGAATTTTGTAAACGTTCAAGGACATAAATTTTAAAGCTGCCTTGAGCTTATTGCCCGTCCCTTATAAACACCCGAGGGTTCTTCATCTTCTCTGTTTTTTATTTCTTGAATCATGGCGCTGGCTTCTAATATTTCTTCTTTTGCGTCGTTTTTCCGCCCTGGCTCTTTTTTAAGACAAACAGCCAAAGCAAACTTTACAATCGGTTCGTCCATTTCTTCTGGCGTAATTGGCTCATCAGTCAGCTCTACCAATCTTACTGGTCTTCTAATGTGATAAATGTCTATGGTTTTGCCGTCTTCTCCTATGGTTGGATTGATTAAAAACTGGTCTCCCATAATGGTATAAACTCTTTCCCAAGCATAGTTTCCACCTTGGTAATCTTCTGGATCTACTGGATGATAAATCTTGCCGTCTACCTTTAGAGAAATCATTGATTTGTAATCAAATGGCAGATAATAAGCTTCTTTGTCTTTTTCGGTATTTATAGTGGAAGGTTTTTTTAGAAATTTCCATCTGGCAAAATTGCACGCCCTAACGATAGCTTTATTTATCCATCCTTTTTTATCTTCTTCACTCCAAAAGCCAGTTGTCTTTGAAGCTGACATTCTGGCATTTAGGTCCTGTAAAAATTCTTGTAGTTGCATAATTAGGTTAAACTGCCTGTTCTTCTATATTGTTGAACATAGGGCAGTAAATTATCGCCAGGACAATCAGTTGATGATTCTGGCACTTCTCCGTGTCCAAATACTTTTTCTTTGGGAATGCCCTTTTTCTTGCAAAGGTCGTCTAATAATGTCTGTAAGGTTGCTAATTGAGCCACCGATGGCGTTTCGTTTAATCCACTACTCTCGAAATCCCCGCTTAAACAAATCCCTATACTGCGGTAATTCTGTTTATTGTCATTGCAATGAGCTCCAATTTTATTTTCTGGTCTTCCTTCTATTAACTCGCCATCTCCATCAGCGGCCCCAGCAATCCATTTATGATATCCAATATCACCCCAACCATAGCCAATATGATTATTTTTAATCGTCTCAAATTGAGTAGTATCTCTGGCTGTACCTGAATGATGGACAATAATAAACTCTGGATAATTCGCTTTTTCCCAATCGGCCATATCTTTTTTCGTTGACTGAATCGTTCTTTTCCTCTGCCAAGCAATGACTAATTGAGCTGGAAACTCTCCGCTATTTTTACTGTAATCCCAAGGAAGTTTAAAATTCCCGCTGTGACTTTTCCAATCTTCTATTACTAATCCAATCTTATTGCTTTTTAACCATCCACTTCTATCAATAATTTCTTGAATAATTTCTTTTAAATCTGGTGATTCATAGACGCTTTCGGCTGACCAATGTTCTCCTACTATCACCCCTGATTCTGTGTATCCAATAAACCATTCTGTTTGAGCTATTGTCTTTTCTCTGGTTGAAGGTCTATTTGAACCATCTAATTGAAATGGCGCGGCGTCATCTTCAGCAAACCCCTTGATTAATAAATTTGGGTAAGCGTTGTTCTGATTTGATTGAATTAGTAATAATACTGCTGAAATAATTCTCGCTCCTTTGGGAATATCTATACCGCTGAAAATAAATCCGCCATCGCAAGAACCGCTACCGTCATTTCCTATAGTGATTAAATTTCCAAATCCATCCCCATACCAAGTAGTTTTATAATCTTCTTCGCCATCTCTATCATTTGCCGCCAAATAACCAACTGTTACTTCTTGGTCAAAATACCAAATTTCTAATTCTGCTTGATATCCTTCGCCTTTGTTTTTATCCCAACAGGTTTCAGTTTGCCCATCCACCGAGCCATTATCTTCAATAACAAAAGCGATAGCGTTACCTGGTTTCCAGTCGGCCTGGGCAACAATCTCTTCTACTATCAAATGGAAATTAGGACTTTGAACCCACTCATGAACTTCCCACTTTTTGATAATATGCCAAGTCTTATTGTTAAGGGTCTTACTTCTCTGACTCGGTCTATTGCTTTGACTAAACGGTTTTGTATCTGCTTCTTTAATTCCTTTAATGATTAGTTTTACATCTGGGTCTACGCTATCAGTGTAAGCTGGCTTCAATTTTAATCGGGCCAACATTATTTTTGCGTCTTTGGGAATGTTCACATCCCTAAACCTGAATGCTGCATGCTGGACAACCTCGTCGTATCTACCGAAACTTATGATATTGCTTGTGTTGCCTTCTGAATACCAGGTCTCGTTATTCTTTTCTCTGCCGTCATCATTGTTTTGATTGACAGCGGTTTTAAGTTTTAAGACCTGATATTTTGGCATATTAGGTTATTGGTTTTAGCTTCAAAATTAGCTGAACCTCTTTTCCTGTTCCCGCGCTGCTATCCGAAATAATCTTGTATTTGCCGCTGGCGCTTGAATCATCCTCAATTACCAATGCGATTGCTTTGCCGTCATACTCTGGCTGTTCTATGATTTCTTTAATAACATCCTTGATGTCTGGCGATTCATGCCATTGGCCTGTTGTCCAAGCCCCAGCGATATCCCAATCCACTACCGCCGTAGTCTTTGCCCTGATTGAAGGTCTGTTGCTGCCGTCTGCAGCAAAGGTATTTGGACTAACTTCTTTAATCCCTTTAATTTTCAGATTAACTGGGGTAAAACTTGCGTTGGCGTTTGCTCTTACTCTTAATTTCGCCGAGACAATTTCGCAGTTATTTGGGATATTAGGTCTCAAAAACCGCAACCCTGCATCACAACTACCTGTGCCATCATGCCCTACGCTAATTCCGTTACTTGCGTAGCCATTCTGATACCAAGTAGTATCATAATCTTCTTCGCCGTCATCGCTATTTAAAATAATATGTAAGCCCTGAAAAAACCTTCGCAGGTCTTGGCTTGATGGAATGAACTTAGCCATAAATTTATAACTCCATTATGTATTCCACGCCCTCTCCAGCTATTTCTGCCCCAACCAAAATTTTATCTGGCGAATCAACACGAAGATTAACCGATTCATTCGGCTCTAATCTAAACGGGTGAATCTTTGAGGCGTAGACATCGGCTGCTATATAAATCTTGCCTGTGTTTGCTTTTTTGGCTTTAATCACCAATTCGCAAGCGTTTCCGACTCTTTGGGCTGTTGCCAATGAATAATAATTACTCCAGGCCCCGCCATTATTTACATCAGCCGCGCAATCCTTTTCACCTGTAGTAAAATTTGGTCTGCTTTCTACTGGCATCTTTGTTTTATTTAATTAATCTAAATCGACCTTTATAAAAACCCAATCCTAATCGCTTAGAACTTGGGCTTTTGCGCCTCTTTAGTTGATTTTGTGCTTCTGATTCCTTTAGCAGAGGCCTTTGCTCTCTCTTCTTTGCCTTGTCCTTTTAGCTTCATTTCTTTCTTTGCTACCGCTTCTTCCCGAGCTTTTACTTTTGTTTCTCTCTCTTCCAATGTTTCCAACATCTTAGCTCTCTCTTTTGCCACATTCTTTTCAACCTTAATAAAGACATTGCCGCAGTTTGGATGATTGTCTAAAAATGCGATCTCGTCTTTATCGTCAGTCTCATAGACGCCATTTTCAAACTGAATGGCGCTTCCTTGCATAACTATTACTTTGCCACCCACCTCTTTGCTATAAGAGGCCTTATTAACCAACTTAAGATTATGGTACTTTGAGATATACTTTATCTTTTGTTTTTTTGTAGTCATTGTTTTATTGACTCTTAATTTAACTTTGTTCGACCTTTTAACTATGTAGCAGGCTCTCTTGCTCGGCTGATCCAGAGAGCCGTTTCAGCCGAGCAACTTTGCTACAAGGATATAGCGTTCCCGGGTTTCTGTTCACAAGCACCGAGAAAGCTCGGAATCTTATTCAGGATTTAAAACTGGTTATAGGGCAGCCTTACTCATGATGGCATGACGTGATTCCTGTTCCATTTGAAGACCGCATTCGGTCAAGTATTCATCTACTCGGCTATCTTCGCCTGGGGCCTGTCGATTAGTTAACAGCTTGGTATCTCGATTGCTCAAATAACAATAGGTTAAACCTTCCATATCTACCATGACAGCGTAATTGCCATAGGTCGTCCCAGCTAATAACGGATGCTTAATCATATGGACAAGTCCGTGCGGTGAAATATAATCTATAATCTGCAATCCGTAGGCCTTGGCTTTATCTACCACCTGTAACTTTCCTTTGGCCCAACTATTTACCATTGAAATCACGGCCGCTGCGGCAAAAAGATATTTTTCCACATTTCCGTGAGCAAAGGCGCTTTCTAACCAACTTTCAAATTCAGCCTCTGTATCCACATTAGCCGTAGCGTAACTGGAAATCTTATCTATAACTCCACCAGTAAATCTCTTGGGATGAGTTCCGCTGGTGTCTTCGGCTCTTTTGCCAAACATAAACGCCCTTTCAATATCCACCATATGCTCCACCGCTTTCTTCCTTCTCTGATAATCGAAGTCATTTTCTTTAGTCCATCCTTTAGTGTTTTTGGCGGTCTCAGTAATTCCAATCGGGGTTCTGAAAATCTGACAGTAATTATACGGCTGGCTAATTGTGGTCGTCTTAATATCTCTCAATCCAGCACCTTCCTCGTTGACATTACCAATAATCCAAACATCGCCTGTTGCGTCTGCGGCCGCTCCAGTTGCTCCGCCTTTTTCCGCTCCAACCGTTACGGTGTTAGCATCTACAATAGCCGTAACCTCAAACACCCATTTCTGAAGCGCGACTAAAAGCACGTCTCCGACTTGGCAGTATTGACTTTGCCCCGTAATAGTGAGGTTTCCGCCATCTGGATCAAGCGTTCCCGAACCAGTTAACTTCCTTTTACCATACTCGTCCTCAAACCATTTAAATGTAGGGTCGGTCGTCTCTCTCTTCTTCATTGCCTTTCCTTGATTGGTTACCGGGTCTTTCCCAGCATTAGTCAGAATTCCTATCAGCGGATATCGATTTATGTCCAATAAAGAAATTACATCGGCTACATCATATTTCCGACTCACGCCTAAATTACCAGTTCCTCTAATTCCTGTTGCTGAAGGCATTTTTATTTTCTCCTTAAATTACTATTGAGAGATTCGACTAAATTCTCTCAAGAGTTTTTAGCCACCAACTTGCGGAACTGTCTGCAGATTCACTGGCAGAGTTCTCGATTGGAGAGCAGGGCCACTGCTTCTCCCTTTTTATACTCCCAACCCACCAAGAGGCGAGTCCGACCCAGAAGGCTCAAGGGCTTTTTGAATTCTTTTAGTTTCCTTGCTCGGTTCCTTGGCGGGCGAAGACGGAGCTCCTGCTCCGCTTTCAACTTGAGCTTTTGCTTTTTTAAGACGACTCTTTTCTTTTTCAGAAATTTCTTCTTCGCCCTTTTCCTTACCAGCAAAAGCATCAACTTTCTGACAAGCTTCTTTTAAAGGCATTGCCTTGCCCTTAGACGCTGAAGCGTCTATTACGGCCAGGACTAATTCTCGATACTCTGGATTGGTTTTAAGAAGAGGGTGGTCTTTTTGAGCTTCTCTGATTTCCTTGGCTACTGCATCTCTGGCAGCGCTTTTTTCTTCGTAGGTCTTGCTGACTTTCTCATCAATTTTATCTAATATCCAGATAGCGAATTTTCTGGGAGTCATTTTCGCCATTTCCTCATCAGCCGGGAGCTCTATCTCTTCTTGACTCTCTTCTTCCTTTTCTTCTTTTTCTTCTTCTTCCTCGCTGCCTCCTTCGCCTTTAAGCTTTTCTTCTAATTCTTTATTTTTCTTTTCTATATCTTCGTGAGCTTTAATGACCTCTTCTCTGCTTTTGCCGTGCCATCTATCCTTTTTAGGAGCCTCGCCTTCTTTTTCTCCACCCTCTTCCTTGTCCTCTTCGCTTTCCTCATTTTCCTCTTCTTCGGTTTCTTCGGTTTCTTCTTTATTTTCTTCGGTCTCTTTTTCTGGATTCTCTTCGTTTTCATCTATTTCTTCCTCATCTTCAGATGGAGTGTTGAGGAGACGATCAAGTTCCTTTGTTTCTTTTGGCATAATTCAATTATTTTTAGTTATTTAAATTAGGGTTCGACCTTTATCCCAATTTTTTTCTAAATTCTTTACTTCTGATTATTGCCACCTTACAAATTTTAATGGCTGCTTGCTCTTTAGTTTCTTTCTTGTTCTTCGACTTAAAATCAGGATCAGCCATTAAATCACTGACGCAATTTTCAATTCTGCGGTCTATTTCCTGACCTGTCTTGGTTTTTTGCTCCCATTTTTTAGTTTTGCCTTTAATTCCATATGGCATGTTATTTTTCTCTCATGGCTTCGGCTGCCTCTTCTTTTCCCTGAAGAGTAATCTCTACCATATTGAGGATTTTTTTATAAACCCTGATGGATTCTCTGTGTTGAATATATTGCTCTGGTTCACAATCTAAAATCTCGTTGATTTCTATTTCAATTTCTTTTTCAATCCAAGCTTTAATGACTTGCCAGCCTTTTGTTCTAATCATTTCCAAAATGGCTAATCCTTCTTCAAATTTTTCTTCGTTTGTCTCGGGCATAATTACTCGTCAATTGCTATTGCTTCTTCTCCTTCAATCCCAAGTCCGCCTAACTTAAATTCACCTTCTTTGATCTTCTGCAAGACCTCTATCAAATCACCGATCGCTTTTTCAAAACTCACTGTTTTTTCTGTATCTCTTGGCTCGAAACTTCCTATATAGGCTTGCCGGGCCACCCGAACAGCATCGTCCACCGTATTCCATCTCTTTTGCTTGTTTTCTCTGGATTGGTCTTTTTTAAACTTATCCAAGACAACATTCCCTTTTGTTTGATTTTCGTCTTTTTTTTCAGACATGATTTTGAATAATAATTTAATTATTCGACCTTTTACGAATTATCTATATCGTCTGCGCTTAAACGCGGGAAAGGTTTGACAGCATTCCATAAAATAAAGACTCCAAAGCATTCGACCGTCGGAGTCGTTCCGCCAGCCGTTGTCACCACTATCCTTAAATATCTTTTCATTCTCCTAATCTCCATGGTGTAGCTATGGTCTTGGGCTATAGTTATCTCTGCCCCGCCATCTGCCACACTGGCGCTTCCAAACGCGCTATCATCATCCTCTTCAATTTTTACCTTTACCGATGTTGGAGTTCCAGTGATATTTCCGATTTCTATAAAAGCTAAAGCAGTATCAAAGGCAAAACCATCGGTCAGGTAAGTATCAACCGCATTCCCATCCAACGAACCAGTACTGGGAATTATTTGAATTGGAATGCTAATTGATTTTGAAAAATTTTGTCTTAATTCTTTTGGCATTTTGTTATCTTATTAAATGAATTCGTCGACCTTTATTATCCCATCTTCCGCAAAAGAGGAATTCTATTTATTATCCGCCTCATAATCCCTGGTGATTGAACCGGCGGCTTTACTCCTATTGAAGGACTAACTTCTGGCAATTCCGTTGGCACAACTTGCTCGATTTCTTCTTTTTTAATCTCTTTTTCTTTTTTAGGCGTAATTTCTTCTTCCTCTTTGCCAAGCAAAACCTCTTCATAAGCTTCTTTGCCTAACTCTTCTAATAGCATTTTTTGTAATTCTCTCTTTCTCTTTTGCCACTGTCTTACCTCTTTTTCGTTATTTGGGTCTGGCTTATCTTCGGCTACAAATTTGTCGTAGAGCAGAATGGTTTGATTTAGCCTAGTTTCTCTGTCTGGCGGAATAACTGGTTCGACATCCACAATAGCGTCTACTTTTATCTCTTTGTCCTTTTTATTAAATTCTTTAAAGCTCGTTTTATCTCCCACGATTCGGTAATATTTATCTTCAGTAATAAATT
Organism: uncultured Candidatus Saccharibacteria bacterium; assembly: GCA_964596615.1. GTDB lineage: Bacteria > Patescibacteriota > Minisyncoccia > Portnoybacterales > UBA2143 > CAZQMX01. Next base: position 13,198 of record CAZQUN010000006.1, read on the forward strand.
CTTCGTTTAATTGAATGAGAATATTGGCTAATTGAGTTAGGGCCTCTGCCACAATAGAAGCATTCAAGTTTAATCTTAGATTGCCCTGGCCCAAAAGAGTTTTGATCTTCTCTGCCGGCTCTTGCTTACTCTTGGGGACGCCCTGCATATATTCACTTAACGCCAATGTCCTTTCTATTTCGTTTCTCATCAACTGGTCTTCAGTAATTCCTATGGCGCTAATTTCTGGTGGCCTTTCTATAACTACATCATCATGCCGTCTCAATTCCCATTTCGCTCCAGGAGCAAAAATAATGTCGTTCTTTGAAATACCAGCATCCTTGCGTATTTTAGTAACCGGGTCGAGCATCAGAATGACATCATCCATTCTTTGATTTCTTAAATCCGCAATCTCAAGAATAGTAGTTTCTACCGGCTCTATATGCCCCATAGCCCATAATTCCCAGTTAAGTGGATGGTCAGGCAAATCTATGAATATTCTGCCGTTATTTATATTTTGATAGGGATTTTCATCGTTCCTAATCAGTACCTCTTCATTGGCAATAACTATTAATTTACCTTCTTCGTAATCCCAAATTTCCCAAAGTTCCACTTGCTGCTCATACTCTGATTTTTCTGCTAAGGCCTCTCCTTCTTCTTTGTTATCGCTGCCTGCAATTTGTCCCATCTTCTTAGTATTGATTTCGTATCGCTCTTTTTTCCAATCCTCTACCTTTTTCGGTTTGACGCATTCTAAGTTCTTATAAAGCTTACCGCTCTGAACCTCGCCATTTTCATCTTCAGCTTTAACTATCTCTCGCGCTTTTTCTTCTTTCTCAATCTGCTCTTTGGTTTTTACAATCCTATGAATTAACCAAGGACAATCTTCTTGTAGGTCGGTAGTTTCTGGAGCCGGCAGGATATCCCATAAATCTACGACTTGAAGGTTTGGATCGTCATATTTGTTTTTCTCTGCTTCTTTACTCTTGGTTCCTTTATCATTGTCAGTTCGCCAAGTCACTTTAGCTATTCCATTGCCATAAAGTCCTGATGAATTTAGCCATCGCGGCAATTTCTTTTTCAGCTTAATAATGTCAAAGTCGTAATTAACTAAATCGTCCCAAGAATCAATTGATTCTGATTCCACGTCGTCTTTATTTCTTGGTAGAATTCTTACCTTTCTTTTAGCCGTAGCCAATCTCGAGACCACAGTTTCTACAATCTCAAAAGCAATTGCAGGCATCAGTCTTGTCTGATAAGCGTAATTTTCTTTACTCTGATAAGCCCGATAGAGCTTATACATCCGCAGCCATTTAGCTTGAAATGGGTCCCTAAATTCTTTTGCTCGCTTAAATCTCTTTTTCCACTTCTCTATTAATTCTTTTTCCTCGGTTGAGGGTCTATACTCGGTGACTGTTTTTTGTTCGGTTTTTGTTTCTTCTGCCATCAAAATAAAGCCGAGCCCTGTTAAAGGCTCGGCTTCTTCCTTAATGGAGCATCGCTGAACCATTAAAGGAAGAAACTAAACCCTTAAAAGGCCTGCGATGCTTTTCTTAAATTTTAATTATCCAAATAAAAACAGGGCCACAATCTCAATTCTTGACTCCTTAGAATTCTCTCTTTCTATTTTTTGGAATTCTTTAGATTCAAGGACTAAGATTATAGCCCCGTTATTTTATATTTCTATCTTGCTATTCTACTTTTATTTTAACGTTCCTTAAAAACAGATGTCAAGGCTTTTATTCGGAGGTTAAATATCTTTTGATATTTTCTTTATGCCCTTCATAGGTTCTAGCACAGTGGATTTGTTTATTTTGATCATGTAGATAATACAAACAATCCGTTTCAGCTGAATTTAACACAGCGTCAATGGCGTCTATCCCCGGGTTGGCAATCGGATGAGGCGGAAGCCCCTTGTAAAGATAGGTGTTGTATTCTGAATCAATCTGTTTATCTTCTATTGAAATCGGCTTCCACCAAGTTTCGATTCCTTTATAATATCCTTTCCGCATATAACAATTATCTTTTTCTTCTTCGCAATTACATTGCCACTGCTCCTGGTTGCCCGGACTATGACAAACATCATCAAAGGCAAGTTCACTGTCCCGTGCGTATTGAAGGGTAGCATCAATTTCTAACTTCATGCCACTAAGCAATCTGTTCCAAATAATACCTGCGATCAAAGGCATATCATTTTTGCCAGCCGCTTCTCTTTGAATGATTGAAGCGATTTTTAAAGCAGTGGTCCATTTAACATTTTCTTCAAGAAGCTTGTCAGAATAGACTACGAATTTTTCATTGAACTTATTGATAAATCTCTGAGCGATTTCTAACCCGGTCTCGTCTACTGGAATGAGATAGGTATCAGGAAAATAGACTCCCTCAAGGTAATCATATTCCATAGCGGTGAATTTCGTAACCCAGTCGCTTTTTTGTTGTTTATTCCAATCTAATGCTTGGGACAGAATTTCGGCAATTTCTTCTTTTCTCAATCCTTCGGGAATCACAACCCACTTCATATAAGGACCTCTTTTAAATACTTTAGCAATTTGCCAAACACTCATCGACTTAGAAATCTTATAGGCGCCGGGTGAAATACAATCAACACAGACTGAACTCATTCCTTTTAATCCAAGTAGAGCGATATGGAAACCTTTTTCGTTCTTAATGAATCCTTGCTCTCTCAATTGCTCTGCTATTTCTCTTGAATCGTCGTTGCCAATGACGACTGTAAATTGTTCGAGTTCTGCCTTGCTTTCTGGGGCTGAAAATAAGGATTGATAAAATAAAGCAAAAGCGACAAGCCCTATCATTAAGATTGTTATACCGATAATTGCGATTTTTCTATTAATAACCATTACTACCATTATCTTTTGGTGACCAAACAAAGTCAAGACTTTTGGCTCTAGCAAGCAAAAATCTCTGGATTGGCAGAGATTTTTAGGGATTTCCTGACTAATTTAAATTAGTCAGGACAGGTGACAGCCCAGGCGTCTAAATCAACGTGGTGACTATATTTGCTTTCATTACTAGTCCAATCGGAAAGTTTGAATCCATCATCCCAATCCCAATCAACTGTCGACATATATGCCCAACCATAAGTATTATACTGGTCCACAACTCCTATACATAAATAGTCGCTGAGCCCCCAACGATAGTAATGAGCATAACTGGTTTGATAGCCATCTGGAGAAGGAATATAGGCTGCTGAAGATACATTGCCCGGATCATCAAAAGTGCTGTAACCACATAACTGGTAATGAGGAGCGGTCAACATCCACGATTCTTCACCTCCTAAGCTTGTCGTATTCCAAGTATAATAACTCTCATCGCATAAACGATAGGTGGGATAGAAACTTCCCCACCAACCGCTCAAGCCCCCTTCAGTTGTACAAGCAGAAAACCAATAAGCATCAGCTATCCCAACTCCTGCCAACAAAATCCCTACAGCTACTAATGGAAATAATGCAATTTTTATTTTTTCCATAATAATTTTACTTTGCTGTAGTGGATTATATCGCCAGTTACTTTGTCTACTAACACTCTCGCCTCATTATCACCATAAACAAACCCTATACCAGCTTCCCCAATTGATTCTACCGCAACCTGCCCTTCAAGACCCTGTGCCTCTTCTTGATCAAAAAGCTTGTTAATAACCTCATCAGCAACATCTCGACTTTGGACTTCGTCAAAGGCTAAACTTGCTTTTTGCCCACCATTAAAATACGGATAAGCCTGCTCCCATTTTTGTCTCAAGTTGCTGGTTATACCAATCTGCTTATTAACCAATTCACCGTCGACAAAATTGTATTGAGAACCCTTCTCGTCTGTATAAGCCCCGATTATTGAATTGAAGCTAATTTCCCCTTCCGTACCAAACACTCTTCTAATCTCGGCTATGTCTTTTTCTTGTTGTGTTATTTGAGGAGTACGAAGAGATTGAGCTTCAATATCTTCATCAATTCGTGCTTTTGTATCAGTTAAATCCCCTAACCTTGTAGGTGGGACTACAAGCGTATATCCTCGGTAATCCAATATCTGCACATCCTCTTTTGCATATACCTTTTCATAATCGGGCAGGACAGCGGCAACTTCGGCTTCAAGGCTTGGAGGAAATATCCCAATACGATTTACGGCTTGTTGATCTTCGGCAACTTCAGGCTTCATCTCTTGCTTCAGGGCTACTTCGTCTCCCTTAGTAAGCCCCTTCATGGCTTGAACGCCCAATGTTCCCGCTAAGGCAAGTCCTAAAAGCGCAATTCCGATGATTAAGTAACTCTTTTTTGTCATAATCCATCTATTAATTTATTTTATTCTTTTTCCTTATCCTCCCGACCTTTGCCTCTTGTGTGCTGGTCGTTGCGCCAATCCACAAGCCAACGAGACGAGGATAACATTTCTCTCGTTTTCTCGCAGTCAACATTATTACCAGCATACTCTTTTCAAGTCAAATTAAATTAAAATAAAAATAACGAAAATATAAAAAATTTCTTTAGCGATTCGGCTCATACCTAACTCGCTTTCTTAGAGCAATATGCCAATAAATAAGAGCTAACCAGAAATGATCGGCTCCCAAATTGGCCCATTCTCTTCTTTCTTGACCATATCTGTCAGTAACTGTTCGAGCATAGACGGCCTGGGCATGCTTGATTAACAACTGGAAGGTCGGACTATCTTTTGGCAAAGCAAATCTTGTCTGCCCTCTTTTTAGGGCTGAAATAGTATCATCGTAAATTCGGTTTCTGGAACTAAGCACTTTTATCTCTTCTTCAAACTCATCTGGCAATTTCTTTTTTTCATCGCCAAACCTCACCACTTCTAACATCTTCGGATCATCCCTGAAAAAGTTTAAGTAAATCCGATATGGAAATTTCTTTGCTAATGCTTGAGCTTCTTCGGTATAAGGCAGCGCATCTATGACTCCAACTCTTACATCATAGAATTGAATTAACTCTTCCATCTGCTGCCATCTGGTGTTGTTCGGCTTGTCTTTTAATACTCCTATCCAAAATATCCCTTTTTTATTACCAATGACGACATGGTTAACCTCGCCTGTATCCGCACCCATTATATTCCATTCTTCTCCGCTTGCTTTTTCTTTAATGATATTTCGTAAGAACAGACTGGCTTCAATTTTCTGTTCGGCCGATAAATAAGGTAATCCCAAAACAAAATTATAGAAGTATTCTTCATCCTCTGCATCTTCTCTTTCTTTGATTAAATCCGCGGCAGTCCGCCAAGGACACATCATTTGACTTATCCAATAACCACTGATTGCTCGACCCGGGAATCTCTTTTCCCACTTTCCTAACTCACTTATCTGCCAAGGCGTTATTTCTTTTCGACATCTCTGACAAACATAAATCTGCCGTTCAAAATCTACGTTCTTTTCCCACTCCATATGCTGCTCATATTTACAATAAGGACATTCAAACCTCCAGTGTTTTTGATCGGATTTGGCAAAAAGATCATCTATTCCAAAATCAGGGATAGTTGGCGTTGAAAAATAATGCTGACTCCTTATTTCTGAATAACCCATTCGGGAGGTATAATCTTGGATTACTTCTGGTTTTGACTTATCCAGTTCATCATGGATATTTCTGTCACTACTCAACATTATTGCTTCTTTCTCAGTATGAGTGCCCTTAAAGAAAATGAATGATTTGCCAATTTGCTTTTGTTCTACTGAATCTATGTCTTTTGGACTCACTCCTTCTTTAATACAAGGATTCAATTTTATCACTCGGTTTACCTTACTTTTTACAAATTCGCCTACATCATCTACTGTTGGTAAAGTATAAATCTGATTAATACCTAAAAATTTTGCGTTATGGAGTGTTTTCAAAATTTCCATTGTACTTGCACCTACCTGCGACGCCTTCATTATCACCTGAACTGGCTCGCTATCCATATAAATATCTTCCATGAATTTATGGTCGATAAATTCAATCTTTTGTCCCTTTTCTCCTCTTATGTTGTTTCTGTCTATCCAAAATAGGATACTTTCTCTTTCGAAGTTGCTCATGATGTTTTTTGATTAGTTCATCTATTTCCCTACCTTCTTCTTCCTCTTCTGGGGTTAACGGCCTCTGTTCCTCTTCTTTTAGTGCGAATCTACTTGTTGGCTTTCCTAATTCAACCTGAAGCATCTCCCAAAGCTCTTTCACTTCATGAACAGTCGATCCTTCACCTTCCCTTACTTGCTTCCTTAGCTTTTGTATTTTTTCCCAGAATGCTTCGGCTATAATATATATCTTCTTACGAGTGATTTCTTGGGCCTTCTTCTTTAATCCCTCTAAATCCTCGGATAATTTTAGATCTGTTCTTTTAACCCATCTATATTTTATCGACCATCTTTTGATCGTGCTTTTGGCCAAAGGACTACCCAATCTCTTTATTATTTCACTCAATTCTGGTCTCACTTCGGTCTCATTAAGTCTCACGCCTTTCCAGAATCTAATTAGTTTATCTATGCTTCCCAATTCACAATACAAAAGCCAAGCCGTGTATTGTTTCTCGGTTTCTTCGGGCCTTTTTGAAGTTGTTAATTCTGGTTTTTTAGGCATGTTTTTAAAACAAAGGTTGTTGAGCTAATCTTCTTTTGATGATTTTGATGTATTCAGGATTTAATTCTATACCAATCCAATTCCTGCCAAGACTTTGAGCTACCAAAGCGGTGGTGCCTGCCCCCATAAAAGGATCTAGAACTATCCCTGCTTTATATTCTGGATTTTTACAATCACATTTTGTCCAACCAATAGTTTTACCAGCATATTTGACAGTATTATCACCTTTTCTTTCCCCCTTTTGACGCCTTTTAAGATATTCTCCCGAGGTGGCGCCAATTCCTTTATGCTTTCCTTTATTTAAATTCTCTATTAATCTTTCTCTGGCTTTTCCGCATTTGACACAAATTTCAGCCGGGCAAGAACTCTTAATCATTGGCTCTATTAATTTAGCTGGAAATGTGGCGAAATGCGCCTCGGGAAATCCTCTCGTAGATATAGTCCATACATCTCCTGGATTCTTCCCGCCTTTTGGCAACTCAATCATTTTTCTTTTACCGCCTGATTTTAAGGAACCGGTCATTCTCGCCTTGCTTCCAGTTCCCTGATCTCCATAAGGATTCATTAAATATTTTGCCCGTTGAATAGACGCTGTCTTATGAGGTTTCCTGATAGCATCTAAATCAAAATAATATCTATTGGCTTTGGTCAAGAAAAATACCAGTTCATAGCAAGTAGTCAGGCGGTCTTTCACGCTTGAAGGCATTGCGTTGGGCTTATGCCATATGATTGAATTTCTAAGTACCCAGCCCTGTTCATCAATCATTCTCAAAATCAGACGATAATTCTGAAGCATTAAACATTTAGCAGGATAATTTTGGGGCTGTGGGGGTTTATTTTTATCAGGCACCCAATTGATTTCTTTTGAAGAACTAATATTGTCATAGGTTGTCCTCCTGCCATGACTTCCTAATCCCGTTGAATAATTATCGCCATGATTCCAAAACATTACTCCAGTCGGCTTTAAAACTCTTTTAAGTTCAGCTGCAATTTGAAGAATATGTTCTATAAATAATTCTAAGGTCGGCTCTAACCCCAATTGCCCATACCAGGCCCCGCATCTTTGACAAAAACCTTCCTTCCTGATTCTATTAACATCCATATTCGCCGCTATTCCTTTTTTATCAAATTGACCATGCCCGCCCCTGTAATTCGGGTCCCTCTTTTTTTCTAACTTAAATTTATGTTTGCATTTTAAGTCGCCGCCCCAAACGATTCTGGTTTGATCACCATAATCCCTTAACCCCCAGTAAGGCGGACTAGTGACTATTGTGTCTATGGTATCTGCTGGAAAAGTTCGTAAAATTTCAATCGCATTTCCACAAATAACTCTGTTTATTGGCAGCTTTTTCATGAAGCGTGTAATGTATCTACCTTTTCAGAAAAACCGCACACAAGCCCATCTGTGCGGCTACTTCTTGGGTAATTGGCTAATTCTTGTCCATCTCTGGCGAATTACATCGCACCAGCGCGGGTCCAACTCCATTAGGTAGGCTGTTCTTTCCAACTTATGAGCTGCCATCAAAGTTGATCCACAGCCCGCAAATAAGTCCACTACTAATTGTCCGACCTTGCTTGAATTTTTAATCGTTCTCATTATAAGCCATTCTGGTTTCTCGGTTGGGTGAAGCATCTTGGTAATAGCTTTCCTGGGCATTTCCCAAACATCGCTTTGACTCAAGTCGCCATAAAAATAATGTCTCTGCCCTTTTTTCCAGCCGTAGATAATTGGTTGCGCCTTACTACCACTTCTTCCCTTTTTACCTTTCATCACTTGTTCGTATTGTTTTTTATAATCTCCCCAGCCCATTGAGAAAGATGGCTTGACCCAAACAATCGTGGTCGAAAACTCAAATCCTGCATTAAGCATTTGGTAATAAAATAAGGGATAGGATGTATAGCCGGTGCAGATATAAATTGTCTTGCCCGGTTTTAGTAGCCGATTATAGCTATCAAAAAATTTTTGGGTGAACTCACTAAATTCCTCCTGGCTTTGCTGGTCCCCAAGAATCTTTCCTTTCTCGGTTGGAAATTTTCCTCTTTTCTCATGGCTAATATGGGATACATTATAAGGCGGGTCGGTAAAAACCATATCTGCTTGCTCTTCGCCCATTAGCTTTTCGATATCTTCTATCTTGGTAGAATCGCCGCACATTAGTTTATGCCTGCCCAAATTGTAAATCTCGCCATATTTTGATTGGGATTTTTTCTTTAACATCTCTTGTTCTTTTTCTATCTCTGTCTCCGGGTCTCCTTCTTTTCGTAGCATTTGCGTATCCAATAAATTACTAATTTCTACTTCATTGAATCCGCTCAAAGTTAAATCAGCGTCTGCCCGACTTAAATCATGGATTAATTCTGCTAATTTACTTTCATCCCAATCCGCTTTGATTCTATTCAATGCTAAATTAAGAAGTTTTTCTTTATTCTCTGACAAATTTACTTCTACATAAGGAATTGATTCCCATCCTAATTCTGTTGCCGCCTTTACTCTCATATTGCCTCCGACTACAATATTTTCTCTATTTTTATACTTATTTATTACTATTGGCTCTACACATCCAAACCCGCTCATTGATCTTTTGAGCGACTCGTATTCTTTGGCTGACATTTCTCTAGGATTATAATAAGCCAGTTTCAGCTTCTTTATTTCTATTTCTGGATAGTTTTTTTGGTTAGTTTTCGCCATAATTTTTTAGAGTAAAATTTAACTCTTAGCCAAATCTTCAACCAGAAAGGCAACTGTCTATATGCTTGGCTCATAACTTCTTTTTTCATTCTTGATATTCTTCGTCTTTGGGCCTCAGCTAATAATTCTGGATTAATATAAGTCCCGCCGATTAATCTCTCTCGGTTTTTTCTTCTGGCCCACCGATCTTTCTTTGGGTTATTCAACCCCATTACTTCTCTTCTTTTTTCTTTTTGTTGTTTATTTTCCTTCTCCATTTTCTTCATTGATTATTTTTTCTATAGTCTTTAAAGCTTGCTCCCGTTTTAAGATTTGCGATTTATAGTCTTTGACCAAATCTTTTTTTGTAATCTCTTGTTCTCTTCTGCCGAACGGAGTCTGTTTAGCAGTAATATCAATAATTTCACTGTCTTTGCGATCATCAAGATTACGAATGGCCACTTCCATTCGAATTTTATCTTCCAAAACAGAGTCATGAATGATTTCTAAAATTTGTCGTTTGGTTTTCATGACACACGATTTTACAACTATCCTGATTCCAACCCAGGCCGCCTCTGCTTTTTATCCCTCAGTTCTTTATTTTCAAAAGGTCGAAGAGGGTCGACCTAACAGAGACGGCCCGGGCGAATCTTTTAGATGTCTAGATTATCCAACCCTGAATCTTTGCCAATGCGGCTCCCTGGTTGAGCTGGGACTTCCAACTTGATATTTAATCTGGCTCGATTCTTGGCTCCTATCGCATTCATTACCATTCTGATGGCTTGAATGGTTTTCCCTTGTCGTCCAATAACCAATCCTGCATCTCCATCGCCAAGTTTAACCGAAAGCAAAACCCCCATCTCATCGGTTGTTTTCGCCACCTTTACCTCTTCAGGCTTAGTGACAATCGCTTTTAGAATAGTTTCTAAAAGTTCTGTGATTTTATCGTTCATTGTTTTATCTTTATTCCTTAAATTATTTTTTCGACCTTTATTTATCCCAGCAATTCTGACTCTGTTGCCAGTGCTGGCTTCCTTCAATTTTTAATAAATATAAAGCAGCTTGATAATTTAACTCGGCATCAAAAGGACTCCCATCTGTTCCCATTCCTCTCATCACATAATCCCAAGTGTCTGGAATAAATTGAGCCAAGCCCATTCCGCCTTCGCATCCATACTCTTTATTGCAAACGCTTGCATCCCACTCACTTTCGCAGGTTATAATTCTCTCAAGAAGTAATCTTCTTTGTATCTCTGATTCTGGCTCTATTTTCTCCTCAAGTTTTCCTTCTGGCGTCATGATATAAACCCTGCCTTTAATAATGGCTTTTTCGCCTTCTGGCAAAACTTCAAGAATGCTATTCATCATTTCCTTTTCTATGCATTTACATTCCGGGCATATCCATTCGTCACAACATTCCCATCCCTTCTTCCACTCTGTATATGTCCCATAAATAAAACTAACTAAAAACAAAATTATCATTGTTGCAATAATTAGGGTTACTCGAAAAATTCTGACTTGATATCGATTCATTGTTTTAATTCTGCCCATGATGGAAGAAAATATTCCCTTTCTACTCTATATTGGATACATTCATTAAAAGCTATCCGTACTAATTCCTTACTGTCTAAATCGCTTAACTCTGGTTGTAGTTCAAATTTTCTTTCAATAAAATGCAAAAGATGATGACAAAAATCATGCATTTCTGACTCTATCCTTTCCTCGGCATCTCGTTTTCCTCTTCCATAAATTTCCTGAATCAATGCTTGAGGAATTTTATCTTCAGTTATCGGCTCTTTATTTTGTGATGCCTTATACCAAAACCATCCTGAAAATTTTGAACACCACCTGTAATCCTTTGGGCATTCTTTTGGATCGCAACGAAAAGAAAAATGATTTTTAATTGGACAAATTTGGGGAGTTAGATTTTTTTTCATGATTTTGATTCCTTATAAATAGCTCTCATAACTTTAGTCCCGTCTGGCCGAACAATTTCTTCCCATCTAATTATTTTTCGACCTTTCTTTTTCTTCTGGGCAACTACTTCATCTATGAATTTAGTAATGGTTTCCAGGGTAAATTTCTTGATATAATCTGTGTTTTTAACTGCTTTGACGGTATCGCAAATATCCTCATTGCTATAACCATTTAAGAGTCGGGCTGGCTTACAATTCCTCTGAATAATGGACTGGATTTGCTCGTCGTTTTCTGGGTGCAGCTCTTTTTCTTTTATCCAAATCCCGATTATTTGGATGTGTCGCTTCTGATCTTTTAAAAGATTTTCTATCTCTTTTTCTAAATCCCAGTCCGTCGGCTTGTCCGACATATTCTTTTTGTAAACAGATTTGTTTTGTAAGGCGGTTTGTTTTGTAGCACGCATTTTTTGCTTAGTTATTTTTGCCACGCATTTTTTGCTACCTTTTATCCTGCCTATAAAAGTTTTTCCTAATCTGTAGAAAATTTTACCGCCGCGACCTATTCTTTCTCTTTTTCTCGGCGTATCTAATAATTCGCCGTTTTCATCTCTGGCCTCTATCCATTCTTGCTTGATGCAGTTGTTAATTGCATCTGTTATTGATCTACCTTTCTTGCCAGTCAATCGTATTAGTTGACTTCTTGAAATCCAGTCTTCTTCTTTCCTCATTCCTGTTTCTGGATCTGCTATCCAGCCCAATGTTTTTCTGGTCACTATCAACACAATCCTTAATTCGGTATCTTTCATTTTTGCCATTTCCCCGTTAAGTAATTTATTGGGAACTTGAGTTGTGTTTGGAAGATTTGACATAACATGGAACGAAACAAGCCCTCTGCTATTAGGACAAGTTTCTTTATTTAATTTATTCGCCTCTCATCTCTGCTCCCGCTTGCTCGGCTCATGCCCCTGCGGTGAACCTACAAGGAAGGAGCAAGGAAAGGAGCAGAGTCAGGGGCGAATTACCGCTTATTCTTATCTTCTTTTCTTTGAATTACTAACATTGTCTGTCCGCCTTTTTTCTTGTATTCAGCCCTTCCAGCTTCTACCACTAAATCCATAATTTCTCGATATCCATCCTTCAATGCATCAGGCATCAATCCTTTGATCGCTGTCATGCTGGTCGTGCCAAACGCCTTGTAAAGAGTGTCTAGCTTAAACTGCTTGTCTGCTCCGTTGTATCCTGGGGCAACTCGGGCAAGCAATCCTTCAATTTCTTCAATCCATTTATCTCGTTCTTTTCTGAATACCAGCTTTTGTTCTTCGGTCTTAAACAGGACTGCCGCATCTCCTTCTGGTGTTAATATAGATTTCTTATCGAACGGATTATCCATCATCGCTTCGATAGTTGGGGCAAAATTCTCAAAAGTCGGGTTTTTGAATGTCTTGCCGTCCAGTAACGCTGCTCTATCTTTTAAGACAGTCGCTTCTCTCCAAACTTTCTTTTCATCTTTTCCGATCACTTCCTCGTATCTTTCCATTAAAAGCAGCATATCTGGCTCGTAGGCGGTTTCTCCCTCTACTTTCATCTTGACACCTGACTTATAGATTTCTCGCTTGCGAGTATCTGGATTGATTTCACTCTCATACTCATAACCGGCCCGGCCACACATAATAATGTGATAAGGCTCATTGACGAATGGTTCAGAAAATTCTTGCTTCCAAGTCGGCTTGATAATCCCCCAATCCTGAAATTGCAGAAATGTCCGATTGGCCTTCTTCCGATACGCTTCAAGGAAGTTCTCCCAGACATGCGAGATTGAATCTATAATCAGGATATCCCCGGCTCCTTCTTTCATTCTTCTCATCGTTTCTTTTAAGTCGGCTAGCGACTTTGACTCGCGCACTAAGAGTTTAATTTTCTTTTCGGCAAATAACGGCTTTAAGAATTTAGCTGCCTTTTCAGTGTCAAATATCACTATCGGCTTTTTTGATTTAATTCTCTGATGCAACCCTCTGGCAATTAAGGATGCGGTGTAAGTCTTGCCGCTGCCAGCGAAACCTTCTAAAGCTGCTTTAAAGAACGGCTTGGTGTTATCGGCTGCGGTAAAGAAATCATCTTTCTTTCTGGTCATGGTAGTTATCCTATTGACCTCGCCAAAGTTCTCAATTATACTTTCTTTAGGTGAGGACTTCTGGCTTCGGTCAGAAGTTCTTTCTATTTCAGATGGTTTTTACAAGTTTTCCTTCTTGCGACCTTTTAGCGAGCGGTTAGCCGCTCATCTCTGGGCTGGTAAGTCTTGAGGTTTATGACCACCATCTTCTGACTTACGCTGAGAATAGTGCGCTCCATCCCAGACAAGGTGGATTGTCTCCCTCACAGCCCAGAGTCAGGGGCTAATCTTCTGTCACTTTAATTTTCCCGTTTGAAAGAGCTTGCCTTTCTATTTCTAAATCCAGATTGTAGATTATTTCTTTATTAGGAAGTTTAACTGCTCTGTTTCTAACTGTGATTTCCACTTTATCGCCATCGTCATTATGAATTCTTATCTTCCTGGTCCTATTCTTAACATCGGTTTTTGGCAAAATGATATGGGGAAATTGTTTGCCGCGCGGCTTCATAGTTGTATCGCTTTAATAGCTACTTCTTTTACCTTCTTGCTACTTATTTCTTTACGGTGTTTATCCATGGCTCGTTTTACTGCTACTGCCATTCTACTTGCTCCTTCCCGGTATTCCTTTTCTACGGGGTAGGGAAGTTCAACTTTGATTTTTATAAGATAATTTTTCATTATTCTTTCCTTTCTCTCTTTCTCTAGTTTAACCAGATCTCGCTGGCCCGACCTTTGACATAATAAAAAGCACGGCTAAATTACCTTGCCGTGCTTTTTTGCTAGTAGTTTTTTAATTTTAAATCTCTTAAGGATTTCACTAACCCTTTGGATTGAAATATTATATTCGTTGGCTATCCTTTTTTGCGACCAGCCCTTTTTTCTTAACTCTTTGATTTTATTATTGCGTTCGTTTTTCGCTAAGTGTGTGTTTTTCATATATCAAAAACCGCACATCTATGAAAGTGCGCGGTTTTTGATATGTTTGATATCTAATTTGCAATCTTGTGCAGTTGCCCCAAGTGGCCGATATTTAGGGCTGTTCGGCCGACACCCACAGGTTAAAGTAAGAATTCTCATACTTCAACCCGTATCGACACCCCATATATTCGAGTCTGACACGGATTTTGTGTAACGACTCAATATATAGAAAGGAGGTGATCCATCGGCAGCTTCCGCTACCGATGCCTTGTTACAACTTAATCCTGGTCACCGATCTTACCTTAGGACCTCTCGAAAGAGATACTTCGGGTACTACCGACTTCCCTGATTTGATGGGCGGTGAGTACAAGATTTGAGAACGTATTCACCGCGGCATGGCTGATCCGCGATTACTAGCGATTCCAGCTTCATGAGGGCGAGTTGCAGCCCTCAATCCGAACTGAGGCCAAGTTTGATGGGATTAGCTCCGCCTTACGGCTTGGCAACCCATTGTCCTGACCATTGTATCATGTGTGTCGCCCAGGACATCAAAGGAACACGCTGATGTGACGTCATCCCCACCTTCCTCCTCTTATACAGAGGCAGTCTCCTGTGACACGTATAACACAGAATAAGGGTTGCGTCCGTTGCCCCACTTAAGGGAACGCCTCACGGTACGAACTGACGACCACCGTGCATCACCTGACCCTAATGTCTAAAAGAGGGCCTACCTTTCGGAAGGCTTTCATTAGGATGTCTAGCCCTGGTAAGGTTCCTCGCGTAACATCGAATTAAACCACATGATCCACCGCTTGTGCAAATCCCCGTCTATTCCTTTGAGTTTTAGCCTTGCGGCCGTAGTTCCCAGGCGGCCAACTTAACGCGTTAGCTTCGCCACCCGGAGGGTCGATACTCCGAACGGCTAGTTGGCATCGTTTAGGGCGTGGACTACCGGGGTATCTAATCCCGTTCGCTACCCACGCTTTCGTGTCTCAGCGTCAGCTAAGCGCCAGCCAATTGCCTTCGCCTTTGGTGTTCCCTACCATATCAACGGATTTCACCCCTACTTGGTAAGTTCCATTGGCCTCTCGCTTGCTCCAGTCTTAACGTTTGACTAGCGGCTTCGGAGTTGAGCTCCGAAATTTAACCAGCCACTATTAAAACCGCCTACACACGCTTTACGCCCAGTAAATCCGGATAACGCTTGGGGCCTTCGCATTACCGAGGCTTCTGGCACGAAGTTAGCCACCCCTTATTCCTGTCCTAACATCATCCCCCACCACTTTGAAAAATCCAACCAAATTACAAAACTAATAATTTCGCAAAGTGGTGGGGGATTTCTCAGACAGAAAAGCTCTTTACACCCCGAAGGGCTTCATCAAGCACGCGGCGTCGCTCCATCAGGCTTTCGCCCATTGTGGAAGATTCTCGACTGCAGCCACCCGTAGGTGTATGGACAGTTCTCAGTTCCATTGTTGGGGGTCAAGCTCTCACTCCCCCTACCCGTCATAGCCTTGGTGAGCCATTACCTCACCAACAAGCTGATAGGACGCAGGCTCCTCCTGAAGCGAAACTCCGGCAAGCCGGAGTACTTTACCCTTGCGGGACTATCCGGTATTATCTCGGATTTCTCCGAGTTATTCCGGACTTCAGGGCAGATTCCTACGTGTTACTAACCCGTTTGCCGTGGGTCTAAACCCACTCGACTTGCATGCCTTATCCACGCCGCCAGCGTTCATCCTGAGCCAGGATCAAACTCTCAAATTAAATATATTTGGGACAACTGCACAAAATTGCAATTATCTATTTGGTTGTCAAAGATTGTTCCCATCTTATCCTATTTAAAGACCTCTGTCAACTTTACTTAAAAACCTTCGAATGTCTCTTCTGCCATTCTTCAATCCTTCTATGATTGCCAGATAAAAGTACCGGAGGAACTTTTCTCTCTTTCCCATTAATGGATATTTTCTCCGGACGGGTATAGTGAGGGAATTCCAAATTATGTTCTTTGGTAAAACTTTCTTCTTCCAATGACCCTTTGGCGATTACTCCTGGCATCAACCGGGTGGTCGCATCAACAATAACCATAGCTGGTAATTCACCACCGGTCAAAACATATTCGCCGATAGAAACTTCTTCATCAGTAATATATTTTACCCGCTCATCAATTCCTTCATAACGTCCAGAGATAATGATTAACTGGTCTAATTTAGAAAACTGTCGAGCCATTTTCTGGTTAAACTTTTTCCCTTTGGCTGAAAGTAAAATTACTTTTCTTTTTTTAGCCCGTGATTTCTTTTTAATATTTTTAACTGCTTTTAGAATTGGTTCAACCATTAGAACCATCCCAAATCCACCGCCGTAAGGTTTATCATCAACCGTCTTATGCCGGTCAGTCGTATAATCCCTCAAATCATGAAGATTAATTTTAATTAATTTCCTTTTCTGGGCCCGACCTAAAATACTCTCGTTAAAATACGGTTTAAAAACTTCGGGAAAGATTGTAATAATATCGAATTTCATAAAACAAACAAAAACTGCCTACTAAAAAGAGTAGCACAGCCTTTGCTTCGTAATCTAAACGAATAGTCGAACTGTAAAGAATTACAGTTTCAATTCATCAACTACTTCATCAACGCCTTTTTTTGCCTCGCCTTCAGAAGCAGCTGGTCTTTCCTGGGGTCGAACTCTTCCGCCTTCCGGCTCTTCGATCTTAAGGTTAATTCGGGCATTATTCTTCAGACCGATTACCCTAAGAATAGTTCGAATCGCCTTGGCAGTAGAACCTTGTCGTCCAATAATCTGACCCATATCTTCTGGGTTGACTTTGAGGGTCAAGAGAACCCCCATTTCATCAACAACCCGGCTGACTTTAACATCATTAGGATTATTGACTATGGACTTAACAACGAACTCAAGAAAGTCTGCATCAACATTCTTAGTAGCCATATTCTGATTTTTATTCTTAAACACGGCAGCAGCCCGACCATTTCTTTAATAACTGCTACTCTTCTGTTATTCTACTCTTAATTCTCGGATTGTCAATAAATTATTCTTTTTCTGGTTCTTTTTTTTCTTCAACCGGTTTTTTTTCTTTCTTCTCTTTTTCAACCGGTTTTTCCTTTATTTCCTCTTCAACTGGCTTTTCCTTTTTTTCTTCCTTCCTCTTAACTTTAATTTTCTTTTTGATCTTGGGTTCTTTAATAATTCCTTGTTTAACTAAAAGATTATGAACTGTATCAGAAGTTTTAACTCCCTGGGAAAGCCAATACTTTATTCTCTCCCCATCCAAACTAAGTTGCTTCTGTCCGGTCTTTTTATCAACAACCAACCGCGGATTGTAGTTTCCGAGCACTTCCAAAAACTTGCCGCTTTTAGGACCGGCGCTTTTTTCTATTAAAACCACTCGATAACTCGGGGCGTTCTTTTTTCCAATTCTAATTAATCGAATAACTAACATATCTTATTCCCATCCTTTCTTTTTTAAAGCTTCTTTAGCTGCTTTTTCCTGGGCTTCTTGTTTGGAAACGCCTTGGCCATGGGCGATTTCCTCTTTGTCTAAAAAGACACCGACAATGAAATTCTTGGCGTGATCAGGACCCCATTCTTCCAAAACATCATAAGTTGGCGTCAAACCGACTCTTTCCTGGGCTTCTTCCTGAAAAGAGCTTTTCGGATCCCGGTCTAATCCTTGTTTAATAATCTCGGGCAATTCTTTTAGAATTTCTTTTTCAATAAATTCTTTGGCTTTTTCGTATCCCTGGTCAAGGTAAATGGCGCCGATTATTGCTTCAAGAGCGTTAGCCAGGATATATCGTCTTGCCCGGCCAGTATCCTTGTTTTCTCCCTTGCTTAAAAGCAGGTGGTCATTAATTCCCAGGCGATCGCTGACTTTAGTCAGCATCTTGGCATTAACCAGGGCAGCCCGCCAATTGGTCAGATCTCCTTCCGGATTTGGATAATTTTGATAAAGATATTCTGTTACGACCATTTCTAAAACAGCGTCGCCTAGAAATTCAAATCTTTCATTATCTTGTAAAGAAAATCCCGGGTTTTCGTTAAGATAGGATCGATGAACCAGGGCCTGCTTTAAAAGGTCTTGATTATTAAACTCTATTTGAATATTTTTTTCAAGAGATTTCAATTCTGCCATATTATTCATCTTTGCCCGGTTCGCCGATTTCCCGATAAACCGTACCCAGGACGCCGTTAATAAATCTACCTGATGATTCCCCGCCAAATGTCTTAGCCAGTTCTATAGCTTCGTTAATGGCAACTTTAGGAGGAACTTCATCCCGACTGCCAAAAAGAAGTTCATAAAGTCCGATGCGTAAAACATTCCTGTCAACAATTGTTATCTGATCTAAAGGCCATTCCGGAGCAGATTTTTCAATAATTTTATCTAATTTATTTAAATTTTCACTGACTCCATTAACAATCTGCCAGACAAATTCAGTCCCTTCCAGTCCCGGACCAAATTCTTCAATATTCCGCTCAACAATTTTTTTGAACCTATTAGAATCCTTGCCCTTAAAATCCCACTCGTAGAGGGACTGCATGGCGATACTTCTTGAAAGATGACGATTAGCCATAATTTAAAATTACTTTTTTGATAATTCTTCCATATTTAGCCCTTTTTCCTGGGCCTGTTCTTTTTCCTGACCGGTTAGTTCTTTTTCTTTTGCTTTTTTCTCTTTTTTGCTCAGTTTTGCTGTGACATCAATAACTTCCATTCCCCGATAAGTTCCGCAGTTTTGACAAAGCCGGTGAGGTAAAATATTTGTCCCGCATTTAGGACAAGACGAAAGTCCTTGCTTTTTTAAAGCATGGTGAGAACGTCTCCTGTTTCTTCTTGATTTAGTATGTCTTTGTTTTGGGACTGCCATAGTTCCTCTATTCTATAATTAAAGAATTGTTTCTGTCAATTTTCCCTTTGATACTTCTCTATTGCCTTTCTTAATGTTTCAACTGCTAATCCAGCGCAATGAACCTTAATTAAAGGCAATTGGCCCAATTCATCTGTTACATCCTGGTAGGATATTTTTTTAGATTCCTCCAGCGTTTTTCCCTTGGCCATTTGAGTAATCATGGAAGAGGTCGCAATGGCTGAAACACAGCCCATGGTTTCAAAAGAAATATCTTTTATCCGGTTTTTTTCAACTTTAAGGTAGATGCGCATTAAATCACCGCATTTTTTGTTATCAACCTCTGCCATAACATCCGGGTTTTTCATTTTCCCCATATTCTTTGGATTCTGAAAATGTTCAATTACTTTTTTGCTATACATGTTTGTATCCTGCAATTTTTCTCAATCGAGAAACAATTGAAGGCAGAATCTTTAAAACGTAGTTAATATCGGAATCGGTTGTTTGTTTGCCCAAAGTAAAGCGAACACTTGAATGAGCGTCTTCTGGTTTCAAACCGATGGCAAGTAAAACATGGGAGGGTTTTAAGGAATGACTGGCGCAGGCTGAACTGGTTGAAGCATAAACGCCTTTGGAAGATAAATCAAAGACAATTCCTTCTCCTTCAATTCCATTAAAGCTGAAATGGGCGTTATTAGGCAATCGTTCCTTGACTGAACCATTAAGAGAAACATCCGGAATATCTTTCGAAATGCCTGTGATTAATTTATTCCTTAATTTTTTAATCTTTTCGTTCTCTGAATAATTTATTCTTTTAATTGCTTCGCCTAAGCCAACAATCCCAGGAATATTTTCTGTTCCGGAACGCATTCCTTTTTCATGGCCGCCGCCCCGGATTAAAGGACTGATTGGAGTTCCTTTTTTAATATACAAAAGCCCGATTCCTTTTGGCCCGTAAATCTTATGAGATGACATTGCTAATAGATCAACACCTAAATAATCAACCTTAGAATTTAAATAGTTAATTGCCTGGACAGCGTCGGTATGGAAATATATTTTGTTTTTTCTTTTGCTATTTAATTTCTTAATTAACAGGCCGATTTCTCTGATTGGCTGGATTGTCCCAATTTCGCTGTTGGCAGACATGATTGAAATTAAAGCGGTCTTCTTTTTGACTGCTTTTTCTACATCTTTAATTTCAATTAAACCCTCTTTGTTAACCGACAAGACAGATAATTTAATTAATCCTTTTTTTTCTAAAACCTGGCAAAGTTCTAAAACGGCCTTATGTTCAATAGCAGAAGTAATTAAATGAGGTTTTTTGTTTCCAAGGAAAACAGCCTTTTCAACAACTCCTTTAATCGCCCAGTTATCATTTTCAGTCGCCCCGGAAGTGAAAAATATTTCATCGGGTGAGCAGTTAAAAAAATTAGCTACTTGCTGACGGGCATTTTCTACTGCCTGCCGGGCCTCTTGTCCCATTTGATGAATACTGGAAGCATTGCCATATTTCTCCATAAAATATGGCTTGATTTTAGCAAAAACAGCCGGGTCAACCGGCGTTGTCGCAGCGTTATCAAGATAGATTGTTTTCTTTCCAACCATTGGGAGATTATATCAGATAATGGGAAGATTGTCAAAATCTGTGTTTAATAATTGTCCATAAACCCTTAATTCCATCGTTAAATCTTATCTTCTTCCCCTCTCTAAATTTGCGGGGGTTGTAATCAATCGGAATTTCTTTAATAGGAATTCCTTTTTTTAATAATTTAGCTGTTAACTCGGCTTCAATTTCAAATCCATTGCTTTCTAAATTAAGAGATTGCATTACTTTTGTTGGAATTAATTTATAACAGGTATAGGTATCAGTTAATTTTGAGTTAAAAAGCAGGTTATTAACCTTGGTTAAAAACCAAACACCAAGGATATAGTGAGAGTATCCTTTTCTTTTGGGATTAATATTTCTTGAGCCGTAAACAGCGTTGTTTTGGTTAAACTGACTCAGCATTTCTTTCCAGTTTTCCGGATTGTATTCTAAATCAGCATCCTGGATAATCACTGTCTCTCCACTAATGGCATCTATCCCCGTTTTAAGAGCAGCTCCCTTGCCCTGATTCTTTTTATGGATTAAAAGAATGAAATTAAATTCTTTTTTTAATTCTCTTAAAATCTGATTGGTTTTATCAGTTGAGCCGTCACTGACAACAATCAGTTCTTTTTCAAGGCCAAGAGAAAGATTAATTACTTTTCTAATGACCTGTTCAACGGTTTTTTCTTCGTTGTAGACAGGAATGATAATTGATAATTTCATCTTATTCCAAAATTATTCTTTGAAATCTCGTATTGATTAATAATTGGTTGATTCAAATCATTCCTCTTCAGAAATATTATAGTAAATTGGTCAGCAAAAACAGGCGCCCAATCCGGATCACTTACCCGTTCAATTAAGAAATTCTGTCCCCAGGGAGTATAGTCCCGGTGAGAAAAGAATACGGCGTTAAAACTATACTTCTGACTTAAATTCTTCCAAGCAATATTATCCTGCTGAGCAGGGATATATTCATCTTTAAAATGAGAAACTGAATAGGCCTCGGGCCGGTTGTCAGTGAAAACTTTTTCAGGATAGAGATGATAAATTAAATATCCGCCAATATCGTAATTATTAAAAACCGGTCCTTTTAGATTCAAT
This sequence comes from uncultured Candidatus Saccharibacteria bacterium, assembly GCA_964596615.1. GTDB lineage: Bacteria > Patescibacteriota > Minisyncoccia > Portnoybacterales > UBA2143 > CAZQMX01. The sequence goes on from CAZQUN010000006.1 coordinate 34,909, forward strand.
TCCTTAAAGAATTGAGCTGATTGATTATTGCCCGGATAAAGTCCGAATCCAAATCGCCCTTTTTGAAATGGTAATTTAGTTTGATAAGTGACAAGAATTATCAGAAATATGGCCAGGCCTAAAATGACAAATCCGAATTGATAATCCCTCTTCCTTATTCTAACCCCCAATTGGCTAATATTAAAAGAAATGATTGGCAGGGCGAATAAGCCAAAAAGAGGGAAATTGCGGATAGCCAACCAGCCAAGAATACTAAAAACAATTCCTAGTATTAAATGGGTTAAATTAAATTTCTTTTTCAGCCAGACAAGGATAAAGCTTAAAACCAAAAGGCCAAAAGTAATCTTAAAAAGAGTTAAATTGGGATTCTGAATAACACCCAATCTTTCCAAAAACCAAATTGATTGGTTTTCGACAATCTTATAGCCGTAATTTCTGAAAATATTAAAAGGATAAAGAAGTCCTTTGATAAAAAAAGGATTAATCAAGGTTGTCAGAAAAGTTAATCCTAAAATTGACCAGAGTTTTTTATTTTTTAATTCTTTAAGCAAAAACAATCCGATTAAAGCCGGACCAAAGACAAAGTAAATATGAGTATTAACCCAGATAACTTCTAAAATTGGCAAAAGCCAGAGCCATTTATTTCCTAATTCATTATTTCTCCAACGCCATAAAATCCAAAAGAAAAAAGCAATAAAGAAATATGAAAATATTTCTGGCCTAATTTCAGTTCTTGAAGCCATTAAAGGAATCAAAGGCAAACTAACCAAAGCAGAAATCCAGAAACCGGATTCTTTTTCTGAAATATTGAAGAAAAGATAAAAGATAATTAGAGATAAAATTAGATAAAAAAGGCCTAGTCCCCAGAAACCGGATATTTTTTCGATCAGGAAAAATATTACTCCCCCTCCCCAGTGATGATTAACAACAGGAAAATCGGGCTCGGTATATGAATAGAAATTTTTTCCTAAAATACCAAAATCACCATTAAGAATTAATTCTCCGTTTTTAAGGTGCCTGCCTAAATCAGCTGTGGTCAAATCAATTTTATGAACAAAAAAAAGCCCGTAGAAAGCTATTAATAATATTAGAATAGAAATCTGAATGATCCTTTTCTTACTCATATCTCTATCTTATCAGAAACAATCCTATTGGTTAATCCCTAAAAGCTCAACTTCGAAGATTAATAAGGCGTTGGGTGGAATTACTCCCGAAGCCCCGCTCTCGCCATAGCCGAATTGAGGTGGAATTATTAATCTCCTGACTTCTCCGACTTTCATGCCATTAATTCCTAAATCCCAACCCTGGATTACTTGTCCAGCGCCTAAATCAAAACTAAAGGGCTGGCCCCTGTCTAAAGATGAATCAAATTTAGTTCCATCCTCCAGGTAGCCGGTATAGTGGGCAGTAATTTTATCGCCGTTTTTAGCGACTTGGCCTGTTCCCTCTCTTAAAATCTGGGCAGTAATTTTAGTTCGGTCAATTTCCATTGCCTGTGTATTTTCCTCTGAATTATTTGATTCTTCCTTGGTATCTTCCCGATTAAAATCTATTCCTTCAATTTTATCTTTATCACCCTGAAAAAGCTGGAAAAGGAAATATATGCCGCCGATAAGAACGAGGGAAATGACAATTAGATAGATTACTATTTTAGTTTTATTAGACATAGTAAAACGGCTGACCATCGTGGACAACGTTCGGACTATCATCCAGCGACAGAAAGATTATATCTACATTCCAGATTTAAGCCCGCAAGGTTAATTTATTAGATGTAGTTTCTACCAGAATTACAATCATTTCATAAAAAAATCTTTAAACCGCATCCAAATAGAAAACAAAGGATTGGATTCAAATGAACCATATTCGCCATAAATTTTTATTGTATAGGGATATTTAATAGATACAACAATCCAAAGTCCTAAATACAGAAATACCAAAAATCCGATAACTAATAAAAAAATTTTAGACTTTTTAGACATAAAAATCAATAATTGAAGTATATCAAATTTTACCCCACCCTTCAACTCGCCTATATTATAAAAAAGAGGCAAGAGCCGTAATTCTGGCTTTTACCCCCTTAACCTTAACAGACCAACTACATTTTGAGATTTGGATTCCTCTCCTTTGGTTCTTTGAGTTCTCTGTGGATGTCTTTCGGCTTTGGGTTCTGTCTGCCATAAATTTGTTTTAACTACCTATTCTATTGGGGAAGCCGTAAGAACATTTTTTATTTTCCAAAAGGATTGTATAATACCCAGATTCTCATAATCACCACCACTAAGCCAAGTTGCTATACCAACAATACATATTTCGCCGTCTATTTTTGAAACAGCCAATCCACCCGAAATACCAGAATCAATTTTTGCAGTAGTATAAAAATCCCCATTACTATCTATACCGCTAATTATTCCATCAAGAACAATTAAATTTCTTTCGGAAATAACCAGTTCTGGTTCTCCTACACAAGGAAATTTAGGATTTAATTTGTTTAGAAAACAAGGGTCTGACATTTGATATTCTGCACCAGCTGAAGGATACCCGAAAACATATACTTTTTGACCAATAATGCCTTCGTCTGGGAAAACACCATCAAAAATATTCCCCTTTGAAGAACAAATAGGATAGTAGCTTAATAAAAGAGACTGCAAAACATCATCGGGAATAGAGGGTCTGTCTTCAACTTTTTCGCCGTGAATTTCTTCTGGATATTTAAGCAAGGCTATATCTATATCATCATCTAAGAAATGAGTTTTTTCATCATAAGTATACATACCAAGATATCTTCCATATTTTCCTTGAATTTCATTAAAGAAAATAGAACAGAAATTGAAATTATACCCCTCTTTAGTCATCTTTTTTAATTGGGCTACGTGGGCGTTGGTTAATATATAACCCTTATTGTAATTAAATCCTTCTTCTGTGAGATTCTTTCCAGTGATTGAATTTTCAGAAAGATAAATCCCAGAACCATAAATGTCTTCACCCCATTGACCATCACCATCTTCATCATACAAACATTCTAATCCTACTATTGATTTTGATATCGTTTCTATTTCTTCATTTGTTAGTTCTTGTGTTTGAATATTTTCTTGAGAGTCTTTATGAGATTTGGTAATTTGGGTGTAGACAAGATAACCGCCAACCGAAAGCAAGATGACAGCTCCCACAATAACGATTATAAGAACCATTGAAAGTCTTTCCTTTTTCATAGATTTATTTCCTCTTATTTTATCCTACTCCTTAACTCACTATTTTCAAGGTTTTACCCTGCCCCTCAACTCACTATTTATTAAATTTCCTTTTTGGCTTCTTAATGTATCTTTCGGGATTTTCTCTCATATCAATTTTAAGCAATAAATCAAAATAGCCAACAAGGTTATTGACCATCTCGCTGGCTTCGGCGAATGAAACCTCTCTATCATAGTCTTCTTTTATTATTTTTTGAAATTCTAAAATGCGTTCTTTTGAAACTTGGGTCATTTGACTAAATTTTCTTTACGGCTTCTGATAATTCTTGTTGTCTCTTTTGGAGCGAGGCGTCAAAGATAATATGATACTCAAAGTTTTTATTGGCTTGCTGAAATTCCCTAAATCCCACCTCTTTAGCAAACACCTCATCAAAAAGGTCTTCTACCTTGCCCTTGTATTTCTTCTTGTTCTCCTCATAAGTCGTTTTCTCTTTGTTGGATTTTACTTCAACCACTAAAAATCTGCCTTTTGTTGTTTCTATGAGAAAATCTGGAAAATAGCGGGCAATACGCTTTTCTCTTGGATTGTAGTATTCAAAGTAAAAATCGTTGTGCGTTGAGTCGGTTGCTCCGCCTGTAAAATAAATATCGGCAATCGCTTCATCTTTATTTAAGACATCTCGCAAATATCTAAAAAGGTCTTTCTCGTCAGAGCTGTCAAAATTATACGGGTTAATATGAAATCCCAAACGGCTTTTGCCGTATGCTTTTTCCATTTTCTCTTTGTAAATTACAAGGATATTTCTGCCCTGCTCAACACTGATTTTGAACGGATATAATTTTGCCAACTCTAATTCTTCTTCAATGGTCTCTGTCTTTTCTTGATATTGATAAGCCCCAGCCAAGATATTTTGAGTAATGAACAATAGAAATGCTGGACTCTTATTTACTTTCTTGGTTATATCATTCTTTGATAATCCATTATTCTCTAAAACCTGCTCAATAGCCAAGCAAGGCAAATGAGTATAACGATTGATAACTTCCATAACCTCATAAAATGTAAAACCGCCTCTCTCTTTTATTTCTTTTTTTATTCTTGCTTCTTTATAGCCAGCCTGTTTGGCTTCATCTAAAAATATGCCGCCTTCCGTAATGAAAGAAAAATAGTTTTCGGGCTTGAATTTTCTAAGGTCAAATTTGATTTTATCTAAATCTTGATTTTGAACTGATAAAATTTCTTTAAGTGTCTTTTTTACTTTTAGTTTCTTCTTTTTCTCTATTTTAAGAGTATGTTCAATGGTTTTTTGGTCTTGAGCTGACAATTCTTCAATATCAGTAGCAAAGTTATTTTTAAGCTCTTTATCTAAAATGCGATAGTTTTCTTCTGAAAGGAAAATTGAAGCCAGCGTTGAATTATCGCCTATACTACGCAGGCAACGGGTTGAAGATTGTAAGACAAAAATGGCACTTCTTGGTCTCCTGTATAAAGCACAAGCGGCAAGCGAACGGCAATTCCAACCCTCTGTGCCTTTGCCAACGAGCAGAATAAATTGCTTCCTACTATCAATTGTATCAACAACAATAAACTCATCTTTATTTTCTTCGGCTTCGGTATGATATTCTAAAATCTTATCCAGAGAGATTTTTCTCTGTGTTAAAATCTTTTCCAGTTTTGGTCTTAAATCTTTTTGTAAGTCATCAATACTGGCAGAGTAAAAAGCTATTTTAGGCAAGCGTCCTTCAAGCCGATTTTCTCCGTATTCGCCCCAGAACTTATCTACTACATCTTCAATAAATTTCTCCGTTCTTACTTTGCTATACTCAAAAAACCTTACCTGCTTCAAAATGCCTTTTTCAATACCCTGTTTCAGCCCGAAGTGATAAACTACATCAGCAATCATTTTATTGCTCACATAAGGCGTGCCAGTAAGATTTATTACGCCCACGACAGGCGTCTTGCCTTCTTGATGGATATAGTTAATGGTCTGACGGGTTTTCTTTAGTGTGCCCTCAAGCGTCTTGCCGTAAGAGTGATGGGCTTCATCAACAAATACGATTAAATCTGTCAATTGTCTAATAGCCTGCAAACGCCTGTTTTCTATCTCACGCTTCGTCATATACTGCCAGTCAGAAAACAATCGTTGAGTGTTATTATTGTTTCGTTGGGTCTTCAAAATTATCTTCTGGGAATTAGAAATAATGACATTGTAATTACCGATTGGCGACAATGGCGTGGCGACATCTTCTAAGTAGTGATATTTAATGTTCAAAAGAATGTTCTGGTATTCTTTCGGGATTACCCGTGTATAATCAAAGGTTTTAATTTCCTTCAAGCTTTCAATAATTGTCGTGTCTGGGGCAAACACTAAAGCGTTTTTGGCAAAGCGTTTGTCTTCTGGATGATAAAAAGACAATACAAAGTCATACAACATCATCACTGCCATTAAAATCGTTTTGCCAGCTCCCATTGTAAGAGCATAAACTTGATTGGGATAGTCAGAAACACCGAAGCGGTCTTCCATCAATTCAGCAATCTTTTTCTCGTTATCCATCAAATCAAATGCTTCTTCTTTAGAAATTCCTAAACCGAGAAGCATATCTTTTTTATTTCCGAAAAGCGACTTAAAGACTTCCAAAGATGAATTATTACCGACAACTTCTTTTAAGTAGATATAGGTTTCCAATGCTTCAACCTGTGGCTTATGCAAAAAACCCACTCGCTTAATGTGGGTCAAAATGTTCAGCGTTTCTTTTTCCACACCCTTATAATTATCGTCTCGCCAGAGAGCTACTTTCTGCTGGATGTGTTGTAAAAAGGGATTTTCCATAAAATTATACCGATACCTCAAAAGTCTCAAAGTATTCTTCGCCAAGCACATCAACAATTTTTACCGCTACCGCATACTTGCCTTTTTTCTCGTAATCCCAATCATACTTGCCCTTAATAATTTCTTTCTTGCTTGGCAAATCCATAATTTCAGCATTAAAAAGTTTGCCGTTATAATCAACATCAATCGCAACGCTATCTACAATCTGCCTAAAATCTTTTACTTTGGCTTGATATTCTTTTTTAAGTGTTCTGGCGTTTTCAATTTCCAATTTCCTCATCAAAATTGGCGAATAAAACTCTTTAATCTCTACCAATAGTTTTTTATCCTTAGCTTTTGCTGTGATTTTTGCTTCGGGCTTTTTCTTGAAAATGAGATTTTTCTTATCGGTTAAAATATCTCGGATTTCAACTTTTACGCCAGTCTTATTTTCCTTTTTTAAAAAATCAGATACATCAAGCTCCATCCCAGAACAAATAATCAAAACACCTTCTTCATAAACTGGCTCGCCTGATTTTGATTTTCTCTTAACCGAGAAAGTATCAATTTTATCTTCAACATTTTTCAACGCCGTCTTAATATCCAACTTATTCAACACTCGGTTCATCGGCATTACCCTCACAAAATTATTATCCAGAACGCCATCAAAATAACTTCGCTTTATCGGTTCTACGCCATACATTTCCATTACGATTTCTTTTGCTTCCAGTTCATTCTTGAAAACATCGTAATCATTAACATTGTAGATTTTGAACGCAGGCAAACCCTTAAAATCTTTATGCTTTTCTTTTTGTTGCCCTTGAATAACTTGATTAAGTCGTTTGGCTGTCGTTTGTATCGCTCCCAAGTTAATATCACAGGCAATCCAGCGTCTGCCAAGTTTTTGAGCTACCGCAGAAGTTGTGCCAGACCCAACAAAAAAATCAGCAACAATGTCCCCTTCATTTGAGGATGCCTTGATTATTCGTTCTAAAAGAGCTTCTGGTTTTTGAGTTGGATATCCTATATGTTCTTCGCTCATTGCATTAACTTTAATATCCCAGACATCTGACGGGATTTTGCCCTTTGGCATTTCTTTTCCTTTCTGACCGCCTCTTGTATATCTCCATTCAGTCATTTTACTTTTATAGGGAACAAGTATTGCTTCTGTATTAAAAATAAAATCTTTATTTTTTGAATATCCGTATATGTTGTCGTGTTTATAGCCAAATCTTTCCTTGCCTCGTGCTCCATAATCATAATGCCATATAATCTCATTTCTAAAATTATCCTCTCCAAAAACCTCGTCCATTATCAATCTTAAAAATGCTCCTTTGTGCCAATCGCAATGCAAATAAATGCTCCCTGTGTCAGCAAGGAGTTCACGCATAATTAAAAGCCGCTCATACATAAACTGCAAATACTCGTCTTTTTCCCAAATGTCAGTGTATTGTTTTTCTTCTAACAAACTATGCTGTTCGCCTTCTACTTTTTCACCTCTGATTTTTACCTTCTTTACATACTCGGCTTTGCTGTCAAAAGGCGGGTCAATGTAAATCAAATCAATCTTACCCCGATATTCTTTTAAGAGATGGGCTAAAACTTGAAGGTTGTCGCCCCAGAAAAGTTTATTAAATTCTTTGGAATTTTTATCACCATAAATTTCTTTTTCTTGAGCTGGATAGTATTCTATTTTATCCAAAGGTTTTTTGCCCGCCCATTGAAGCATTGGTCTACCTTTGGCTTTTTCAATTGATTGTAATTGTAATTTTTTAGTCATATTGTCGCTGAGGTTTTAAGCGTGTATCAGAGAACCAAAAAGGGTCTCCCGACACACCGACAGCCCCTTTCGGGAACTGCCCTATACCCTTTCGGATATAGACCTCAGCGACGAAGTAGTGGTCAGAAGACCCTTTTCATCGCTGAGGATTTTGTGCCATACCTTATAAATAAGGGTTAGGCAATTCAATTGTTAATACTTATGTCTTTTCTTTCTGATTTAACAATTTCAAAATATCTTCTTTCCTGTATCGTCTATCTTTCCTATCGCCAAAACGAACCGCAACCAAAATACCCTTTTTGTCCCATTGACGCAAGGTATTCGGATGAACCTTTAAAGCCTCGCAAGCCTCTTGAAGTGTTAATAACTCTGGCAATTCTAATTTCATCTTTCCCATAATTTTAATTTATCCCATTTGTTTTTTCTTTGTTCTAATTCTTGACGGAAATCCCTAAAATCAAACCAACGAAATCCTACGTCCTTTCTCTGACCCCCGCCTCTTTTAGGTTTAGAAAGATATTTTTGATAATTTTCTTTCACTAATTTTGCTAACTCGTCTCTATTAAAAATATAAAATTCTGGTATCTGTCCGTGCTCAATCAAATTTACAAGAATAACAAAAAATTTCTTTGTGCCAATTTTTTCTTCAATATTTTTATTTAATTTCCAACCTTGTTTATTACCTACGGACATTGTCTTTACTTGAATGTTTGCGAACCTTGAACCATCTGGGGTAGTAGCAATAACATCAATCTCTGGGTTATTCTTAGGGGCTAAAACAGCAACAATTCCCCTGCTGGATAATTCTGCACAAACAAAATACTCTCCGCTTAGGCTAACTAATATGTTTTTTGAAATCTCTCTCATAAGATTTGATTTACAACCTAACATTTGATAACATTATTATACAGCAGAGAAAAGCAATCTGCAACATTAAATGATTATTACCAGAAATTACTATGACCCCAGAGGAAAAATTTAATCAAGAAATTTGGTGGATTTTGCAGGAAATAAAGAGAGATAACTATCTTACCCCGAAAGGACAGAAGATTGAATTTTCTTTACGAAGCCTACCGAAAACAAGAAGCGTAAGACGAAGGGATGTTGATTACGGCTTTCCGCAGGAAGAAGTCCAGCGAAAACTTTTATTCAAATTACAGGAATGGAAAGCTCTTGAGGTTCAGCCAATAGATAACGTTTTACGAGGGGGCGATATTTTCAACCCACGTATTTATGACTTAATAATCAAACAGCCAAAATTTGATGAGCTTTATAAAAAATACGAACTCGCCAATAGCCCAAAGGGAACTGAGCAACAGGTTAAACCGATTTTAAGAAAAATTGAAAACGGAAAACTCCCATACAAAAAAGATGGGATATTTTATTCGCTCTGGAAATATGCCAACGCAAGCAGATTGACAGGAAAGAACTTAATCTCGTTTATGGATTTAGCACCTCTGGAAGGAAATCCCCGTTTCGCTATTTTTGATTTTTTAAACAGCTTGCAGGAATTAAAAATTGAACTGGAAGACATAACCTTTCACAAAGATATTTACAAAAAATACTGCAAAACAGAACACGATTATATAACCGACTACATCACTAAAAATCCCAAAGCAGACTTCAGTAAAGCGATTAAAAAATTATTCAAAAATAAAGCTACTTTTGATGATATTTCTAAGATACTCGGCAAATTTGATGAATTTGTAAAAATGAAATTGCAACTTAATGGGCTTTTAGAATTTGTTGAATTTAGCCCGTCTCCATCAGCAAAAAATATAAAACCCCTTAAGAAGGATTTGGAAACATACATTAACTGCTTCATTGAGGATAAACTTTTTTCTCCCGAATTAAAGAATTTTTATAGATTTTCAAGACAGAAAGAAATCTTTTTACAACAAATAGAAAATGATGTGCAGGACTATGGATTAAATTTTGTATTCAGACAAGGAGAAATTATAGGAGTCAGAAAAGGTCGTGGTGCGACAATAGGCAAAGACGAAGCATATTTGTTCATCCATACCTTATCAGCTTTAGAAAAGCAGGGCTTCTTTGAAATAGAGAGTATTTTAATTATAGATATGGACGTCCCACCAGAAAAACAAACTGATGACTATAAAATTAAAATAATGGCTTCAGAAAAATTATTAAGTGAATATGGAAACAAAAAGGAAGAAACGACTTTAATAAGTAGTAAGAAGAAAATAGATTATAACAGCAAAGCAGAACGTCTGGCGTGGGAGAAAAAATGGGATACTCTCCAAACCATTAAAACAGCCTATGTTTCGTCTGGTTGGGCAAATAACATAATTATACCCATTAAAAAACTCACTATAAAAGACAGGACTACCGAAGAAATAGACAGCATTATTTCTGGTTTTCAAAAAGAAGATTATTTTAAAAAATGGGTCAGAGAAAAAGAGATTTATGTAATTGAAAATATCAATCACGATGAATTTGACAAACTCTACGCTCAAACAAAAAACATTTATAAGAAGTTTGCTAAAACCCATCAAGAAAAGAAGAAGAATCACGAAACAGCCGACCAGCCTTCAATCATTGCCCAAAAAACAAAATTTGATTCTATGACTGGCGTCTTAGCCCATAAAAACACACTTCACAAGTTTCAAAGAGGGACAAGAGGAGATAAAACAAGATTATTATTATTTAGAAAGCTATGGAATGAAAGACGTTATATCAAAAACGGAATGGTAAAAAGAAAAGGCAAACCCCTAATGCCAGAGTTTTTAGCTGTCCAATTAAACATTACCAGCGACGCCCAAACATTTAACCGCAACAAAAAAGCAAAGGACAACCTCTTTAATCTCATCAAAGGAATAAATAGAATACTAAGAAACAAAGGATTCCCAGCAAAAATAGAAAGACAAAATGCTATTCAGTTAGTAATCACGGAAAAATAATCGGAGTGCTAAAAAGGTGATTAAATTTGCCCTCAATTAAGAGGGCTTTTTTATTTTTGCCTATTTTATCAACTAATTTAAGTTTGGCTATGGGGTAAATTTTTGCACCCCAGTTTTTATTTCAATCACTATGAGAAAATAAAAATGTCTCTGAAAAAGAAACACAAGGTCGCCTTTAATCTATTAACCTAACAAAAATTATATGACCAAAAAATTACAAAAAAGTCGGGCTTATGATGACCCAGATATTTACTGGGCAACTTTTGATTTGGGTTGTGCCTCTGCCGTCATCACAGCAGGATTTGAACTTATTTCATTAGAAAAATCCAATCCACGCAAAGTCCAATTTATCTTTCGCCGAGAAGTCGGAATAGAAAAAGTCGTTGATGACTACTGGGCAGACCGCTTAGAAATTAAGGCACGAACATTTTTTGATAATGTCAAAATGTTAAAAAATCGTATCTACAGCGAATAAATATGCTATCGGAAGAACAAATCACAAAATTCCAGATACTTTATAGAAATCGCTTCGGCAAAGAAATTAGCCGAGAAGAAGCCTATGAAAAAGGAAGTAAGCTTATTCGGCTTGTGGAACTAATTTATAAGCCAATGACAAAAAATGACTATAAACGACTACAAAAACGCCGCAAGGAAACCGAAAAAGATTTGACTTAAAAATTACGCTTGGAGTATTCCCCGAAATTTCGGGACAACAAAATTAAGTCATTAAGACAATTATGGATACTTCAAGACAAATAAAAAAGCAGGATTATATGCTTGATACGATAGCTATAAAAGTAATACACCCAGAATTTAAGGTTGCCAACCCCAACCTTTTTACTCCTGCTTTTGTCATTCAAAGCAATTATTTTAATTATCAATACGGACACAATAGATTTAGAAAATACAAACAAAATCCAAGTGCCCAAGATAAGCAAAATGACATACACAATCCACGCCTTACGGCTTATCAACGATTTAGAGAAAATATACCAACCTATGACTTGCACATTGAATTTTCCATACCAAAACTGATTTTGGGGAATAGCGTCCAAGAATTAGAAGATAGCGACCTCAAAACAATAATCTCATTGCTAAAAACACGCCTTTTCAGAATGGGTATAGAGGTATCCGAAAAAGCATTAAACGACGCCGTTGTGGTAAAAGCACATTTCGGGAAGAATATACCATTATCGCACCAATTAACGGCACAGGACGCAATTTCTGGACTTTACAAGGCAGATTTAGGCAAAAGGAAAGATATAAACATAAGGCATTACGGGAACGATGGGCAAGCACTCTATTTCTACGCTTCATCTGCCAACATTATTTTCTATGATAAGCTACGAGATATAGCTACGCCAAAAAACAAAGCGATGGACAAAATCAAACTCAAACAGGAAAAACAATTGCTACAAGGAATGGACATAGATAAACAACAAGAAATACTGCGATTTGAAGTTAGACTAACAAGACAACAAAGCCTTAATGCCTTTTTATCAAAAGCTCTTGATTCAAAGATTGAAAAAATAACCTTTGAAAAAATATTCAGTAAAGAACTTTGCCAAAAAGTATTGCTTGCAAGCTGGGAAGAAATTCTAAACAGACCAGCCAATCAATTAGCTTTGAAAATTGAAAAACCGCCAGAAGAAGTGCTTGATGTAATAATTAAAAGATTAAATACAGACCAAAAGAAAAAAGCTCATTCTCTTAACAAAACACTGGCAAGCTTTGGATTATATATGTTGATTAACCATTGCGGTGCTCGGAAAACAAGAAATAAAATTGAGAAAAACTGGACAAATAAAAGTTGGGTGCGTTTAGGCGAAAAAGTAAAAGAATCTGCTGTAATGTTAGAAGAAATACCTACTCTGCCTATAATGAACGACATACAATCAGCTTTAGAAAAATTTGAAAAGTATAATTGGCGAACCGAATGATTTATCCACTTCAATAAACTTGCTTATTATTGACCAAAGCGATATAATGAAAACGTAGCCCAAGTTGTATTAAATCCGTAAGTTTTTTATTAGGTTTCTGTCCTTTAAGGGGCATCTGCCAGAAGCCTATCCTTACGGAAAAGCAACTGGGCTACCAGATGTCCCTTTGAGTTTTAATGGAAAATAAAACTGATAAAATTAAATACTTCCTCTACGCCAGAAAATCATCAGAGAGTGAAGACCGACAGGTTCAGTCCATTGAAGACCAAGTTAATCGGCTAAAGCAACTTGCCACTGATTTGAATTTGGATATTAAGAAAACCTATACCGAATCAAAGTCAGCCAAGAAGCCAAACAATCGTCCTATCTTTGACGAAATGATACAAAGGATTGAAAACAAGGAAGCCGATGGGATTTTATGCTGGCAAATAAACCGATTATCCCGTAATCCGATTGATAGCGGCAAATTAAGCTGGTTATTACAGCAAGGGACACTTAAATCAATCCAAACCATAGACCGCCAGTATCTGCCTGATGACAATGTTCTGCTCTTTAATGTTGAGAGTGGAATGGCTAACCAGTATATTTTAGATTTAAGAAAGAATGTTAAAAGAGGCACGGAAAGCAAACTGCAAAAGGGATGGAAACCTAATCTTGCCCCGCTTGGCTACCTAAACGATAAGGCGGAAAAAACAATTATAAAAGACCCTGAACGATTTAACCTTATTCGCAAGATGTGGGACTTAATGCTAACAGGAAATTATACGCCACCAAAGATTTTAGATATTGCCAATGATGAATGGGGTTTTAGAACCAGAAAGTTTAAGAAAATCGGCGGCAAGGAATTATCCAGAAGCGGAATTTACAAAATTTTTACTAATATCTTCTACGCTGGCATTATTGATTACTATAATACTCAATATCAAGGCAAGCACGAACCAATGATAACGCTTGAAGAATATGACCGAGTGCAAATGCTTTTGGGAAGAAAAGGAAAGCCCAGACCGCAAAAACATCAATTCGCTTTTACAGGATTTATCCGTTGCGGCGAGTGCGGCTGTCTGCATACCGCAGAAATTAAAAAGAAACTCATTAAAAACACTGGCAAGATTAAAACATATACTTATTATCACTGCACCAGAAAAAAGAAAGACATTAAATGTTCTCAAAAGAAATTCATTAAAGAGGATGATTTAGAACTACAAGTTGAAAAAGAAATAGAAAAATACACCATCCTGCCAGAATTTCTGAATTGGGCTTTAGAAGGATTAAATAACAAAAACGACAGAGAGATTGAAGACAGGACGAAAGTCTACGAAACACAGCATAAGGCAATAGCCCAGACTCAAAACGAATTGGACGAGCTGACTAAAATGAGATACCGCCTATTGATTGATGACGAGACCTTTCTTAAAGAAAAAAACGAACTCAAAGCTAAAATAAGCCAGTTAAAAGGCAAATTAAGAGAAACCGAGAAAAGAGCCGAAAGATGGCTGGAAATAACTGAAAAGACCTTTAATTTCGCTACCTACGCTCGCCACAACTTCATTAAAGGCGGCTTAGAGACCAAGAAAGAGATTTTAATGGCATTAGGTCAGAACCCGACCATAAAGGACGGAAAACTTAGTATTAAAGGCAATGAATGGCTACAACCTATCGCTGACGGCTATCCTGCCTTAGAAAAAGAATACCTAAGGTTAGAACCAGCCAAAAACCGCACCAATAAAGCAAAAAACGAGCAGTTATGCTCGCTTCGTGCACAATGGCTGGGGAGGAGGGATTCGAACCCCCGATCATGGAGCCAGAGTCCATTGCCTTACCGCTTGGCTACTCCCCATTATTCCTCTTCCAGATATCTTCGGATGGCAACCAGGCTACTGACTGTCCCCAGGGCAATACCAACCCCAACCTGGAGCAGAAACAGAGCCAGAAAGTTTGTCTGGTAGAAGTAAAACAGGTCAGTCCCTGGTAAATAGGACGTCACCTTGGGTGAAATATACCAGACTAATGGATACAAAATCAAGAGTGAAATCAGGGCGGCAATAACTCCGTAAAGCGCCCCTTCGACAACAAAAGGGCCTCTAACAAACCAATTACTTGCTCCAACCAGTTTCATTACCTTAATTTCCTTCCGAGCGGAGTAAATTGTTAATCGGATGGTATTAAAACTAACAACAACCGCCATAATTGCCAGAATGACTAAAATGATGAAACCGAGTTGGCGAATAGTATTGGTAATGGAAGAAAGACGGGCGATAACGGCTTTGTTTTCCAGGTAATTTATCTTATCAATAATTTGATCGTAACTGCTCTGGTTAAAAAAGCCGACAATGGTTTCGTATTGAGAGGCCTGCTGGGCCTTAATATTCAAACTGGCTTCTAAAGGATTGGATTCAAGTTCTTCCAGGCTTTGGATTAAAACATCATTATCCTGATGCTTTTCCTTGAATCTTAAAAGAGCCTCCTCGGTTGAAACGTATTCAACGCTTTTAACTTCTGATAATTTAATCAAATCACCTCTTAGGTTCAGAATATCATCCTCATCAGCATCAAGGTTAAAATAGACGCTAACATCAATCTTATCCTCCAGATTAGTTGTCAAAGAATCAACTAAAACATTAACTAAAAGCAAACTCGTCAGGCCCAGAATTGCCAGACTCATGATTGAAATGGCGGCTGAGGAAAGCCATTTATTCCTCCAAAAACTTAACCAGCCAGATTTGAAAATGCGTGAAATTGTTTCAAGCATAGTATTAGAATAGGATGTATTTTCCTTTCTCGTCGTCTTTAATAACTTTTCCTTTTTCCAAGGTGATTACTCTCTTATCCAATCCGTTAATTACTTCCCGATTATGAGTTGATAAAATGACGGTTGTTCCTAATTCATTAATTTTAATCAAAAGACGGATAATTTCCCAGGCATGAAGAAGGTCTAAATTGCCGGTTGGCTCGTCAGCAATCAGGATTTCCGGCCGATGGGCCAAAGCCCGGGCAATGGCAACTCTTTGTTTTTCCCCGCCGGAAAGTTGATTAGGAAAATGGTCAGTCCTCTCAGCCAGATTGACCAGTTTTAAAAGCTGGGGAATATCTTTTTCAATATCCTGATTAGGCCGACCGCTGACTTCCATGGCAAAAGCAATATTCTCGTAAGCGGTTTTATCAGGTAGAAGACGAAAATCCTGAAAAACCATACCAATTTTTCTTCTCCACAAGGGAATATTCTTGTCAGGAATATCATTAATATCCTGCTTGTTATACAGAATCTGTCCTTTAGATGGTATTTCTTCCCTGATTAAAAGCTTAATCAGGGTTGTTTTGCCGGCTCCGGAGCGGCCGGCAATTGAAACAAATTCTTTGTCGTCGATATCCAAATTAATGCCTTCTAAGGCCCGGCAATCGCCCCCATATATTTTAGAAACTTTTCTGAATTTTATCATTTAATATTTTCTTTAAGAAACTTATCTAATTTGCCGTCTAGAACTGCTTCTGGATTGCCTGATTTAATTCCGGTCCGATGGTCTTTAACCATCTGATAAGGATGAAGAATATAGGAGCGAATCTGGCTTCCCCATTCAACGGCAGTTGGCTGACCCCTTAAAACCTCTTTTTCTTTTTGCCGGCTCTTTAACTGATGCTGGTAAAGTTTGCTTGTTAAAAGTTTCATTGCTGTTTTTTTGTTTTCTCCCTGAAGACGTTCGTTCTGGCAGGAAACAACAATACCGGTTGGTAAATGGGTAATCCGGACAGCTGATTCCGTCTTATTAACATATTGACCACCTGGTCCAGAGGCCTTGTAGGTTTCTACTCTTAAATCCTCCGGCCTGATTTTAATTTCTTTGACTTCTTCCAATTCAGGCAGAACTTCAACCAGAGCAAAGGAGGTGTGACGCAGATTATTAGCATTAAAAGGAGAAAGTCGGACAAGCCGATGAACTCCGGATTCTCTTTTTAAAAGACCGTAGGCAGCAGGAGCTTTAATTATTAAAGTCGTATTTTTTATCCCAGCTTCTTTGCCTTCCTTGATTTGCAAGACCTGAGCTGACCAGTTTTTTTTCTGGGCAAATTTCAAATACATCCGTAAAAGCATTTCAGCCCAATCTTGGGCATCAACTCCTCCTGCTCCGGCGTAAATCGACAGAATCGCATTTTTCTTGTCGTAGGAATCTTTTAATTTTTCGACTACGTCTTTCATTTTATCATAATTTCTATTTTTAGCAAATGAGCCGAAGGTCGGACTTGAACCGACGACCTGAGCTTTACGAAAGCCCTGCTCTGCCACTGAGCTACTTCGGCTGGAGCGGATGAAGGGAATCGGACCCTCGTCATCTGCTTGGGAAGCAGACGCTCTGCCATTGAGCTACACCCGCCTATTACTTAAAAAAATATTCCCACCATTTCCAATGATTAGGCAAATCACTTTTTCCGTTAACTTCCTGTTTCCTGGCCTGTTCCAGGCGTTCTTCTGCACTTTCGCTTTCTGAAATTTCTTCTTTACGAGGAGAAAGAATGACTACTTTTTCTCCTGGTTTTTTTAAATTAAGTTTCAGCCGGGCTTCTTTTTCCAGATATGACTCGTCCTTAAAATATTCCATCATATCAGCCAGTTGTTTGTTTTTGCCTTCAAGTTGATTAATTTCTGATTCTAACTTATTAATCTCTTTAGTCAATTGATATTTACGATAACTCTCCCGGCCAAGATTTACAACCAGGACAGATAGGATTAAAATAGCAGAGAAAAGAAAAGCCTTTGAGCTCAAAAGTTTTCTGACAAATCTTTTGGGTTGAGTTTGTTGAGTCATTTTGGTATTCTAAGAATATGAAGCCGTCAACTCAAAGAAAACTATTCCGTTCGATCTGGATTGTTCTAGCCAGTTTAGTTGTTCTGAGCATGCTGGTCTTTCTGCTTGCTCCCCTATTCTAACAAAAAAACTACTTTTTCAAAACTTTTAAAAAGACGTCTGAGGGAAGATTAATTTTGCCAACCTGTTTCATTTTCTTCTTCCCTTTTTTTTGTTTCTCAAGAAGCTTTCTTTTTCTGGTGTAATCCCCACCGTAAAGATAGCCGGTAACATCTTTTCTCATTGCCCGGATTGTTTCCCTGGCGACAATATTACTTCCAACTGCTGCCTGAAGAGAAACCGAAAAGAGTTGGGGCGGAATAACTTCTTTTAATCTTTTAACCAGGGCTTTTCCTTCGGAAAAGGTTTTTTCCTGGTGAATAATCCGGGAAAAGGCCTCAACCTTATCGCCGGCAACTAAAATATCCATTTTAACCAGATTGCCGGAACGATAATCGTTAACCTCGTAATTCATTGAAGCATAGCCGGAACTAATATTCTTCAACCGGTCATAAAAATCAATAATGATTTCGGATAAAGGAGTTTCGTATTTGATTAAAACTCTTTCAGGGCTTAAATATTTTGTTTCTTTGTATTCGCCTCTTAAACTTTTTAATAACTTCATGACCGAGCCCAGATACTGATTAGGAGTAATGACTTCCAAACTAACCCAGGGTTCTTTGATTTCCTCAATCTGATTTGTTTCCGGCAAATCAGAAGGAGAGGAAACAGAAATCAAATCTCCTTTTTTATCTTTAACCTGGTAATTAACCGAAGGAGTCGTGACAATTAAATCAAGTTTCTTTTCTCTTTTTAATCTTTCAGAAACAATTTCTAAATGAAGCATACCCAGAAATCCGGAACGAAAACCTCTTCCCAATCCTTCTGATGATTCTGGTTCATAGGAAAGAGCAGCATCATTTAATTTCAATTTAGCCAGGCTGTCTTTTAATAGATTGTAGTCGTTGGCTTGGGCCGGATAAAAACTGGCAAAAACAACCGGTTGGGGCTCCTGGTAACCCGGTAATGATTCGGTTTTCTGGCCGGATAAAGCTAATGTTTCTCCGACCCGGCATTTTGAAATATCTTTTAAGCCGGTAGCGATATAGCCGATTTCTCCGGCTTGAATTGATTCAGTTTTAACAGGACTAGGAGAAAAAACGCCAACTTCTATTATCTCACTTTCTGCTTTTGAAACCAGCATTTTAATTTTCTGGCCTTTTTTAATTTCTCCGTCAATTGCTCTGACGTAGGCAATAACTCCTTTAAAATCATCATAACTTGAATCAAAAATTAAAGACCGGAATGGTTTTTCTAATTTTCCTTGGGGCGAAGGAATTCTTTTGATAACGGCTTCTAAAACCTGTTCTATGCCTTGTCCTGTCTTAGCTGAGATTCTTAAAATATCTTTTTTGTTAATTCCGAGTAGTTGGCTCATTTCATCAGTAGTTTCTTCAACCTGAGCATGAGCCAGATCAATTTTGTTAATAACCGGGATAATGACTAAATTCTGTTTTTTAGCCAGATGTAAATTGGCCAGGGTCTGGGCCTGGACTCCCTGGCTGGCATCAACTAAAAGTATTACCCCCTCAACAGCCGCCAGGCTTCTTGAGACCTCGTAAGTAAAATCAACATGGCCAGGAGTATCTATCAGATTTAAAACATACTCTTGGTATTCCATCCGAACCGGTTGGAGCTTAATGGTAATACCTTTTTCTCTTTCCAAGTCCATCATATCAAGAAACTGTTCCTTCATTTTTCTTTTCTCAACAGATTGGGTCAATTCCAAAAAACGGTCAGCCAGAGTTGACTTACCGTGATCAACATGACTAATGATACAAAAATTTCTAATGTTTGATTGATTTATTACCATAAGAAAAACTGCCCCAAGGCAGTCCCTTTAATAATCTATAGCTCCAAAAACTCATCTTTAGGAATGCTAATTTGTTCAATAATCCTTTTTACCAAAGGTAGTCCAATATCTTTTCCATGAGGATTCGGGATGAATATTTTCTGCTTTCCCTTAATCATATACTCATGCTTTGTAGCAACAAAAGGACCGGTAAAACCTAATTTCTTTAACTTCTTAATCAGAATTCGTCTTTTAAGAGGAACTAGTTTGGGCATAGGAAAGCGGCTTTTGAAAATCTATTTTTTTGAAACCGGGGAGCGAATGATGATTATGTAAACTAACCAAAACATAATCTTCAATTACTTCAGCCAATTGTTCTCTAACTTCTTCTACTGTTTCTGCCTGCGCATAAGCGCCGGGTAAAATATCAAGACTGGCACACCAGTTTTTAGTCTGCTTATCGTATTCGTAATTTGCTTTTTTGAGAAGTTTCTCAATGTAAGAATTAATAAAAAGCTTCATAGTTTAATAATACCACCCTTAAATCTCCTGTCAACTATCACTGGTATTGACATATCTAATCTTATTAAGTATATTAACAATATTCAAAATGGCAAGTCCTTTTCAACATTAACCTTAACGAAAGAGAGGGAACAAATGGACCAAATAATTGACAAAATAAAAAAGGAGATGGCAGGGAGCAATGATTTTTTTGACCTTTTTGCAGAATACTGGACAGAGGCTAAAAAAACCAAGAGATTTCAAACAGACAGAGAAAGAATCAGATTTTTCTTTCTGAGCTGTGGTTCTACGCTCACAGCTAAACTCGCCGAATCCCTTGCCAAATCGGGCCAAGAAAGGAAAGAGGCCTTTAAAGAAGCATGTTCAATAGCGCTTCAAGTCTATGGCCATTTATATAGTTAAAACCGATAAAGCAAACACGAAGGGGGTGGTCAGAAATGATCGCCCTCTTTTTATTCCCCTATTTCTGTTGTCTTTACCTTCTTCCAAGGCAGACGACTGGTCAAAGGCAGCAAAAAGATATCTAATCCGCTTAATCTTAAAAACCAGGCAG
>CAZQUN010000007.1:0-54066 GCA_964596615.1 uncultured Candidatus Saccharibacteria bacterium
GGTGTGAGATATGGACATTCTTGGATTGAAAAAGGGGATGTTGTTATTGATACCAGCAGGGGAAATAAAAAATATCCCAAGGACTTTTATTATGCTTTAGGGGAAATTAAAGAATCAGAAGTTAAAAGATATACCCCCAAACAAGCTATGGAAATGGCAGTAGAAACGAAACATTATGGTCCTTGGGAAGTGCCAGAGCCAAAGATTAAGCAATCAAAACCCAAGGGCGGTTCGGGCTCTAAACCAAAGGACGATTTTATAGAATCTCTTAAAGAGATAATGAAGCCAGATGAATTCACAAAAGCAGCTGAGAAAAAACCAGTCAATACTGGTAAGATTTCCAAAGGTGAAAAGGCGGTTGAATCAAAGCCGACCGCCGCTTCAGTAAAGAAATTAACTCGTGATGTAGAAGCCCTTGGCGGTTTAGAAAAAATAGACATCAAAGAATTAAACGAGCTTGGCGGCTACGATTTCAGAAATATAAAAGAATTGAAACGGGCTTTAGGCAAGACGACAGAAAAGATTACTAAAAGGGCAATGAAAGAAACAGAACCCTTAACAGAGACCGAGGAAAAAATAATGCAAAAAATGTTTGAAAAAGAATTTCAGAAAGTGAAAAAGACAGCTGAGGGCGAATTGTTTGGCAGTATCAAAGCGTTGGGTGGAATCAAGCCGTATCGAGAAGGATTTTTAGCGGAAGAAATGTCAGGCATCCCGCCAGAACTGCTTAATAAAAAGGGCGGCGGTTCTGCTATAGATGAATTAGTGACAGAGCTCAATGAAGTAGGCGGATATAACTTTGCCAGCGAAGCAGAATTGATAGAAGCCATAAAAAGCATCAAGACTGTCGCAGAAAAAATCAGTACAAAAGCCAAAGAAAAGACATTGAGATTAATTGGTAAAGCATTACCGAAAAAAGAAAAAGCAGCCAAAATATCGCAACGTCTTTTGAATAAGTTACACAGAGCGAAATATAAATATATACCCGCTGAAGCAAAAGCTATCCGCAGGGCTATGGAAGTGGGAAAGTATAAGCCAGTAAGAGAATGGTTGCCTAGTCCGACTAATCTATATCAAGAAGAAAAAATTTCGCCCGAGATTGCTAAATATGTCTCTGGCAAAATTGCTGAAACACTAAAGCCAAAAGCCAGATTCATTAAAGTATTCAAAGACCAAAAAGAAACGCTTAAGTTTCGTCCCAGCACCATTAAAAGCGCGATAAGCAGATACGGCAATATTATCCCAGAAAGCGAACTGTATGATTACGAAATGGCCTATGCTCAAAAACGGCTTAGCAGAGTTAAGGGGTATACTTTCGAGATAATCGGCAGCTTAAAAAACGCTGGCGTGCGAGACGAAGTTATTAATCAGTTAAAGGTAGAAAATAGATATCTAAAAGACTTAGTAAAAGTAAAAAGAGAAGAAACAGGCGAGATTAGCGCCACCATCTCGCAGAAGGCATTAGATTATATTAAGAAAACCAGGCAATTTAAAGTATCGGACGAAGAATGGATTAAAAGAATTAGCTTTGAAAATGTCGGCAAAGAGACAAAAAACATCATCCAGGGATACGAAACTGGCAAAAGGTTCTTTAGAAGATTAGGAAAAGGATTTGAAGAGTTAATCTTTAATCCTATTAGGCGGGGAGAACGATTAGCTAAAGAGCGTCAATATTATTTAAAAAACGCAAAATTAAAATCCGTCTTTGATTTATCAAAAAAGGAAGCCAAAGAATTATTTGCCCTTACTGCTAACAAGCAGGGCAAAGAGATTGAAGCTAAATCTTGGTCCGAATTAAGTCCAAAAGTTAAAAAAGCGTATACGGATATTAGACGAACAACTGAAGAATTGTATCCAGAAGTTAAGAGAGTGACTATTCTGCGAGGTAGAGAAATTGGCGAAGTTAAAAATTATAGTCCGCTATATATAACAAGGGACATTAAACGACTTGATGAAGGTAGCCTGTTTGACTGGCTGCGTAAAGACCCCTACTTTGGCTCAATAAAAGAAAGAGTAGAAGATGTGCCGATTGAATTTTATGAACAAGATTATCGTAAAGTAATAGACCAATGGATACACGGAGTATCCCGTTATATAGACATTGGCAAGAGAACCGTGCCGGTTAAATATTTGATTGATAGTAAAGAATTTCAAGAGATTGCTGGCGGGGAAGCGCATAAAGCCATAATAGAATGGTATCGTTATATAGTTAATCCTCCAAAGATAGAAGGGACTTGGAAAGGATTAAGAGTTTTGAGAAATCTGCAGGCATCAGCAATTTTAGGACTCAGATACACCGTTCCCTTGAAACAATTTATTAATTTAGTGGATTTTTGGACGGTGAGCGGAATAAAGAATTTAGTCAAAGGCGGATGGAAAGTTTTGAGAAAATCGCCAGTCTCCAGATTAGCCAAGACCTCTGGCAGCGTTCAAGAAAGGACAATGGGTTTAGCCATTCAGGATTTGAAAAACACTATTATTAGATGGATGAGAAAACCGCCTGAATACACAGATAGGTTGACTGCCCAGATGGGAAAGGTGACTTTAATTGATCAACAATTGGCGAGATTAGAACAGGAGGGGAAGAGAATAACACCTAAAGCGTTAAAAAACGCAGAGAAAAAAGCCGATGATATTATAGACGCGGTTATGGGAGCAATGTCTAGAGCGGAGACACCGAGATATTTTAGAACCGAATTGGGCAAAAACATCAATATGTTTTACTCCCAGCTTAATTCTAAAATGCAGTATTATGTCAGTGATATTTTTGCCAAGCAATATCCAGAGTTAGCTAATTTTCTTAAAACAGGAAATAGGAGAAAGTTATTAGCGAAAGCAATCACCGCGTTAGTAATAGGCGGTTATATGGAAACAGCCATTAATAACTTAGCTTTTGTAGATGAACCTCAAGAAATGGGCAAAGATACATTAAAGGCAATTGCGGGCAACTTTCCGCTTGTAGGTTCGGTTATTTTCGCTTTGACTACAGAACAGCCATACTCGCCTATGCCTATTTTAGGTAATACCACCAAGCTAATGCAAAATATAGCTCAAGGAAGAACAGGAGAAGCTATTTGGACAGGGACCGGATTTTTAGGAATGCCCCAGCAAATTAAAAAAACAGCTCAAGGAATAAAAGCTGTTAAAGAAGGCGAGGTAACAACAAAGGCAGGGGAATTGCAATATCCTGTGAAAGGTTTCTGGGAGCAATTCAGAACAGCCTTGGCAGGGAAATATGGATCAAAAGCAGCCAAAGAACATTTCAGAGAACAAGACGAAAAAAGCAAGAGTAAGTTTGATTACCTATACACTAAAGCAGAGGAAAAAGAGGGAAAGAGGTTTGACTATTTATACAGATAATCAAATTTATCATGTCTCCCGCATTCCTCATAAACTGACCAACAGTAAAAACCAGCACTGACAAGAATGGCAAGAGTAATCAGGATAAGACAGATTTTAGTCAAAGATGGCTTCATTGCCTGGATTTTAACTTCAATCAAAAAAACAAGTCAAGTCATATGAACGAATTAACTCCATTAGCCCAATATGGATTAACAGGCATAGCGATAGCTCTTATTATCGCCATTGTTATTATTGTCAGAACATTTATGAATTTTGTAAAAAATCACATAGAACATAATACCAGGAGCCAGCAGAGGTTGGCGGATATGATTGAGATACTCATTGATTTTTTGAAAAATCATAAATAAAGGTCGAGCGAGTAAAAATTAAATCATCATAAATATGGAATTTATACCCTCTAAAAACTTTTTCTCTAGGGATGGCTACAAGCCAGAAATTATAGTCATTCACATTATGCTTGGCACTATGAATGGTACGATTTCGTGGTTTAAAAATCCCACTTCGCAGGTTTCGGCTCATTATCTTGTTGGCAAAGATGGTCGAGTAGTTCAAATGGTTAAAGACGAAGACGCGGCCTGGCATGCTGGCAGAATTAGCAATCCTTCCGAGAACGCAAAGAGAATTTTAAAAAAGAATATTTGGGGAAGTTACATAAATCTTAATAAATATTCATTAGGCATTGAGTGCGAGGGTCAGGACGGCGACCATTGGACAGAGTTGCAAATGAATTCGCTGGTTGGATTAGTAAAGGCTCTTTGCGATAGGTTTAATATTCTTCAGGACCGGCTGCATATTATTGACCATCAAGACATCACTTCATATAAGCCACAGCTTGATGCTTGGATTAGCGAAGTTATTAGTCGTCTTCACCAACCAAAGGTCGAAGAAAGTGATCGAGAAAAAATTAAAGAACAAATAATTGAATTAGTTAAAAAATTATGAGCACACCGCAAAAAGAAGCAATAAAACATTTGTTAATTGTCTTTGTTTATTCGGGAGCTTCTTCAATCCTGCCAATAATAATAGCGTGGATGCAGGATGATCCGCGCTGGGTGATTTTAATCCCGATTATAAACTCCATTTGGTATGCAGTAACCAGATATTTAAAAGAGAAGAAGTTGATTGAACAAGAATAATCAAGTCAATTTATACCAAATCGAGGTTTTTCACATCTAATTCTTTTCCTTTAATCAGAAATTTGTTATACTTTAATCAAGTTGATGTGGATAAGAGCTTTTTTGCTATTATTATACACATAGTGCTTTTATTGTGTTATAATAACTACAAAGGTCGCAGTAATTAATCAACTTGATTTAGGGCTCAAAATTTGAATAGTATTTCAGGACTATTCAAAGAGTGAGCTTTGGAATTTAACAAATATATGAGGAAGAAGAATCAAGGGGTAATTCACCTTATTATAAAAAGGTCGTTTAGAGGTAAAAAATTATATTTTAGGATTGGCAATTTGTTTAAGGGTGGACTAACTGTCTTAATTTCAGTTTTGGTTATTTTTATGGTTGCCCGAGCTGGTACTATTACGCCGCCTTCTGGTAGTCCATCGGCTCAGTTTTATACTCTTTCAGAAATCTACGAGTTTATAACTAATAATACAACCGCAACTGAAGCAGGGCATGATTTTACTTTTTCTGATAGTTTGGCGGGAACTGGCAATACTTTAACCGAAATTTACGATGCTTTGGCTAGTTTGATTTCTGCCGATCAGGTTAAATCAGGCACAACTTATCTTGGCGTTGATGGGACGCTGGTCCCTTCTGGAGGCGATGCGACTGCGGCTAATGTTCTAACTGGCAAAACATTTTTTGGCGATTCTCAAACTAACTGGACTTTACAAACCGGCACCATGGCCAATAATGGTGCTTTTAGTTTGACTGCTAGTTCATCTGATCAATCAGTTACTGCTGGGTATTACAGTGGCGGCACTTTGGCAGGTGATACGGATTTAATCGCAGATAACATTGCCAATGGCGTTAATATATTTGGCGTGATTGGTAATTTGGTTGCCGGGTATCTCTATGGCGATAGCGACCAATCAAAAGTGTTAACTACAGCGACTGGTGCTGGCACATATGACGCCTCTAATTTATCAACAGCCACAGTTAAAAAAGGTACAACCTTTGGAGTTTCCTCAACAGGTGTTTATTCAGGATATCCAGGCACTGGTTGGTCTGGCACAACAATTACTCAATCTGCTTGTGACGCAGAGAATGGCAATGGCTGGTATTGGTTTGAAGATGGTAATGGTGATGGCGATACTAGCGATCCAGAAGATGGTGTGTGTATTAAAACAACTACTGTTAATTCTAATTCCTGGAATGGCGCTGAACAAGTAGGGCCAACGCCAATCACAGGACAAGCTGCAACAGCTGGTACATCAAATTCAATCACTAAAGATAGTGCAGGATGGACGGTCAACGCATATGCTGATGCGGTGGTAGATATTACTTCTGGAACCGCTGCTGGATGTTGGGGGGTGGCTAAATCAAATACCGCTGATACAATTACCGTTTATGGTTCTTGGCTTGGTTCTAATTATGCTGCTTGCGGCAGTACACCCGACAACACTTCTGTTTTTAGTGTTGAAGATGATGGTTTTTCTTTATATGATAATTCTTGGGTTGGTGATTGGTCGTGTACTGGTAGTTTCCCTAGTGGCACAGTGGTTCATGGCTCTTATCCTAGTTCAGGTACAATTGCTTTAGCTGAGGCGGATTGTTATGATGGGACACGGGATTTATTACCGAATGAAACAGATAGAGCCGTGATAACTGGCACTGCCACAGCCGCGGATGCTTCATCTATTACAGATTCTTCTCTTTCTCTGAGTACCAACGTTTGGGTAGGACAAAAAGTTTTGATTACTGGAGGCACAGGGGAAAATGGCTATGGCAGGATTGAAAGCAACACTGGCACAGCCATAACTGTTGATTCTTGGACCGGCGGTACACCAGCAGTTGATTCTACTTTTGCTATTATTTATCTTATTCCTCATGCGTCATATAATCCGACTACTGATATTACTGGAGATAACGATGATGATATTGGCGGTAATAACGGCCCTTTAACAGCAGAAGTTCTTAATAATTGGAAGGGGACAAGATTGCCAAGTTCAAGTGACTTTTTTGGGTTTTGTGGTTATAAAGATGGCGGTTCTAATTACGAAAATACTACTGGAACATATACAGCTGATAAAACATATGGTAATCATGGCGGACAAGTTGGGAGAACAGATGAGTTTATAGATTTAGCCAATAGTAGTTGGGAATGGCTTTCAGAGCAGCATTACCACAACGGTGCGCGGCTAGCGGGCGGTACCGCGTGCTCTACCTTCAATCTCAGTACTGTCTACAATGGCCACAGGTTCCGTGCCGTGTTCCGTCCATAGTGATTTCCCATCTTGATGATTTGGTAATTTGAGTCATTTGATAATTTATTTATTTCCGCATGGCCCGATACGAGCACATAAGAATATTCCAATGCACCTATATGTTGACCATTGAGATATATAAAGTAACTAAAAATTTCAGCAGGGAATATAAGTATACTCTTGGAGAAAAATTAAAAAATATATCCCACGAAATTTTGGATGCGATAATGAAAGCAAATTCCATGCCAGACAAAGAAAAACATAAATATTTTCCTGTAATTGATTTTAAGAAAGAAAATTTAAGAATTTATTTAAGAATTGCATGCGATTTAGAATTAATCAGTCCGGGTCGACTTGGCGTCCTTAATGAAAAAATTGAAGAATTAGGGAAACAGCTAGGTGGTTGGCAAAAATGGACTGCTAAGAATAATAAGTAGTAATTTTGGCTGTCTGTTTTTGCCAGAGTTCTCGTGTGTCATGGGCAACGGGAAGCGTGCAATAAATGATGGGAATCACAGTCTCGCTCCCTAGTTTTTTCTAGGATTATTGATAACTGGTCATACTGAGTTTCGGCGAAGATTGGCCAGCCAGAAAAGCGAAAAGTGGCGGGACAATGGCTTTCAGAGCAGCATAACAACAACAATGCGCGGATAGCGGGCGATAACGCGTGCTCTAACTTCAATAACAATAATGTCAACAATGGCAACAGGTTCCGTGCCGTGTTCCGTCCAATGATTCCCTAGACAATATCAAGGCTCTCTCCAAATAAAATATTCATAATTGTGGTTAGCAGGACGGAGATAAAGTTTTAAGATGCCAAAATGTTTTTCATAAAGTGTTTTTCGTAGATTGTAACAATTGGCGTGTTTTAGAAATCCGTAAACCGAGTTAATTGATGAAAAGATATGACGAAAATTTTCTGTAAATCTATCGTTGTCAAAAACAATAAATGGGTCAGTAAAAATTATGTCACAGGCATGCGATAGATCATCTGGCGAGAGTGCTTTCAAGATATTTTGGTTAAAACGCCATAATTTAGTTTTGAGTTTTTTCACGGTTCGCCGACGAATAAGAGTGTATTCGGGTTTAATGATATAGCCGCAAAAATCAATGCCTGTCATTGTTGGCCTTAGGATTTGTTTTTTAGGATGGAGCTTAAGTTTTAGATTGGCTTTAAGAAAAATTTCAATTTCTTTTTGCCAATGGAGCAATTGTTCTTTTGACGAATGGAGAAGAAGTAAGTCGTCCATGTAGCGAAAATAATAATGACATTTAAGCGAGTGTTTAATGAATTGGTCCAGCTCATTTAGATAGAGATTGGCAAAAAATTGACTGGTTAAATTGCCAATAGGCAATCCCTTGTCTTTTTTGCCAAAAAGCGATTTATGCGGCGGAACAGATTGTAAAAGTTTTAGGTCACCTCTGGCAATGTAGTTTTTAGTCGGGTCGTGGAAAATATTCTTTTCAGTTAACCATAAAATTTCAGGGTTCTTAACATGTTTTTTAACTAAAGAAAACAGAATGTTTTTGTCTATGCTAACGAAAAAACTTTGAATATCTACTTGGAGGAAAGATAGATTTGGTGCGATTATTTTTTTAAGATAACGGACAGCTTTGTGAGCGCCTTTTGTTTGGCGACAGGCATAGGAGTGAAAAACAAACATTCTTTCCCAAATGGGCTCTAAATAACTTACAAGCAGGTGATGGACGACTCTGTCGCGGAAGTTCGCTGCCCAGACCTCACGTAGCTTTGGATCGGTAATGGCAAAACAAACCGAGGTGCCGGGCTTATAAGTATGCCTTTGGAGCTCTTGTGTAAGCTTTAAAAGTTCTGATTCAAAGTCGATTTCAAATTTAGCTGCCTGATGAGTTTTTCGTTTATGCTTTCTACAATCAAGATAAGCCTTATAAAGATTTTGAAAATTAAAAAGTTTCGTCTCATAAATTTTATTTTCTCTCGTGTCTCGCTGTGATTTATTCTGAAAAGATTCTATGATACAATTATTCATAATTCAGTATGAAAAGAAGGGTGATGATTAAAAAATTAATTTTTTATTGTTTTTTGACGCTTTTGGTAAGCAGTGTTTTTGTGTTCTTTAAAGAACCTATTTTTGCCTCAAATACTGACGGTACCATTGATTCAACCTATAAATACGCCTGGGGTGAAAATATCGGTTGGGTGAATTTCGGCACTAGTAATGGCAATGTTCATGTCACAGACTCTGGATTGTCTGGTTATGCTCTTTCTGAAACTATTGGTTGGATATATTTGGGCGATATAACAAATGATGGCCAAGGAAATTTGTCTGGTTATGCTTGGTCAGAGAACGCTGGTTGGATAAAATTTAATCCTGACAATGACGGCGTGGTTATCAATTCTTCGGGCGAGTTTACCGGTTCTGCTTTAGGAGAGAACATCGGCTGGATAATTTTTGACGGAGATTATAATGTTAAAACAGATTGGCGACCCCAAAGCGCCAGGCCTGCCTGCAACAATTCTTCTGACGATGACGGTGATGGGAAAACAGACTATCCCAATGATCCAGGATGTGATTCTTTAACAGATACTGATGAGACAGACCCTTCGGGTGGGGGTGGTGGGTTACCACCGGGCGCTGGCAGCGCTCCGTCTTCTCCGTCTCCTAGCTCGTCAAATCCGAGTGGTTCTTTTCAAATATTGATTAATAGTGGCGCTGAATATACTAATAATCGAATAGTTGCCTTGAAAATGATCGCTGGTAGCGATAGTAAGAAAATGGCTGTTTCTGCTAATGCTGATTTACAAGACGGTAGTGGCCAAATTGCTTTTGAGGAATTTTATAATTGGGATTTGTGCTATTTGAAGACAAATTGTCCCGATGGTAAGTACGCTGTTTATGGCCGATTTTATACTGAATACGGCCAGCCGTCGGAAACTGTTTCTGATACCATTGTTTTAGACGCTACGCCGCCAAAAATAGATTTTGTAGGTTTTAGGAATTTTTATAGTCCTCAAGAAGAAATTATTTTATCGGGTAAAACTGAAAAAAATTCCGAAGTTATTTTGCACTGGGATGGAAAATATGGACTTGTTACGGCTGACTCTAACGGCGACTTTAAAATAAAGTTGGGCAGACAAACTAAAGGGGTCCATCATTTTGAGATAACCATCACTGATCAAGCTGGTAATAAATCAAGTTCAACTTTTGATTTAAATATCATCGAAGGGGTCCCCTCTCAAGGTGTTCCTGAGCAGCCTGAAGGAAAAGAAAAGGAATCTGTGTTTAAGAAATTAGAGCCTTTTATCCCTGGATTCTTAAAACCAGAAGAACCTGAAGAGGAAAAGGAACAGCCAGAGGAAGAAATGATTATTATTCCAGAAAACGCGCCAGCTGCTTTGCGTGGGGAATGGAATTTAATGCCTCAATCAGTGGAAAGATTTGTCTTGGCGCCTTTACCTAAAGAAATTAGAAATTTAGCCCAGAAGTTTCCAAAACTTGAAAAAACCCTTGAAGAAGTCGGCATTAATAAAATTACGGATATCGCAAAGCTCAAAACCGTTGAATTGACTCTCCCCGGGTTAACAGAAAGAGTTGGCTTGCCGACATCCAAGATTGAACCTGGTAGATTCGCTTTGCCCCAAGGCGTTCCAGTTACCAATTTATCTTCAGCAACTAAAGAGCAACTGCCCGCAGAAATTGTTTTTGCCAGAACCGGTGATGAATTGATTGATTTTAATATTGCCTTGTCTGTTACCGAAAAAGGCGAACCCCAACAAAGAATCAATACAATTTCAGGCAAACCTCTACAGTTGGTGGTAAAACCAGATAAGCCAGTAAAAAGCGTTAAGGGCTATCTGGTATTTAAGTCAAAAGCCAGTCAATCCACTTCTTTAAATCTTCCTCTTGATTCTTTGCTAGCATCTTTGTTTTTTGCTAATCCGGTTTTTGCCAAGCCCCAAGAGCAGCCGGTTAGAGTTGAGGAAAAGTTGGTTTTATTAGAGTTTGAATATACTGATCCCGACGGCGACGGAATTTATACCGCAGAAATTCAAGCACCTTTGATTGAAGGCGAATACGAAGTTATTACTGTCATGGATTTTGACGACCCAGAATTAGGTAAAAAGGAAATCAGATTAATTACAGTCATTGATCCAGAAGGATATATTTATGAAAAAGATGGCGATAAAGAAACTCGTATCCCTGGTGCTATTGTTTCTCTCTTTTGGTTAAATCCAGAAACTAAGCAATACGAAATTTGGCCAGCTGGAGAATATCAGCAGGAGAACCCCCAAACTACTGATGTTAGGGGGACTTATTCATTTTTAGTGCCAGAGGGTTATTATTACCTCAAGGCTGAAGCACCGGGTTATCTTGTTTATGATGGCAAGCCGTTTCAAGTTAAAGAAGGCAGCGGAATTCATATCAACATTGAACTCAAGACTAAATATTGGTGGCTGAAAATTGTTGATTGGAAAATTATTGTAATGGTTATTTTTGGCGCTTTATTGCTCTATAACTTCTATCGTGATAAAATAAGAGAAAGACTGGCAAGGTCAAAAAATATATGAATAAATCAAAAATAGTTTTAATCTTTATTATTTTAATTCTATTGGCGGGTAATATTTTTTTTGGGATTAAATATTTTTCTGCTGTCAAAGAACTTCGTCAAACTCAAATTGCCTTAGAGGATCAAGTGTTGAATGAAAAAATTTTAGACTTTACAAAGCTTTTTATTGAAAAAGTGTTAAAAACTGAAATAGAAGTTGATTTTGAGACGCGGCTCAAATTAGGAAATGCGGTCAGAAATTTAGAAGACGAGAAAATTCTAAGCCAATGGCAAAAATTCGTTGAAAGTCAGACCGAGAGCGATGCCCAGCTAGAAGTCAAAAATTTATTGGAAATTTTAATAAGCAAAATCAAGGTTAGATAAACAAGACTGAAATAGCTTTATTATTAATTATAATGAAGAACAATCAGTCTTTTTTTATTGGTTTGATAATTTCATTCAAGCTTCTTTTTTAGTCACTTTTTGATAATTTTGTAATTTTTTTGAAGGAACACCAATTCTTCTTTTAGTTTTTTAAGCAGTCTAATTTGTCGATTTTGTTCTGGGCTCTTTTTGTTTTGTTCTAATGTTTGACGAGTTAAATCTAATACAGTGGCGAGTGTGCCGAAGTAATCATTTTGCTTAATATGTTTTTCTACTTGTCTTTTATTCATAAAAACAAAAAGCCCACCACCAGAAGGATCTTGCGACCCCTATGCAGGTTTCCCCGCATAACGCTACGAACGCCCTGATGATGGGTTCTTTATGTTCGTAGCGTTTTTTAACCATGCCGTATAGAGATAATCTATAAGGTTTAGGCTGTTCTACGTATATTCAATTGTACGATAATAATTCTACCATATTATAATGGTTTTTTGTATAGAAATAGACAACGAGGCTATATCTGTTGATTCTAGCCATCTACTGTTTGTCTTGATTGTATCTCTAAAAAGGGGTAATCTTGAAAATAGACATAAAAAAAGCAAAAATTCAATTAGAGAAATTAAAAGAGTAAAATGAAAGAAAAAATTCAAAAACTTTTTAATGATTTTTTAAGGGATTACGATGTAGAAAAACATAGGATTGTTTGGGAAAAACAGAGCAAAGAATTCCGTGATTTTTGGCAGAATAAGATTTTAAACAAAGATTATAGTATAATTCCCGAAGCTGATTTAGACCCTATTATTAGAATTTTAGATTATTTAGGTAGGGGTAGTGGAGAATTTAGAGAAGCTGGCGGAGAACCAGTAGCTAAGCCGTATATACATCAAGGGGCCTGGTATAGGATGTTTAAAAGCTTAAAAGAAAATGAAAATATTAGGCAGACTTTGGATAGCTTATTCAAAGCTACAGATAGCGAATCTAAGATAGGATTGATCGATAAACTTAAGGAAATAAATGAAGATAAGGGAAACGGACTGACTGGAGAAAAAGGCGTTATATTAAATGATTTACTTTTTGCTTATAATCCAAATCAATATATCTGTGTTGTTTCCTTAGAGCATCGAAGTCGGATCATAGATTATTTCGGGCTTGGTAATAATGAAGCTCATCAATTAGCTTCTTATGGCGAAAAGATTGTTCAAACCAATGAAGAGATAATTTCTGGTTTTAAGGAAAAATATGACATAGATACCACTCCTAGAGCGTTAACCCAGTTTTTCTATTCGGATAAAGTTGAGCCGCTTTGGAAAGAGACCGCGTCTAGAGAATTAATTGCTGAAGAGGATGAATCAGATCAAGAAGATATTTTGGATGAAAAAGGGTTTGCCTTAGAAAAACACTTAGAAGACTTCCTAATTACTAACTGGGAAAAGACTGAACTTGGTAAAAACCTTAAACTTATTGAGGAGGAAGGAATTCTAGTCAGTCAACAATATAAGATTCCTATTGGCAGAATAGATATTCTTGTTCAAGATAAATCAACAGATGATTATGTGGTAATAGAACTTAAGAAAGGGAGAACGAGCGATAAGGTGGTTGGTCAGATTTCAACATATATTGGTTGGGTTCAAGAACATAAAGCTGGAAAGGATCAAAAAGTTAGAGGTGTTATTATTTCCGGGGAAGATGACGAAAAACTTCGTTATTCTTTAAAAAACATTCCGAATGTTGAAATGTTCGTATATAAAGTGGATTTTTCTTTAAAGAAGATTATTTAGCAAATGATTAAAAAAATGACCAAAAAACAATCAAAAAAGAATACGGAGAATAAGACGGATAGAAGAGCAATTAGAAGAATAAAGCCCAAAAGACCAAAGGGGATTAGGGCGGTAAAACCAGAAGAATTTAGAAGAATAATGGATAGGATAGAATTGATTGATAAGGAAGCAGAAAAAGAAAAGGAACTTTTTGATATTAAGATGAATTCTTTGAGATTAGAAAAGGAATATCTTTGGAATATATTAAAGCCGAAAAGGAAGAAGGTAAAAAAGTCGTAAACAAAATAAATTAAGTCTTTAAATCTAACATGAAAAAATTACTT
This sequence comes from uncultured Candidatus Saccharibacteria bacterium, assembly GCA_964596615.1. GTDB lineage: Bacteria > Patescibacteriota > Minisyncoccia > Portnoybacterales > UBA2143 > CAZQMX01. The sequence continues at coordinate 13,761 of CAZQUN010000007.1, forward strand.
TATATCATAGGAGGTGTAGCCGTTTTAATCATTATTATCGTTGTTATCGCAAACAGCGGCGGAAAGGAAGAAACAAATTTAGAGTCGGAATCTCAACCGGCGCCGCAGGAACAAGCTCAGCCAGAGGTGACGGATTATAGCATTCAATTTACAGCAGAACATATCAGTGGTAGAAACCTTAAGGTAGACGGTACTACAAATTTGCCCAACGGAGCCAAAGTTCATATAACGGTTTATGATGAAGATTATTTTAAATACGATGACGCAGATCCAGATTGGCGGTTAGAGAATTTAACTCATTTTAGCGATTCGGTGATAGTGAACGATGGGAACTTCGCAAAAACATTAACAGCTTCTGAAATGGAAGCGCCCTTGAAGTCAGATAAATACGAAGTTGAAGTTTCTTTTAACCCTCGTTCTCAATCGAACAATATAAAGAAGATCGTAGGCGAAAATGGAGAGTATTTAGGCGGTGAATTACTAGATACCGAGATAGAAGGATTGACAATGCTAAAAACCACACAGTTGATTAGCTTAAAATAGCATTGTAACCAATATTGGTTAAAAGCTCCCGGGCCAGCTTCGAAAAAGCCCGGGAGTTTTAATTTTGCTTGCCTAATTTTGGCCCGACAGATTCTGTCACTTTTGACAGGAAAACGGAATAGGGTTATACTTGAATTAAACATGATTAGCCGTATTCCTAAACCATTTCTTTACACCTTTATATTAGTAGCGGTTTTGGGTATTGGAATTTTGATTGGCGCTAGCGGAAACAAAAGCAGTGATGCACCAGAGAACAAAATACAGCAAACAGCGGATATTGCAGGCGATCTCAAGAATAGGGCTGTAGATGGAAATGAAGAAAGCGAATTGAATAATGATGATATCACTGAAAAACAATCAGCCGAGGCGCCGGCGATTAACTCAACCCGTTCAGTTAAAGTGAGCCGGGTATTGGACGGAGACACTATTGAGATTGAGGGCGGAGAACGAGTCAGGTATCTTGGGATTAACGCGCCTGAGTTGGGTCAGCCGTTTTCTACCGAAGCGACCAGAGAAAATGAAAGATTGGTGGCTGGCCGAACAGTTAATCTTGAATTTGATGTCCAAACGCAGGACCGTTATGAACGGCTCTTGGCCTATATTTGGATAAACGATACCTTAATAAATAAAGAGATTGTAAGAAATGGCTACGCCATCAGCGAAACAATCCAGCCCAATGATAAATATCAGGATTTAATCTTAGGAGCCCAGCAGGAAGCTAAAGACGCTTGCCGCGGTTTATGGGCGGGGCTGTGTTCTCAAAGTTCAGAAAGTTCCTGTGTTAAAATTGTTAATATCAATGCTGACGCGCCAGGTAATGATAATGAGAACAAAAATGGCGAATGGATTGAGATAAAAAATACTTGCTCCGAAGCGGTTTCAATGAATGGCTGGCTGATTAAAGATAATTCAGCCAGCAATAAATATCAATTTGGAAATTTTACACTTGAAGGATTAAAGGGAGTGATTATTTATTCTGGTTGCGGCACTAATGCCCAAGATAAACTTTATTGGCAATGCCCAGAAGGAAATTATGCTGTTTGGAATAATACAGGGGATCACGCTTTCCTTTATGACGCCAGTGATGATTTAATTACGGAATATCAATACTAATATGCCAAATCATAAAGACAAACTATTAACCATCAAAGAGGTAGCAGAATTTTTAAGAGTAAGCGAACGCTCGGTAATTCGCTATATTGAAGCTGGTCGACTTAGAGCTATTAAGGTTGGCTATTGGCGAGTGTCAGAAAAAGCATTACAGGATTTTATGAGACGTAGCTCCAATAGCAATAATAATAAAAAAAGATGAGGTATTACGGTTGTAAAGACAAATTACTTCCTTTTATTGAGAAAGCTGTTAATAAAACTCGGTTATACGATGGAGCTAAATTTGTTGATTTATTTACAGGCACCACTGTTGTTGCTAAACATTTCAAAAAACTTGGATACACAGTTATAGCTAATGATAATTTAGAATTTTGCCATGCATTAGCAAAGGCATACATAGAACTAAGCGAATACCCTAAGTTTAGTGGTTTGAGAAATCTTATAAGTAAAACAAAATTATCGGGCGATTATCCTCACGAAAAAATTATAAATTATTTAAATAATTTGGAGCCAGAGCAGGGATTTATTTATTCTAATTATTGTCCAACAGCAACCAAGAATTTAAGAACTTATTTCAGCGATGAAAATGGCGGGAAAATTGATGTGATTAGAACAAAAATTCAGGAATGGAAAGATAAAGATTTGATTAATAATTTAGAATATTTTTATTTGATAACTGCTTTACTGGAATCAGTAAACCTGGTTTCAAATGTTGCTGGCACTTATGCTGCTTGTTTAAAAAATTGGGACGCCCGGGCATTAAAGAAAATTGTTTTGACACCACCAAAGATAATTCCAAGTAGTAGACAGAATAAGGCTTTTAAAAGAGATGCTAATGAATTAGTAAGGGAAATTTTTGCTGATGTTTACTATCTTGATCCTCCTTATAATTCCCGACAATATATATCAAATTATTTCTTATTAGAGTTAATTGCCGAAGGATGGTTCAATCGTGATTTAGTCGTTAGAGGCAAGACGGGTCTGGTGTTTGATGAAAATAAAAAATCTGATTACAGTAAGAAAACCACAGCCTATAAGGCATTCAATGATTTGATAAGCGGAATAAAATCTCGTTATGTGATAATGAGTTATAATAACGAAGGAATTTTAAACGAAGGTCAGATTAATCGGGTATTAGAAGAAAAAGGAATTCTCGATTTAGTATCAAAGAATAATCATAAGAGATATAAAAGCATTAATCAGACAGATGGTGATCCCAATGAAGTCGAAGAGAAAATATTTTTTGTCAAAATCAATGGTGTAAAAGAGAGATTTAATAATCTTAATGGCGCTAAATGGTTACAGAATTCGTTTAGTATTTGGCGAGATATCAAAAAGAACAAAGAGGAATGGGAGTTGAAACATCCCGCAATGTTTCCGATTTCATTAGTTGAGAAGGTTGTAGATATTTATACCAACAAACCAAATCAAGTTGTTTTAGACCCATTTGTAGGGAGTGGTAGTAGCATAATTGGCGCCCTTAAGAAAGGTATGAGGGGTGTGGGAATAGATTTAAGTAGCGATTATATTAAGATGATAAAAAAGAGGCTGAACACTACTTATAAGCAATATAATTATCCTCAAAAATACTGGCTATATACTGATGACGCTATCAATTTGGATAAGCATGTAAAAGTTAATTCTGTTGATTTATGTATTACTTCACCGCCTTACTGGAATATATTAAATGAACGCAGAACAGCCGATAATAAAGCGGTTAGAAATTACGGCAAGGCAAAGGCTGATTTAGGCAATATTAATAATTATCAGGATTTTCTAATAAATCTTAATAGTATATTTTCAAAGGTTCATAAAGTATTAAAGAAAAATAAATTCTGTATTGTTGTAGTAATGGATTTACGGAAGAAATCAAACTTTTATCCACTTCATTTGGATGTTGTTTCTAATATGCAGGATATCGGGTTCAGACTAAGGGATATGGTTATTTGGGATAGACAATCCGAATATAATAATTTAAGGCCGCTTGGATATCCTTATAGTTTTATAGTTAATAAAATTCATGAATATATTTTAATTTTTGAAAAACCTTAAACATATGGACAAAACAAACAAATTATCATCATTTTTAAACGAAGACATGGCTTATTTTTTGGGCCTTGTTGTAGGGAGGGGAATAATTATAAAGGGGACAGAGACAAATAAGCTAATAATTGAATTCCCCTTCAAGAATTTAGAGGCTAAAGGCGTGACCAAAAAATATGATACCCAAATGCATTTGTCTGACAGCTTAGACAAAATCGTTAATCGTTTACGAAAGTTGGGCCTCAATATTAGGAAGGAGAGCGATACAGAAAACAAAAGTGTAAGTTTAATTATTGAGTGGCATGGAGAAGATATTGCCTGGCAATTATTGAGTTATTTATTAGATAGAGAGCATAGCGACTATCATTCTTTTAGAATACCAAAAGCTATTTTTGAAGCTGATAAAGAAAAACAAAAGGAATTTTTAAGAGGGTATTTCGATGTCACAGGCTATATTAGAGCATCCAATGTTTATTTTTATAATCAGCACAGGGTTTATTTAGAAGTTGACCATAGAAATTGGTTTTTGGTTTTAGATTTAGAGAGGCTTTTAGATAGTGTAGGAGTGCCAATTCAAACAATAGATTTTGGTCACCCTAATTTTAGAGACCCAGAATTTAAGAAAGCAGTTGGCTTTTGGGCTAAAGAACATCAAATAAAGATTTTCGCTAATCAGTTTTTGCCGATTGGTTCTTATCTAACCCACAAAGACGAAGTATTAAAAGAGCTTGCGTCTTTGAATAAGCCAGATTCAGGCGAGGGAGAAAAAACAATAAGAGTTAAAGAAAAGCCTCAAAACCCAGAGGAGTCATCGGACAAATTGCCAGAGTTTTTAAGAGGTAAACACTTTAATCATTATACTGAGCTTTTAGATTATTTAAGTTCAACAGATCAAAATGGATAATAAAACTTCCAAAAAAGAAAAATCATTATATAAACCAATCCTTGATTGGTTGGATGAATATCTAAAGAATAAAAATCCCCGAGCAAAGGTTTCTGTTTATGATGTTCACTCAACAGACTTAAGCGATTTTCTGCAAAGGACACCTTTTAAAAAATACTTTCCCGAATACTCAACTTATAAAATTAGAGTTGATTTGGTTGGTGTTGTTGAGCAAAAAGATAAATGCTTTTTAACTTTTATTGAGGTTAAATATGGACAATTAAATTTAAGAGACGTTTCTCAATTACTCGGTTATTCAAGGATAGTCAAACCAGAAGCTTCTTTTCTAATATCTCCCAAAGGCCCAACAAGACCATTAGGTCAATTGCTCAAGTATTTTGGACGACTGGATATTTTAGAATATAAGCCTAACTATTTTATCCGTATAGCGAGATGGGATAGCTCAAGAAAGGCAATTTTAATGGATTCGGTTATTCCGCCGTTGAATCAATTATAGATATGTATTTTTTTATTCAGCAAGCTACGACCATAGTTAATCTATTTTTAAAACGGGCTGGCAACCTGTTTAATTTTTTTAATTCCCCAATTCAGACTATGAGGTGCACAAATACGAAAAACAAGAAGAGATTAAAATAGTCTAATCTAAATGATATGGAGTTACCATCATGGCTAAAAATAATAGAAAGTTTAATTGGCAATCTGAATATTTCAGGGTGGTTTAGAGGATGGTTTACGAAAGTGAATATTGAGAAAATTTTTATTTTACCTGTAAATATCGGCGAGGAGCCTAAGATAGTAGATATTCCTCGTCAAGGAATCGAGACAGGAATACAGGAAGAATTTACAGACGAAGAAAGATATTTAATTGCGAAGATTAATAAAGCACATGAGCTTTGCGGCTGCAATGGATTTGATTTTGAAAAAAATTACAGACAAGCCCTGAATCATATTAGAAAAAAATTGTCTGAAGATTGGTATGAATGCGCTGCGAAAGATATGGTGTTGGTTAAAGAAAATATTGATTTTTTTAGTGCATTTAAAGAAGTAGATGACCCAAAAGAAAAAGAATCGTTTGAGGGATATAAAAAAGATATAAATTACTTATATGACATTATCCAGAAAATCAAACATAGTAATAAAAGGGGTAGTATTGAGGAAGAATTTTTGAGTCCGTATGATAAAAAGTTCAATAATGTTGTAATGACAGATGAAAGGTATCAAGAAATATTTGATAAATTCCAAAAGTTATTAATTGAATTATTTAAAAAATTTAAACTCAAAGATGAATAACAATATGAATCAATTAGAATTACATAAAAAAATAGAAGAATTCTTTAAAGCAGGTGTTAAATCAGTAGATGTTAAAACTGCTCAAGATTTGCTCACTACTAATAATGATGCTAAAAGATTCTTTTTCTCTCAAGCTGATGAAAATTGGCTTAATTGGCTTTGGCAGAATGGTTTTCTTAATGAAATAAAAAACAAAGCAAAAGACCCTACAGAATATTCTTATCGTATTCCAGGGCTTGATTATTTAGCCAGAATGGCCGAAAAGGCACCGGCGGAAGTAGCTCAGATTATTGATTCTGTAAAAATATCCGAGAAGAACTTTAATCCAGAAGTTATCGGCCGTTTTCTTTGGATTATAAGTTCGCTTCCAGTAGAGCAGATTAAGAAGCTTACAGCTAAAATCCGAGACGAAAAATGGATATATTTAATGCGCAGTTTTCGCAAAAGCGGCTATGAGTTTGATGGGATGATTAAGAAGTTAGTCGCAAATAAAGAAAGCAAAGCAATTATAGAATTAGCTCAAGCTATTCTTACTGTCAAAGACAAGTCAGAAGTTTCTGGAAATAACAGGTTTAGTATGGATAGCCCTTTCTATGTTAGCGATTTGAGTATGACTGGTATTTTTGAAGCTTTGGCCAATGTCGGTGATTCCTATGTTGAAAAAGCATTACAAATTATGACAGATATAATGGCTGAAGTGGTTAAATTGGGCGAGCCAGAAGAGGACAATAAGGTTTTTAAATATAGCGACTTGCTTCCTCTCTATGATCTTGATTTTTTCACATTGGAAATTAGAGACAGAGAAAGTATCTCATATCGGGAAGACGTAAAGAATTTCGCGGCTACCACGAAGAAGTTAATAGAAAGAACTATTGGCAAAAAATGCAAGAATCCTACCGAAGCAAAGGCATTATTTAAGCATATTGATAATTTGCCATCTTGTCGTTCAATCTGGCGATTAAGATTATTTACAATGGCGCAATGTCCTAAAGTATTTAAAGAAGAATTAAAGGATGCTTTCTTTAGATTATTCGATGTTAAAACTTATTACGATATAGAGGGCGGAACAGAGTATAAAAAAGCCCTTAAGATATGCTTCTCTTATTTGTCTAATACCGATCAGCGAGATTATGTAAAACGAGTTATGGATTATTTTATAAAAAAAGATCAAGAAAAAGAGAACGAAAGAGAAAATTGGCATATGGGACATGGTTCAAGAATTCTTTCAATGATTACGGAGCAACTTACAGAAAAAGAAAAACAGGCAGCAAAAGATGTAGGATTTGTGCTTACACCAAATTATGAGCCCGAACCTTCAATCGGTAAAATGCGAGGAGGAAAGGTCTCTCACAGGCCACCAGTAAATCTTAATGATTATTCAGTCGAAGAGATTATTAAAAATCTAAAGGATGAATGGACCCCAGCAAAACTTAATGAACAGTTCAAGAATGATGATTTCTTAACTCCTCGAGGAGTTGAAGGCCTTGGTGATGCCTTGAAAGAAGATATTAAAAAGAGAACCAATGAATATTTAGGGCGTATCAACAGCTTCTTTGATAGAGATAACATTCATCCTCATTATCTGTATTCTCTCTTGCGCGGTGTTGAAGAAATGCTTCGCAATAAAGAGCCATTAAGGTTAGAACAGATAAGCCGACTTTTAGGATTATTTGAAAATATAGAAAATGCTGGTAAAGAGAATCCATTCAAGAAGGGGGACGATAAATCTTGGCTAGTTGATTGGATAGAAGTCCATAAGGTTATTGTAGATACTTTACTCTATCTTTTAGAAAATAAAGATAAAGATAAGAGGGAAAAAATACATGAGACCCATAGAGAACAAATTAAAAACTTAATTTCTTACCTATTTACTATCCCAGATCCAATAAAAGAACATGAAAAGCCAGAATATGGCGATTTGTATCATGTCGCCATTAACTCTGTCCGGGGAAGAACCTTTGAATCATTCGTGGTATTTACCGAAAATGACGGCAAAGAATTAGCCGATGATGTTAAGGAAATATATAAAGGAACGCTAAAAGATGATTCTTTGGCGGTGAGATTTGTCATTGGTCGATATTTGGCTTCATTCTACTTTAGAGGCAAAGAATTTGTAGCCGATTTATTAACAGAGATTTTTCCAAAGGATAATTCAGATAAGAAAGATATTTATTTAGCTACTTGGGAAGGGTATTTATCTAATAACCTATATGACAAATTGTTCGTAGCGCTTAAAGATTATTATAACCATGCCATTACGCTTGACCCTGATAAATATACGCAAAGGAAGTATTCCAAAGGATTAGACGAATCCTTGGCGGTCCACCTGGCTCTCGCCTTTGTTCATTTGGGTCTAAAGAAAGAAGATGATTTATTCGTCCAATTCTGGAATAAGCCAAATGTTGCCCGTCATCAAGAATTTATATCTTTTATCGGACGCAGCTATTTGACAAGAGATCAGGCCAGTCCTCAGTGGCTGAAGGATAATAAGATAAGTGAAGAAAAGCTTGTTGATTTTTGGGATTGGGCATTAGAAAATGTTTCAGAACCTAAAGCTTTATCTAGTTTCGGCTTCTGGGTGAATCCCAATAGAGAGGTTTTGAAAGATGATGAAGTTATCGAAAGGATGGCCCAAACACTTAAAAAATCTGATGGCCATATTGATTGGGATTATGGTTTGCTTAAACGATTATCAGTTTTTGCGGAAAAAGATAGAGAAAAAACACTGGAAATCATCAAAAGTTATCTGCTTGATTCTAAAGGTGATATAAATACAAACCGCACCAGGCCTCTTTTATATCGTGGTGAAGTAAAAGAGGCGATGAAGATTATTTATAAGAATGGGAACAAGGAGCTGAAGCAGAAAGTAACTAATCTAATAAACACACTTATTGAAAAAGGGAGTAGTATGTTTTGGGATTTAAAAGAGATATTCTAAATAATCGTAAATTATGTCTTTTTTTAGAAAAGCAATCAACGAATTTAGATATACGAATATCAAATATAGATGTTGGAAAATCGGTAAACATCTTAAATTTTCCGTTTTATTTTTTTTGATCTTGGTGATGGTTTTATCTGTTTTTATCATTTTAGAATTATATATTTTTAATAAAATTTCATTACAAGAATTTGTTAATAATTTTATACTTACTTGGACGGCGCTAATAGTTTTATTTTATGTACTTGAAACTCATAAGCTAAAAGAAGAGGCCGCAAAACAGAATAGGATGGCGATTCACCCGTTATTAATGGTTTATTTAAAAGAGGTCTCGTTAGTTAAATGTGCTTCAAGGCAACACGTATTAACAATTAAAAACATCGGAGAAGGGATAGCTTTCCAGCCTAAAATAAATAAACAGAATATAGATGAAGATGAAAATTATAATTATTGGTATGAATATAAGATAAATGAGCCGCTAATTTTGCCTGGCCAGGAGCATAGAATTGAGATTGAATTCGTCAAATACCAGAAGCAGAAAAAAAATAATGTACCCACAATCGGAATTGGTAAACCCTTAATAAGTTTTTCTCAGCATAAATATTTTAAGAAAGGCAAAAATTTTCCATTAAAAATAGAATATAAGGACCTTGAAAAAGACTTACATTATAGTGAGATTATTGTAAAGCCAAAGAGAAGGACAACGGTCCTTTTTGATTTTAATAAAAAAAAGACTTAATGGCTGAATCTTTAGGAAAAAGATATTAGTCTATAGAAAATGAGAAATTTAATATTATGCCAATGTCGCCAAAGCCTACTGCCGTAGATGGCTTTTATAAGTTACCAGAAAAGTTTGCAAGAGATGTGATTGAGACTAATTTTTCGCAAAATTCACTTCAGCAGATTTCTAATCATATCGGTTATTTTTTGGGTGTTTTAATGCCCATAAAAGTTAATTTTGTAGAAGAGCCAACAGATCCTCGTTGGGTAGTATCTGGCAGCGGGGAGATTTCTAAAAGTGAAGACGGTTCACCTGTGAGTGGATTGTATAGAGTAATGGGTTATGATCACGGCGAAATCCTTTTGATTAAGAAAAATAGATATCAATTAAAACATGTCTTGGCTATTTTGGCGCACGAATACACGCATCATTATCTCCATCAATATGGAGCAAGAAAGGAGAGCGAGAATGAAAACGAGATACTAACAGAAATAGCCACTGCTTATTTGGGGTTAGGGCAGTTTTTGATAAACGGCTATAAGCCGATTACTTGGACAAGCGATTACTATAATTATATTTTTGTTAGCGGACATACAACCCATACTATGAATTTGGGTTATGTGACTAGAAGCGCTATTAAGAAAGCCATTATATTAGCGGCAGAATTAAGAGGATGGGATCCTGAGGAAGTGGTCAGCAGCTTTTCTTCAATATTTGATAAGATGATTGTTTATTTTAAATTGTGGCCGTACAGAAGCCAAGTTAAAAGAGTTAAAAAAGAAAAAGAGGCGATAACTAATCTTAAAAGAGAATTAGAGACAATAAGAGAGAATTATAAAAATATTTGTTTAGAGTTTGGAAAAATCTCAAAAGCGGCAAATTCGTTATCAATATCAGGCGAGGATAATTTTAAATTTGTTGAATTAGCCAATGAGATTTCAGTAGGAAACATTAAGGGCAAAATAAAGAACCTTTTAGATAACTGCGAAGATGCCACTAAATTTAGCAATACCAAAAAAGAGTCGGCTCAATTGGCAACTTGGATTGCGAAATGGCAAGCTTTGTTGGGTAAATACAATCATTGATTTAATATATTTAATTGAGAAATAAACATGCAAGAAGATATTGAATATAGCAAAGATGATGAAATTAAAAATATTAAAGTGGGCAGACCGCACGTTGTTTTGCTTGGGGCGGGAGCTAGCAAGGCGGCTTTCCCTAAAGGCGATAAGAGAGGAGTTAAACTGCCCCTGATGAACGATTTGGTTGATTCGCTTGATTTAAGCATTGATTTTAAAAAGCATAAAATTAATGTCAGTGGTAATTTTGAAGATGCGTTTAGCGATTTATACGAAAAAGATCAAAAACATCCATTGATTGACGTAGTTGAAAATAAGATTTTTGATTTTTTCTCTAAATTAGAATTACCTGATAATCCTACTATTTATGATTATTTGGTTCTTTCATTAAGGGATAAGGATGTTATTGCAACTTTTAATTGGGACCCATTTTTATGGATGGCTGCAAAACGTAACCATAGAGTTGTAAATTTACCTCACTTGATATTTCTTCATGGTAATGTCGCTGTAGGGTATTGCCATAATTGTAAGCTAAAAGGCGAAAATAACTATATTTGTCAAAAATGTGGTAAGCCTTATATTCCATCAAAATTGCTTTATCCTATAAAACAGAAGGATTATAATTCAGATCCGGCTATCAGCGTAGAATGGTTGATGATGAAAAAATACATTAAACATGCATATGTTTTTACTGTATTCGGTTATAGTGTGCCCAAAACGGATGTTGAGGCTATAGAAATCTTAAAAGAAGCATGGGGCGGTTCCGAAAATAGAAATTTTGAACAAATAGAGTTCATTTATAAACCAGGGAGCAAAGAGGATAAAGTTATAAAGCCGTGGGAAGATTTTATACATACCCATCATTATCAAACTACTGATGATTTTTTTAAATCCTTTATAGCTAATCATCCAAGAAGGACCTGTGATGCGATGTGGGCTGAGAAAATGGAAGCTAGGTTTATAGACGATAATCCCGCGCCCCGAAATATTAGTCTATTAGAATTACAGAACTGGTTTAGAAAATTTAGGGAATATGAGAACGGTTAGTTTTGAATTATAGGTTCTTATAGTGTATTATTTGAAATAAAAAAGTGAAGTTTATTGTATTAATAATAGGAGCCATATATGTCTAAATCGTTAAGTCGGCTTCCAGATGAGAAAATTGTGCGTATGGTTCAGTCAGGCAAAATTGAGTCATTTGGTATATTGGTTAAAAGGTATCAAGAGAAAATGTTGCGCTATGGGAGAAAATTCCTTTTTAATCACAATGATATTGAAGATTTAGTCCAAGAAGTATTTATTAAGGTCTATACCAATATCCAGAGCTTTGACGCCTCAAGAAAGTTTTCTGCTTGGCTTTATCGTATTGCCCATAATGAATTCATTAACGCCATTAAGAAGAAGGGCAAAGAGCCATTGCCTTTTTTTGACTTAGATATCTTGTGGCCTCGTTCTGTTTCTAAAGAGAATGCTGATAAAGAAACCAATCAGCGTGAACTTAGTCAGATGCTAGGGCGATGTCTTGATAAGTTGAATCCTAAGTATCGTGAACCATTAATTCTTTATTATTTTGAAGAATTAACTTACCAAGAGATTGCTGATGTTTTACATATCCCGATTGCCACAGTTGGCATTAGATTAAAAAGAGGTAAGGAAATTATGAAATCTCTTTTTCAAAAATATGGGTTCAATAAGTGATAAAGTTTTCAATAAAATAAAGAAAGAGCAGATTAAGATGCGACCCAAAATATACTTTATTTTAAGGGCTGTTTTGGTTGCTTCGATGACTCTATTAGTGGCCTTCTTTGTCTTGTTTCTGGTCAGCTTTATCCTCTTTAATTTAAGAGCCAGCGGAGCATGGTTCTTGCCTCGGTTTGGTTTTCCAGCCATTGGAATTTTCTTGAAATCACTGCCCTGGCTTTTGATTTTAATAGCGATAATTCTGATTGTTGTCTTAGAGACATTGGTTAAACGTTTCTCCTTTGCTTATCGCAGACCAATTCTTTACTCAGTATTAGCCATTATTATCTTCGCCTTTTTAGGCAGTTTTGCGATTAGTAGAACTCATCTTCATCCAGATTTTTTTTGGAAAGCCCAGGGAAGGAAATTGCCGATGATGGGCGGATTCTATCGTGGTTTTGGCATGCCCAGATTAGGCGATGTCCATTGTGGTATTGTTTCTGATATGATGGATAATGGTTTCTATCTAGAGACGGCTAAAGGCGAAATACTGACTATTGTGGCTACTTCAACTATCCGTTCTCCATTGGGCCCGGTTATTAAAAAAGACGATAGAGTAATAGTTTTAGGCAAGCGGGATGACGGGACAGTACGAGCTTTTGGCGTTCGTAAGGTTGATGAACAATTTGAGATTTTTGAGCGGCGGCCGCACGGTCCGATGCCTTGGCATAGATAGTTAGTGAAAGAAAAAAAGTTTTTATTTGTATTAATAATTAAGAAGGCTAAACGAGAAGAGAGGAACTTTGCTCGTTTTTGGCCTTCTTTTTATTATAAATGAAAGAAATTTGGTAATTTTTTGTATTAATAGGTAGAGCCTCGTACCAAATCCTGTTATCCTCTCTAGGGAAGATGGTACAGGATAAAGGTCGAGAATACTAAATAATAAAGGAGTTTATTTATGAGCAAAAAATATCTTGCTTATACAATTCTGCCAGCTTTAGCTTTGGTTCTGGCTGGTACTGGGGTTGCTTCAGCTCATGGCTGGTTTGGTGGTTTTGGTAACGCTACGCCAGAGGAAATTGCCCAACATCAAGAAACAATGTTTCAAAACAAAGCCGAACTTTTTGGCATTGGCGTTGATGAGATGAAAAATTACTGGGCCGAGGGCAAAAACTTTAAAGAAATTGCTGAAGCAGAAGGAATTACTCAAGAGCAACTTCAGGAGCGGATGATGGAAGCCAGAAACGAACGAATGCAAAACCATATCCAAACGATAGTAGATAATGGCGTTATTAGCCAGGAGCAAGCTGACAAACGTTTACAATTTATGGAAGAGCGATTTACTAACGGCAAGATGGACAGAGGTTTTCATCGCGGCTTTGGCATGGGCTGCGGCTGGTAAAGGATTTTTACCCCGCACCAATTCGCCAAAGGCGGATGGTGCGGGGTTCACCCCCTGTATATGCTTTCCAAAATATTCAAATCACTAGTGCGTCACAAGTTTGTATCTCTGATAAGCCTCCTTATGATTATCATTGGAGGTTATTTTGGCTATCAGGGATTAGCTAGAGATGATAATACCACACGATATGTGACCGCAGCGGTTGAAAAAGGCACCTTAATTGTTTCCATCCCTGGAAGCGGCCAAGTATCGGCTTCTGACCAGGTAGATATTAAGCCAAAGGCCTCTGGCGATGTGGTTTATGTTGGCGTAGAAAAAGGGCAAGAAGTGAAAGCCGGTACTTTACTTGTTCAGATAGACAGCCGCGACGCTCAAAAAGCAGTCCGTGACGCCCAAACATCTTTGGAAACTGCCCAGCTTGAATTAGAGGAATTACTGGCGCCGGTTGACAAATATTCTTTGATGCAAGCGGAAAGTTCTTTGATTCAGGCGCAGGATAGTTTAACAAAGCTTAAATTTAATCAGGAAGCTCAATATCAAGATGCTTTAGATATTATAGAAAAAGCAGAGGATAATTTAACCAAAGGTTATGAAGACGGATTTAATACTGTTTCGGATGTTTTTCTTGATTTGCCAGTAGTTATGTCAGGACTTGATGGTATGCTTTTAGGCAGCGATTTCAGCGATAATCAATGGAATATTGACTATTACGGGAATATGGCTACACATAATAGCCAGATTTTGCAATACAAAAACAAAGCCCGTTCGGACTACAGCGCTGCTCGGGAGAGCTATGAACAAAACTCCGAGGACTATGTTGAATCCAGTCGGGATTCTGACCCAGCAGAGATTGAGACGCTTATTGACCAAATCTATGAGACAGTTAGAGATATCGCTGAAGCAGTTAAGAGCATTAAAAATCTAATTGATTGTTATGAAGATACGGCTACCCAAGAGGGTCTAAAAGTGTCATCTCTTGTTTCAACTCATCAAGACAGCCTCAAGAATTATACGGGCACAACTAATCAGCATTTATCAGCCCTTTTATCTACTCAAAGAAGCATTGAAGACAATAAGGAATCTATATTAAAAGCTGAACGAGATTTAAAAGAAATGGAGCAAAACAATCCGCTTGATTTGGCGGCGGCAGAGCGAAGCGTCAAGGAGAAAGAAGAATCCTTAACTAGATTAATAGCTGGGGCTGACGATTTTGATATCAGGGCCAAGAAAATTGCCATTCAACAAAAAGAGGATGCTTTATTGAGTGCCCAACAAAGTTTAGCTGATCATTATGTCCGCGCGCCTTTTGACGGAATTGTCGCCAGTATAGATGTAGAGACAGGGGAATCGGTTTCTTCAGGAGCGGTGGCTACTCTGATTACCAAACAAAAAATAGCCGAGATTGCTCTTAATGAAATTGATATTGCCCAAGTTGAAGCGGGACAAAAAGCAAACATTAGCTTTGATGCGATTGAGAACCTAAACATTACTGGAGAGGTAGTAGATGTAGATACCCTTGGGACAGTAACCCAAGGCGTAGTAACTTATGGGGTTAAGATTGCTTTTGATACTCAAGACGAGAGAATCAAGCCAGGCATGACTCTTTCCACCTCCATTATTACCCAAGCTAAACCAGATACACTTATGGTGCAGAGCTCGGCCATAAAACAACAGGGTGATATCTCGTATGTAGAATTAGTAGACGGGGTAGCCGCAGAATCTTACGCGGCCGCAGCCAATATCGCAAACGCTATCTCCGCTTCTGATTTAAGAGTTCAGTCAATCCAGACTGGTCTTTCTAATGATACTATGACTGAGGTTATTGACGGACTTCAAGAAGGAGATTTGGTAGTGACTCAGACCATAAACTTAAATGCCACTCAAAATCAAACGCAGTCAAGTAGCGGGTTTGGGGGCAGCGGTCAAATGATGAGGATGATACGCTAAAGATTATGATTGAATGCAAAGATATCAATAAAATTTATCAAAGCGGAAGCGTAGAGACCAAGGCGCTTAAGAGCGTTTCTTTCAAAATTGAGCAAGGCGAGTTCGTGGCGATTATGGGCCCTTCTGGTTCTGGTAAGTCCACCCTAATGCATATCTTGGGTTGTTTAGATACACCAACCAGCGGAAACTATTTTTTAGATGAACAAGATGTCTCCCAGCTTTCTGATGAGGACCTGGCTGATATTCGTAAGAATAAAATCGGTTTTGTTTTTCAATCATTTAATTTGCTGCCTCGGGCAACCGTGCTTCGTAATGTTGTTTTGCCTCTTGTTTACGCGGGTATTCCGCGCGAAAAGAGAGAAGAGCAAGCAAAAATAGTGCTTCAAGAAGCCGGGCTTGAAGAATCTCATTTTTACCATCTTTCTAATCAACTCTCTGGCGGAGAAATGCAAAGAGTAGCCATTGCTAGAGCTTTAGTTAATAATCCTTCACTGGTTTTAGCTGATGAGCCAACTGGCAACCTTGATACCAAAACAGGCAAAATTGTTTTAGAAACATTTCAAAAACTTAACACTGAACAGAAACGAACAATTGTGCTTATTACTCACGAACGTTATGTGGCTGAACACGCCAATCGAATTATCCATATTATTGACGGCAAGATTGTAGAGGATAGCCAGAATCAACATCAACGTTTTGTTAATCATAAAGCAACATGATAATTTCAGATTTATTCCAAGAAACATATTCAGCTATATCAATGAACAAAGTTAGGTCAGGCCTGACCATTTTAGGCATTATTATCGGCATTGGTTCAGTGGTAGCCATGATTTCTATTGGACAAGGCGCCCAAGGACAGATTCAGTCAAGTATTGAAACGATTGGTTCAAATTTAATTATAATTATGCCTGGATTTCAGATGGGGCCGGGTTCGCAAGTGAGTTCTGGCCGAGGTTCTGCCCAAACCCTTACCCAGGAAGACGCTAGCGCCATCTCTGAACAGGTTTCTTTTGTAGAAGCTGTGGCTCCTGAAATCTCAAGCAGATACCAGATTACTGCTAAAGGAACAAATACCAATACTTCAGTAATTGGCACAGTGGCTTCCTATGGCCAAGTAAGAAATGTTGAAATAGCATTAGGTTCGTTTATTTCTGATCAGCATGTAAGAAGTTTATCGAAAGTAGCGGTCTTGGGTCCAACAACCCGTGATGATTTGTTTGGAGAAAACGCAAATCCAGTTGGACAAAAGATAAGAATTAATAGAATTGACTTTACAGTTATTGGTGTTACTCAAGCCAAAGGTGGAACTGGCTTTGGTAGTCAAGATGATATGATTCTAATCCCGCTTTCTACAGCTCAAAGATTCTTAACTGGCAGTGATTACCTTAGCACCATCAGCATCCAGGCCCAAGCTCCCGATTATATGGCCAGTGTTCAGCAGCAAGTAACCAATCTTTTATTAGTCCAACATAATATCTCTGATCCTCAAATGGCTGATTTTTCTGTAATGAATCAAGCAGATATTGTTGAGACAGCCTCTTCGGTGACTAATACTTTTACCGTTCTTTTAGCGGCCATTGCTGGTATTTCCTTGGTAGTAGGTGGAATTGGAATTATGAATATGATGTTGACCACAGTGACGGAACGAACGCGGGAAATCGGTCTTCGCAAAGCCATTGGCGCCAAAAACAAAGATATTAGTTTTCAATTCTTAGCTGAAGCAACCATGTTGACTTTTATTGGTGGAGTGGCTGGCGTTATTTTCGGTTGGCTAATTTCTTTATTAATTTCAAAATTCGGTGATATTGCCACCAGTGTCTCAGTATTTTCTATTATTTTGGCTTTTGGCGTCTCGGCCGCTATCGGAATCGGCTTTGGTTATTATCCAGCCAGACGAGCTGCCTCGTTGAAGCCAATAGAAGCCTTGAGATATGAGTAAGAAATCGCTTAGTCGAGCGATTGAAAGATAAACTATAACAAAACATTAACATGAAAAAATTATTACCAATTATTATTGCGATTATTATCATCGGCGGAGGGGCATTTTACGGAGGCATGAAATATGCTCAAAGTAATTCGCCAGCTGGCGGAGCGCAAGGTTTTAACCAAGGCGATTTTGAAGAATTACGTAATTTATCAGCCGAAGAAAGACAAGAGAGATTTGAGCAAACGGGTTCAGCTGGAATGATCGCAATGAGAGGCACCAGGTCAGGAGACGGAACTGGTTCTGATTTTGCTAATGGAGAGATTATTTCAAAAGATGAATCAAGTATTACTATAAAGCTTCCTGATGGCGGCTCAAAGATTGTTTTTTATTCAGACAGTACTGAGGTAGGTAAATTTACAAACGGAACTTCAGATGATCTGGAGATCGGGAAGTCAGTAATGGTAAATGGGGAGGCGAACGAAGATGGTAGTGTTACCGCTCAGTCAATTCAATTGAGACCAGAAACCCCATCGCAGTAGCCGTAAGACAACCTTTAGGTACTTGATAAATAGGTTCTCACTTGTTTTATTCTGCGGAGCTGAGTTATAAAGCCGCATTATTATGCGGTTTTGTTTTCACCTCGAGCTGGACGTTAGAGCCTAAACAGGTTTTTGAATTGTGGATAATTGATGTTTGACAAAATGTAGTTATGGGCATATGCTTAAAATAGATAGTTAATATAAAGGGTCGGGCTATCATAATTAACTTATTTAGGCAAAAAACATATGCCAAGATATAATGGAACAGGTCCTTTGGGTCGTGGTTCTGGTACTGGTTGGGGCATGGGTCCTTGCGGTGGAGGCATGGCTTATGGTCGTCGAGGCGGAGGTCGTGGTCAAGGATTCGGCTGGAGAAGATTTTGGGGATATTATCCTGCTCCTAACCTTTCTAAAAAAGAAGAAGCAGGAATACTTTCAGAAGAAGCCCAGATTTTAGAAGAGGAACTTAAAGACATTAAGTCCCGCCTAGCCCAGCTCAGGGGACAAAATAAAATTAAATAGGAGAATACTATGAAAATAGCAACAAGTTCAACAGATAAAAACATTGAAAGTAATGTCTCTGATATTTTTGGCAGATGTCCATATTTTATTATCGCTGAAATTAAAGATAATAAAATAGAAAAAACCGAAGCCATAAAAAATGAGAGCATAGATCAAATGAGCGGAGCTGGTATTTCTACAGCTCAATTGATGGCAGAAAAAAATGTTAATGCTGTAATAACTGGCAATGTGGGTCCGAGAGCTTTAGATGTATTGAATCAATTTAATGTCGAAGTCTATTTCGGAGAGGGAGTTGTAAAAGATGTTTTACAAGGATTTATAGACAAGAAACTCAAAAAAGTAAATTGAGATGAAAATAGTTGTCCCAACAAATTCTAAAAAAGGCTTGGATGACAAAATAGCCGAGCATTTTGGTCGGTGTTTGACTTACACTTTTCTTAATGAAAAAGGTGAAGTAATTGAAATTATAGACAATATCAGCGAGCATATGGGGGGAACTGGTTTGCCTCCTGAATTAATGAAAAAGCATGGGGCAAACGTTTTATTGTGCAGAGGTCTTGGCCCAAGAGCGATTGATTTATGTAAGGAATTAGGAATTGATGTCTATGTTTATCAAGTAGATACAGTCAGAGATATTTTTGAGTTGTGGCAGAGTAATAAACTTAAGAAAGCAGGCGTAGAAGACGCTTGCGAACAACATAAAGTATGAAAATTGCGATTACCGGTGGCAAAGGAGGAACAGGCAAATCATTAGTGGCGACTTCTTTAGCGGTTGAATTTGCTAAAAATAGCAAGACCGCTCTTTTGGATGTTGATGTAGAGTGTCCCAATGACCATCTCCTACTTTCTGTTAAAAGGAAACAATTTACTAAAATCTATCAACCCATACCAAAATGGGACTTTAACAAATGCACAAAATGCGGTCAGTGTGCTTCTGTTTGTAAACAGAATGCGATTGTTTTTGTTAAAAATAAATACCCAGCTTTTGTCAAAGATATTTGTATTGGCTGTAAGGCTTGTATTGTTGCTTGTCCGCAAAACGCTATTTCTGAAACAAAAAAAGAGATTGGCACAATTTATACAGGGAAGAATTATAACGTAGATTTAATTACAGGCGAGCTTAAGTTAGGAGAATTGGCTTCTGGTGAGGTGGTAGCTGAAGTTAGAAAATACTCTGAAAAGATTAACGAAAAATTAAAGGCCGAGATTATTTTAATTGATTCTGCAGCTGGAATTGGCTGTCCTGTAATTGCTTCATTAGTTGGTACGGATTATATTGTCGCGGTTACCGAGCCCACTCCCTCTGCCTTGCATGATTTAAAACGAGTTTTGTATTTAGCTAATCATTTCCAAATTAAGCATGGAATTGTTATTAATAAATATGATTTAGCTAAAAAATTCTGTTCAAAGATAGAAAAATTTGCCAGAGAAAATAACATTGCCATTATCGGTAAGATTCCTTATAGAAAGGATTTTGTTGATTCAACTATAAAAATGAAGCCAGTAGTTGAAATTAATCCATATTATCAAAAATTATTTCAAAAAATTATTAATCAAATAAATTTAGCAATAAAATGAAAGAAAAAGTAGCCCTAATTTCAATATTGGCTAATGTATTTTTAGCTGGAGGCAAGCTAATAGCTGGATTTATAGCTGGTTCTGGTGCTGTTTTTGCCGAGGGTTTGCACTCAGGGATGGATATATTATCTTCTGGAATAAGCTTTGTTGGCATTAAAATAGCTAAAAAGCCAGTAGACAAAAAACATCCTTACGGCCATTACAAATTTGAGGTTATGGCTGGGTTGATAATAACTATAATTCTGTTTTTAACAGGAGGGTTTATTCTGGTGGAATCAATTCGTGAATTCCGAAATCCATCACCAGTGACTATTGGGTATTTAGCGTTAGGCGTAATGTTGGCCTCAGCTATAGTTAATGAAATTATGGCCAGGTTGAAAATTCATTATGGGAAAAAAGAAAATTCAGTTTCTTTGTTATCTGACGGAGTCCATTCCAAAGTTGATGTTTATACTTCATTAGTGATTTTAGTAGGATTATTTTTAACTAATTACTGGATTTATATTGATTCGGTTTTGGCATTACTCATCGGTATATATATCATCAAAGAATCATTTTCATTAGGTAAAGAAGCGGTTGATTCATTGCTTGATGTTTCAGCTGGAGATGAAATAGAAGAAAAAATAAAATCAATTGCCAAAACACAAAATATTGAGATGGATTCTTTAAAAACACAGAAAAAAGGTTCTGCTGTGACTGCTAATTTAGAAATAAATTTACCGAGCAATTTAAGCGTAGAAGAAGCGACTAAAATTTCTAATAACTTAAGAGAAAAGCTTATAAAAGCAGTAGAAGCTCTTGAATATGTTGCTATTCAAATTACCAGCCACGAAGTAGAAACTAGTTTTTACAAACCTGATTTTGGTAAGGGTTTTGGCTGGCAAAGAAGAGGCCGATTTAAAGATAAAATAAAAGAAGCGACCGGGAAAGGGCCGAGTGGTTATTGTGTTTGTAAGAAGTGTGGCTATAAAACACTGCATCAGAGAGGAATTCCTTGTTCAACTTTAAAATGCCCGACTTGTGATATAAATTTAGAGAGAAAATAATATGCCTAGGCCGAAACTTTATAGAAGAATAAGATTTAATCCAAATATAACTTACTTTAAGCCTCAGGGCGTGCCAATGAGGTTTTTAGATATAATTGAATTAACTACTGAAGAAGTGGAGGCATTAAGACTAAAAAATGCAGAAGATTTAGATCAAAGCGAAGCTGCCAAGATGATGAAAACTTCTCGTAGCACCTTTCAAAGAATTTTAACTTCAGCCTGTAAGAAAATAACCAAAGCTCTAATTGAAGGTAAGGCGATAAAAATTATAAATGTTGAATAATGCTATCAAGATAGTTATATTTCTTTATATTAACAAGCCCATTAAATAGATTCTGGCTTGTTTTAGTCTGTGACAATAAAAATTAATAATAGTCTTATTAATCACCTTTATAGGCTTCCAAAAACTTAACTGTTTCTTTTTGTTTTTTAATGGCTTTCTTGGCGGAGTTTTCTGTTGGTATAAGAAGTTTTTCAAGTGGTGAGATGTCAGTTAAAATAGAGATTGATTTGAGTGATTTTTTAGCTGCCTCAACGTGTTCTAAAACTTTATTACTAATATCGTTAATCATCTCAAACCAGAAAATTCTTTGAAGTTTAGCGATGTCTTTTTCAAAATTCAGGACGGTTTGATGTTCTAATTTCTTGAATATTTCAGCGACTACACTATTAATCTGCCCAATTTTAAGGTCTTTTTCCCAATCGTGAGCATCGTCATTAAGTTGTCTGGCGGTCAGATAATGTTTAAAGAATAAGATTAAATTTTTAACTTCTCTGGAATTTTCTGTATAACCGAGCGAGAATAAAATGGCGGCTGGGCCAAGAGCGTGAGCCAGCGAGCGTTCGCTTAACTTGTTAAAATTATCATAATCAGGAATATTTTCAGGCAGATAGAGTTTAGAGCCAGAGACAAGGGTGCGGCAGTGGGTAGCCTCCCAAGTATTGGCTGAATCAAGTGTGTCCATAATCTGATGAAAAAATGAATAAAATTTGGATTCTAACGGAAGAATCTTATTAAAAATAGAAGTGAATTCGCGCAAACAAACATTAGCCGTAGAAATAAGCTTGGGGTCACCTTCTTCGTCTAAAAAGTCGTCATAGATAGTATAAGCCATCCAGAGATATAGATTAGCCAATCCGAGCTGCTTAATCATCTTATTAGAAATATTCTCTCCCTTTTGGCTAAGAGAATTTTTGAAAAAATAAGAGAGTAAGACGATCTGTTTATCTTTATCGGCTTTGATTACTTTTGAAAGTATTTTCCGGGTTTGTTCTTCAAGGTCTTTTTCAAGAGAAGAAAATCTTTGCTTGGCTAATTTAATTATTTGAGCATACATTTTCTGCTCTTTTTTTATTTCATTTCTTGTTGCTGTGCTAATTTTTTTAATTCGTTGATTGTTAAAAATAGTTAGTGCCTTTAACCAGAGAGCGGTTGTTAGGGCAGGTGAGCCAAGAGATATTGATTGGTTATTTTGAAGATAAACACTGAGGTAAGTAGGATATGGTTTTTGCCAAATATCAATTTGAGAGTTAATTAAATACTTAATACTGCCCTCCATTTTACTTAAAGAGAGATTAAAATTAAATAGAGCTAAAATAGCCAAGGCAGTATTAAGAGGATTATCCCATTGCCCGTAATTATTTTGTTTTGATAAAAGATAATTAATTATTTCTTTCCGTTTGTTTTTGTAAAACTGCGAGAGAGAATAGATGATTAGATAGGGAGTGGGATAAAAGGACGAATGGAAATTTTCAGATTCAATAGCCGAGTCGATCAGCTTATTAAGTTCAGGCAGAGTGACATCTTGTAAAAAAAGAAAGTGAGCAATATTAATATTAGTGGCCAGGTCAATTTGTTGATTGGTTTTTTCTTTCAGATTGAGCCAACTATAATAAGGACCACCTTCTTTTTCTTCTAGACCAGTCAGAAGCATTAGGATTCTAGCGATGGCTGAACCATCAATTAAATCGGGATTGTATTGCGTTAGGGCTGATAAAGTGCAGAAAGTAGCACTGAGATTGTCTGGTAGTGATTTTGTTTGTTCTAAATCACGGGCCCAGAAATTAAACGACCATTGTTTGCTTTTTTGAGATAAAAGAAATTCCACAATTTTTCGTTTAACTGTCTGGATTTGTGGTGTTTCTATTTTATCTAAACAGGGAAGAATCAGGGCAGTAGAGAATATTGAGTGATAAGTATTATTATTGTCAAAATCTAAAAAACTGCCATTGTCTCGTTGTTGTTGGATGAGAAAGTTAGTTCCTTGATTGATTAACTGATTAATTTTGTTCATATTTAACTGGAAATTCAATAATAAACTTTGTGCCTTTTCCTTGTTCACTTTCAACTTTAATACTTCCTTCAAAATCTTTCTCGATTATCTTTTTAACAATAGAGAGGCCAATGCCGGTTCCCTTATCAAAACCCTTGGTGGTAAATAATGGTTCAAAAATTTTATCAATATGTTCTTCGGGAATTCCAATACCCCAATCCTGAACACATAAACAAATATTATTATTTTCTTCAGAAAGTTTAATGAGAATTTCTCTTGCCTGTTTATTTCCATCAATTTTTTCATAAGCATCAATAGCATTACAAATGAGATTGGTTATTAGCTGATCGAATTTTATTGGATCGCCGCGGGTTTTTATATTCCTCGGGCATGAAAAATTTATCTCAACATTAGCCTCACGGGCCTTATAGGAAAGTACTTGAATTACTTGGTTAATTTCTTTAGATAAGGAAAAATTAGTTTCAATTTCTTGTTGGATAATTTGCTTGCGGACAGCGATAATGAAATCCTCCATTCGTTTGGTTATTTTAACTACTCGGTCTAAGTGTAGTCTGGTGTCAATTATTTCTTTTCGCTCGGAATTTTTAACTTGTTTAAGGTTGAGGTAAATTGCTGATAGAAGATTAATTGAATCATGAAAAAGACCAGCTGATAGTTGGCCGAATTCAGCAAAGCGATAAAGTTGGCTCACTTTTTCTGTTTGCGATTTTTTAAGTTCTTGGGTTCGTTTTTCAACCTTAACTTCGAGCGAGTCCCGTTCCCTTTGTAAGTCTTTTTCTGATTTACGGGCTCTTTTTAATGATTTTTCAATTTCACGATTAGATAGCCAAGAGACAATGGCGATTATGCTTAAAGTAACTACATATATAATTAAATCAATCGTCCTAAAAAATTCTTTTTTCCAATATAGGTTAGGAAAAATAATTTGATTGACTTGGAGGTATCCCATTATAAAAAGAGTGAAAGATATGATTAAAGTAACTGTAAATGCAAAACGAGAGCTGACAATAATACCAGACATAACAATAATTAATCCATAAAATAATAATCCTATAGGGATATCAGCTCCCCATTTATAAATAAAATAGGTGGTAGCTATAAAATAAATTCCTATAAATACGTATGCAGCTATATTAAAGTGACCAGTTTTAGAAAGAGAATATAAAAAGAGAAAAACGGAAAATATTATTAAAGAGAGTCCGAGAGGGAGGCCTCTATATGATGTACCTAATTCCGTTGACTGAATTAATATAAGAGTACTCGCTATTAATGAAAGAATAATGGTACCTAATAGAAGGATATTAAGTATAAATTCATGTCGTTTCGAATCTTCATCTTTTGATTTGGGCTCTATTAATTTATATAAGAATCGTAGAATTAGCATCATTAAAATGACATCAAAACTGGATACTTTTAAAAGTATCCAGTTTGATATTTATCTGTCGAGCCAAGGCGTTCCAGCGCCAGCCATCGTAACTACAAACGCAGTTAATATCGCTGAATTTCTCATTAGCTTATTAGTTAAAACTCTTTTGATTAGTTCTTTCATATTTTTTTCTCCGAATTTATAATAAGGCATTATTAAAACAGGCCTGGGTCCTTTCGACCTTGAGCTTAAAAGAGCTCAAGAACCCTCATATTTATACTATATCATAGTTCATCTTTGCCGATTAGCCACAAACTTAATCCCTTGTCGGATTACTCTTTTAGCATAAGAGTTGGGCAAGTGAGATGTGTTTTTGTTAAAGAGCTCCTCTGCTTTTTGAGAAAAATCTTTAGCAGTTTTTTTAGCGAAATCAATGCTTTTATATTTTTTCATTAGGCTTAAGATGTATTCTTTGTCCTGTTCGGTTTTTTCTGTTCTTGGTTTCGCGTAGAGAGTGGTGATGTAATCCCTTTCTATGGGTAGGCAATTTCTAAGCAGGTGAATTAGAATCAAAGTTCTTTTGCCTTCTAAGATATCACCAGCTTTTTCTTTGCCTTGGATTTCGTTTTCCATTGTTAAGTTCATTACATCATCCCAGATCTGAAAAGCACAGCCAAAAAGGTTTCCCCATTCTTTAATTTGTATTAGTTCTTTGTTTGGCGCCCCAGCAACAATTGCTCCTAACTGCAATGGGCCGGTAGTAGTATAATACCCTGCCTTAATAGAAATCATTTGATAATATTCTTTTTCAGTGATAAAGATTTTTCTTTTCCTTAACCAATCCAGTTCTAAATATTGTCCTTCGATGGTGGTCAGTAGAATGTCGTTCATTTTGTTAAATATTTGCCAGCCCTTTCTTGCTCCCAAGAATCTGATATTATCACCGAGCATTTTCCACATTATAATATGAAGGGCATCGCCAGCATTAACCGCTAGTTCATCGCCGTATATCTTATTAAGAGTAGGGCAGTAATTCTCTTTAGTGGATCTTCTTTCTTCTGAATGGTCTAAGAAATCGTCATGGATTAAGAGCCAATCTTCAGAGGTTTGCATGGCTGCTGCAGTCAATATGGCTTTTTCTTTTTGACTGCCAAACATTTCTGTTGATAAAAGAGTCAGGCCAGGCCGAAAATATTTTCCTTGTCTTTGCGGATACTCTCTAACTATTGTGTAGTGTTCTTGAGGGAATTTATTGGGTAGATATTCTTGTATTTTTCCCCAGACCAGTTTCTTTAATTTTTCTAACTCATTGAGAAAACTAATCTTTTTCATGGGGTTTATTTTTCAGTGACTTGGATTTTATATTTCCATTATAATTATTTTAGATAAAACACTTCTAAACTATTTCTAAAATTTTTCTAAAAATGCCTTAAAACCAAAAAACCGCTTAATGTAGCGGTTTTTCTTGTATGATTATTTTTTCTATTCAATTTTATATCCTCTTCCTGGTATGGTGTGGATAAGCTTTCTTTTATTTTTTTTATTATCAATCTTGCGCCGCAACTTTAGAATATGTGATTCAATGGTGTTGGAGAAGGGGTCGGCGTTGATATCCCAGGCATGCTCCATAATCATGCCCCGCGATAAAACCATGCCCTGATTTTTGATCATATATTCCAAGAGGATGAATTCTTTGCGAGTTAAGTATATTTCTTTTGCCCCGCGTTTGACCAGATGACGTCTGGTGTCAAGAATTAAATCGTCAATGGCTAAAATTTCATCTTCAGTTTGATGAGGCCTTTTGAGCACTGCTCTAATTCTGGCCAGTAATTCTTCAAAAGAGAAAGGTTTAGTAACATAGTCGTCAGCTCCTCTATTAAAAAGGTTGAGTTTATTATCGATTTCAGATTTGACGGTTAATACTATTATGGGCACATTTTTATTCTCTTCTCTGATTTCTCTACATACTTGACTACCATTTTTTTTGGGCAGACCGATGTCTAAAATTATTAAATCATAATCATTGGTTCGAGCTAAAAAAGAACCCTTTTCTCCGTCTTTGGCTGTATCGATAATAAAATTTTCTGCTTCTAAACAGGGTTTTAAAAAATCAGTAATTTCTTTTTCATCTTCAACGAGAAGAATACGCATAGATTTATAGGGCAATTTTGTTTAGTTGTAAGACAAAATATTTTGCCTCATTTAATTCTACTATTTTAGAATGATAACCGCATTTTGAAAAATCCTTGAAAAATGGATATGAAAATGTAAAACCTAAATTTTCTTTAAGGATTTCTTCCGCTAATAATTTTTGTTTGTCTTTTGTCTCTTTTGGATAGTTGCCGATAAAAATTAAAGTTTTTTTAGTGATGCATTTTTTAAAATCATTCAATAATTTAATTGATTCGTCTTCGGGAAGCATGCCCCAGAAGTTATTAATAATTACATTGTCTATATTTTCCAATGATGAAAAATCAAAGTCTTCTATTTTCTTTTGAAGTAAATGCGCGTCTTGATAGTCCTTGAGTCGTTCTTTTGCTTTTTCTAACATTCTCTTGCTTCGGTCAATGCCATGGATTGGTTTAAACCCGAATCTGGCTAACCGCATTAGAAGATCGCCCCGGCCACAGCCAATTTGCAAAACAGAGCCTTTATTCATCAAGGGCTGTAATTCATTGGCTAACCATTGATAGTCAGCGTCCTGAAAACTAGCCTGTTCTTCTGAAAGCCAATCATATAATTCAGCTCCTTGAGAAATCTGGCCAGACAGAACGGGCTCGTATAAGCCTTGCTTTTTTAATTTTTCAAGCGTGCCCCTAGGCAGAAAGTCAAAAACTATATCTAGGGCCTCAATATTGGTCATCTTATTTATATTTTAACCTAAGAACAGTGATGAAGCAATTCACTTGTCTTTGATTCAGAATATCTTTTTAGTGATAAACTTTCCATAAACAAAAGTTCAGCAAAAAATCAAATCCCATTTTATATCTTGTTTAGAGGTTTGTAAGAACTAATTCATCTTAAAACTTTATTATATAGATAGGTTAAAGGTTATCCACTTTTGGCGCTTGACTTAGTCGGAAAATTAGTATAACTGCTGTACTGCTGTGTCAAGCATAGTGGGATGACTAATAGAAAAAAACTATTATGAAGATATCTGATCTCGAGAAAGAATTCTACGAATTTTGTAAATACAAAGAAGAGCTTCTCCCTGCGACAATACAAAAATACCAAGATTGCCTTCGGTGTTTTAAGAAAAGCGTAGGCGATTTAGAATTAGAGGAAGTCAACACGAATCATATTTATCAACTGAGAAAAATATTGATTGAACGAGGATGTGGCAGCGCAAGAATAGCCAGCGTCATTTTCTGTCTAAGAAGATTCTTTAAATATTGCCGAGAGGAATGGCATTTTAAGGTCATAAATTATAAGAAACTTGAGCCGCCCAAGAGAGTCAAGAAAAGACAGCCAGAGTTTCTAACCCCAGAGGAAACAAGGCAATTTTTAGAAGCTATTAATCTTGAAGATATTCACGGGTTAAGAAACCGGGCCATTGTCGAGACAATATTAGGATCAGGCATGAGAATCGGCGAGACCCTTTCTTTGAATAGGGATTCAATTAATTTTACCCACAGAGAAGCGAGAGTGATAGGCAAAGGGAACAAGGAGCGGACAGTGGTCTTTACCGAAAGGGCATTAGAATGGATTAAGAAATATTTAGATAAACGGACTGACAAGAACGAGGCGTTGTTTGTTACACATTGCCAGGACAAAAGGTTAAACGTTGCCTGCGTCCAGCAGACACTTCATAGAATAAAAGAGAGATCAGGCCTTAAGAAAAATGTGACCGCTCATATTCTAAGGCATACTTTCTGTTCTATTTTAACCCAGGCAGGCGTAGATATTTACCACATCTCAAGACTGGCCGGGCATGAAGATATCTCGACTACCATTCGCTTTTACGCAAATTTAAATATAGCCCCGCTTCATGAAGATGTGAAAAAATTAGATTACGGGGAAAATATAGAAAAAGAAAAAGAAATAGATTTTACTCCAAGATGGTCAAAAAAATACGATCGGTGCCGAGTGTGCAAGACTACAAAGGAGCCCCATCAGGCTAGAGGATATTGTAATAATTGCTACATGCAGGTTTTTAGAAAAGAGCGCAAAGAAAAGCGAGAAAAGCCCAAAGAGTTAAATGCCCCTAGTGGTTTCCAATGGTCAGTGCATTACGCAAGTTGTCGTTCTTGCGGTACAACCGAGAGAAGGCATCACGGACAAGGACTTTGTGGACTTTGTTATACACGTAAATATAGATACGAAAAACCTAATAGCCAAGCTAAGATTATCCACTTGACTTCATTTTCCAGAGGAGTATAATTGAACTAAATCAAGTTGAAAAAGTACTTCACAATCAAACCACATTCTCAATCTCTGAGGGTGTGCGGAAGAAAAAAACAATCTTGTAGTTGTCTAGGTGCAACGGAATCATGTGTAATGGATTTATGGGGTGATGGATGGCACGGAGATTTTCGGGCCAATCGCATAACCATACTGATGTAACGGACTAGCTGTAATGGATTTTTTATGCGAAACACCTCCTTTCTAATATTTTTTCTTCGGAATTAATATTAGGGTGTCGATTAGGGTTGAAAATTAGAATTCTATTTTCAACTCTAGGGTATTGGTCTTGGAACCCGAAATTAAGACCTGATGGTTCTAATGAACTTTTGGGACAACTATACAAGGTTGCAATCAGAAAATCTCCTATGACGGAGATTTTTTGTTTTATAATCTTTTATGCTAGAATAAGGGATAACATGATTTCAATAGGATTTGTTATCTTTAGATTAGCGCCAACGGCATTGCTTTTTATTATTAATCCAATCATAGCAATAATTATTAATATTATTACCGACTGCTTGGATGGTCCCATTTTCCGAGACTATTTCAAAATGAAAAGTGACAAATACCAGATTTATGATAAATCCCTGGATTTTGTCTATTACTTTGCTTTAATGATAATGGTCTTTTGGTTGGGACTGCCAATGATGTCTTTACTCTTCATTTTCTTCACCTACAGGATTATTGGTCAAATAATATTCTTTTTTACCAGGAAAGAAGAAATTTTCCTCTATTTTCTAAACTTCTTTGAATATTTTGTCATAAGTGTTTTGCTTATTAATATACTTGGCCAGAGCTGGACCATCCCCATATTTTCAGCCGCAATTATCTTCAAAATCTGGCACGAGATTTTTATCCATAAACAGAAAAAATCATTTACCAAAATCTTCTGGATACCATTTTTGAAAAAAGCAGGCATATTAACAAAGTAATCTTGGTTGGTTTGATTAAAATACTTGCTTTGACAGGTATTTTTTGGTAGAATAGCATTTGTAATACGGGCATGTAGCTCAGTTGGTTAGAGCGCATCTCTGATAAGGATGAGGTCCCAGGTTCGAATCCTGGCATGCCCACTCATTTAGAAAAACCCGCTTTTTAGGGCGGGTTTTTTTGTTTTAAACCTTAATAAAGGTTATCCACAGGCGACTGATGGACTTTTATGTTAAAATGAGGGGGAAATTAGTAATTAATCTATCTATATAAAGAAAGGGGGTGAAAAATATGGTGCTTCAGACATGGGCAGAAGTTGTAACAGCCTCTTTACAAACGCTTTGGATTGGCTTTATTGCCTTTTTACCGAATCTTTTAGGCGCAGTTATTGTTTTCCTTATTGGTTGGTTAATCGCTGCTCTCTTGGGCAGGTTGGCTGGTCAAGTCATCGGCGTTTTAA
Organism: uncultured Candidatus Saccharibacteria bacterium; assembly: GCA_964596615.1. GTDB lineage: Bacteria > Patescibacteriota > Minisyncoccia > Portnoybacterales > UBA2143 > CAZQMX01. Next base: position 44,484 of record CAZQUN010000007.1, read on the forward strand.
GGATTGATCAGGTTTTAGGCAAAATGGGCTTTAAGAGAAGCCTGGACAAAGCCGGTCTCAAATTGGATTCAGGTAAGTTTGTCGGCGAATTAGTCAAATGGTTTTTCATTATTGTCTTCCTTATGGCTGCGACCGATATCCTGGATCTTCCTCAGGTAACAGATTTCCTTCGTCAAGTACTACTTTACATCCCGCAATTAATTGTTGCCGTCCTAATTCTTTTAGCAGCTGTCTTAATTGCTAACTTTTTGCAGAAACTGGTTAAGGCTAGTGTTGAAGCGGCTGGTTTGGGTGCGGCTGGTTTCCTATCAGCGGTAACAAAGTGGTCAATAATGATTTTTGCTTTTCTGGCTGCTTTGCTTCAGTTAGGAATTGTTCCGTCCTTAATTCAGACGCTCTTTACCGGCTTAGTTGCCGCTCTGGTAATCGGTTTTGGCTTGGCCTTTGGCCTGGCAGGAAAAGACGTTGCTATGCAGATGCTTGATAGGCTAAAAAGAGATGTTACCGGGCAATAAGGGGTTGACAAGGAATAGGAATGGATATAACATATTAAATATGAATAAACTAAAAAGACCACTACGTATATCAAGCGGTTGATTAAGACTGATTAGTTTTGTTTTATCTTGAAATGAAGACCGCTCCCTAGCGGTCTTTTTAGTCGGTTATGGCTAGAACTTTGATAATTAAATAGGTATTTCCGTCGACCTCGTTTAACGAGGTCAATATTCCAACTTTGTTGATATTCAAAAAGTTGGGAGGATTAATTCACAAACGTTTAAGTGGTATATAAATTAAGGGCCTATGAAGAATGCCTTGAGACAAAGAGCCGATGAAGGACGTGGCGTGACTGCGATAAGCCTCGGGAAGGTGTCTAGCAACCTTTGATCCGGGGATGTCCGAATGGGGAAACCCGTTTATGTGATGAGCATAATCGATCCTAATTTTATTAGGATAGGGAACTCGGGGAAGTGAAACATCTCAGTACCCGGAGGAAAAGAAAACAAGGTCGCCTCAGGCGACATTATTCCCTAAGTAGCGGCGAGCGAAAAGGGAAAAGTCCAAACCTATTTTTAATAGGGGTTGCAAGGTAGTAACGTTCTGGGGTTAATCCAGTTCTGTTGCAAAGAACTGGATTTCCAGAAGGAGTCTAAAAAATTAAAGGCTGGTTAATCAAATCTTCCTGGAAAGGAGAACCAAAGAGGGTAAAAGTCCCGTAGGTAAAAATCCCTTTATACTCCTAGTTATTATTCTTAAGTAGCGCGGGAGCAGGCTATCCCGCGTGAATCCGGCAGTCCTACACTGCCAAGACTAAATACTCTTTGTCATCGATAGCGAACTAGTACCGTGAGGGAAAGGTGAAAAGTAGCCCGATGAGGGCGGTGAAATAGAACCTGAAATCATGGGCCTACAAAGACTCGGAGCCCCTTTATGGGGTGACGGGGTGCTTTTTGCAGAACGAGCCAACGACTTTATGTGTGTTGCTTGGTTAATCCCGCTTTGCGGGAGAAGCCATAGGGAAACCGAGTGTTAATAGTGCTTTTGTAGCACACATAAGACCCGAAACCAGTGCGAGCTAACCATGGCCAGGGTGAACCCCGGTTAAAACCGGGGGGAGGCCCGCACCCACTAGTTGTTCAACGCTAGGGGATGAGCTGTGGTTAGAAGTGAAAAGCTAATCGAGCCTGGTAATAGCTGGTTCTTCCCGAAATAGTTTTAGGGCTAGCCTCTCGTTTATGTCTCCAGGGGTAGAGCACTGGATGAAGTTGGGCGGTTTTCCGTACCTACTTCAATCAAACTCCGAATACTGGGGAATTTTTGCGAGGGAGTCAGACTGTGGGGGCTAAGCTCCATGGTCAAAAGGGAAACAGCCCAGACTGTCGTCTAAGGTCCCTAAATCACACTCAGTGGGAAAGGAAGTGAAGTTTCTCTGACAGCTAGAAGGTTGGCTTAGAAGCAGCCATCCTTTAAAGAGTGCGTAACAGCCCACTAGTTCAGAGATTTTGCGCCGAAGATTTAACGGGGCTAAGTGTGATACCGAAGACACAGATGCTAATACTTGTATTAGCGTGGTAGGGAAGCGTTCCTAAAGCGTCGAAGTCAAATCGTGAGGTTTGGTGGAGTTTTAGGAAGTGAGAATGTTGGCATGAGTAACCACAATCCCGATGAGATATCGGGACGCCGAAAGCCCAAGGTTTCCTTGGCAATGACAATCAGCCAAGGGTTAGGCGGGCCTTAGTTGCAGCCGGTTTACCGGCCAGTAGCGATGGACAGACGGTTAATATTCCGTCCCTTCAACACTTTTTGATGGAAGGACGAGGTCTAGTAGTTTGAGCGCCTTATTGGATTGACGTTCCTGGTCTAAGGGTGTCTGTTTGGTAAATCCGGCAGACATTAGCCCAAGGATTGGGAAAAGGCTTTCTTTCGGGATAGCCGATTCAAATGAGCAGGTCTCCAAGAAAAGTTTCTAAAATTAGAAGTGTTGGATCCGTACCGTAAACCGACACAGGTAGGCAGGTCGAGTAGACCAAGGCGAACGGGTGATTCTTCGTGAAGGAACTCGGCAAAACAGCGTCCGTAACTTAGGGATAAGGACTGCCCCGGTTTACCGGGGCCACAGCAAAAGATTCCTGGCGGCTGTTTATCAAAAACACAGCTCCCTGCTAACTCGCAAGAGGATGTATAGGGAGTGACGCCTGACCAGTGCTAGAAGGTTAACGTCAGCGGTATTTCGGCTTGCCGGAATGCCAATGGCCGAAGCCCTAGTAAACGTCAGCGATAACTATAATCGTTCTAAGGTAGCGAAATTCATTGGCATGTAAGTTATGTCCCGCACGAATGGCGTCACGACTGGGAAACTGTCTCCACGAAGAGCCCGGTGAAAATGCAGTGGGGGTGAAGATGCCCCCTACTTGCGGCAAGACGGAAAGACCCCAGGAGCTTTACTGCAGGTTCTCATTGGGGTATTGTTTTGAATGCGTAGAATAGTGGGGAGACTTTGAAACCTGGCTTTCGGGCTAGGTGGAGTCGCCAGTGAAATACCCATCTTTCAAGATAATGCTTCTAATCCCGCCTTTTTGGCGGGAAACAGTGGGTGCTGGGCAGTTTGAGTGGGGCGCTCGCCTCCAAAAAAGTAACGGAGGCGCTTATAAGGTCGGCTAGGTCCGGATGGAAATCGGACTGGTCGTGTAAAGGCACAAGCCGGCTTTACTGCAAGACGGACATGTCGCGCAGTTGCGAAAGCAGAACTTAGTGAACTGACCGTGGGTTGTAGAACCGCGGGAGATTAACGGATAAAAGTTACCCTGGGGATAACAGGCTAATAGCGCCTGAGCGTCCATAGCGACGGCGCTGTTTGGCACCTCAATCATCAAATCGGGGTGCTGCGGTAGTAATACCGTACCAAAAAGTGGCTAAAAACGGTGAAATCTTCTTAGTTTATTGGTATAATATAATTAAGGAGACAATACCGTGGGAAGTCTAACATCAATTCAAAAGTCAATAATCATAGGTAGTGTTCTTGGTGATGGATCGCTTAGAAAAACTGAAAATAGGCGTAATGCGTTGCTAGAAATCAACCATAGTTTTGATTATAAAGATTATGTTGATTGGAAGTATGAAAATCTGAAAAATTTAGTATTAACGCCGCCAAAATGGCGTAAAGGAAATGGGAAGAGAATTGCTTATCGGTTTACAACGAGAAGTTTACCAGAAATTACTCAGTTCTATGAAATATTTTATGGAAATGGCAAGAAGCTAATTCCCAAAAAAATAGACTTAGATCCATTAGCGATAGCAGTATGGTTTATGGATGATGGCAGTAAGACGTATAATGCTCTGTATCTCAATACGCAGCAATTTAATCTAGGCAGTCAACAGAGGTTAATAGAAAAATTGCGTAGTTATTGGGGAATAGATGCGACGTTGAATAAAGATAAGATCTATCATCGTATTAGGATTAGAACAGATAGTACGCCAAGATTTAAAGAAATTGTTCGTCCTTTTGTATTGCCTATATTCAATTATAAATTGATGTGATGACCCCGTAGAGACTGTAATGATAGTAGGTACTCTATAAAAAATGGAGATTTAAACTACTATAATACGCCAACCCCCGCAATATTGTGGGGTGAAGATATAGTCCTTACTATTAGTAATAATAGATTAATAAACGATGTCGGCTCGTCTCATCCCGGAGGTGAAGAAGCTTCCAAGGGTATGGCTGTTCGCCATTTAAAGAGGCACGCGAGCTGGGTTCAGATCGGCGTGAGCCAGATTGGTCCCTATCTGCCGTAAGCGTTGATACTTGAGGGAAGTCGTCCATTGTACGAGAGGATCCGGATGAACAAACCTCTGGTCTACCAGTTGTCCCGCCAGGGGCATGGCTGGGTAGCTAAGTTTGGAAGGGATAAGCACTGAAAGCATCTAAGTGCGAAGCCCCTCCCAAGATGAGGTATCATAGATTTGTGGAAGATGACCACATTGATAGGCCTTAGGTGTAAGCGCGGTAACGCGTTCAGCCGAGAGGTACTAATAAATCATCTTATTACTTAAATTTAGTAAATAATCCTCCCGTCTTTTTGAATATCAAAATTAAGATTCAAGCCATTGATCTGGTGACTATACTGATGGTGTTCCACCCGTTCCCATTCCGAACACGGAAGTGAAATCCATCAAGGCCGATGATAGTGCATTTTGCGCGAAAGTAGGTAGTCGCCGGTTCAGTGGCTTGAATTTTTTTATTGGTGTAATATAATAAAGGCATGGCTATGACTCGCCGGATGACTAAACAAATAATTATTGCCATTGTTTTTTTTCTAACTCTTTTTGCTATTGGTTTTTTAATCTATTCTTTAACCCGGCCGGCTCCGACCTGTTCCGACGGGATTCAGAATCAGGACGAAGAGGAAATTGATTGCGGAGGACCTTGCCTTTCTTGTGAGCTGCGCGAACTCAAAGAAATAGAAGTTTTATCAACCGATGCTATTTTAAACCAAAGCGATTTCTATGATTTAGTTGCCCAGATTAAAAACCCAAATCAGAATTACGGGAGCAATCAAGTCCCTTATCAATTCAAGGTATATGATTCTAATAATAGCCTGATTACCAATTATTCTGATTCAACATATATCCTGCCCAATCAGACAAAATATATTATTCAGACTAAAATAAGGATTAGCCGTTCTTTTGACAGAATAGAATTTTCTTTTGGTCAGATTGAATGGGAAAAATTAGTAGATTACCAGATGCCTCAATTAGCAGTCCAACAGAAAGAGTATCGTCTTTTAGACGCTCAGGAAACGGGATTTAGTCAGGCTAGAGGAGTTTTGGTTAATAAGAGTAGTTTTGATTTTGAGCAGGTCAATGTTGATATCTTGCTCTTTGATTCATTTAATCAGTTAGTTGGTCTTAATGTTACTGAAATCAGAACTCTTCTTAGCGGACAGGAACGTGATTTTTTTGCCACCTGGTTTAGTCAGGTAAAAGGAGAGGTTGTTCTGGTTGAAATGGAAGTCGAAACCAATGTCTTTGATCCGGACAATTACCTTTCCAGTGGAGAAAGGATGCCAGAGAAGTTCCAGGAATATTAAGTATGTACACTCATCTTAGAAAACTTGATTGGTCTCTTGTTATCGTCGTCCTGCTCCTTTCGGGGGTAGGGCTTTTTACTATCGCTGGGATTGGCACTGATGAATCATCGGTCTTTTTCAAAAAGCAGTCTATTTTCCTAGGGATTGGTTTTTTCTTAATGATTGGTTTAAGTTTTTTTGATTATCGGATTTTCAAGAATCATGCTTCAATTCTAATTATTCTTTATCTTCTCTCTCTTGTTTCTTTAATTTTTGTTCTGTTTTCCCAGGAGGTTAGGGGAGCTTCAAGTTGGTTTCGTCTCGGACCGGTCAGTTTTGAACCAATTGAATTTATTAAAATAGTCTTTATTCTTCTCTTAGCCAAATATTTTTCCTTTCGCCACATTGAAATGTATCGCAGTCGCCATTTAATTGTTTCCGGCCTATACATCGCTCTGCCGGCGCTGGTAATAATCTTTCAGCCGGATCTTGGCTCAATTCTGGTTTTACTCGCTATCTGGCTGGGAATCATTATTGTCTCGGGCATTAAAACCCGTCATCTAGTAGCCCTTGTTTTAATCGCTATTGTCCTTCTGGTTAGCGGCTGGTTTGGCGTTTTAAGAGATTACCAGAAGCAGCGGATTCTTTCATTTCTTGATCCTGAGGGTGATCCTTATGGCTGGGGATACCATATTAACCAATCATTAATTGCTATTGGTTCGGGTGGTATTTCCGGACAAGGAGACGAGGCCAGTTCACAAGCCGGTCTTAAATTTTTACCCGAACAGCACAACGACTTTATTTTCGCTACTCTGGCCGAGCAGAGGGGATTGGTTGGCGTTTTAATTCTTCTGGCTCTCTTTGCCCTTCTCTTTTGGAGGATTATTAAGATTGCTCTTGAATCCGAGAATAATTTTTCTCGTCTCTTTGCTTCCGGCTTAGCCATAATGCTCTTCATTCAGGTAATAATTAATATTGGTATGAATATGGCTATCCTGCCAATTACCGGATTGAATCTTCCTTTGGTCAGTTATGGGGGGAGTAGTTTGGTCAGTATCTTTTTGGGCCTGGGTGTCTTGCAGAGCATTAAGACAAGAAGTTAAATATCTTACGAGACAAAAAACAGTCCCGCAATAAATGCGGGGCTGTTTTTATCTGGTCGGCTTCAAATATGGGCAGAAGCTAAAATAAGTCTATTTTTCTTTTGGCCATTCTGGCTCTAGTTTGTTCCAATTGCCTGAGAAAGGCCTCTATTTGATCTAAGCGATAGAGTCGATAATTATTAGCTGGATTACGGTATGGTCTTAAGATCCCTCTTTTATCCCAATTCCTCAAAGTTAGAGGGGTAACATGAAGAAGCTTGGAAGCCTTTTTAATAGTAATATATTTCATTTTTAACTGATTTCCTATTAACCTTTTACAATCTTTACATATCTTTATTACATTCTAATTTTTCTCTTAATTCCTGTCAAGAACAAAACTGTGGATAAAAAATATTCTAACTAATTCTGAAATAATTTAATTTAAACTGATCACCCCGGCTATTTTAAGCCTTGAATTTATCAGTTTCAAGAGGCGAAATACCCATTGAATCTATCCCTGAATAAAGAAAAATTTTGCCTTTAATAAAGGAGATTTTTTGGCTGCGGACTAATTAATTAAACGGGCATTTATTTATCCCCAGTTAATAGCTCTATATATTAAAACCTGAAATCTGTTTTTTCTCTTGTGGATAAGTCAATAAAAGAATATTTTTTTGAGTTAAAAATATCACTAAGTGGATAATATCCAATAAGTCATTTTTTGGCTTAAATACTATAACAAATTAAAATTTTTAAAAGTCAATAGCAGAGCCGGGTTTATCTATATCCGATAGTATCGGATAGCCCTATTGACACTCTACTTGCTAAATCCTAAAATTATATTAGTTCTTTAGTTGCACCTTATTATAGTTCTCTAAGTTTCAAAAAATATATAGCGCTATAAAAACCAAGTTCAATTTTTTACTTTGGTTTTATATATATTTAGACAACCCCGGGGATCATCTAAACAGATGACCCCCTTTTATTTTGTCTAAACCAAAAAACCATGTATTGCTATTCATTCACTCAATGCCTACAACAAGATTTAGTCTGGACAATAGTTGTTTTATCCCTGATTACGCCAGGATTGGTTTTAATTATTAGAAAAACCTTGAACAATGGACGAACAAAAAGATAGAAATCAATATATTTCCCTTAAAGAAGCGTCAAAACTCTGCTCTTACTCGCAGGACTATTTAAGCCTGCGCGCCCGACAAGGAAAATTAAAAGCGGTTAAAATAGGACGCAACTGGGTGACCAAAGCAGAATGGTTAAATGAATATGTTCATTCGACCCAATATATTTCTTTGGCCGAAGCCGCTAACCTTTCTCCCTATTCTCAGGATTACTTAAGTTTAAGAGCCCGGCAGAGGAAATTAAAAGCGGTTAAACTAAATGGAAAATGGACAACGACCCAGAAATGGTTGGGTCAATATCTTAAAAATGTCGGGGCGGAAAAAATATTAGAGCCGAAAGAACAAGTCGAAAAGATAGTCCCAGAGCCGAAAAAAGAGCAGATAGAAATATCAAAAGCAAAAGAAGAATCAAAAGATATTCTTTTCCAGCCGGTTGGCAGCGCCTTTTCCGAGATTAAAAAACTTAAACTTGAACAGGTCTTGGAAAAAATTGTTGGCCAGCCTATTGACAGGGGATTAAGTTTGTTTGAGAAAATGGGTTCTCGAATAAGACAAGCCCGGATTATTCAAAAGACTAACCAGCCATTTCAGAAAATTAATTCCCAGTATCTCAGAATAATTAATTTAATTACTGATTGTCTTGATAAGCTCCAGCAGCCTAAAATTCTTCCAAGAGCGCTTTTAATAACTCTCTTAATATTTGCATCCATTTTCATCCTTAATCCTTCTGCCAGGGCGTCCTTGTCTCAATTAAAGGACAAATCTCTTGAGGCTCTGGTCCAAACCGGAGAAAAACTGGCTCTCTTTGTTTTTCATCAAAGTGTAAACACAGCTGATTTTAGCAAAGGCCTTCCTGAAAAGGGAGCAGATGTTTTTGAGAAAGCTGATAACAAGGGCCCTCAATTAAGGCGGGAATTGGTTAAATCGATTACCGAATCGCTTTCTCAGGCAAAGAGAGGCATTAATAGTTTTGATGTTTCCTTTGAGAAAAGCTTTGAAAATGGGTTTAATAAGGGGATTGTTGTTGCTGAGAACCTGATTGATTACTCTTTGGAATTAAGTAAAAAAGCTAATCAAAAGAATGAAGAATTTAAGATTAGTTTGAAGTCAGGAGTTAAAAATACTCTGGCCAATGCAGGAAACCTGCCAAATCAGATTAAAGTTTTTTCTCAAAGAGCTGATAGCGCTTTTATTTCTCTTTTGTCTCAATCCGAATCCCTGGCAAACAAGACAGAATCTCTCCCCCGCCTGTTTTATCAAAAGGGGATAGCGGTAAATGAATGGTTAAAAGAAAAGCAATTCCAAGCAAAAAACCTTGTCTTGGATTCACCTGATTTGACCATTAAAACTCTTGTCCGAACAGCCAGATTTTTGTCCGATAGGGCATCCGATACAGCCTATGATTTATCCGATACTAGCCAAAAAACCGCTCAAAAACTTGATATCGGGCTAAGTAAAGGAAATCGGGCAATTAAGACTGCTCCCGGTTCCATTTTTAGCGCTCTTTCTGAAATTAATCAGAAAATAACCTCATCTGTGGAAAAATTGGAGTCAAAAATGGGTGACACTTACCTAAGAGTGGCTAATTTTTTCATCCCTGGATATTCTCTTGAATCAGAAGTGATTGTTCTTTCAACCGGAAAAGCAGAAACCGAACCTGCCTCGCCGGCAGACAAGATTGTCGGTAAAAAAGAAGTTACTCAAGTCAAGCAAATTGTCACCCAGACAGAAAAAATCACCCAAATCACCAAAGTCACAGAAACAGTAGAACAAACAGACCTAACCACCATCAATTCTC
>CAZQUN010000008.1:0-42864 GCA_964596615.1 uncultured Candidatus Saccharibacteria bacterium
ATTAAAGGCGGGTGAAAAATCAAAATCAATAATATTGAACTCATCAACCAAAATATCTCGCTCTAGTAATCTTTCTGCCAGATTTGCCTTGATTTGATCTTTGACTACCTCTCTTTTAGTAATTAATTCTTCAGCGGTAAATTTAGCTGTGACAGCCTTAACAGCTTCCTGGATAGAGGGAGAGATAATTCTGGAGTTATAGTTTTTTCCAACTTCCTGCCAAATCTTATTAACTGAATCCGGAACCAAGTGATAGTTTAAAGCAATCTTAGAAGTAACTATCTGCAAGTCCTTGGAAGAAGCTGTTGCTGGGACTTCATCTTTTTTAATCTTAACATCCATTTTAACTACTTTTTGAATAAAAGGAATTTTAACATAAAGGCCTTCATCAAAAACTTTATCTTTAACTGCTCCGAATTGAAGCAGGACTCCCCTTTCTCCAGCACCAATAGTTCCAAAAGCGCCGAAAACAAGAATTAGGATAATTAGGACATAGAATATTCGAGAAACAACTTTCTTTTTATTAATTTTCCTTATTTTCTCATTGATTTCTACAATTTTATCTCCATTCATATTTTTGTTCCTTATTAACCCTCCTCCGACCTTTGTTCTAATCATACCTTCTTCAACACTTCCGGTCAATTAAAAAGTCCCTGGCAATTCATTTGGACCCCAGGGACTTCCTTGATCCTTTTTTCAAAGGTTGATATGTGCTAATGCGCTGTATCTTCTGTTGTGGTGTCTTGAATGCTTTCATCGGCGCCAGCGATAGCCTCGCTTGGAGCTTTGTCGCCGTCAAGTAGAATAGCGGTAAGTTGCTGAAGGTACTTCTTGCCGACCGATTTTTTCCCGGCGGCTCCCCCGATGAATCCGATGGCTTGTTTGATGATCTGGCGCTGGCGAGTGATCTGGTCTCCCATTCTCTTTGTGACAGCGGCCTTTATCTCTCTCAATTCTTTCTTCTTTGCCGCCGATCTCTTGAGATGATATTCCAGATCGTTATTTTTCCTCTCAGTATTGAAAAGCTCTTTTTTCAAATGTCCTGCTTTTCTTTTGAGGCCTCTGATTTCATTCCTTGCCCCGCCATTTTCCATGTGGAACTCTATAATCGTTCTTTGGAGGTGATTAATCTCCGCCTCTGCCCCAGCTTTTCCTCCTCCGGCTTTTCCGTTGGCGACTTTAGCATCGGAAAAGATGTGTTCGGGATCCTTATTTTTGCCACCGATGGTAGCACCTCGGAGAACGGCCTCCATTGTCCCCATTATTCCCGGATCATCTTCCATGTCTTTCGCGCTCACGCTAAAAGGCATTCCCTTTTTCCTAAAAAAATCATTTATCTCCCTCAGTACTTGTTCTCCTCTCATGGTTCCTCCTTAGTGAATACTATGAAGTTAAACAACAAAAAAGGCCTTATGCCTCGCTCTATTAAAAACAAACCTAACACGACAACTTATTTATGTCAATACTTATAATCTACTCGCAGGGTTCAGTTGGCATTGGCGCGCTCGGAACGCCATGCTTAATCCATTGGCCATCAACACAAATCCAATCATCCTCGCTCCCCCCAAAAAGGAATCTGATTGCCAAAGCAAGGATAATAATGGATAATATTAAAAGTGGTATTTTATATATTTTTTTCATTGTATTCTTATTCTACCAAAAAACCGCCCTCTTGGCGATTAAGTTCTTGACAGAATAATTACTTTATACTATTCTATTTTTAAATTAGTTCTTACCGACAAAAGCGATAGAACCAACATTTAACCTTAATAAAAAAGGGAGAGCGCCATGACATTAGATCAATTATTCAAAGACACATTTTTAATGGAGTTATTGGATATCGAGAAAGGAGACTTCGTTGATCCTGATATAGATAAGGATGAAGACGGTGGTGAAACCGTTATTGGTGAGATGAATGAACTGGAAATCCGCCTCTACACTCTGGCCCGATGGAAAAAGGATTCCATCGAGAGTCTCTGCCCTGATTGTCGTGACGAGAAAAAGGACGAAATTAAGGCTAAGTGCAGTCCTCTGAAATCTCAGACGAAAAGATTAACGGAGATCATGTGGGCCAGCATCCAGGATCGTCTCAATAGCTGGGATTATGATGGCATTGGCGTCAGAGAGGGTTTCCAAATTGTCTCTTTCGACAATAGAGAAAGCCAGCACAGAAAAAGATCAATCGGAATCATGATGGGCAGTCATCCATCGGACCACCTGGACAGGTTGTTGGAAAGACTACACCGGGTATAATATACCCTAATCCTCAACCGTGAGAAAAATGCCCTAGCGTAATATGCCGGGGCATTTTTAATCTAACTCTATCGATAGACCCAAAATCAAACTACCAAAAAACCACCTGGTTGGCGATTGTTATTTCACAAGTAATCTCAATTTCTTTTTTGCTTCCTCCGGGGTCTTAACAACAAATCCGGTCTTTTTAATAAAATCAATAGACCATTTAGGATTTCTACTCTCTGGCCAGACAATAATTAATTTATCGCAAAAATCTCCTGGCTTTTTAACATTATTGGCATAAAAGTATCCAATCTCTATCCAAGTTCCTTCTGATGGAGCAATGCCGGGATTAGCCACCATAAAATCTGCCTTTTCGATTCCCTTCAAGTCATCTGGAAAATATGTATCTGGCGATGTTTGATCAGAATCAATTTCCCAGTCATGAAAATCAAACTCTGGCATTGTTTTAAACAATTCTTTCCAGTCATTATCATGTTCGTTTGATTGACCAGCTAAATATACTTTTGGTTTATTCATAAAGCGCCTTTTTAATCCTGTCTTTAATTTTCTCGTGCCAAAAACTATAATCATCAAGCGATTCTGGTTTTATCCAGGCATAATCCTGATGTTCATTGCTTAATTTAATTTCCAGGACATCCTTGACATGACCGACAAAGATAACAATAAAAGTATCTCCGCTATCACTCATATCAACACTAGAAATCTTTTCAATTACAAAATCACTAATTCCTGTTTCTTCTTCGATCTCACGCCTTAATCCTTTTTCCAATAATTCGTCTTTATCCAATCTTCCGCCCGGTAGCATCCATTTACCGTCTTTCTCCAGAATTAAAATCTCACCATTATCATTTTTTAAAACAATATTCTGGTTTATTTTAAATAATTTGTGATTTGATGAATTTTCCATATCTCCATTCTACCAAAAAACCGTCTTCTTGGCGATTAAATCCTTGACAATTAATTAAGAAATACGTAGAATCACAGCAATTATTCGTGTTCCCAAATTTAAGACTAGAATGCCTCCTGCGTCTTTGGTCAGGAGGTAATCCTGATATAAAAGACGAGGGCGAATAATCGTCCTTTAAAATATACCGAAAAACAGGAGGCGTTAGATGAAAAAGTCAGAATTACTGGAACTTTTAAGATTGATACTCTTTTATCTCTATGTTGCTAATTGTCCCAAGAAACAAATGGTGATGTTCCCTGAATCAGATGAAAAAGATCAAGAAAAAAAGAATCGGAAACAAAAGAAACACCAACAAGAACTTAGGGATTCAATAATTAGAACCTATCAATATTTATCTAAAATAATGAATTGCTATATTGGATACGAAAAATTCATTAAATACTCCGGATTTAGTGAAGGTCTATTTTACAATCGACCACATGCTATCTTCCGAACATTTACTGAACTTAAGGAGGCCGCCAGAAACAAAAAATAGACCCTTCGGGGCCTATAGAATCGAAACGCTCACCCGGCGTTTCTTTTTTATTTCTTACTCTACCAAAAAATCACCTCGTTGGCGATTAAACAAAAGAATAAAGAAGATCGTTGTTTATGATCTTCTTATTCTTTGATTCTTAAAATCTTATTCCACAGGCGCCGGTTTCTCTGACCATCCGACTGACTTCGTTCAAAGCCTGATGGGTTCCGACGTCGCGCCACCATCCTTTTACATAACTATATGAAAGATCTCCTTTTCTAAGATAATGATTATTAATATCAGTAATCTCTAATTCGCCTCTTCCTGAAGGCTTTAATCCCGAGATAACATCGAAAACATCGTTATTATACAGATACAGGCCAGTCACAGCGAATTTTGAATCTGCCTTCTCCGGTTTTTCAATAATCTTGGTAATCTGACCATCTTCATCAATAGTCGGCACGCCAAATCTTTCCGGGTCCTCCACCTCGCATAAAAAGATATGTGCCCTTTTTGCTGAGTCTTGATTAAGATCAATTACCTTTTCAAAGATATTATCTCCTAAAATTGCCGCAAAGGAATGATTACGGCAAAAATCCTTTGTCAAGCCAATTGCCTGGGCAATGCCGCCGGGCCGGACTTGAACTCGGTAGGTTAGATTAAGAGACAGGATTTCTCTTTCCTCTCTGTCAATAACATGGCCGTCACCTAGTTGTTCGATTAGTCGGCCAGCATGCTCCTTGCCAGTGATAACCATAACATCAACGATACCGGCATTCTCTAAAAGCTTCAAGGGATAATATATCATTGGCCATTTATAAACTCCTAAAAGATGCTTGTTTTGCATCCTGGTCAACTCACCGAGACGAGTGGCGTGGCCACCAGCGCAAACTATTCCTTTTTTAATGTTCATCCTAACCTCCTTGATTAACCGATTACAACCTTTTAATATCCTTAATTAATTCTGGAAATTTTGACTGGTTAAAATGCCCTCTGTTTTTAAATATCCTCACAATAGCATTTGGTAAATCTTTTCTATATTCCTCTAAATGACTAATTGGGACAACCGGATCATCCTGACTATGGTAAATAAATATTTTACCACCTTGTTCATTTAATTTATTTAAATCCTTAGACAAAACAAAACTACCCAAAGATTCTCCCAGCCCTTCTTCTTTATATGGAGGCGCGATAAGAAAAGTTGCCATAATCTTTTTCGGAAACTTGTTTTCTGATAAATATTTAGCTAAAAATATTGCCCCGGCTGAATGGCCAATTAAAACAACTTCTTTTTCTAAAAGAATGGCTATTTTATTAAATAAGATTTCCCATTCCTTGTATTTAGAATTCATTGGATTAGGCATTTTGGGTAACAGGACATCAAATTTTCTGCCAAGTTTTTCCTGTAAAGAATTATTCCATCCATGCTTTCTATACCTATCCAGGTCAATCTTTAAACTTTTTAGGTGCGACAAATATTCCTTATCTGTATTAAAGGTCGTCCCTCCGTGAATAAATACTACTTGTTTTTTCATGTTTTTATTCTACTCTTCTAATTCTTTCAAGGCAAATAAAAAAACCGCCTTGTTGGCGATTGAATTAGAGGAAAGGGTACCAAAGACGCCAGTTCTAGAGTTTTTAGTTTTTTAGCTTCATTTTTTAATAGCATCTAACCAAGGTCTATCTAGTCTAAACCTGATTATTCTTCTTATATTGCCTAACTTTATGGGAATATCTATGTGGTTCAGGATTTTCTTTTTCATTTCAGACATTGCCCTTTTATAGTTAGGGGATGTAATATGCTTATGCCAAGTATATTTTGGAAGCTGAAACACTCCTTCCCATCCCCTAAATCTAATTCTAAAATTGTAAATTTCAGTTCTCGATTCATTATAATCATAATAGATCTTTACATCGACTCTATCTTCCAAAAACTCTTTGAAAGGGATTTCTTTGTTACCCGTTATCATAATAGGGTAGAAACTAGACGCTAACCCAAAATAAGTTTTCTTTAAAAGAGTATCTTTTAAAAAGTCCTTTTTTATTATGAGGCTATTAACAATCGGGTAGAAATTAGCAGCCAAGACTAAGTATATTCCTTGAGCATATGCGTATTTTTGAGCCGGCTCAGTAAACTCTGAAGCAGAAAAAATGACCCCGCAATCAGTAAATCTAAATCTCTGTTCATCCTTTAACTTGTTAAGATCTTCTATAAAATAATTCTCTGAAACATCTTTAATAACTCCTACGAAATTTCTTACAATCCCCAGACCTACCTTCTTGTTTAGGCACTTTGCTTCTGATATTAATCTGATTGGATAAACAAACGGTATTTGAAAATCAAATTGGCCCAAGGCGTCTATTTGATGCTTAGCTCCTCTCCCTTTTAATCTGGTTATTCCATTTTTTTGATGTAACCCGTAGGAACTAGTAAGAGCTTCCGGCACCCCAACATAGCCGTGTTTCTTAAGAATAATCTTTATTAAATCCTCAAAAATTTTACCTCTCAATTGATTAGTAGACATAACCATTCCGTTTTATTTTACTAGCAGACCGTATTTCTTTTCTCGTTGCTGGAATGCCTGCTCACCTCCGTCAAGTATCCAAATATATCTCGACCTATTTGATTTATTCTCTATCGTAGAAGGAATTAGTATTGTTCTATCATCATCCTCTTCTAAAATTTCAATTAACTCTGAGTCACCGCCTATTACGATATTGGCGTCCCTCGTGATAAGAATAATTTGTCTGTTACGTTTTTGCTTTCTTAATAGGGGCACTAGGACATTCGAAATAAATTTACCATCCAGATTATCTTCTGGCTGATCGATAACGATTGGATTTGTGCCTGCAACCAAAACAATGCCCATTACTATTCCACATCTTTCGCCAAAGGAAGTATTTTGAAGTGGCTTATCTCCTAACTTTGTTTGGATTTGAATGTTATTTATATCAAAAAAATATTTAACAATTCTCAAATGCAGACCCTCAGTAAAACCACTATCATTCAATAATTCTTTTAACACTTTGGTATGAATAGTAGCTTTATCGCATGTATTCACTGCTTCAACAATTTTTTCTTTATTCCCTACGAAGGCACTAGTATCAGAGTTGCCAAATATAACCGATTTAATATTATCAGAGCTCAGTAGAGTTTTCGAAGTATTATTGCTTTTAATAAAATCAACGACTTTATTTTCTAGGATGCTTTCATTAATTCTTGGATGGAAAGTTATCTCGTGTTTATTTTTTGAGAACTTCAATCCTTTTAAACTCTTTTGTAGTTTGCCGGCAACTTTAAAAAATCTATCCCTGTAACCACCATGGTCAGATTTGTATTCTTCAAGGATGTTGTTTTTGCGTTTGTATACATCTTTATGGATTTCTTTCTGTGACTCGAACACCCTTATTTGATTGTCAAGCTTATTGATTTGCTCGGTGGCATCAGTCAGCTCCTCTATATTTTCCGGCGACAATTTTTTTTCTTTGAGATAGCTTTTTAGTTCTTCCTTTTTCATACGTAAGCTATTTTCACATTTTTTCTCCTTATATACTCTTTCTGCCTTTTTAAAGACTCCTCTCAGCTTAGTTTTGTAATCACCTATGTTTCGAATTAGCTCATCCAAAACAGATTGGCTCTTATATTCATTCCAGTCAAGCTTGCTAGCGCTTTTCACAACAGAACTTAATTCTTTAACTACCTGAGTATATTCGCTTTCGTAATTCTTAAAATTACTTATTTCCAGTGCTATGCTTTTTACCTCCTCCCGTAGAGTTTTATATTTTTCTGATTTAATTACTTCGGTTTGGGTCTTAAGGGTTTTTATTCTTCTCTTTATGCCACTGATTTTCTGATCTAATGAAGTAATATTGTCATGGGCATCAATAAGCTCATCTATTCTTGAACTTGAGCCATTCCATTTTTCTCCTAGCTGATGGAGGCTCTGCTTTTCTTTCAAACTTTTTAATTCTTTAGTAGCCTTAGGACTTCCGTCCTCGGTGTTGATGGACGACAAACGGTTAAGTCTGTGCCTGATTAATTCAGACATTTGACTTATGTCTTTTGCAAATTTTTCTATTTCATTCTGCAAAAAGAACTCTGTGCTAAGGGGCACGTCCACATCCACTAATTCATTAATTTTACTTAACGGATCAGGAGATAGTTTTAAATCTATAAGAGGCGAACTAATTTTGCGTAATCTTTCAGAATCTCTTCCTTCTAATGCATTGTATAGAAGATGAATTAATGAACTTTTGCCCGAACCCCTACCACCAATAATACAGGTCAAGTTATCAGAAAAATAGATTTCATCTTTCCCTTTTATGCAGAAATCGGATTCTTCATCAGATTCGCTATCCTGTATTTTTAAGTTGCCAGGAAAGTTAATTGAATAGCGGTCAATACGAGCATAAGTTTGACTCTCTCTAGGATTATTCTTCTGGATTTTTACTCTTAATTTCGGTTCATAAGTAATTTGCTTTAACCCCTCAAAAGTAGATTCTGATTTTATCCAGCAGGCCTTATTCTCAGGATATAAACCTATGTCATTAACCTTTTTCGCATCGCTCCCGCATATACAAGGTTTTATTTTTTTATCTAAAAATTGTCTCCAGCTGGTCGACCAGCTCTTATTTTTAAGCAGGTCCTTATCTAATAAGAACAATTTTATGGTTTCTTCTTTCCCTGTTTCTAAAATATCGGCGAGCTTAGTTAACTTCTTTTTAATGTCGTCTCTGAGTAAAGGATCTATTCTTGAAATGCCACCATATTTATCCCACGGCGCAGAAATAAAAAGATTATCCCTTAAATCCTTACTTTTGTTTAAAACGCCTATTAAACAATCGTAGGACACGTAACAGCTCTTATACCCAGCCATCAAATAATCTTCCTTTTCGCAAGCCGATTGTTTCTTCCCCGTCAATTCCTGTAAAACATCTTCTGGATAATCCTTCGCGATATCAATAAAACTTTGTTCATCAATAATCTTCTCTGTGCTTGACAATTTTAAATGTTTGTAAAATTGATTAATCCTGTACAGAGCCTTATCAAGCCCGTCATCAATATTAAAAATTGCCTGGAAATTAACTCTCTTTTTGTCTTGGTCGTCTGTTAATATATCAAAACGTAATTCGATTCCAGGAAAAACAGTTTTTTTCAGCTTGTCATCCCCAGACAATCCCCCATCAATCTCCATCAATTTTTTAAACCCATCAAAGGTCCAGTAATCTGTTATGGCAAAAGCCGCGACGTCTGATTCGTTCATTCGCTTAATGATCTTTTTGTATGTCTCATCGCCTCGCGGATCATCCCATGCATAAGAGGCAGGAGTATGTACATGCAAATCCCATTTTTGCCACTCAGAGCCACGCTTATAATTTTTTCCGCCAACATTGGACATAGTTAATCTAACTTTTTAACTAACTTGATTTTTTCGCCTAGCCCATACAGCTCATAGATTTTACGGCTTATGGTTTGATCGTTTTTTAGATTTTCAACCCAAAGATTCAGCCTCTTTCACTAGCCAATCGATATTAAATCCAATAATTTCATCTTTTAACTCTTTGTCTAGTTCTCTAATCTTATCGTAAGAGATAAATTTCACCGCTTTATCCAAGCTTATATAATCATTGGCAAACGTGGGCCTTTCAAGCTGCCTAAATACTTTTGATCTTCTCTCTCTTTCAGCAACTATAAAAAGCGGGTAATTGGAATTAGGGGCTAGGGCTCTGAGATCGGAAAGCCTTAACAATCCCGAAAATATTTGGGTTGTATGTTCGATCTCAAAGGCAGACTTTACAGAATGCCCTAGCTTCCAAACCGTATCAATATTTTTAATATATGGCGGGACATCAATGGTTTCGTGAAATTCCGGTATTACTAAATCTCTAAATCTCTGTCCCTTATAAGACCTATTTTGATCACCTCTTGGAACCCAGACATCAAAATGAGCTTTATTTCCTAAACTAATTAGGCGCCATTGTATTTCGTCATGTATTGTCGGAGCTTTCTTTAGCTTCTTTTCGATAAAATCTTCGAACTTTTTCTCTTTCTCAACATCAATCTCTTCTGGCTTTTCTCCTTTTCCTATTCTCTGCAAAAAGGAAATCAAATCACCGTACAAAAGAAGAAGCTTGTCGGCCTTTTCTTGTTTAACTGCCATAAATCCTTGCGGTGAATAATTAGGGGCGTATTCAAGATAATTATTCAGTTCTGCCTGATCAATATTAACTTCAACTTCATTAACTAAGAAATAGACATATTCCCAAGTTTTATCATTTTGATCAACCCCCCAAAAATGCTTAGCCAAATCAGGACTATGAGCTTTCATTGCTACTTCAGCAACCAAAATTATTTTTCCTCTTCTGTAAATCATAACATAATCGCCCGGCTCCATAGATTCCCAAGTGCGAATATTACCACTCCCCGGCGTTGCTCCCCAAACACTATAGGGCTGTCCGTGCAGGCATTTTTTAAGCTCCTCAATTTCCTCGGGCTTCAAAAAACGAACCGCCTCCTCGACAGTTCGCTTGTTTTTTATCGTATCTAAATAGTGGCGCTCGGTGTCGCCCCCACCGCTGGCTACAACAAAAAATATTTTACGTTTCTTAATCATCTTATACCCCCTCCCTACATCCCCATCTCTATTGGACAATGGTCTGATCCTTTGGTTTTGTTGAGGATGAAGGATTTTTTAATTTTTCCCTCCATATGGCTTCATTATCCCAGAAAAATTGGGAAAAATCAAATGAAAATAAAAAACAGCCGTGTCGTATTAACTCTACGACACAGCTGATTCGTTTTTTATTTCTCCTAATCCGCAACCCGATTGACGGCCTTATCTAGTAAAACACGGGTCATCTCTTCTCCGAAGGAACATGCTCTTGCTGCTAAAAGCAGGAGTTGAAAATTGCTCATCATTGATGTAATCAGAGAAGATTGGGGAGATTTCGGATCGAATTGAACTAAAAGCTCTATAGCTTTATCGCAGAATGATTCATCCAACTCGTCCAATTTGGCATCCATTTTCATAAAGGACTCAGAAAAAATAGATGCTACTATCGCCTTTTTCTTTTCTAATTTTTTCTTTAGATATTCTTCAATGTCTATAATCTTTGAATCCATACAACCCTCCTTTGCAGATCTGTTAAAAATTATAATTAAATTATGCGGTATAGGTTTTTATCTTTAAGAACTATATTATATATTCTATCACACTATAATACTTTTGTCAATGCCCCACCCCCTATTCCATTAACATTCCAGGAGAGTATTTTCATTGACTTTTATGGTTTATATAGTATTATGTTAACAATCATAAATCGTTGTGATAGGCCAATATTTGGCTTTTGGGACATTAAAAATTAAAGGAGGAGAAGAAATGAAAAAAACAACAAAAACCAAGGAAATCATCTCAGGATTACAGAAAAGCCCATTACTAGTACTAAGAGTAGATATGCCTTGTCGTTCTTTTAGGCTACTTCTAGACGCTGTTTGCGCAAGAATGGCAATTTTGTGGAAAGAAGCAGTTAGCGCTGATGGTGAGCTCTTTGATACGGATAAGCTTCTGGATTTTGCCGGTCTGTTTGTTTTCTTTGAATCCGCTTTACGATCTAGCGGACGAGTAGAATATCGAACAGAATACCCCGTCAGCCAGGAAATCTATGAATATTATCGAATGACTTCTGATGAGCTTGGGCCGTTACTAGATGAGGCCCTATCTGTCCATTGACAAAATGTGTCTAACGTGGTAATATTATGATATTGGACATTATGGCATTGTTGCTACCCAAAAGGCGCCTTAGGCATCTTAGTGGCACAACAACGTCGTCCTCCTTGAAAAGATAATCCCCGGGTCTTCAAGGATATAGATATAATAGGGGTTTCCAAGTGGGATTTCGCCACCTACTATAACAAACATAAGCGGGGCGGCCCCATTCGCGAATCTTCGGAGTAGCGGTGGGGCTTTTTCTTTCTTTAATCATACTCCTTTGAATATTTTGGGTCAATTGAAAAACCGCTGGGAAAATCAGCGGCTCAAATGAGTCAAACTGTTACTCAACAATAACCTTTGCCTCCATAAAAGGATGAGGTGTGCAGTGATAATTAAAAGTTCCGGTTTGATTGAATTGATGCGAATAGGTCTCGCCCTTGGCTAGTAATTCCGAATCTAATTCACTGCCAGAATCTGAAGTAACGGTATGCTTGGTTGAATCCTGATTTGTCCAGATAACGGTCGTTCCCTTTTTAATATTTATTGTTGCAGGATTAAAAGTAAAATCTTTAATATTAATTGTTTCTTCAATTGGGTGGGCAATATCTTCTATTGAAAAATCACCTTCGATAATATGTTTTTCCGGGGTGGCGTCAACAACGGTTTCTTCCGTTATAACAACCCGATTGTAAGTTGGAAACTCTTCCCCAACGCTGTATTCCAGAGTCCAGACTCCATCCTCATTTTTTTCCATAACGCCAGTTGAAAAAAACTTTAAAGGACTGGGCTGAACAAGCCATCCTTCATATTTGTTTTCTCCATCAGGATCGGGCATGGAAGCCTCTACTCCATGATACAATACTCCGTCTTTAACCAAACGATAGGCCGTTCCCGAAGAATCACTTCCATCAACAGCAACCAGATCAGTTTTTTGGCTATTAGCATCCTTTTTAACCATAGTCAAAATACTTTTTTCCTCAACATCTTCTGTTTCTTCTTTTTTTTGTTCTTCCAGAGAAGTTTCCACTGGCTCTCCTTCTCTCATAACCAAAACAGCGCCAATTGCGATAATAGCAATAATGATGAAAATGAAGGTTAGTTTATTCATATAAGGACATCTTAGCAAAATTTATTATTCTGTCAAATGTTCTCTTGCCACCCTAATCTGAATCATTTCTTCCGGATTAATGTTTTCTAAATCATTTCCGGGAAATGTTTGAATAATTTTAATTCCTTCAATATCAATACCAATTCTATCAGTTGAAGCCAAGATTAAATTTGGCTCCCTAATCTCTCCCTCTGATGGTCCCTTGGTAATAAAGCACTTTCTTCCATCCATAATAATCAAATCAGGATTAATTAATTTATTCATCTCTCCTATTTTCTCCTGCAAATGGCGAAGATGAAGAAAATTCCTTTCAATTGGTTTAATAAAGCCAACCGAAAGTTTTAAAGCCCCGGTAAATTGCGCCCAGGAATGAGTTTTAAGGCAAGGTAGAAGAACTAATTTATCAACAGAATCTAATAATTCAGGAACTGAAACTTTTTTTAAATATTTTGCTCCCTCAATTTCTTTTTTAATCCAATTATGATTTTCAAAGTTATGAATCTCAATTCTTGAATCTATTTCTTCCAACTGAAAAACATTTAAATCTTTCATGACTTTTTCAGCGCTTAAATAGAATGCCGAAGATTCGCCAATAATGATTTTTTTAGGATTAACTTCTAAAACTAATTCAACAACAGTTTTCAAGAATTCCAAATCACTTGAAGCCGGAAAAGGATCAGCCGTATTAAAATTAGGTTTTAACAGGATAATTTCATTTTCTTTAAGAAAACTATTAAAACCACCAATCTGATTAACAGATTCTAAAACAGATTCTTTTAAATTATTAACTTGTATTTTGCTGACTTGAGCCATTATATTATCTCTCCCTGCATAGAAATTGTATAATCCTTGACCGGAACATCTTTCCCTGAATTTTTAAGAGCTTGGCTAACAAGAGCGCCAATGCCGCCACAGCAAGGAACTTCCATATGAACAACAGTAACAGATTTAATATTTTGAGTTTTAAAAATCTCGGTTAGTTTTTCCAGATATTCGTCCTGACCGTCATCAAGTTTAGGACAGAGTATTAAAAGGGATTTGTTTTTTAGAAACTTCTGATGGAAATTAGGATATGTAAAAGGGACACAATCCGCAGAGAGAACTAAATCTGCATTTTCAAAATATGGGGCAGCCGGATTAAGCAGATGCATTTGAATCGGCCATTGTTTTAATTCTGATTTTAAATCTACATTTTTGGATTCTTTTTTATCTTCGGATGAATCCTGACGAAAATCCTTGGTCATACTACCCGGACAACCACAGGCCATTGGCAGGTGCCTTTCTCCTTTAATGCCGTGAACTTTTTGGGCTTTATCTTCGCCCCTTAATTCCTTAACATGCTGATAGGTTTTTTCTGGATCATACTCTGCCGCATCTTTTTCTACGATTTTTAGAGCGTCAGTCGGGCAAACATCAAGACAAGCGCCCATACCATCGCAATAGAAATCTTTGGTTAATTGCGCCTTACCGTCAATCACTTTCAAAGCGGCTTCCGCGCAGACATCAACGCACAAACCACAACCATTACATTTTTCTTCGTTAATTTGAATTATTTTTCTTTTCATAGTTTTAATATATTAACCCTAACATTAATTAGTTATAGTGTCTAATTTCTATTCCTAATCCACTCATTATCAAGTATAATTTCTAAAAGATCTTTAAAAATAAAAACGAGGTGAGAAAAATGAAAGAAGAAGAAATTCTAATAAAATACCAGGAAGAAATAGGAAACTGTCCCATTTTAGACCAAAAAGAAGAAAATAAACTGATCAAAAGGGCCCAAAATGGAGATACCAACGCTAAAGAAAAATTAATCAAGGCAAACAGCGGGACTATTATAGGAATAGCCCTGGAATGCGCGAGAGATTATCATAAACTTCATCTGCTCGACTTAATTCAGGAAGGAAATATCGCACTCTTAGGAGCAATAAAGAAGTTTAGATCTGAATTTAATTGCAAACTCTATATCTATGCCTCTTGGTGGATTAGGCAAGCAATTCTTGATGCGATATACACCCACGGCGATAATATCTCTATTCCCTATCGGGCTGCTACATTAATTAATAAGTTTCTTAAAACCGGAGGTAAACTTTTTGATAAATTGGGTTATCAACCATCACTTAAACAAATCGCCAGAGAGATGGGTGTTCCATTAGAGAAAGTAAAGCAAGTATTTCAATATTCTAAAATCAAAAGCACTCTTTCTTTAGATGATTTCATGGGAGATGGAAAAAAAGACACCCCCAAGGAAAGATACTCTGACCAGGTTACTGAGAGCAAAGAACTGAATCCGGAAAAATTAACCCAAATCAAAGAACTCAAAGAAAAAATCAGAAAAAAACTTTCCTTTTACAGTCCCCGAGAAGAGAAAGTTCTCCGGATGCGTTTCGGAATTGGAGAAGCTGAAAAAACACTGGAGGAAGCAGGAAGGGAATTTAGAGTAACCAGGGAGACAATTAGGCAAATTGAAGCAAGGGTATTAGGGAAATTACGCCTCGATCTTATTCAAAAACAAAATAAAAAACTTAGTGATTATATATAAGAAGGATTAACGAAAAAGTTAATCCTTTTTATCTTGACAAATTAAATGATTTTGATAATATGTCCTTAATGCTTAGAAAATCTGACCGTCTAAGCAGGCTCTGATGCAAGCCAAGACCTGGAGGATGAGTCCTTTGGGACGATCCAAGCGGGATTCCAATGAGCAGCGCGAAGCTCGGAAACCTGACAGACGAACCTTCGGAACGAGGGCCGATTCAATCCTCTGACACCCGGGATAGATCAGGGGCAGGGTCAGTTAAAAGGGTTTTTCGAAACAATAAACACAGAAAACCCTTTTTCATTCCAAATACTCCCCGAGCACCTTATTAAGGTGTTTTTTAAATTCAAGCTGATCCTTAATTGAGTTATTAACCTCCAAAGCAATAATTTTTCCAAAAACGTATTTAGGCAGAGTTGTTAAATAATCAAAATCCTTTAAATCAGAAATAGTATGCTTATCTTCCATTTTAATAGGGTCATAACCATTGCAATGATTACAAGCAAACTTAATTATTCCTCTTCTTTCAAAGGCATAAGATACTTCTTCGTTCCCCCGGGCAATAGCTGATTTAAAATGGGACAAATCAATACAAAACCCGCCAATTTGCCTAACTTTAACATCCTTATCTACCTTATTATCATAATTCATTTCCAGATAAAGTTTATCCTGATAACCCTTCCAATTATCTAAAATATCAAAATGTTCTTCATGGATATTAAAATGCTGGGTTTTAAAGTTTTGCATAAAAAACTCAATATCACTCTTATCAGTATCATGCCTCAAATGGACAAAAGGAATCCTTTCAATAGTTGATTTCTTAAGGAATTTATATAAATGAGGCCTTTCTTTCTTATTAAACCATTCAACAAAAACAGCGACTTCCTTTATTCCAAATTGATTAATTTCCTCTAATTGAGATTGCCAGTCAATACCCTCATGGCCGGTAATACATGGGTAAATCTTAAAGTTTTTCATAATATTCTTATCATATCTTGAATCAAACAAAAATGAAAGCCGCCCGGGTCAGTCTTTGACCAACCAAGGCGGCAAATTAAAATCCCTCTCTATGGGCAGCGATTTGTGCCTCTACCAATCGATCTACTTTTTCTAGGAAACAACCTTTGCTGCAAAGTTTCTTCCGGTTATCGCCCTCCTGAGATATAACAAGTCCGTTGCCAGATTTTATTTCTTCCAGTCGGCCGAACATGAAAGTGAAATCATCCAAAACATAACAGAAATCACCTTCCCTTATCTCCTTAGTACAAACATCGCATTTTTCAGCCATAACATTTCCTTTCATATCCGAGAAATGGCTCGCACTTTTTTAAAGTGGAATCCCAGAATCCATAAACTTTGGTTTCTGTCAACTGATCTGATTTCCGTTAGCGGACAAACATCCTCAAAGGTAAAAATTTCTCCACTCCCGGTCTCAATTTTTTCCGGAATTCCGTGTTTTTCGAGTAATTCTCTTTCAGTTTTGTTCATTTTTTCTCCTTTCTAGAAAATCGAATAATTGAAAAATAAACTCTTGATTTCAGAAAGTATCCGGGGAAGAAAAGGGTAGATATAAAGGCGAAAAAATAAATCCTGCGCAAATTGCTAAACAGCATATTAACAAGAGCGCTCCAAAAAGCTCCACTAGACCAATTGCCCAATCATCTTCTTCCTCTTCCTCCTCTATTAATATTTCCTCTTCTTCTAATAATTCTAATCCTGGATTTTTCATAGCATTCTCCCCTATATAAAGTTTTTAAAGCAACAAACATATTTTTCTTTATCATGCCTTATTGAAGTATTTTAGTCAAGAGAATGACAATCTGGGACAAATATGATAGAATTAAGATATGAAAAAAAAGGAATTAGAACAAATCGAAGAAAAAGAAAGAAAAAAAGCAAGAGAAAGAGAAAAAAAGAAAAAGCCTAAAATGCAGGTTTCGGGCAAAAGCGTCTTTAAATTACAGAAATTGATCAGAAAAAAGAAACCTTGACTTGACTAATTTATTAATGCTAAAATCTATTAATGATCAGATTTATTGTTCAAATCCTAGTTAATGCCCTGGCTATTTTCCTAGCCGATTATCTGATTTCAGGCATTGTTTTTCAAGGCGATATTTTAACCCTAATTATCGCTGGATTACTTTTAGGATTAATTAACTTCATTATCAGGCCGATTCTGAAACTAATTTCTGCCCCTCTGATAATATTAAGTTTAGGGCTTTTCATTATTATCATAAACATGGGCCTTTTATGGCTTCTGGAATACTTTGTCCCTGAATTAACTATTACCGGCATCTGGTCATATTTCTGGGGAGTTTTAATCATCAGTATTGTTAATATGTTTTTTGCCCCAGCCAAAAGGAAAAAGAAAGATTAATGGAATCAATTCTGCCAATTATTCAAATTGTAATATCCCTGCTTCTAATTACCGCTATCCTTCTTCAACAAAGAGGAGCTGGCGGTTCTTCTATTTTCGGTGGCGGTGGCGGTGGCGGAGAAAGCTATTACACCAAAAGAGGATTTGAAAAGATTGTCTTCTACGCCGCAATAATCTTAGCTGCTCTCTTCATTATCACCGCTTTTCTTAATCTTATCATCTAAATCCATTCCTAATCCATTAAACAAATTAATAGATGGTCTTTTAAGAGTACTTAAGGTTCCGGGAGGGAGATGGCCGAGTATAAGGCAATGGTTCTGTTTAACAAAGATCCTGCCTTCCCGCGAACGCTGGATAACCCGCGGTTTACTTTTTGTTCTAATTTTTTCTCTAATTGGTTTAGTAACCAATGCCTATCTTAGCCAGACCAAAATACTGCCCCAGACCGGCGGAGACTACCAGGAGGGCATTCTTGGCCAGCCCCGCTTCATTAATCCCGTCCTGGCCCAAGCCAATGATGCTGACAGAGATATTGCCCAGATTGTCTATTCAAGCTTATTTAAATACGATAGCCAGGGAAACCTTATCCCCGACCTAGCCCAAAGATACACCATTTCAGAAGACGGCCTGACCTATGATATTTCATTAAAAAAGAATGTTCTCTGGCATGATAAAGAGCCCCTAATAGCCGATGATGTCATTTTTACAATCAAAACTATCCAGAACCCTGATTTTAAAAGCCCTCTTAAAATTAACTGGCAGGGAGTTGAAGTTGAAAAGATTGATGAGTTCAGTATTCGATTCAAACTTAACACTGCCTATGCCCCATTTTTACATAATCTGACGGTTGGAATCCTCCCCAAGCATTTATGGGCAGGGATATCATCTTCTAATTTTGCCCTGGCTGAATACAATTTAAAACCAATTGGTTCTGGTCCCTACAAATTCAAAAAAATTAACCAGGACAAAGACGGCAAAGTTGAATTAATTGAATTTGAAAGAAACAAGAATTTCTATTTAATTTCTCTTGAGAATAAAGGGCCCTTTATTAATAAAATTACTTTTAAATTCTACACCAGCCAGGATGATTTGATTAAGGCCTATCAAAAAGGAAAGGTTGACGGATTAAGTTTTCTGCCGGCCGGAAAATTAAATGGGATTAGAAATAGTCTTAATATTCACCGGATTAATCTGCCAATCTATTACGCCGTTTTTTTTAATCAGACTGAAAGCAAACCCCTTTCTGATAAAAATGTTCGCCTGGCCCTATCCTACGCCACCGACAAAAACGAGATTGTTCAGGAGGTTTTAAAAAACGAAGCTATCCAAGTTGATTCTCCCCTTTTGCCCGGCTGGTTAGGATACACCCAGGAAACCAAGGTTTATGATTTTGCCCTTGACCACGCCCAGAACCTATTAGAATCCAATGATTGGAAAGATAGAAATGAAGATGGTATCAGGGAAAAAGAAATTAACAACAACGAAGAAAATCTAGAAATTACTCTTTTAACAACCAATTGGCCGGAATTAAACCAAGTTGCAGAAATGCTCAAATCCCAATGGGAAAAGCTCGGCGCTAAAATCAATTTAGAAATAGCCGAACCAACCATTGTCCAGCAGGACTACATCCGACCCCGTCAGTACCAGGCCCTTCTCTTCGGAGAGGTTTTAAGCGCTGACCCTGATCCTTTTGCCTTTTGGCATTCGTCCCAAAGAAAAGACCCCGGTCTTAATCTGGCCCTTTATCAGAACAAGGATGTTGATAAACTCCTTGAACAAGGAAGACAAGAAATGAACCCGGAAAAAAGAGTTGAAAAGTATCAGGAATTCCAAAAAGAATTAATTGAAGATGTTCCGGTTATTTTCCTTTATAGCCCAACTTATCTTTATCCGGTTAATAAAAAAGTCAAAGGGATTGAGATTGAACAACTGGCAACTCATTCCCAAAGGTTTTCTCAAATAGAAAACTGGTATGTTAAAACTAAAAGAATTTGGAAATAATGAAATTAGAGAATATTAAACCAAGCAGTATTCGCCTTCTTGAAGAAATGAAGGGTCTTGTCTATGACCAGGAATGGCTTAAAAAAGCTGACCCAAAAACCGAACTCTATTATGTCTGGCGAAATATGGCAGAAAACGACCAGGATAAAAAGAAGATATCTCAATCTGGCCTTGGGTATGATATGACCAAATTCGCTTCCTTAGCCTTAGGAAAAGAATGCAATAAAACCTTTGGCCATACCCATTCTCTAGTCCCGGGAACCAATATTGCTTATCCGGAAATTTATGAGGTTCTGGAAGGCCAGGTTCAATTTCTATTCCAGAAATTCAAAAATGATAAAATTGAAGACATTTTTACAGTTAATTGTTCAGCCGGAGATAAATACATTGTCCGTCCCGGTTATGCTCATTTCAGCATAAATCCAACCAGAGAAAAAACCGTTATGGCTAATTGGGAAGCAACAGCCAGCCAGCATGATTATGAAGAAATTAAAGAATTAAAAGGGGCTGGATATTACGCCCTTGAGTCTGAAAATATTGAATGGATTAAAAATCCAAATTATTCATCTGTTCCAGAATTAAGAATTGAAAAACCAAACAATCTTTCTCAATTCAACATTCTTCAAGACCAGCCAACCTACAATCTGGTCAATAATTTAGAAAAACTGGACTTTTTAAAAAATCCACAAAATTACGAGTGGAAATAGGTCTGGCCGAAGTGGCGGAACTGGAATACGCGTACGGTTCAGAACCGTATGCCCTCACGGGCTTAAGGGTTCGAGTCCCTTCTTCGGCACTCTTAATTACTTGTCATTTCTGATGACAAAAAATATATGATACAAACAACTAAATCAAGGTCTGCAAAAGACCTGCGGATAATCCCTTTAGGCGGATTAGGAGAAGTCGGTCGAAATATGACGGTTTTTGAATATGGCAATGAAATCATTATCGTTGACATGGGTCTTCAATTTCCGGATGAAAATATGCCCGGCATTGACTACATTATCCCCAACACCGCCTATTTAAAGGATAAAAAAGAGAAAATTAAAGGAATCATTATCACCCATGGCCATTACGACCATATTGGCGCCATTCCCCATTCAATTGGCCGATTAGGCAATCCGCCCATTTACGCCACTCCCCTGACTGCCGGAATTATTAAAAAAAGACAGGATGATTTCCCTTCTTCCCCAAAACCAGATATTAATGAAATCAAAGAAACCGATAAGATTGAATTGGGTTGCTTTAAGATTGAATTTTTCCATGTTAATCACAATATTCCTGACGGATTAGGCCTGGTTATTGACACCCCGGTTGGAAGAATTGTCCACACCGGCGACTTTAAATTCGACCATAGCCCGGTTGGCGACAAGCCAACCGATATTTCCCGACTAACTCAAATCTCCAGAAAAGGCGTTTTAGCCCTGATGTCAGACAGCACCAGTGCTGAAAAACCCGGTCATTCCATTTCTGAAAAAGAAATTCAGGATAATCTTGAAATGATATTCAAGGAAGCCCCAAATCGAATCATTATTGCTACTTTTGCTTCTTTAATCAGCCGGGTCCAGGAAGTTATTAACCTGGCTGAAAAGTACGACCGGAAAGTTGCCGTTGACGGCTATAGCATGAGAACTAATGTTGAAATTGCCAGAAAACTTGGTCATCTTAAAGCTAAAAAAGGAACTTTGATTAAAATTAACCGGGCTAATGATTATCCGGACAACAAGGTTGTTATTCTCTGCACCGGCGCCCAGGGAGAAGAAAACGCTGTTCTGATGAGAATTGTTAACCAGGAACATCGCCATATTAAAGTTCAGAAAGGCGATGCAATTATCTTTTCTTCTTCGGTTGTTCCGGGAAATGAAAGAACTGTTCAGAATCTGAAAGACCTTTTATGGCAGCAGGGTGCCCGGGTTTATCATTACCAGATGATGGATGTCCATGCCGGCGGACACGGCCAGGAAGAAGACCTTAAGGTTATGATTAACCTGATTAAGCCCAAATTCTTCATTCCTATTCACGGCAGTTATTACATGCTTAAACTCCACGGCGAAATCGCTGAAAGCGTTGGCATTGCCAAAAAGAACACCCTTATTGGCGGAAACGGCAAAGTTATTCTTCTCAACCAGAATTCAATTAAATTAACCAAAGAAGAGGTTCCGAATAATTATGTTATGGTTGACGGATTGGGTGTTGGTGATGTTGGCCAGGTTGTTTTAAGAGACAGGCAAGCCATGTCCCAGGACGGCATGTTTGTTGTTATTGCCGTTGTTGACAGCAAAACCGGCAAGGTCCGCGGCGAACCCGATATCATTTCCCGCGGCTTTGTCTATTTAAGAGAATCAAAAGAACTTCTTGATCAAACCAGGAAAAAAGTTAAGGAAATAGTCGGTCAATCGTCCTCTCCTGGTCAAAAAACTAATTGGAGTTATGTTAAAGACAATATTCGTGACAAGATTGGCCAATTCCTGTATACTAAAACCCAAAGACGACCAATGGTCTTACCAGTTGTTATTGAAATTTAGATCTATTAAAATTTGGCGGAGGGAAAAGGTCGAGAAAGGAGATATTATTATGGCAAATCAGCCGGAAAGCCAATCTCCCCAACCAACCGGTGGTCCGCAGTTCGGTCTTGATTATGATGAAGGCGGCTGGGGCAAAAAAACCAAAGGATGGATTAACCGCTATGGTAGTTCTGTTGTTCTGCCGATTATCGCTCTTCTTATCCTGGCCGGCGGCATTTACCTTTACGCTAGCCAAAGAACAGGAGAAGAAGCCGGAATTCCTCTGAAAGAAAACGGTGTTTCAACCGAAGGAGTTGTTCTTAATTCTAAAGGTGAACCGATTATCGGTCAAGAAACCATCCAAACACCAGAAGAACCAGTTATCCAAGAGATTATTCCGGAATCAAGAGAAGAAAACGACCAATTGATAGAAAAAGCCGTTGCCGGCGAAGGAGTCACTCATTTAGCCCGTCGAGCCCTGAAAAACTACCTGGCAGATAATCTAAGCGAACTGACCAATGAACACAAGGTCTATGTTGAAGATTACCTCAAGGACAAAATCGGCTCAAAGCCATTAGAGGTTGGTCAAGAGATTGCCTTTTCCCAGAATTTAATTGAAGAAGCAATTAATGCTTCTCTAAACTTGACTCCCGAGCAACTTGAAATTATTAAGGAATACAGTTCCCTGGTTGCCTGGGATTGAATATAGTTCTTTGCTTTAATACTTTAGAAATACAAAAGACCCCGCAGAACGGGGTCTTTTGTATATGAAATGATTTTCAAGGTATTCCAGACACTATTTAAAAAACAGCGCTGGAGAGCATTCTATCATCTAATAATCGAGCAATGCCAGATTAGAAGGATAAGAGAATACTACCGTTTACTAATACAACTAGTAAACAGTAGTGTGAGAATCCTTTTGGGCATCAGAGCCCGTTCCAACAGGAGGGAATTTGGAACCCCAAAGGGTCAGAATTCTCACGCTACTATTTGCTAATTCGAGAGAAAGCAGCGGTGAATGAGAGAAATGTACGGTTGGATTACTGAATCCCCTCGTTCCAACCGTGATTGACGGTTATTAGAAAGCCTCCGCTCTCATTCACCATTGCTGCTGTGTCCCCATTATATCACCCCCAACATAATTTGTCAAGGGTTTTACTCAAAATATTGTTTTTGAAAATTGGCAGTTAAATTGATAACATAAGTCGTAACATTATGCCAAATCCATTTCTTGTAACGACTACCGCCCAGATATTTGGCGTAGGCTGTCCTTTCCCCTATCTCGGTTCTCTGATTAGCGCCGCCCTCTGATAATTTAATCGATGAAGCCATAAAAGCGTCCCGATGAACCCAGGGATTAGGCGGATTATTACCAGTCAAATTAGCGACCCGATCCTTGTAAGCCAACCAGGTTGTTGGCATAAACTGGCCAACGCCCATTGCTCCGCCACAACCATACCAGGGTTCGGCTGAAACCGGCTGAGTATCAGGGTTAAGGCCTAATTCCTGACAGATTGAAAAGAAAGCGTTTTTTTGCTGTTCGGCCTTGGTAATATAGCCCAGACTCCGATAACACTGATACATATCCTTTTCCCAGTTACCAGTTCCAACATTAAGACCTAGGCGCGATTCAGCTTCTAAAACCCCCAAAAGAAAAGATGGCCTGATGCCGGTCTTGGAAGCGGCGAAAATAGCGTGGGCAACCGCCTCTTCTAAGGTAATATTGTATTTTTCCAAAAGCGACAACTGTTCTTGGATGAAAGTAATTTCTTCTTCCCGACCTTTAATTAAATTTTGATAAGCAGCTTCCTGGCCTTTGGTCTTATCAAGTAAATCTTCTTTTTGCCATTGCTTTGTTTCAACTGATTTTTGTTGAATTAATTGAAGAGATTTCAAACGATTCTGTTCTTCTCTTTCATCTTCCATTTTATCCTTTTCAACTTCCAAATCATCTTTTAGGGCCTGGACAACAACCAGAACCGTCTGAATTCTATCCTGAACGCTTTCAAAAGCATTAATTTCATCAAAAAAATCAGAGAACTTATCATTTTTTAAAATAACTTCTAAAAGGGTTTCTTGGTCATAACGGGCAACGATTCTAATGTATTCGCCTAATAAGTCCTTTTTTTCATCCATTTCGCTTTCCAAGCCGCCAATCTGATCGTCAATTTCCCTGATATTAAGAGTGCTTTTCTGGATGACCAAATCAATTTGACTTATCTCTGCCCTGAACTTACTAATCTCATTTTCCAGAATATTTATCTCATTTTTTAAACTATGGGCTTGTTGTTGGTTTTCCTGAACTTTTTGCTGGTACTGATTAATTTCTTCTTGTTTCTGCTTAATCTGATTTTCCAAATCCTGTTTTAATTCATCAACATTACTGGCGCTTTCTCCATAAAAAGGGAAAATCAAAGAAAAGGATAATATTAAAAGAATTACCCATCGGGAAAAAGAAATACTTTTTAAGATTTTACTCATTTTTCCTCCTTGTTTTCCTCTTCTTTAACTCCCCCTTCAGGAGCAGGCTTTTCCGCTTCAGGGGCTTCAACTTCTCCCTCTTCCTTCTTGCCTTTTTCTTCAACCTCAACATCTTCAACTTCTTCTTCTGGTTTCTCTTCCAGGGCTTCTAATTCTTCCTCGCTTCGAGGCGGAATAACCGAAGCAACCGAATCTTCAGGGTTAGCCTTTAATTCAACTTTTTCAGGAATTTTAAGGTCTTTAACATAAATATTATCATCAAAAGTTTTCAAAACAGAAATATCAACTTCAATTTCAGAAGGTAAATCAGCCGGCAGGGCCTCAACTTCAACTTCCTGAATATTCTTAACCAAAACACCAGCCTCGGCTTCAACCGCTTCGGATTGACCAACAAAAACCAAAGAAACTTCAACAGTAGTTTTTTCATCCATTTTAACCTGATTAAAATCAATATGAATAACCTTATTACTAACCGGGTCCTTGGAAATATCATGGATTAAAACATTCCTTTCTTTTTCTCCTTCAATTTTTAATTTAACCAAGGTGCTCTCCCCGGCCTCCTGATAAACTTTCTCAAAATCATGACTTTTAACTATTAAATTAAGATTCTTAATCTTATGACCATACAAAACAGCCGGAATCATTCCTTGCTTCCGGAGATTGTTATTTCGGCGACCGCCTAGGGCCTGCCGCAGTTGAGCAATTAGTTCTAACATGTCTTTTATTCTAACTAAAAAAGCCCCCTTGGTCAAGGAGACAATTATTGGAAATAGATCTACTCCTCTACCTTAATCGCATCAACTGGACAGATTTCTTCAACCTCCTTAACGCAAGGGTCATCACAGGTTTCTCCCCCACCTTTTAATATCGGCTTATTATCCTCCCCCATCTCAAAACAATCCGGGCAAACCGCAACACAACTACCGCAGCCGATGCAAGTTTCCTTATCAATTGATACTTTCATAATTTTTAAAAACTACTTCTCTCAACTTCTGGCTATACTCTATGGCATTTTCTCTTTGCCAGACATTTCGACCAACTGCAACTCCAATTCCTCCGGCAGCCATAACATTTTCCATAACTTTAAGAAATTCTTGATCAGAAACTTTGGGTCCGCCGGATAAAACAACCTTGGTTTTGCCGGCTGACTCAACTGCCCTTTGAAAGCATTCTTTTGAACCGCAGTATTTAATTTTAACCATATCAAGGCCTAATTCAAGGCCTAAACGAGCCGCATAGGCAGTAATTTCAGGCGAATCATCATCTTTAACTCCTTTTCCCCGAGGATACATCCAGCCAATAACAGCCAAGTCAGCAGCATCAGCTTCTTCTTCAATTCTGCCGATTTCCTTTAACATTTCTGATTCGTGGCCGCTGCCAACATAGACCGTGTAACCAACTGCAACCGCTCCCAGTTCAACCGCTTCTTTAACCGAACAAACCTGTCTTGAAAGCGCTTCTCCTTTAACTAATCTAGTCTTCCCATTTAATTTAATAATCAAAGGAATCTTATCTTTGTAAGCCGGATAATATTTCTCAGCAATTCCTTTTTGCAGAACAACAGCATTGTACCCCCCTTTAACGGCAATATCTAAAACATAGTCCGGGTCAATGCTTTTACCGGTCAAATCAATTGGTCCATGCTCCATGCCATGATCATAGGCCAAATAGATTGCTTTTCCATTAGTTGTGATTTTCTCTAATTTATTCATAATACTATTCTACCACAACAAAGCCCTTATCCAAATTTTCCATCAAGACTTTATTAAGTTTTTCTTCGTTAAAGTATTGAATAAATATTTCATTCCAAAGAGATTCCTGTTGATGATAAATATATCTTGAGTTAAAATCAACTTTTCCTGGAAAAGCGACTCCATTATCAAAAAGGTCAAAACTAATTAATTTTTCTTTGATAATTCTGACTGAATTTTCCGAATTAACCCAAAAATTAAGCCCCAAATCAGGATTTTCTTCTGAAAAGTGAGAAATGATTTTAGAGACTTTTAAATAGAAAAGAGATTCCAAATTAATATGGGGAGTAAAAAGCCGAGAATCATTAATATCATCCTTAGCCAGATATCCAGGCATAATCCGCCAATTGTTCCCAGGTAAACTCTCCGAAGTTGTTTTAACCCTCAAAGCATCAGCCATTTTTTTAGCGAAATCACCCTTTTTACTATATGATTCAAAAAGCTGTGAATACCAGCCGACTTCGGAGATATAGTGTAAGGTCATAAAAAGAAGAAAAATTGTTTCTCCTGGATTAGTTTCTCTGATTGGAATAACAAAAACAACTCCCATCTCTTTTAAATGACTCATATGATGAAGTTTCTTGCTTGAAAATTTTTCTCCAATCTCAACCCATTTTTCATCCAGAACCATAACCTTGATTTCTCTTTCCTCAAAATCATCCTTAGTCAAATCCTTAAAAGGAACAAAAAACCTTTCATTCATCCATTCTTTGTTTTCTGCAAAACGTAAAGCTGAAAAAAGTTCAAAAATATCCTCTTTTTCAAGCATTTGGTCAATATCATCATAGCCCAATCCTTCCATAATCTGTTTGGGAGGATTTTTTTTGAACAACTCCTTGGCTTTTTCAGGTTTTAAAAAGAATCCTTTTGAATTACCAACCAATTCTTTAATCGTCCTTAATATCTTCTGGTAATCTTCTTTCTTTGAAAAATCAGGATTGCCAAAATACTTAAAAAGATTTTGGTCAACTTCCTTGATCCTATCCAAAAGACCCTGGTAAACTTCCTCTGGAGAATTATCCGGACCCAATCCCATTTCCCTTAATTGCCCGTCTGTTTTTTTCTCTATCTCCCCAACTATTTTATCAACAATACCCTCCTTGCCAGTAATTTGATTCATTTTCTTTTCTAAATCAAAAATCACCTCCGACGGCGTTCTTAACAACTGAGCTAATTTTTTAATTGATTCGCTCATAATTTCTTAATATTCCACATAACCGGAATAGCTATCTCCACCGCAATTAGGGCTCCAGGCCCCGCCCGACCACCAGGAAGAAGCAACGGTGCTTAAAGAATAACCTCCTTTGTCAAAAATCATCAAGACGATGTAGTTATCGTTTTCTCTTCTAAACATTATCCATCCGCATTCCGGAGAACCATCACAGCCTCCGGGGACATAATTAGACCTGAAAAAAGCATATGTGTAGTCATTGGTCCCGTTTTTAGGATCAACCGGCAGAGTAGCGCCCAGGGTAGAAGCCAAGCCATCCCATTGCGAACTATTACTTGAAAGATAACAACCTTGGCTGCTGCCGGGAACATTCCCGTTGGTGTTGATATAGTCTTCAAAAATAACCCGCATCTGTCTTAAATCAGCCAATCTTCTTGTATCCCTTGCTTTTTCCCTGACAGAATTAACGCCAACCAAAACAATTGTGGCTAAAATTCCAATAATGGCAATAACAACAAGAAGCTCTATTAGGGTAAAGCCTCTTTTTTGACCTCTATTTTTTCCCATTTGCCCCAATCTCCTTTTTTTAAAAGTCCGTTAACAGCACCGAACTCTTGAACAACTCCAGTGGCGTTAGCTGTTCCTAATTGAATTGCATAAACAATATCTTTTTTTTCCATATATCCAGCAACGAAACCAGAGCCGAAAGCGTCCCCAGCTCCAGTCCGGTCAACCAAATCTGATTTAGGAATCCCGGCCGAATAGCGACTCCTGCCGTCAGAAGCAATCAATCCATCAGGGCCTTTGGTAATAACGACAATTCCTTTAATCATTTTGTCTAATTTATTCAAAATCTCGTTTTCTTTTTCAATATCAAGTCCGGTCAGCATAGCGGCTTCTTCGAGATTGAGAATAAAGATATCAACTTTATCCAAAATGGATTTCAGAGTTTCAATTTCTTTTGTTAATTGGGTCTTACCCGGCGTTACAGCCAATTTAATCCCGTTTCTAACCGCCTGGTCAATAACCGGTTTAAATAACTGAGCGCTTTTACCCGACATTGAAGAAACATAAAACCATTTGGCTTTTAATTTATCGAAATCAATATCATCCGGAGTCAATGAATGCGAAGCGCCTCTTTTCTGAAGAATACTTCTTCCAACCTTTGGCAAAGAAACAATAACTGAAAAAGAAGTTGATTCTTTGTCGGTTTCCTTGACCAAATCAAGAGAAACTCCATGTTTTTCTAATTCTTCTTTAACCATATTGCCGGCAAAGTCATTGCTGACCATGCCGCAATAGGCTGATTTAAACTCCTGTAAGGCAAAAGTGACGGAAGTGTTAGCTCCGCAGCCGCCCATGGCAAAAGAAATCTCATCCATGGCGATTTTTGAGCCCAAAGGAACACAAAGTCCTTTTTTGGTATTAAATTCTTCTCCTTCAACCACTTTCAGCTCTTTGCTGCTCATAAAAACATCTTGAGTAGCAGAACCAAAAGTAATAATATCGTATTCCATTTATTTTCTTTCTAATACTTTTTTAATTGCTTCTTTAATATTCTCCGCAACCAAACCGAATTCTTTCATTAATTCCTCTGGCGTACCCGATTCACCCCAACGGTCCTGAACGCCAATCATTTCAACTGGAACCGGCATATTCTTAGACAAGATTTCGCAAACGGCACCGCCCATCCCTCCCATGACCTGATGGTCCTCGGCCGTGACAACTGCTCCAGTTTTCTTAGCCGTTTCAATAATAGTTTCTTCGTCCATCGGCTTGACACTCGGATTATTAACCACAGCGACAGATATTTTTTCTTTTTCCAAATCATGGGCGGCTAACAAAGCTTCGTGAACAACCGGACCACAGGCAATTACTGCCGCGTCTTTGCCTTCTTTGAAAATCTGGGCTCTGCCAATTTCAAATGGCGTCTTGTCTGTAGTAAAAACAGGCGTTTTTTCCCGGGCAAATCTCAAATAAACTGGCCCCTCATATTTGGCAGCAGCCAAAGTGGCCTTACGGGTTTCAATAAAATCACAGGGCGCTAAAACAACTAAATCCGGAAGACAACGGGTAATGGCAATGTCCTCCAAGGCTTGATGACTCATGCCATCGGGTCCGACAGAAACTCCTGCATGCGCTCCGGCCACCTTAACATTGGCATCGCTCTGTATGACGCTAACGCGCAGTTGAGCCCAATTCATCCCTGGAGAAAAAACAGCGTAAGTAGAAACAAAAGGAATTTTTCCAGCCAGGGCCAGGCCTGCCGCCGTATTCATCATATTCTGTTCAGCAATGCCGCACTGGATAAACCTTTCTGGAAATTCTTTTTTAAACATAGATACCCGAGTAGATTCGGATAAATCCGCGCCCAAGACAACCACATTTTCATCCTCTTTACCTGCTAAAACCAAACCCTCGCCATAACCATTACGAGTAGGAACTTGATCTAATTTATCTTTCTGAAAAACTTTTTCTGATAAATTCATATTTATTCTCCTTCGCTTTTAATTCTACCGCCCAAAGTTCTGATACACTCAAGGGCTTTTTCTCCCTCCTCCTTACATGGCGCCTTACCGTGCCATTCAAACTTATTCTCCATAAAATCAACTCCCTTACCCGGAATTGTATGAGCTATTACCATAACCGGTTTCTCGAAAATTGCCCTGGCTTTTTCGCAAGTATCAATAATTTCCCGCATATTATGCCCATCAACATCAAGAACATGCCAACCAAAAGCCTCGTATTTTTCACGAAGCGGCTCTTTGGGCATAATATCTTCTGTATAGCCATCAATCTGGATATTATTCCTATCCATAATGAAAGTTAAATTATCTAAACGCCACTTGCCAGCCAAGGCAGCCGCCTCCCAACTCATCCCTTCATCTTGTCCGCCATCGCCGACCAACCCGTAAACTTGGTACTTCTTTTTATCCATTTTACCAGCAATAGCCATACCAACAGCAATACCAGTACCATGAGCAATAGGCCCGGAACTGTTTTCAATTCCCGGTAAAGCTCCTCGATGAGGATGGCCCTGCAGCCGAGAACCAAGTTTACGCAGTGTTTTTAATTCGCTCACAGGAAAGTATCCAGCATGAGCCATAACAGCATATTGGACCGGACAAATATGGCCATTTGATAAGATTAATCTATCGCGTTCCTCCCAATCAGGTTTTTTGGGATTATGCTTCAAAACTTCAAAGTACAAAGCCAGAAAAACTTCCACCATACCCAAAGATCCAGCTGAATGGCCTGATTTGGCCTCAACCAGCATTTGAATAATATCTTTTCTAATTTGATTGGCTTTTTTTTCTAATTCCTTAATTTCCATATTCTTTTAATTGATTAATTGTTTCTTCAATACTGTCGCTTTTGAAAATAACTGAGCCACCAGCTAAAATATCTGCCCCGGTCTTAATTAATTCCCTGGCGTTCTCCAAATTAACTCCGCCATCAACCTGAATTTTTTTATCAGGATAAATATCCTGTAATCTTTTAACTTTGGCCAGAGTATCAGGAATTAATTCCTGACCGCCCCTGCCCGGCTCAACCGTCATAACAAGAATTAAATCCAGCTTTGGAACAAAATCTTCAATAACCTCTATTGGCATCCCCGGATTAATTGCTATTCCGGCTTCCAACCCTTTTTCCTTAATTTTATCAAGAATTTCCCCGTGTTTATCAGTTGACCCGTAATGAAAAGTTATTCTTTTAACCCCTGAATCAATCCACTGATCAATAATCTTTTCCGGATTCTCAATCATTAAATGGGCTTCCAGATTTACTTTCGTTTCTAGTTTCTTTAATTCTTCTGGATTATTCCAGGTAATATTTTCAACAAACTTTCCATCCATAACATCCAACTGGGCCCAATCAACATATGGCTCAACTTTTTTGATTTTTTCCTTTAATTCATTAAAATCTTTAGCAATAATAGCTGGAATAATTTCAATCATTTTTCCCCTTGTTCTATTTTCCCTAATCTCCGGGTATGCCTTTCTTCGCCGGCATAATCCGCTTCCAGCCACAATCGAATAATCTTTTTAGCCGCTTCAACATCCAAAACCTTTCCAGCCAGACAAATAATATTAGCATTATTATGCTCCTTGGCCTGAAGAGCGGTAAATTCATCCCAGGCAACTGACCCTCTTACTCCCCTAACCTTATTCGCTGCCATACATATCCCGGAACCTGTTGCGCAGATTAGAATCCCCTGTCCTTTTGTTTCAACTACTTTCTTAGCGACTTGAAAAGCAAAATCAGGATAATCATCTTGAGAATCAAGCTCCTTATTCCCTAAATCTTCAAATTCATACCCTAATTCCTTAAGATATTTCTTAAGTTCTTCTTTTAAATTAAACCCGGCGTGGTCAGCTCCAATGTAAATCATAGTTTTTTACCAATATATTCCGCAAACTCCGCCAAACGGCAACCATATCCCCATTCATTATCATACCAAGCCAGAACTTTGATTAAATTCCTCCCCATAACCATGGTTGAAGCCAAATCAATAACAGCTGAAAAAGTATTGCCTTTGTAATCCATTGAAACTAAGAAATCTTTTTCAACATCCAAAATTCCTTTCATTTCAGAAGCAGCTTTTTCAAAAGCAGAATTGACTCCTTTAATATCTGTTTCCTTTTTGACCTTGGCAACGAAATCAATCAAAGAAACAATCGGTGTTGGAATCCGAATGGCCATGGCATCAATCTTTCCTTCTAACTCCGGCATGGCTTTAGTTACGGCAATGGCGGCTCCGGTTGTAGTTGGAATCATTGACATCGCCGCTGCCCGGGCTCTTCTTAAATCCTTACAAGGCGAATCAAGTAAATTCTGAGTATTGGTATAGCTATGGGCTGTTGTGGCCAAACCACTCTCTATTTCAAAATTCTCGTGTAGAACCTTTGCTACCGGTGCCAGACAATTTGTTGTACAGGAACCCATTGAAACAAGATTATCTTTGGAAGCATCGTATTTCTCCTGATTAACTCCTAAAATAAAATGAGGAATTCCTGAATCTTTACAGGGCGCAGAAATGATAACTTTTTTAGCCCCGGCTTCTAAATGCTGATTGGCTCCTTCCTGGCTGGCGAAAAACCCAGTACATTCCAAAACAATTTCAACCCCTAAATCTTTCCAGGGTAATTGCCCCGGCTCTTTTTCAGACAGAACTTTGATTTTCTTGCCATTAATGATTAAACCGTTCTGATCAGATTCAACTTTCTTATCATAAGCGCCATAAACCGAATCATGCCTTAAAAGATGAGCTAAGGTCTCAGCATCAGCTAAATCATTAATTGCTACCATTTCCAAATCAGAATGTTTATCTAAAATTCGACGAAAAGTCGACCGACCAATCCGACCAAATCCGTTAATAGCAATTTTTATCATATTTTTACTCCTTTATATTAAGTAATTGATCAACCTTGGCTTTATCAAAGCCAATAACAATTTCGTCGTTAATTTCTGTGACCGGGACGCCCATTTGTCCTGATTTATCAATCATTTCTTTTTGGGCCTCCTGATTTTCAGTTACATTAATATCTTCGTACTTAAACCCTTTTTCGTCTAAATATTGCTTTAAGTTAACGCAATAAGGGCAGGTTTCTGTGCTAAAAACCCTTATT
The DNA here is from genome assembly GCA_964596615.1 of uncultured Candidatus Saccharibacteria bacterium. Classification (GTDB taxonomy): domain Bacteria; phylum Patescibacteriota; class Minisyncoccia; order Portnoybacterales; family UBA2143; genus CAZQMX01. The sequence goes on from CAZQUN010000008.1 coordinate 32,958, forward strand.
TTCGGCTGATTCTCCATAACTTTATTCTCCTTTCTTTAAATAATTGTATGCATTCAAAGCTGCTTTAGCGCCCTCCCCGGCAGCGATAATGATTTGCTTATGAGAAACATCTGTCACATCTCCGGCAGCAAAGATATTCTTGACCGATGTCGTATTATAGCAATCAATTTTAATTTCCTTTTTCTCATTTAATTCTACCACATTTTCTAATAAAGATGAATTAGAATTAGAGCCAATAGTAATAAAGACGCCATCGACTTCTAATTCTTTTTCTTTGTTATCATTTTTATCCAAATAGACAAATGATTTAATAAACTGCTCTCCTTTGAATTTCAGGGTTGTTGTATTATGGTAAAAAGTAATCTTAGGATGCTCGTCAGCTTCCCTATGAAGAAATTCATCAGCCGGCGGAACAGGCCGATAGCCCATGATATATACTTGGGAAGCGTATTTAGCAACTTCCAAAGCAGTATTAACTCCGGTATTCCCCCCGCCAATCACAGCAACAACCTTATCCCTATACAATGGCGCGTCGCAAACGGCGCAATAACTGATTCCCTTGCCGGTAAATTCTTTTTCTCCTTCAACATTAATTCTTCGGGGAGTCCGACCGGTAGCAAAAATTAAGGATTTAGATTGATAAGAACCATTCTTTGTTTTAACTTCAATAATATCCTTATCTTTCAAAGAAATCTCTGTTACTTCGGTATCTTCTTTTAATTCCAATTCATTTTCTTTTAAATGGGCAACCATCTTATTAACCAATTCCATACCTTTGATACTGGACAGGCCGGTATAGTTATCAATATCAGGCGCTAAAACCATCTGGCCGCCCCAGTCCTTGGTAATTAACAAAACTTTAATTTTCTTCCTGGCAGCATAAATTCCGGCTGTAATTGCCGCCGGCCCCCCGCCAATAATTATTAAATCGTACATATTAATTATTAATTAATTTAATGCTTTCCTCGGTGTATTTTTTTAAGTTATTAACCTGACTTCTATTCAAAACCTCACAGGCAAAATTCCAATGAAATGAAACCCAATCCCCTTTTTTCAATTCCCGAACAAACCCGGAATGATTAATTTCGGACAGAATCTTCGTTGAGGCCCATTCTCCTAATTTTAACTTATCTTTCTCAAAAATTAAAGGTTGATATTCCACAGTTAAATTCGGTTTCTCTATCTTCTTAATTTTCCCCCAGGAAATCCGGCACAAATCCATGGATGATAAAGTATGATAAATATCCAAATGCCCGGTTCTTTTCCAGACATTTAAAACATGAAAACTATGATGAGGCTTAGCTCCCAAAGGAATCTTATCAATCATTTTTCTTAAAAGTTTTAAGGATAATTTCTTTTTTAATAAATGGTCGTCTAATAGATGATTATATAATTTATTCTTCTCAATTTTGTCTAATAAATTATTACCAATCCAATAGGCATCAATAACCCTTTCATCAAAGGGGTCTTTAATTTTATTCGCCCTCGCTATAAAGGAAAGGTAAGGAAAAAGGGTTTGGAATTCTTTTAGAATTAAATTAAGACCATCATCAATTTGACCGGTGGAAGAATAATGAAAAAGGTCCCGATTCTTATCCGGACCGCAAAAACTCAACTTATTCGGCATAAAAGCATACCGAGCGCATCTGACAATACCCTGGTTGCTAAACTGGTTGAACTGATTTTTCTTTACCATAATACTTCCAGCAAATCCCTCCCAAAGCCAAAGTGATTAAAATTATCCCGATAACCTGGCCAAAAGATAAACTCCCGTTCAGGAAAATAAATGTTAAAAGAGTAGTAATTGGGCTAGCCAGTAACAGAATTGTCGCCGCCACAGATACTTTGACATATTTCAGACCTGTATACCAGGTTGTAACATAGCCAAAAAGAAAGACTGAAGTAATCAAAACCCAGCCAATTTGTTCTAAATTAAGAGAATTAATCAAACCGGCCTGTCCGGTTATTAACCAAAATAGAATAATTAAAATTGAGCCAAAAAACATTCTTCCCCAAATAACTATCCGAGAAGGCAAATCTTTTAACAAATACTTGCTAACAATATTTTCCCCTGCCCAGAATAAGGTTGCCAGGAAAATTAGTAAATCACCCAGACCAAATTGATGAGGAATTAATCTTAATAAAAGAATATTGCCCAAAACCAAGCCTAATCCGCCAATTAGGTATCCCCGACTAATTTTTTCCTTTAGGAAAACAGCGGCCAGAAGAGCGATATAGATAAACATGGTCTTATGAATAAAAGCCGCCTGAACCGGAGCAGTTAAAGAGAGGCCCTTGAAATACAAAAGGAAAGGAATAGATCCGCCAATTAATCCAACCATTAAAAGCAAAAGCCATTGCTTTTTGGAAAGATTTTTCAAAACCCGCCAATCCTTCATCATAAAAAGCCAACTAACAATTAATAGAGTAACAATAATATTTTTCAGGCCGGTGAAGATATATGGATTGATAACACTCACTCCCATTTTACTAATAAAAACTACTATCCCTGAAATCAGGGCTGTGCCTAGAATTAATAACATTCCTTTATTTTTATTCATAATTTTGATAAAATTATTTATATGTGTTTAGCAACTCCAAGTAAAGTAATAAAGATTGAAGATAATTGGGCGACGGTTGAATCTCACGGCCACACCCATAAAGTCAATCTTGATCTATTAAAAGACATCAAACTCGGTGATTATCTTTTAGTCCATGATGAATTGGCAATTAACAAAATTCCTGAGAAAGAAGCCAAACAAATTCTGGAAATGATTGAGAACCATCATCAATGAACTGAACAAGTAATACAGGGGTCATAGGCACGAACCAACATTGTTAAAAGTCGTTCTAATTCCTTTTTAGAGCGGTTTTTTGATTGGTCTAAAAGTGCCTGGGCGCTCTTTTCTATTGAAGTCAAATTCTGAACTGTAGGAGTGATAATATTGGCTTCGGTGATAATCCCTTCTTCATCCAAATGAACTTCATGATACAATCCACCCCTTGGCGCTTCAATAACGCCAATTCCATTCAAAGAAGAATTTTTATCAATCTTCCCTATCTTTCCTTCCAAATCGTTTTCTAATAATTTCTCTGTCATTTTTTGAGCATTGGCATGGTAAATATCAATTTCAATTGCCTGGGCCAGATTATTATGAAAAGGGTTGGCAAAATCTAAATTAGATTCTTCTTTACAATCCCCGTAAATAGCTAATCGGGCTAAAGAACCGACCAGCATTTCTTCCCCCTTGTATTTGCCAAACTTAGCTGTTGAATAATCCTTAATTTCTTCTTCAATATCTTTCTTGTAATTTTCAACCGATGATTCCATTCTTCCATGAATATTATTTGAAGAAACTGCGACAATATTACCGCCAACCAGGGCAACTAATTTCAAATCAACTTTTAATTCCGGATAATCCAGGCTTTTGGCTAATTGAAGTGTTTTTCTGGTAGAATCATCTGTTTCTTTCAGTTTTTTAAGAAGTTTTTTTAATTCTAATTTAGTCGGAATTTTATGAAATCCGCCAATAGTTGTTGTGGTTGGGTGAACATTTCTTCCGCCGACAACCGATACAATTTGATCAGAAACTTCTTTCAAAGCCAAAGCATTTTTAAAAGCAGTTGGGTTTTTTCTAGCCAGTTCTGTTCCCCGGTCTATGCCTAAATAGTCAGGCAAAGAAAGAAAGAATAAATGTAGAGCATGACTTTGAATCATTTGTCCGCAAGTCATTAAGTCGCGTAATAGAAGAGTTGTCTGGTCAATTTCAATTCCAAGCGCATCTTCGGTTGCTCGAAGAGATGCAATATTATGGGCGGTTGGACAAACTCCGCAAATTCTTGGAGTAATCCAGGCCATTTCTTCGGCCGTTCTTCCAACTAACATTCCTTCAAAAAGTCGTTCGCCTTCATGGATATTAAGCTTGACCTGGTTTTTACTCCAGTCAATATCTAAACTCCCATGCCCTTCAATTTTAGCGATAAAGTTTTTATTAATCATTTTATTCTATTCCCCTAAAGAATCTATCTATCTTAGAAAAATATCTTTAATTTCTTTGAGGTGAGTTTCTTCTCTAAAAGTATGGGCAGCTCCTTTGATAATATATAGTTCTTTTTTGCCTGGTAATTTATCGTATAACATTTTCTGATGCTCAGGTGGAGTTCCTACGTCTTTCTCGCCAACAATAAGCAGTACTGGCATGATCAATTTATCCGCTTTTTCCAAGATATTATATTTCATCTGGTCCTCCATGAATGACCAAGATATCTTTTTAATAACACCTGGTTTAGAGCTACTTTTTCTTAATTGATACCCGGTTTTTTTCCATTCCTCAAGCACCTCCTTTGGATGAATCTCTAAGTGTAACTTGCCAGATATACCCGTAGAGATTGGTGCCAACCCCTTTATTTTTTTTGGATGTTTTTGAGCATACAAAGCGATGGCCATACCTCCCAAGCTATGACCAGCCAAACAAAACGGCTCTTGATACCACGGCTGAATTTCTGCCCATTTTATTACATCTTCTAAATCTTGCCGATGGTTTGTTACAGAAGCGTATTCGCAATTGCCGTCACTTTCTCCAACACTATTAGTTGCATCAAAGTTAACCACTGTATACTTCCTTTCTCTAAAAACATCTGCCATCATTCGTATATGAAGCTGTTCCTTAAAACCGCCCAATCCATGTAGAATAAAAACTAATCCCTTTTGGTCAGAAGCTTCTCCTATTAAAGTAACTATCTTCTGTTTCTTTCTGTTTTTAATAGTTTCTTTTTTCATACCCTTCAATTTTAGCAATAAAATCTTTCATAATTTAATCCGACTTAAAAACATTAAAAAATATCTTTCTATTTCTTTTTTATCGGTAATTCCTTCTAAAATCTTTAAAAGTCCTTTAATATTGGCATCCTCCCTGATTCCAAAGCAGCCATAGCAAGGAGAACCACCGGAAATACAAATTGCATTGCAGCCGCCCTGGGTAATTGGCCCGAGACAGGGCTTCTGATCAATTATCCGGCATTCGTTATTAGCCATCTTACATTCAAAACAAACTGAATACCCTCGGTATTTCGGTTCTTTGCCGGCAAGCAAATCCTGAATAATCCTGATAATCTCATTTTCATCAACCGGACAGCCGTGAATCAGAAAATCTACTTGCACATAAGCAGACAAAGGCAAAGCATCAATTCCCCTGGGTTTGTATTCTTCCCCATAAATCTTCTTGTACCATTTCTTTCTTTTATTTTTATCAATAATGGCCGGGATACCGCCCAGACAAGCACAAGCCCCTAATCCGATTAAAACCTTTGATTCTTCTCTTAATTTTTTTAATAAATCAACTTCGTGCTTGGTAATCGGAGTTCCTTCGATAATAGTAATATCAAAAGGCCCTGATTCTTTTTTATCCTGGCCCAATCGCCAATCAGTAATATCAATTCTTTTTTCTAACAACAAAAGTTTCTCCCTAAGGGAGACTAATTTAACCTCGCATCCTTCACAATCAGTAAAATCGTAAATTGCTACTTTTGGTTTTTCCATAATTAATCCCAGTTTTTATCAATCTGGTCAAAGTAAAAGACCGGACCGTCAGTGCAAACGTATTTATCCCCGGTAACGCAGTGCTGGCACTTTCCAACCCCGCACTGCATTTTCCTTTCCATGCTAACAAAAATTCTTCTGTCAGAAATTCCCAAAGGCCTTAATATTTTCTCCAAAGCGTCCATCATTGGCCCTGGTCCGCACATAACTGCAACAGCATTTTTAGGATCAATTTTAATATCATCAACCAATTCTGAAACCATGCCAATTGGACCTTTCCAGTTCTTATCCGGCTTATCAACCGTTAAAAGAACTTTAATATCTTTTTCCCATTCCTTTATCCTATTATTTAACAGAAGGTCTTTTGGTCTTCTGGCGCCATAGATTAGATAAACTCGATTAAATTTATCTCTATTCTCTCTAATATATTCTATCAGAGCAGCAATAGGCGGAATACCGCAACCGCCGGTAACCATAACTAAATCCTTTCCTTCAATAAAATCCATATCAAAGCCATTGCCATAAGGGCCTCTTAAAAATACTTCGTCTCCTTCTTTGACTCGATGAAGAGCTCCGGTCAAAGTTCCGACCTTTCTGATAACCAGATCAATGTATGAGTCGTTGTAAGGAGAAGAAGCCGGACCAAAAGGCGCTTCGCCATAGCCGAAAATACTAACTAAAACAAACTGGCCCGGATTAAAAACCAATCCTTTTTCATTTTTCTTAAAATCGCCTTTTAATCTAAAAAGTTTAACATCCGAAGACTGTTTTTCAATCTTTGATATTTTAACCTTAAATGGCTGATAAATATTATCCATTTTTTTTGTAATCTTTAACAATTTCTTTTAAAACTTCCCCGATATCAATTCCAGCCGGGCAATTCCTGCCGCATTGTCCGCAAGCAACACATTGGGATCTGCCATACTGCCTATACGCCCGAACAAACTTATGATAAAACCAGTTATAGTATCTTTCTTTAATTGTCTGATGGAAATTATGGCCGCCGGCAATCCGGGCAAAACGCGGTAAAGTACAGGCATCCCAGTAACGGCAGCGGTTACAATTCTCATTATCCAAACTAACGCTATCTTCTATTGAAAAACAATGACAAATTGGACAAACATAGGTGCAGATTCCACAACCGAGACATTTTTTACCCAACTCATCCCAAATTCTATGATTTGATTTCCAAGACCAATCAACTGCTTCAGCCAGTAATTCCGAATCCAAAAGCATTTCTCTTAATTCTTTCTTCTCCGGTAAGTATTTTTTAATTTCTGGTTTTTTAATTTCTTTAAAGAATTCTTTTTTAACCAGTTTTTTACCTTTGTCATTTAAGATTAATGCCTGATATTGATTCTGATTAATCTTTTCTAAAATTAAATCTCCGCCTGGAGCAACTTTAATTGAATAATCAACAATACCAATTAAAACTGATTTTTCTCGTCTTTGCCAATAAAAAAAGTCCGTTTCAGGCTTTTTCATTATTTCATCCAATTGGGTTAGCGCTCCTAATTCTCCCAAATGAGAACAAACGATTAAAAGTTTCTGCTTAAATTCCGGACTACTTAATTTTCCACTTTTCCTGTTAAAAACAAAGGTCTCTTCTCGGGGCGGGAGAAAATATTGTTTGGCCGGTAAAACTGATTTCATTGTCTCAATTACTTTGAAATCTCTTTTTAATCCAGCCAGCCAATCCTTAATTTTCTTTTTTTCGATAATCAAAGGCATTAGTATATATTAGCATAAAAATGGAAAATGAAAAATCCTGACCATTAGTTTTCTACCTCTTAAAAACCTTTGGTCAGGATAATTCCAAAATCATCTTGATTAGGTGAGCAATTTTAAAAGTCTCATCTCTGTCCCGGACAACTATAACTGGAGTCTGATGTTTCTTTCTCGCATGCCTATCTCTTCCCCTGCCAGAGCTCTTAACCTCCAGGGGCAAATTGATTATCTTCCGGCTTCCCTTTTTAACCTGAATAATGAAATCTTTCCCTGGTGTATCTTCAGACGTTTTCCTGAAATCAAGGATTGTTTCTTTATATTTCAACCATTCGAGGGCCTTAAAAACCTTTTCTTCTGATATTTTTCCCCTCTCCGATCCTTTTTCTCCCCCACTAATCCCTCTGGGTGGCAACCTTCTCTCTTTTTTCCCCAGATATCCTGCCATAATTTTCTCCTTCCCAATATTATTTTTTGAAAGGAACCAAAGAAACTATTGACTCAAATACTTCTCAAAAATTCTTTCAAATTTAACTAATGGCTGGTTGCCAACCACTTTCTCACCATTAATGAAAAATATTGGCGTACCAGTGACTTCATCCGAATTGGCATCCTCAAACCATTTTTTTAACCTATCATCATTTCTATCAGAATCAAGACACTGGTTAAAGTCATCCTGGTTTAATCCAAGTTCAGTCGCAACCGATTTGATATCGTCAATAGAATTTAGGTCTCCAATATGCCTAAAAAAATATTCATTAACACCTTCAAAAGCGCTTTGTTCGTGACCGCATAAAACAGCCCTGCCTAATTCCAAAGGCGATAAAATCCGAGAAATTAATTTAACTTTTCCGGTTTTAACATATTGCTCTATAATAATTGGCAAGGTGATTAAATGAAAATCAACACAATGACCGCAAGTATGACTGGAATATTCAATCATAGTAATGGGAGCATTTAAATCCCCAAAAACTAAATCACCATCTACTTCGGAAACACTTACTCCAGATGAAGGAAGCTCTCCGCCACCTTCCTGATTATTTCCCGGAGTAACCGAAGCCATTTGGCTTTGATCCTCCTCTTTATCTTGATTAAAATACCAAAAACCGCCTGCGAAAGCGGCCATAACTATTAACACTCCTATCACGATTGTTTTATTACTCATAATCACCTTCCTTATTAATGCTTTATTCTATCAGTTACTCCTTCTTTTATCAAGATTTTTCTTTTGACCCAGCTTCCTCTGGCAAAACCGCCAATTCTCCCGTCAGAGCGAATTACCCGATGACAAGGAACCGACTTATATGGATTCTTATTAAGAGCATTGCCAACCGCCCGATAAGAATTAGGATGACCGATTCTTTCAGCCACTTCTTTATAAGTTAAAACCTGGCCCTTGGGAACCTGACTAACAATACGATAAACTTTATCCTTGAATAACAAATTATCAAAAACTGGCCTAAAACTTTTTCGATGAATTTCTGTTGGACCAAACCTTTTTATCCTCTCTAAATGAAGTTTTGTTCCATATCCTTTGTGTTGAGCAAATTCATATTGGGGATACTTTTTATCCAATCTTTCCATTAATCTGTCTCGATTAACTTTGGCAATAATGGAAGCTAATGAAATTAGAAAAATTTTCTGGTCGCCTTTAATAACTGCCTTTTGTTCTATTTTTAACCCCGGAATAATCTGACTGCCGTCTAGAAATAAAAAGCCTGGCTGAGGATTAAGTTTTTTCAAACTTCTTTTCCAAGCCAGAAGAGTTGCCTGACCAATATTGATTTTATCAATTACTTTGGGATAAACATAACTTACCTGCCATTCAATATTCTTGTTATCTTTAATTCTTTCAAAAACCTCTTCTCTTTTCTTTTGAGAAAGTAATTTAGAATCTTTGACTCCTTTAATAGAAATTCTTTTTTTTACCACCACAGCCGCAGCGGCTACCGGACCCGCCAAAGGCCCTCTGCCGGCTTCGTCTATTCCGGCAACAAGAGGATATTTCCCAAAAACTTGTTTTTCTTGATAGGAAAACATATACTCTAATATATCATAACTGGAATGTTCTTAATACACGCTTTTAGATAAGGAGGAGGAAATGTACAAAATAGTAATTTTCAAACTACATCCTAATTTCAGAAAATCGGAGAGTGACATCTGGGTGGCAACAATGGTCGATGAGAACAATATCGATGATATCAAAGAGTCAAGCGAAGAGGACTCGCCTATGGAAATAATCGATCTCCCCCCGGATATCAGCAAAGCCTGTAAAGATTTTTCCGAAGTAGGCGGGATATTAGCGGATAGCCTTTTTGCTACAGACGGCGAAAACGAAGTATATTTCGAGGGAGGCAATCTGCTGATTGACGGTCCCTTAACAATCTTATTGCGCCATTTTAAAAGCCATCCTAAAAAATGATTCGGATCGCCAAAGGAACACCTTGCCAAGTTAATCGGTAGGGTGTTTTCTTTTAGTAAACCTATTCAACCAGATTAGGTGGATTCTGACCTTCTAAAGCCGCAATAATATTCTGAGCGGCCATCTCTGACATTTTATCCCTGGTTTCCTTTGTTGCCGAAGCAATATGGGGAGTTAAAACAATATTCTCTAAATCTTTTAAACCAGGCATTAATTCTGGC
>CAZQUN010000009.1:0-27316 GCA_964596615.1 uncultured Candidatus Saccharibacteria bacterium
GGTAAAAAAACACAGCCATCGGGAAAGATGGCTGCAGAAATCTGTTTCTAGGACTTAAAGAATAGGTTCCGTCTAGAATATTCTGAGTGTGGTCCTCAAGGTCTTCAATCTCAACTGTTCTTCGGTCTGCTCTGACCCAGGGATAAGGATGTTTCTTTTTTTTGCCGTAGACGATAATAATACCTTCACCGCCCAGACCCCGATTAGGTTTTAAGACAAAAGTTGGCGGCAAAGAATTCCAATCAAACTCTCTTAATTCTTTTGAATCAGAGATAGTGGCATGAGTATCCAGAACCGGCAAACCAGCTTTTTTCAGAATTCTTTTAGCTAAAAGCTTGTTATCAGCAATCCGAATAGCCCTCGAGCTATTGGAGGGCCGAAGATAGGTCAGATTACGGGCATTTAATCCCAGAACGTATTTACTTTTTTCCAGAAATTTCAGCATGTTTAATGACTTCCTTAAAGCGGAAGTATTCAGTTAAACGGAGGCCGGTCCATTTGCCCAGAAGAATATCGGCCAGGATAGCAGCAAGAATAATCCAAAAGGGATAAGCCAGAACAAATCCTTGGAACCAGGTCCAACTAATGACAAAAAAGGAAACAACAGAGAGAAAAAGAGTCTCGGTTGTTAAAATGATCGCTCCCCGGGCGCCTCTTTCAATTTGAGCAACAATGAATTTCTCAACCAGGGTCGTCATAATTAAAATAGCCAGAATCGAAGCGCCAATTAAGCCATTTCTGTCAAAGTAGGCTCCAAGGGGAAAAAGGGCAATAACAACAACGGCAACTGCTGTTAAAACAATTGCCATTCGGGGAAGATAAAGAAGGCGGAATTTTTTGACAACCAACCTCATAACCGTTCCGACTAAGAGAATGATTAAGAAAAGAGCCAGGCCGTATCTTAAACCAGTTGCTAAAAAAGCAAAGGAAATGATTAAAGGAGTGTAGATACCAAAACCTTTAATACCAATAACCTGGCGGGCAAAGGCAATAATGGTTGCCACAATCGGCAACATTAAAAGAAGAATTAATGTTTCTTCGGGCATTCCCTGATTAATTAAATATTGACTGATAAATGACATATTACTTACAAACAGAATGAGCGCAGCAGATGGCTGTTGCCAAGGCATCAGCAGCGTCATCCGGCTTGGGAATTTGTTTTAATTTTAAAAGCAATTTAACCATTTTTTGGACCTGGGTTTTATCGGCCCGGCCGTAACTTGTCACGGCTTGTTTAATCTGAAGGGGAGTGTATTCAATGACAGGAACCTTCATTTTAGCCGCTCTGGCTAAAATGACTCCCCGGGCCTGACTAACAGCAATTACGGTCTTTAAATTCTTAAAAAAGAAAATATCTTCAACAGCCACTTTTTCCGGCTTGTTCTTTTTAATTATCTTAGTCAGTTGCTGGTCAATCATTTTTAGCCGCTCGGCAGCAGAAAGTCCGGTTTCAGTTCTAATACAGCCGTAATCAATTAATTCCAGCCTGTTAGAGGTGCTTTTGACCAAACCGTATCCGGTTATGGCTGTGCCGGGATCAATACCAAGAATTATCATATTTTTAAATTAGAATAGATTTCCTGGACATCATCATTTTCATCTAGAGATTCAAAGAGTTTTTCCAGTCTTTTTTTTGTTTTCTCATCAATAATTTCAACAGGATATTTTGGTTCCCAGTCTTCTTCTTTTTTTTCAAACATGTAGCGGACGCTGCCAATCCGAGCCAATTTTCCGTCAAAACGGGTTAGAATGTGCCTGATTTCAGCTGTGGCCCGATTCTTGTTGTCGGTAATGCCAGTAATAATTAAAGCAATGCCTGATGGACCATAGGCCTCATAGAGAATTTCTTCCATTTGAGCTCCTTTTACCTGGCCGGTTCCTTTTTTAATCGCTTTCTCAATATTGCTCTTGGGCATATTGATCTGGCGGGCCTGGTCAATGGCTGCCCTTAATTTAGGATTACTTTCCGGGTCACCGCCTTTTTCTTTGGCAGCAACAGTAATTAGACGGGAGACTTTGGAAAAAATCTTACCCCGTTTAGCATCGGTTATCGCTTTCTTGTGTTTAATTGAAGACCATTTACTGTGACCGCTCATAGTATGTATATTAAAAAAGCCTCCTCTACTAATGATACTATTGACAAAGAGTCAGTGTCAATGAGTTTTGGGTAAAAAAACACAGCCATCGGGAAAGATGGCTGCAGAAATCTGTTTCTAGGACTAAAAGAATGATTTTTTAAAGATTGTTGGGAGGAAAAATGCTAGTAGGATGCTAACCAGTAGAATGTTGAGGCTGATTAAAAACCCCCATTTGTATTTGCTTATGAAGCTTGTAGACATTACGAATCCTACTGCCAGCACAACAAAAAGTAATACCAGATAAGCGTTTCTAAGAAGTTGATATTCAGTCATACCTACCTCCTTTTTTGAAAAAACAAAGTTATTTAACCTGTATCTTCTTTTTAACAAAAATCAATAACCAACTGATTATTAAAGAACCAGAGATGATAATTGAAATAATTAGAATTAATTTAGATTTTTGGTTTGAAGAAGCGGTTTGGGATAAAGAAGCTGATTGCTGGGAATAGAGATTATCTTCTTCAATTACATCATCCGGCTCAAGAACAGAAAGGTGCTGACTTTGAGTTAGATTAACCACTGAATTATCTGAATTAGGAGTTTCCTGGCTTTCTTTTATGACCGGATTATTCAAAACCTTCTGGCTTTCATTCTCTAAACCGGTTGAACTAATGATATTGGTTGCAGAAGGAGTAGGAATTTTTGTCCAAAAGTAATTATTACCGTCAAAAGCAATACAAGCTCCTTCTTTTTTTTCAGAATAACTAACCTGACTGGCTAAAGAACCATCAGGATAAAAGAGTTTGATTGAATCAGAATCGGACGAATAATTTAAAACGAGAAATTGTTTTGGAGCAACAAAGGTATTTTCTGGAAAAGAAAAATCATCTAATTTCCAGCCGGTTAAATTAGCAATTTCATCCTTCGGATTATACAATTCAACCCACCCGTTATTCGGATCAAATTCGCTAATAACAACCGATTCGGAGTAAATATTAATTAAAGCAATATCAATATGGGTAAATTTGTCGTCTTCGACAGAAAGAGAAACAATATATTGACCGGGATAATCATAGGCATGAGTAATTTTTTCCTGAGTGCTGGTTGCTCCATCGCCAAAATTCCAGAAAAAACTTAATTTATCCCAATCCGGATCAGATGACTGGCTGCCGTCAAAAAATATTTCCTGTCCAATTAGAGCAGTAATATCCGGTCCGGCATTAGCAGTTGGCGGATAATCACTTGCCGGTTTAAACGAAGGAGATTCATTACCGGTTGTTTCTCCTGATTCTTCCTGATTGCTGTTTTCTGCTTTAGGCGTTCCACCGACCTCTAAACTGGTCTGCCAACCAGAATCAGTTCTTTCCATGGTCTGTTTGGTAGAGTTATCGCCAAAATCCCATCCCGAAGAAGCATCAATTGAATCAACCAAATTATTTCCACCATCATAGAGCCCTAATTCTTCCCCGGTATTACCCAGAGCGCCAACATAGATTAAATCAGCCGCAATATCAGCGACACTAGTATCATCAGTTCGTTCAAGTAAAAAATATCCCTGAGGGGATATTGTTCCTGATAAATCTATCTCTGGTGTCCCGTCAACTGATTTTAGAACCCAACCGGTTAAATTAATTTCTTCATCGGTCTTGTTATATAATTCAATCCATTCATCATTTGAGGAAGTTTCTGTTCCCATCCAGGCGATTTCGTTAATCAGAGCCGAGGCAAAACAGAAAGAGGGTAAAAGAAAAAATATCTCCAAGAAAAGGACTTGACAGAGGTATTTGATTTTGCTAAGATTGTAATACAAAATATTACAAAACAAAAGATTAGACGAAAACTAACATGAGAAACATTATCAACATTTCTTTGCCTGCTCAAATGGCAAAGATGGTTAAACAAGAAGTAAAAAAGGGTAGATATGCTAGTGTCAGCGAGTTTTTCCGCTCTCTTTTGCGTGATTACGAAGAAGAAAGTCGTCTCTTGGCGGAACTAGAGGAAATTGACAAAGAATTTGATGCCGGCAAAGGGAGAGTTTTGCGTTCATTAAAAGATTTGAGGTAGAAATAATTAACTTAATCATGCGCCTAGTTTTAACAGGTGGATAGGCGCATCAAATGAATGAAAATTAAATATAGTTCAAAGTTTATTCGTGAGTACAAAAAGCTATCCAGAAAGATTAGGGATTTAGCCGAAGAAAAAGAAGAAATTTTTCGGAAAAATCCCTTTGACCCAAGATTAAAGACACATAAGTTACACGGAAAATTTAAAGGCAGAATTGAAAAATATTACTCCTTTTCAGTTGGTTACAAGTATCGAGTTATTTTCAGATTTATAGAAAGAGATGAAGTTCGTTTCTATCTAATTGGAACTCATAAGATTTACCAATAATCAGAGCAGTTTTTCCTGCTCTTTGTCATATTTCATCCCTAGATGATTGTAGGCGAGTTTAGTCGCAACTCTTCCTCTCGGAGTCCGGGCTAAAAATCCCATTTGTAAAAGATAGGGTTCGTGGACATCAGCAATAGTTTCTGATTCTTCATTTGAAGAAGCGGTTAAAGCATTTAATCCAACCGGCCCGCCATTAAATTTTTTAATAATGATTTCTAAAATATGGCGGTCGGATGGCTCTAATCCGTATTGGTCGATTTCAAGCATTTCAAGCGCCTCCTGGGCGGTTTTTTTGTCAATTATTCCGTTGCTTCTGACCTGGCTGTAATCCCTGGCTCTTTTCAAAAGGCGGTTAGCCACCCGGGGTGTTTTCCGGGAACAGCGGGCAATCATTTTTGAAGCTTCTGAATCCTTAATTTCAACCCCCAGGATTTTAGATGAGCGGGCAACAATCTTTTCAATATCCTCGTCCTGGTAAAAATCTAATCGGTAGGTTGCTCCGAAACGACCTCTCAAGGGAGAAGACAAGAGGCCAATTCGGGTTGTTGCTCCGATTAAAGTGAATTTAGGCAGTTCTAATTGGAGGGTTTTAGCTGAAGGGCCCTTGCCAATAACAATATCAAGGACGAAATCCTCCATAGCCGGATAAAGGGTTTCTTCTATGGTTTTATTCATTCGGTGGCATTCATCAACAAAAAGAATATCACCGTCTTCAAGATTAGTCAGAATAGAAGCCAAATCGCCAACTTTTTCAATAGCTGGTCCGGAAGTGATTTTAATATTCCCACCCATTTCCCTGGCAATAATATGGGCTAATGTTGTTTTTCCGAGCCCAGAAGAGCCATAAAGAAGAGTATGGTCAATAGCTTCACTCCTTTTTTTAGCGGCTTCAATTAGAATAGATAAATTATTCTTAATTTTCTCCTGGCCAACATATTCATTAAAAGAACGGGGCCTTAAAGTCGTATCAAGATATTTATCTTCTTTTTGTTGTTTTGAGTTAGTTAGCATGCTTGACAAAAGAAATATTGTCTGCTATCATTGAATAAATGGAGATGATTCCTATCTCCATTTTAGATTACTTTAACCTTTACTAATCTGCGGGCAAAGGGGTTCATTTTTGAGCTCTTTGGGGTTTTCTCTTAGTATTTGGATATTTTGGCTCCGGCTGGATTATTCCTCGGAAAGACCTTTCTCTCTGTTCTCAGGCAGGGAGCTTTTGCCTGCAGGTTAGTCAAGGGTAATTGAACCAATTACCCTTTCGACTTCTTCTAGAGAAGTCATTCCTTCAGCGGCTTTAACCAAAGCGTCCTGAATCAGGGTTGTCATGCCGTTTTCCCTAGCTTTTTCATCCAACTGATAACTAGTGGCTTTATCGAGAATGAGTTTTTCAATTTCGTCATTGATAACCATAACTTCAAAAACGCCAATTCTTCCCTGATAACCCAAGCCATGACACTTGCCACACCCCTTAGCTTGGTAAAAGGACAATTTTTTAGGAATATCAATACCAGAGGTTTTTGGAATAGCGGCAATTAGTTTTTCAGCCGCTTTTTTGATTTTCTCTGATGGTTTATCCGGCTTTTTGCAATCAGGGCAAAGAACCCTGACTAATCTTTGGGCAATAACTATTTTCAGCGAAGAAGACAAAGAGGAAGGTTCAACCTCTATACCAATCAAACGGGGGACAGCTCCAACGGCATCATTGGTATGAAGAGTTGAAAAAACCAGATGGCCGGTTAAAGAAAACTGAACTGCAATTTCTGCGCTTTCAGAATCTCTGATTTCACCAACCATTAAAACATCCGGGTCTTGGCGAACAATTCCTCTAAGCGATTGGCCGAAGGTATGGCCTTCTCTTTCATCGATTTGAGTCTGGGTAATACCCTCTAATTGGTATTCAATCGGGTTTTCAACGGTAATAATTTTCGTTCCGGGTTTATTAACGTAATTAAGACAGGCGTAGAGGGTAGTGGTTTTACCCGAACCGGTTGGTCCGGTTGATAAAATCATACCATTGGGCTGGTTAATTTGTTCTTTAACCATTTCAAAAACAGATGGCTTCATGCCCAGCTTTTCTAAATTAAGTTTAGTAACGGCGATTCCCAGAAGACGCAGGACAATACTTTCCCCATGAGCGCTGGGCAGAATTGAACTCCTGATGTCAATTGATTCTATTTCCCCGCCTTTAATTTTGATACTAAAACGGCCATCCTGACTAATGTCAGTCACATTCAAAAGCATATCTGAGAGAGTTTTAATTCTTGAAAGAATGAAATTATATTGCTTTCTTGAAAGTTGGGTAATATCCTGCAGGACTCCGTCAATTCGGTAGCGAAGACGAACATCCTTTCTCCTCGGTTCTAAATGAATATCAGAAGCACCCATTTTAATCGCTCCGGCAAAAACAACGCCTAGGAGCTGAGTTGTTGTCAGAGAGCCAATAACTTCCTTTAATTCCTGGATAGTTTTTAATGATTTTTCAAACTCTTTTAATTCACTTTGATTAATATTAAAAAGACCCCTTAAAGAAACTGCTTCCGGAGTTATTAACTCATAGCGCTGCCAGGCTCTTTTTAACCCGGTCAAAGAACCGACAAAAAGATGACATTGGTATCCTTTTTTCTTTAATTCTTCAATGATAGATTTGGTTTTTGAATCTCCAGGATTTTTAACCGCTATCTTTACAATCTTACCCTTTTTTTCAAGAATAACTAAATCACCTCCCAGGGCTTTTTCTTTTGATAGAAAAGTAACATCTTCCGGATCGATTGGAGTAATATTCAGGTTAAGATAGGGCAGATTAAACTTTTCAGCCAGTATTTTTGCTTTTTCCTCTTCTTCTCTTCTTTTAATTTCAATTAACTTTTCCTCGAGCTCCTTTTTTTTATCATTTTCTTTTGCCATATACCCCAATCTTACCCCATTTTGATTTTAGGGTCAATTGTATTATACTTAAAACCATATGGAAATTACTACCTTCGATGAAAAAGAAACTAAAGAAGCAGGAAGGCTTTTAGGCCAGGAGATATTAAAGGAAAACAAAGGTCCAATTATTGGTCTGGAGGGTGAATTAGGTTCCGGCAAGACCACTTTTATCCAGGGTTTAGCAAAGGGGTTGGGGATTAAAGATAGGATTACCAGTCCAACTTTTGTCATTTTCAAAAAGTATCCAATCAATCAAAAGAGTTTTTACCATGTTGATTGTTATCGGATAAAAAACAGCAAAGATTTAATTGATTTGGATTTTAAGGAAATTTTGGGAAACAAAGAAAACATTGTTGTTATTGAATGGGCAGAGAAAATTAAAGACATCTTGCCAAAAGATGCTTTATGGATTAGGTTTGAGTATTTGGATGAAGATAGAAGAGGAGTAAGTTTTTTTAAATAAAAAAAGTCCCCATTCCTGAGTTGAAATTAGGATGGAGACGACGGCTTAGTGCCGGTAAAAAGTTAGAGAATTTTTGTGAAGGTCGCCACGACCAGTAAAACAAGAGCAGCCCCTGCAAAGAACGAAATAGTGGCCGCTCTTCTCATGTCTCTGAAGCTGTAATTTTTTTTGTCAATATCCATCTTGCCCTCCCTATAATAAGTTTCGGTTAAAATACCTTCAAATCGTTGCTTGTATTATATCACACCTATCCTAATCTGTCAATAGTTTTATGCCCAAACCACAAAAATTAATTATCATTGATGGCAATGCTTTAATCCATCGGTCCTATCATGCCCTGCCGCCTTTTAAAACCAAAAAAGGAAAATTGGTTAATGCCGTCTATGGCTTTGCCAGTGTTTTGTTCAAGGTTATCCGTGAGCTAAATCCGGACTATTTGGTCGCAACCTTTGATTTACCCGGTCCGACCTTCAGGGATTTGGAATACAGAGAATACAAGGCTAAAAGAGTTAAAGCTCCTCAGGACCTCTATGACCAGATTTCTCTGGTCAAAGAATTGGTTCAATCCTTTAATATTCCAATTTACGAGAAAAAAGGATTTGAGGCAGATGATCTTATCGGAACAATCTCCGAACAATCAAAAAAAACAGAGAATATGATTATCACCGGTGATTTAGATACTCTTCAGTTAGTTAACAAAAATACTTGGGTCTATAATCTGAAAAAAGGAATTAACCAGATTGCTATTTACGATAAAAAAGCGGTTAAAGACCGCTACGGATTAACACCAGAGCAATTAAATGATTTTAAGGGATTAAGAGGGGATCCTTCTGATAATATTCCCGGCGTAACAGGGATTGGTGAAAAAACTGCCCTGAAATTAATTAAAGAATTTAATAATTTGGAAAATCTTTATCAGAAAATTAATCAGGTTGAGCTAAAATTAAAAGCGCGGTTGCTTGAATACAAAGACCAGGCCTTTTTGAGCATGTATTTGGCCACGATTAAAAAAGACGTTCCAATTGACTTTAATTTGAAAAAATCTAAAATGAAAGATTACGATAAGAAGAAAGTAATTAAGTTTCTGGAAAAACTGGAGTTCAGGAGTTTAATTAAAAGATTCAATAATTTAAATGAAAATATTTAAAAACAAATATATCCTATACCCTCTTTTGATTGTTATCGCTATTGGGGTTTTTTTCGCTTGGCAGAAAATGGGGCGGACAGTTAGAATAGAGAACCAGGCTAGCGGAATTGAGACAATTAGGGAAAATGTCAGTCCTTTTTCCGGCCTTTCCTGCGATAATTACCAAAGAAGGCCAATGGCAGTTGTTTTTGCCAATGACCCGGTCACCCGTCCTTTAACCGGTCTATCAGAAGCAGATTTAGTTTTAGAAATGCCGGTAATAACCAACAGCATTACCAGAATTATTGGAATCTATCAATGCAATTCCCCAAATGAAATGGGTTCCTTAAGAAGCGCCCGCCATGATTTTATTCCTTTATCAGTTGGTTTTGATGCCATCCTGGCCCATTGGGGCGGTTCTCATTTTGCTCTGGATGATTTAGACGCTGGAATAATGGATAATATTGATGCTATGAAAAATCCATACAACTCTTTTTATCAGAAAAGCTCAATTCCCCAGCCCCATAATGGCTTTACTTCAATGACTCGTTTAATCAATACGGCTCAAAAACTCAATTACCGGATGACAAATCAATTTGAAGGATATTCCTTTAATCAAAAAGACAAAAGTCAGACAGAAAAAAGAAAGGTTTTAAGGATAAACTATTCTTATCCCTACAATGTTTCTTATCAATATGAACCGGATTCTAATTCATATTTCCGTTACCGGACTAATCTAAAAGAAATGGATAAAGCCAATGACAAACAAATTGAAGCCAAGAATATTGTTGTTATGAGATCATTTTCCAAACAAATCCAGGGACCGGATTACAACGATCTTGATTTAGAAGGAAGTGGTCAGTGCCAGGTTTACCAAAATGGAATTATTATTAACTGTATCTGGCAGAAAAGTGAAAAAAATCCGGAAAGCAAACTCAAGTTTTTAGATGAAAAGAACAAAGAAATTCCTTTTGTCCCAGGCCAAACCTGGATACAAATTATTGAACCAAATCAAAAAGTTACTTGGCAATAAGTATTAAAAATTAAATAGATAGGGAGGTGTCAGATGGTAGAAGAGACAACAGAAAAAAAGGCAGCTGAGAAAGAAACAGCTGAAGCAAAAGAGATAGCAAAGTACATCTCTTCAGAGATTTTAGAGATTATGTCAGCTTGGCTGTCCGATGGTCAGGGAGTTGCGCCAGAGGACGTTAAGTCCTTAGTTTTAGGTAGCGTAAAAAGAATTCGTGGCCCTGAAAAGAATAGACCAGATAAGTGCCCGAAACACAGTGATTATATTATCCTTGGCGGTGGATGCTACAGCTGCTGGCAAGAAGAGAAAAAAAGAAACTGGGATAATTGCCCGGATTTTGTTAAAAGAGCATTTAATCTAGCTCGGGACGTAGGTTCTATTCAGGGGCTGAAAAAATGAAGGGGTTGAGCAATTTGTTTAGCCCCTTTAAAATTTTAAAAACAATGCTAGAATAAAATCATGTTAATTCTTCTCTACGGCGAGGATACTTATCGCTCCCGCCAGAAATTAAAAGAAATAGTTGAGGAGTATAAGGCCAAACATGAAAGTGGTCTGAGTTTGGCTGTTTTCAGGGACGGGGATTTGAATTTGGATAAAGTTAGGGAGAAAATAGAGGCGGTTTCAATGTTTGACGAAAAGAAATTAATAATTCTAGAAGATCTTTTTCAAAACAAAAAAAACCAGGAAGATTTTTTTAATTACGCTAAGAAAATTAAATTAAAAGATAACCAAGATATTGTTATTGTCATCCACCAGGAAGGCAAGTTAGCGATTTCTCCTTTTAAGAATAAATTAAGCATGCTTGAATCTTTTGAATCTTTGAAA
The DNA here is from genome assembly GCA_964596615.1 of uncultured Candidatus Saccharibacteria bacterium. Classification (GTDB taxonomy): domain Bacteria; phylum Patescibacteriota; class Minisyncoccia; order Portnoybacterales; family UBA2143; genus CAZQMX01. Next base: position 10,842 of record CAZQUN010000009.1, read on the forward strand.
GGAACAAGTCTAACTAATTGGGTTAAAAAAGAGTTTGAGAAAAACAATGTTCGAGTTAATCCGGAAGTAATTAAAAAATTAACCGCCTATGTCGGCAGTGACTTATGGCAAATGTCTTCAGAAGTTAATAAATTAGCCAGCTTTGGGAAAGATAAAGAAATTAATCAAGACGATGTTGATTTATTAGTCAAAGCCAGTTTTGATACCAATATATTTAAAACTCTTGATGCTTTAGCTCAAAAAGATAAAAGAACTGCTCTAAAATTAATTCATCAGCATTTAAATCAAGGAGAAGATCAATTCTACTTATTCTCTATGCTAGTTTACCAGGTCAGAACCCTACTTAAATTAAAAGATTTAATTGAAAAGGGGACTCCTTATTACAATCTGGCAAAAGCGAGCGGACTTCATCCCTATGTTGTCAAAAAAAGTTCATCTCAATTAAGAAATTTCAGTTTAGAAGGATTAAAAAAAATATACCAGCGATTGCTGGATATTGATTTTAAAGTGAAAGCCGGACTATTGGATAGCCCGACTGCAATGGACTTATTGGTAGCGGAGATTTAAGGATTAGTTTTTTCTTCTCGAATTTTGAAGATAGCACTAATTATACTAGTAGCTAACCCTATTATGAAAACCAAGAATCCAATTTCTTCGTTTTTCATTACAGATCCGAAAATCGCAACCGTGAGTCCGATAAAAATGAACGCTGTTTTCATTACTCCTCCTTATCTGACCTTTTCTAAGATTTTATCAAATATTTCTGGCTTATGCTCCGCCAAATGAGCTAAGATTTTTCTGTCCAATTCAATCTTGGACTTTTTTAATTTATTAATAAACTGACTATAGGTAATTCCTTTTTCTCTTGAAGCGGCATTAATCTTAATATTCCACAATTGCCTAAAATCCCGCTTTTTTCTTCGACGGTCCCGGTAGGAATAGGTTAAAGCGTGGCGAACAGCATCTTTGGCCGCTTTGTATTTCGACTTCCTTCCCCACTTATAGCCCTTGGCCATTTTAATAATTTTTTTTCTTCTTTTGCTGGCGGTGACGCCTCTTTTTACTCTGGTCATTTTAAACTAGGCAGTAATCTTTTTACTACCTTTTTGTTAGATGAAGACAATTTATTAACCTCTCTTTTTCTTCTGGTTCGATTGCCAGAATCTTTAGCATTAAGATGGTCTTGATGAGTTCTTCTCTTTAATATTTTCTTCCCGCCGGTAATTTTTAATCTTTTGGCCAGCGCTTTCTTTGTTTTCATTTTACCCATATTATTCTTTTCCGATTACCATTGATAGCCCCCTTGGCTGTCTTTTAATCTCCTGTTCAATCTTAATTTCCAATGGAATCATTTTAATAAAATCATTTAATCTTTCCTTAGATAGTTGGAAGAGCGCTTTTTCTCTTCCCCTGAGCATTATGTCGATCTTGACTTTATCACCCTTTTTTAAGAATTTTTCTGCTTGTTTGGCTTTAGTTTCCAAATCATGTTTTCCAGTCCGGATTCCAATTCTAATTCCCTTAATTTCTGTTTTTTTCTGTTTGGATTTCTGCTTTCTTTCATCTTTGGATTTCTGGTATTGATATTTGCCGTGATCCATGATTTTACAGACCGGAGGACTGACATTGGGCGCTATCTCAATTAAATCAAGCCCTTTTTCTCGGGCCATTTTGAGAGCTTGGCTGGTTTCAACAACTCCTAAATTCTCGCCGTTCTCATCAATCAGCCGGATTGGGCTGATTCTGATTTGCATATTCAACCTTGCTCTTTTAATTTGTGGTTGCTTGAATTTCTTGTATATATTTTTGATTAATAAGTTTATGTGGAGGTGAAGGGAGTTGAACCCTTGTCTGAAAAGCTCATTCAAAATATTCTACAGGCTTAGTTTCTTTGAAGTTTCAGAAAAATGGATTGAAAGAAACAAAATTCCATAATTCCTAGACCGATTAGTTTCAACAGAATTGTCCGGTCATCAATCCTGTCCATCTTGATAATTGACACCTACCTTATCTATCAAGAGTCAATAGGGTAGATGGCTTACGATTTAAGCGTAAGCAGGTGAAAGTTGTTTGTTTGCAACTATATTTAGAAGTTTACAAGATTCAACTTGACCTGCCTATTTTGAAATCCCTTTCCATCGATGCCTGGCACCCCCCTAAACTTTTTCTCTTAAAGCTCTTCGGATTTTTCGCTGGGCTTCTCTTTTTTTAATAACTTCTCTTTTATCGGTTTTTCTCTTTCCCAGACCCAGGCCAAATTCCAATTTGAGCTTTCGGTGTTTAGTATAGACCCGAATAGGGACCAAAGTCAAGCCTTTCTCTTTGGTCTTTCCGATTAATCTTTTAATCTCAGATTTGTTTAAAAGCAGTTTTCGGGTTCGGCTTGGTTGATAATCTTTGGGTGTGTTTTTCGGCTGATAGGGCATTATCTGGGCATTAATTAAAAAAACTTCTTCATTTTTAATAACAACATAGGAACCTTTTAAAGTCATTCTTCCGTTTTTAATTCCCTTAACTTCGAATCCAGCCAAAACCAAACCAGCCTCGAATTTTTCAAGGATATGGTAATCAAATCTGGCTCTTGGATTTCTGACTAAAGTTGCCATGGTTTTAATCTAACACTAAAAAGACGTTGAGTAAATCAAGAAAATGAGATATGATAAGATTATGTTAAGAGAGAAAGTTGAGAAATTAATTAAAGATATTGTTAAAAAAGAGGCCGAATTAGAGCATCCAGCCAATGCCCAATTTGGCGATTTCTCAACCAACATCGCCCTGAAAGAAAAAATTAATCCGGATGAAATTATTGATAAATTGAAAGATAATCCCTTATTTGAAAAAGTAGAAAAGGCCGGCCCGGGATTCATTAATCTAACTCTATCCCAAAAAGCCCTTTCAGATGAATTAAACGAAATTCTTAAAAAAGAAAATGACTATGGCGGATTAGATATTGGAAAGAAAAAGAAAGTCCAGGTTGAATTTATTTCCGCTAATCCAACCGGACCCTTAACGGTTGGTAATGCCCGGGGCGGTCCCTATGGCGATACCTTGGCTAATGTTTTGAATAAAGCTGGTTATCAAGTTGAAAAAGCTTTTTACGTTAATGATGCTGGAATGCAGATTCTAACCTTGGGTCATTCGGTTCTGAAAGACAAAGAAGGAAAATACAAGGGAGAATATATTGACCAATTAGCAGAAAAGATAAAAGAAAAAGACCCTGCCAAGGCAGGCGAGTTGGCTGCCAAGCATATTATTAAAAATTACATCCAGAAAACAACTGACAAACTTGGAATTAAATACGACGAGTGGATTTTTGAATCAGATTTACATCAATCAGGAAAAGTTGAAAAAACCTTGAAAAAATTAGAAGAAAAAGGTTTAATTGACAACAAAGATGGAGCCCAGTGGTTTCAATCATCAAAATTCGGCGATGAAAGAGACCGGGTAGTGGTTAAAAGCGATAAAGAAAAAACTTACCTGGCAGGGGATTTTGCCCTTCATCAATACAAATTCGAAGACAAGAAATTTGACAAAGTTATTAATATCTGGGGAGCAGACCATCACGGTGATGTCGCCGGGCTAATGGCCGGAGTAGAAGCACTGGGGTATAAGGGTAAATTAGAAATTATTCTTCTCCAGTTTGTCACAGTTCTTGAAAAAGGAGAGAAAAAGAGAATGTCTAAAAGAGCAGGGATTTATGTGACAATGGATGAGATTTTAGACCAGGTTGGTTCTGATGCAGTCAGATTCTTTTTCCTTCAAAAATCAAATGATACCCATTTGAATTTTGATTTAGAACTAGCCAAAGAGCAATCCAATAAAAACCCTGTCTTTTATGTCCAATACGCTCACGCCAGAACTGCCAGTATTTTAAAAAAGGCGGAAAAGGAGGAACTAAAACCAGATAAAGAAATTAAGCAATTAGAAAAACCGGAAGAATTGGATTTAATTCGTCAATTGATTAAATTTCCTGAGATTATTGAAGATACTTCAAAGGATTATCAGGTTCAGCGACTCCCCTATTATTCCCTTGAATTAGCTAATTCTTTTCATAAGTTTTATGAAAAATGCCGGGTAATTGATAAAGACAAAGAAAAAAGCCAATCTCGTCTGGCCTTAATCAAAGCAGTTCAAATTGTCTTAAAAAACAGTTTAAGTTTAATGGGAATTAACGCTCCTGAGAAGATGTAGTACTTTAAAATGCTTTTAGTGGGCGAAAGAAACAAGGAGGAAAAGGAAACAACTACAATCAACGAAAGGAGATAAAGATGGGTGATTTTAAAAAATTAGCCAGATTTGAAAGATCTTTAAAGAGTGGAGAGCCGACCCACAAATGTGAGAGTTGCGGGGCGGATATATGTCAACAAGAATGTGACCGGTGTCCGGAGTGTAAATCAAGCATGGTGAGTGATCTCGACCTTGCCGACGCGGCGACGGCGTGATATATCGGTTAGAAACAAACTTTAGGGGAGGCCTGATCGTCTCCCCCGTCTACTAAAAGTATTTTATTTTATGGACCTAGCCAAAAACGAGAAAAAAATCCTGAAATTTTGGGATAAGAATAAGGTTTTTGAAAAGTCGGTTAGCCAAAGAAAAGGCCGACCGGCTTTTAGTTTTTACGATGGTCCGCCTTTTGCCACCGGCTTGCCTCATTACGGCCATATTCTGTCTTCAGTCAGTAAGGATCTTGTTCCCCGCTACAAGGCCATGCGGGGATACCATGTTGAAAGGAGGTGGGGATGGGATTGTCACGGCCTGCCAATCGAGAATATTATTGAAAAAGAAATGGGCATTAAAAGCAAGGCTGAGATTGAAAAAGATATCGCTGGTTTTAACCGGGCTTCCCGTAATGCGGTCTTAAGATATGCCCGAGAATGGAGGAAAATGGTTCGCCGGATTGGCCGATTTGTTGATTTCGATAATTCCTACAAGACCATGGACAACAACTACATTGAATCAGTCTGGTGGGCTTTTAGTCAGTTATGGAAAAAGGGGCTAGTTTATCAGGATTACCGGACTTCTCTCTATTGTCCTCGCTGCGTTACTCCCCTCTCTAATTTTGAAATTGCCATGGACAACAGCTACAAGGATGAAGAAGATGATTCAGTTTATGTCTATTTCAAAAGAAAAGATAAGGATGAATATTTTCTGGTTTGGACAACAACTCCTTGGACTCTTTTGGCTAATGTTGCTTTAGCAGCCAATCCAAAATTAACCTATCTTAGAGTTAAATTTCAGGACAAGGTTTTAATCCTGGCCGAAAGCAGATTGGATATTCTGGAAGGAAATTACAAAGTAATCGAAAAGATTAAAGGAAAAGAATTGGAAGGAATAGGATACGAACCAATCTTCTATCAGGAAGAAATTGGCGATGAAGGATACAAGGTTGTTTTAGCTGATTTTGTTTCGGCTGACGATGGTTCTGGACTTGTCCACATTGCTCCTTCGTTCGGAACAGAAGATTTTGAACTCGGCCGGGAATTGAATCTGCCAACCTATACTAATGTTGATGAGGAAGGAAAGTTTTCCCAGGGCGAATGGGAAGGAAGAAATGTCTGGGAGGCCAATGATGATATTATTAAATTCCTGGAAAAGAATAATCACCTTTTCAAAAAAGAAAGAGTTGTCCATTCTTATCCATTCTGCTGGCGGTGCGAAACCAAATTAATCCATAAGGTTGAAAAAAACTGGTTTATCAAGATTTCGGCTTTCAAAGACGATCTCTTAGAAGCCAATCAGAAAATTAATTGGCATCCTTCCCATTTGAAAAAAGGCCGGTTTGGCAAAGGGTTGGAAACCGCCCCGGATTGGAATATTTCCCGAAGCCGCTATTGGGGAAATCCGATTCCAATCTGGCAATGCGATAAATGCGATGAGATTAAAATTATTGGGTCATTTAAAAAACTAAAGGAATTATCAGGCAAAGCCCTAAAAGATTATCACCGTCCCTTTATTGATAAAGTCACTTTCAAATGCGAGAAATGCAAAGGCAGAATGAATCGCATTCCTGATGTTTTTGATTGCTGGGTCGAATCTGGTTCAATGCCTTTTGCTGAACTCCATTATCCTTTTGAAAACAAGAAAAAATTTGAAGAGCGTTTTCCAGCTGACTTCATTTCTGAATATATTGCCCAAACAAGAGGTTGGTTCTATACTCTTCATGTTTTGGCAGTCGGGCTATTTAACAAACCGTCATTTTTGAATGCTGTCACAACCGGAGTAATTTGGGCAGAGAATGGGACCAAAATGTCCAAATCCAAAGGGAATTTCCCCGATCCTTGGAAGATAATTGAAAAATATTCTGTTGATGCTCTCCGTCTCTATTTAATGTCTTCTCCTCTAATGCTTTGCGAAAACCTTAATTTCTCGGAAAAAGGAGTTGAGGAGGCCTATCGTAAGAATATTTTAACTCTCTGGAATTCCTTGAGTTTCTTTGATCTTTATTCGCCGAAAAAATTTAAACCCGAAGCAAGGGTCAAGGCGAGCAACAAACTTGATGCCTGGATTCTTTCCCGGATTAATAGCTTTAATCAAGAAATGATTGATTTAATGGATAAATATCAAGTCACCAAGGCCGCCCGTTCAATAGAAAACTTTGTTGAAGATTTTTCCAATTGGTATATTAGACGCTCCAGGCCAAGATTCCAGAAACCGGAGAACAAAAAACAGAAAGAAGAAGCTTCACAAACCTTTTACTCAATTCTACTTAATCTATCCAAATTAATTGCTCCCTTTACCCCTTTTATTGCCGAAGAAGTTTATCTCCAGCTTAGAATCGGAAAAGACAAGGAAAGTGTTCATCTCTGCGATTATCCCAAGCCAAATAAATCTCTGATTGATGAAAATTTAGAAAAGAAAATGAAAAATCTGAGAGAAATTGTTGCTTCCGCTCTGGCCAAAAGAGCGGAAAAAGGAATTAAAGTCAGGCAGCCCTTAAGAAAATTGACCATAACCAACAAACTGATTAGTCAGGATAAGGAATTGGTTGATTTAATTAAAGAAGAAGTTAATGTTAAAGAAGTTGTTTTTGGTAAAAACATTAAATTAGATACAAAAATTACTTCTGACCTAGAATCAGAAGGAATGATCCGGGATTTAATCCGCTTTATCCAGGGAATGAGAAAAGACGCCGGATTAAAACCAGGCCAGTTGGCATATTTCCGCTATTCAGCCGGCGAATCAGAATTAAGGAATTTAATTCAAAAGAATCTGGAAGAAATTAAAAAAGAGGTTTCAGCCAAGAAGATTGAAGCCGGACCAAAGAAAAAAGAAACATTTCTGGTTGAAAAGGAAATTAAATTAAACGGCCATAATTTCTGGCTCGGAATTAGGAAATAATGGCAGGTTTTAGTTTGACTTATAGATATATTTTGGTATAATGAAAATAACATGCGCAAATTAAACTTAAAAAATGTTGTTTGGAAAGAGGGCAAATATTATGTTGCCTGGAATTTGAATACTGCGATTTCTAGTTTTGGCGACACCAAAAGGCAAGCATTAGACAGCTTGGAAGAGGCTCTAGAATTATACTTTGAAGATGTTCCTGTCTCTGAGATAAATAAGGTGGAGAGGCCAGATTTAGTTTCTCTGGAACTCAAGCATGCCTAAGCCAGTCAATTTGAGGCATTTGTTAAGAGTCCTTAAGAAAAAGGGCTTTATTTTTATTTCGCAGAAGGGTTCGCATGCTAAATTCCGCAAAGAGGGTAAGCCGAGGAGAATTGTGATTATAAAAACAAGTAAAAAGGAAGTTCCATATGGTACTTTTAAGTCAATTTTGCTACACTCTGGATTAAAGGAAGAAGATTTTAGGAAAAAGTAATTCTATGCTCTACAAAACTCAAGGGATTGTTATTAGGAAAAACAATCTTAATGACCTAGACCGGCTTTTGACCATTTACACTAAGGATTACGGAAAGATTTTAGTCAAAGCCAAGTCAGTGCGAAAAAACCAGGCCAAGTTAAAAGGACACCTGGAACTTTTTTTATTAACCCACCTAATGATTGCTCCGGGAAAAGGTTTTGATATTATTACCGGCGCTGAAACGCTTGAAAACTTTTCTTGGCTTCGAAAGGATTTGTCATCTTTAGCCGGAGCATACTATTTATCAGAAATTACTGATAAATTAATTGCCGGACCGGAAAGAGATGCCAATATCTGGAATTTGCTTCTAGATAGTTTTGAAGAACTTAATCAGAAAAAAGAAAATACAAAGAATATTGTTAGTAATTTTGAAAATAAGTTACTAGAATTTCTGGGTTATGGAGAACAAAAAACTCCCCTTTCCTTTATCGAGTCATTAATAAACGAAAGAATTAAAAGTTATCCACTCTTGACAAAAGTTGTAATTTGAAACAAAGTAAACATATGCGACAGAGGGTTCTGTCGTAAATAGCCTTGTTTTTGGAGGTGACCATGAAGCGAGGGACTTCAGTTAGGCGCCGCGGAACAGGGTAAGGCGTTACCGCCTTTATAAACAATCGAACCGGAAGCAGGGAGGGCGTTATGCGTATCTTAAAAAATCACGTCTAAGCGCGTCACTCCATTAGGAGCGGCGCGCAAAAAACAACCCACGGCAAACCCAACAAGGGGGGTCTTCGAACTCTATAAGACCCCTGTCTTTTTTTGTCTTTTTTGATTTCTTGTAATATAATAAGAACAATGCCTGATAACGATTTAGAAAAACTTAAAAAGAAAATATATAAACCGGGGAGCGAAGTTGAGTTTGAAGAAAGATTGGAGGGGCCGGAAGAATTCCAACCCGAAGAAAAAAGAGAAAAGATTAAAACCGGAGAATGGCAGGAAACAGAAAAAAAGAAATTATCCTTAAAACAAAAGAAGCTTTTGAAGGTTTTTGGCGTTTGGGCGCTGGCTATTTTTCTAATTGTAGCCGGTTTTTTCTTTTGGCGGGGAATGACTTCTTTTGATACGGATGATGTTAAATTTGAAATTGAAGGAGCAGAAAGGATTATTAGCGGTGATGAAGTTAAATACATTGTTAAATACAAAAATGAAACTAAACTTCCTTTGAATAATTTACAATTAATCTTTCGCTTTCCAGAAGACTCAATTCCTTCGGATAATGAAGGACTGATTAAAACCCTTGAATTAGAAAGTCTGGCAGTTGGCCAGGAAGAAGAAATTGAATTACCAGCCAGAATTATTGGCTTAAAAGAAGAAAAAAAAGAAGCCTGGGCTGAACTATTCTATACTCCCGGCAATCTCAGTTCCCGTTTCTCTAATAAAGCTAAATTTGAAACTGAAATAATCTCCGTTCCCTTTATTCTCGACTTTGACCTGCCGGAAAGATTAGTTGATGGTCAGTCATTTAGTTTTTCTTTAATCTATTCCAATCAATCCGATGTTTCTTTTGACGATCTTCAGCTCCGGCTCGAGCATCCTTCCGGCTTTATCTTTGAATCTTCCCAACCCCAACCATCACAGGAAAATGAAATTTGGTCTTTAGATCAATTGATGGCCGGCGAACAAGGAAAGATTTTTATCAAGGGCTCTGTTTCCGGCCAGGAGGAAGAGAATAAATTATTCAAAGCCCAGCTTGGCGTCTACGATGATGAGCAGTTCGTTCCTTATGCTGAAACGGCCGATGCTACCCAGATTTCTGTTTCTCCCCTATCAGTCAGCCAGACAGTTAATAAGGCTAATGAATATATTGCTCGGACAGGTGAAAGATTGAACTACCGGATTAAATACAAAAACACGACTAATATCGGCATTGAAGATATTGTCATTACCTCTGAGTTAGAAAGTAGAGCTTTGGATTTAGCCCATTTGGATCTAAGAGAGGGTTCCTACGATGGTACTAGTCAAAAAATTACTTGGAACGCCTCTAATCTATCTGGTTTGGAGTATCTCGGTCCATATCAAGAAGGAGAGATTGAATTTTCAGTCGGGGTTAAAGAATCTCTTCCAGTCAATAGTTATGCTGATAAGAATTTTAATGTTATCAATACTGTTAAAATAGATTCAGATAAAGTGCCATTATCTTTGGAAAGAATTGATATTTCTGGCGAGAGCAAATCAATTACCAAAATATCAAGCGATTTGACTTTTCAGACCCAGGTGTTTTACAATGATGATTCAATTTCCAATAGCGGACCAGTTCCGCCCAAGGTCGGCCAGAAAACAACCTATACGATTAAATGGAGGATGGTAAACAGGTATAATGATTTGAGTGATGTGCGAATTGAGGCCTATTTACCACCTCATGTTAAATGGGAGAGCCGAATTAATCCTTCTAATGCTAATTTAAGCTATAGCCCTTCAACCGGTCAGGTTGTCTGGGATGTCGGCAGTCTGCCGGCTGGAACCGGTGTTTTATCGCCAGTTAAACAAATTGCTTTTCAGGTTTCAATTACCCCCGGACTGGCCAATGTTGGCGGTGCTATGGAACTAATTGGCCAGTCGAAAATAGCTGGCCGAGATACCTTTACCGGGATAGGATTAACCCAAACAACAGAATCAATTGATACTAATTTACCTGATGATCCGACTGTTAGTGAAGGCGGGGTTATTGAATAAATTTATGGCAACAATGGAGAAAATTGTATCATTAGCAAAAAGACGGGGATTCGTTTATCCGTCTTCGGAGATTTACGGCGGTCTGGCCGCAATTTATGATTACGGTCCCTATGGGGTTGAACTAGCCAATGCTATCAAAAGGGATTGGTGGAGAAATATGGTTCAAATGAGGGAGGATGTAGTTGGTTTAGACTCCGCCATTTTCATGCACCCTAAAATCTGGGAAGCCAGCGGACATGTTTCCGGATTTGCTGATCCTCTGGTTGAATGCAAGAGTTGTCATATCCGTTCAAGAGCAGACCATTTATTAGAGGAAGCCGGAATAGAAGCAGACGAAAAAATGTCAGAAGAGGAAATTAGCGAAGTTTTTAATAAGAATAAAGAAAAGCTAAAATGCCCTAATTGCAAAAAGAACGATTTTACTGATATTAGGAAATTTAATCAGTTAGTTAAATCTAATCTGGGTAATTTTACAGAAGATTGGAACAAAGACCCAGTCTATTTACGAGGAGAAACCTGTCAGGGAATTTATGTAAATTACAAAAACGTCTTGGATTCAACCCGGGTTAAAGTTCCTTTTGGTGTTGCTCAAATCGGAAAGGCCTTTCGGAACGAAATTACCGCCCGCCAATTCATTTTCAGGACGCGCGAATTCGATCAAATGGAGATGCAGTATTTTGTCCATCCGGATAAGGAAATGGAAGAATACGAGAAATTAAGGAAAAATCGCTGGCAATATTATTTAGATTTAGGGATAAAAGAGAATCATTTGAAATGGAACAAACACAAGAACCTGGTTTTTTATGCCAAGGCGGCTTATGATATAGATTACGAATTCCCTTTTGGTTTTACTGAACTGGAAGGAGTTCATGCCCGGGGAAACTACGATTTATCCCAACATTCTAAATTCTCTGGCAAGGATTTATCATATACTGACCCAGAAACTGGGAAAAAATATACGCCTCATATAATTGAGTCATCAGTTGGTGTTGGCAGAACTGTTTTTGCCGTACTCTGTGAAGCATATACAGAGGAAAAGATTGACAAAGAAGCAAGAGTGGTAATGAAATTTCCAAAAAAATTAGCGCCAATTAAAGCAGCGGTTTTCCCTCTTTTAAGGAATAAGCCGGAATTAGTTAAAAAAGCCAGAGAAATTTATAATAAATTAAAAGAAGAATTTATGACCGAGTTTGATGACAATGGAAATATTGGCAAAAGATACCGAAGACAGGACGAAATCGGAACTCCGTATTGTGTCACCATTGATTTTGATAGTTTAGAAAACAATGATGTTACAATCCGTGACAGAGATACCATGAAACAGAAAAGGGTTAAAATAGATAAAGTGAATGATTATTTAAGAAAAGGATTGGGGGCCCTAACGGGATTATGAGTAAGCTTAAATTAAATATTGATAAATTAGTTAAAGTTGCTGTTGCTGGAGAAGTGGCTAGCCCGACATTGCGTCAGGGATACCAGGTAAGCCATGATGGCAAAGCTCTTAATTTGCCTAGTATTGGTGGTATTACTTATAATGTTAAAATTGGCGACTCAGTCAGAGGATGGATTGGTGACCATATTGAGCCTGGAGTTAGTACTTATAATAAGGAGGGCAAGGAAGGCGATGGTCGGAACGCAGGTGAAAACTTTGGCTACAATACCCTTTCTTGTATTGGGAATGAGGCTATTCTGACTAGCGGCAAAGCCAAAGAAAAGAAAGGAATAGTGACTGGTATTCATGGAGGAGCAGAACATGTCTTAATTGATTTCTCCGACGAAGTCATTAAAAAATTAATTTATGGTGATAAAGTTCAGATTATAGCATTTGGCCAGGGGTTGGCAGTCTCTGATTATCCTGATATTAAATTCTTTAATCTTGATCCAAATCTTTTATTAAAGATAGGCCCAAGAATTAATTCTGATAATAAATTAGAATTTCCGGTTGTTGCCAAAATCCCTCCCTATTTAATGGGTGCTGGTCTTGGTTACGGCTCTGTGGTTAGCGGCGATTACGATATTACTATGGCTGACGAAAAAATAGTTAAAAGATTAGGGTTAGATAAATTAAGATTTGGCGATATTGTTGCCATAGAAGATACAGATAATTCATACGGTCGAACCTATCGAACAGGAGCAGTAACGATTGGAATAATTGTTCATTCAGATTGCGTTTTAGCCGGTCATGGTCCGGGAGTAGCAACTATCGCTACTTCTAAGAGCGGCAAAGTTAAACCAATAATTAGTAGAAGAGCTAATATTGGTTATTATCTTAAAATAGGCCGATGGAGAAAGTAATTTTACGATGAGTAATTACAAAAAAACAACTCTTAAAAATGGTTTAAGGATTATTACCGTCCCGTCCAAGTCAACCAAAACGGCGGCAGTTTTAGTTTTAGTCGGAACTGGTTCAAAGTACGAAACCAAAGATATTAACGGCCTTTCCCATTTTCTGGAGCACATGTTTTTTAAGGGAACTAAGAAATATCCTTCAACCTTGAAATTGATTGAGCCCTTAGACAGGATCGGCGGCATTTACAATGCCTTTACCGGACAGGAATATACGGGCTATTGGGCTAAAATTGATGCCAAGCATCTGGATCTAGTCTTATCCTGGGTTTCTGATATTTACCTCAACTCTTTAACTAAAGAAGAAGAAATTAATCTGGAAAGAGGAACAATTTTACAAGAATTGAATATGATTTTGGATGATCCAGCCAGGTATGTTATTTACGATTGGATTAAATTACTTTATGGTAATCAGCCAGCTGGTTGGAGAGTTATTGGGACAGAAGAAGCGTTGAATAATTTAAAAAGAGATAACTTCGTTAATTATTTAAAAAATCACTATTCTTCAAAAAATACCATTATTGCTGTTGCCGGAAATATTAATCAGGAACAAGCAATCAAAAAAGTTGAAAAATATTTTCAGGGAATTAATCAGGAAAAGTCAAAAGACAAGTTAAAAACTAAAGAAAGCCAGAGTAATCCTCAATCCCTAATCCATTTTAAAAAAACTGACCAGACCCATTTACATTTGGGATTCCGGGCCTATGACATATTTCATAAAGATAAATATGCCCTTGGGCTTTTAGCCACAATTCTGGGCGGTAATATGAGTTCCCGGATGAATATTTCAGTCAGGGAAAGACAGGGTCTGGCATATTATGTCAGAACCGGAACTGACCTTGATACTGATGTCGGCTTTATCTCGACCAGCGCCGGAGTCGGAAACCAGAAAATTGAAAGAGCAATCGAAACAATTATGGATGAATACCAGAAGATTAAGAATAAGAAAGTTTCTCAGTCAGAACTTCAAAAAGCCAAGGACTACACCAGAGGAACGGCTTTGATCAGCATGGAATCTCCAGATGAGCAGGCCTCGTTTTACGCTTCTCAGGAACTTCTAACCGGAGAAATTTTGACCTTGGAAGAAAAACTTGATAAAATTAATAAAGTGACGGTTAATGATATTGCTCGAGTAGCCAATGATATTTTCAAGCCCGAAAAACTAAATCTGGCACTGATCGGGCCTTTTAAGGAAAAAGATAAATTTAATAAATTACTTAAGATATGAGCCAGCCACATTCATTTGATATTCCGGCTTCATCTATTTTCCGAATCATTCTAATTATTCTCGGACTCGTTTTCCTTTATTTAATCCGGGATATTGTTTTGATTGTCGTTGTCGCGGTCATTATCGCGGCAGCGGTCAGCAGTCCGGTTAATTGGCTTCAGAGAAGAAAGGTTCCCCGTGTCTTAGGCGTTATTTTCATTTACCTCCTTCTCCTTCTTTTATTGGCTCTGGTTATTGCTTTAGTTTTTCCACCCCTGGCTGCGCAGGTGAAACAATTAACCCAGGTCTTCCCCAGTTTTATGGAAAAAATCGGTTTGAATTTTAAGGAATTTTGGATTGATTACCAAGCTGATGAAAACCTGCAATCTATTTTGAATAAGGTTGGAAACAAGATAGGAGAAGCGACTTCAAGTGTTTTCGGAACCATTATTGATCTTTTTGGCGGATTGTTTTCAGCCGCAGTCATTTTAGTCATTTCCTTTTATCTGGCTGTTCAGGAAAAAGGAATAAAGAGATTTTTTGTTTCATTAACGCCCAATGGTCATCAGAGTTATCTTTCCGATTTGATTGACAGAATTGAAGTTAGAATTGGCGGCTGGCTAAGAGGTCAACTTATCCTAATGGTCATTATCGGCGTTATGACCTATATCGGCCTCCGTCTTTTAGGAGTTAAATATGCTCTGACCCTGGCTCTTATCGCTGGTATTTTAGAAATTATTCCTTACCTTGGGCCGATTCTGGCCGCTATTCCGGCAGTCATTCTGGCTTTTATTCAATCACCTGTTCTGGCTCTTTTGGTCATTGCTCTCTACATTGTTATCCAGCAACTGGAAAACTATGTTATCTATCCCCAGGTAATGAAAAAGGCGGTCGGACTTAACCCGATTATTATCATTATTGTTATGCTCATTGGCGCTAAATTAGCCGGCGTTTTAGGAATAATTCTGTCTGTCCCTCTGGCCGCCTCAGTTTCAGAGTTTTTCAAAGATTTCCAGAAATAGATTGATTTCAGAGACGTCCTTGCCAAAAAGGGCGTTTTTTGATTTAATAATGAAATGGCTAATCTATACATTGTTTCTACGCCGATTGGTAATTTAAAGGATATTTCCCAAAGAGCAATAGAAACTCTAAAGCAAGTTGATTTGATTCTTTGCGAAGATACCAGAACAACCAAAAAACTACTTAATCGCTATCAAATTTCAAGGCCGACGGTCAGTTACCATCAGCATAGCAAATTAAAGAAACTGGAATATATTTCAGAAGAATTAAAAAAAGGAAAGAATCTTGCCTTGGTTTCTGATGCCGGAACTCCAGGAATCAATGACCCGGGCGGAAAACTAATCGAATATCTTTTAGGAAAATCACCTCAATTAAAAATTATTCCTATTCCCGGGCCCTCGGCCGTAATCACAGCTTTGTCAATTTCCGGCTTTCCATCTGATAAATTCATTTTTCTTGGCTTCCCGCCAATTAAAAAGAAGAGAAAAAAGTTTTTTCAAGAAGTTGTTCATTCCAAAGAAACAGTTGTAATTTACGAATCCCCCCATCGGATTATTAAAACCCTGAAAGAATTACCTGAAAGAGAAATTGTTCTCTGCCGGGAATTGACTAAGAAATTTGAAATAACTTACCGGGGAAGAGCCAAAGAAATTATTAATCAACTTACTCCGCCAGCCAACGGAAGAATTAAAGGCGAATTCGTTGTTGTTATAAAAAGATGAAAAAGAGATATATTACCACTCCCATATATTACGTTAATGATAAGCCGCATATTGGTCATGCCTACACGACCATCGCGGCTGATGTTTTAACCCGCTATTATCGACAAAAGAGCGAAGATGTTTTCTTTTTGACTGGAACTGATGAACATGGAGAAAAAATTGCCCAGGCAGCGGAAGAAGCCGGGAAATCTCCACAGAAATTTGTTAACGAAATAGCCGGGCAATTTAAAAAAGCCTGGAAGGCTTTAAATATTAATTACGATGATTTTATCAGAACAACAGATGAAAAGCACAAAAAAGGAGTAGAAAAATTTTTATTAAAATTAAAAGAAAGCGGAAAAATTTATCAGGATGAGTACAAAGCTCTTTATTGCTCCGGTTGCGAGGATTTTGTTTTTAAAAAAGATTTAATTGATGGCAAGTGTCCTAATCATAACAAAGAGCCGGAATTAATTTCTGAAGCAAACTATTTTTTCAAATTAAAAGATTTTCTTCCTCAGGTTAAAGAATTAATTGAGAAGGATAAGATAATTGTTCTACCAAAAGAAAGAAAAAAAGAAGTTTTATCTTTGATAGAACAAGATTTAGGTAATTTATCAATTTCCCGGCAAAAGGTAGAATGGGGAATTGATTTGCCTTTTGA
>CAZQUN010000010.1:0-16806 GCA_964596615.1 uncultured Candidatus Saccharibacteria bacterium
GATTTAAGAGTAGCTGACAGATTAGGCAGTGGCGTGCCTAAAGCTATTCCCTATAAACTCCGGCATTTAGAATATGTTATTGAAAAAGTTTCAAAGGATCCAATTTCCGCTAAAATGCTCAAAATCAATGGCAATGATTTAATTAAGGAATTAAAGATTAAACCCGGCCCTCGTTTAGGATTATTAATCGAAGCCCTTTTGTCCGAAGCTTTGGAAGAACCTAAATTAAATACCAAGGAAAAACTCTTGAAAAAAGCAGGGGAATTGAATAAACTCTCTGACAAGGAATTAAAAGATAAAACTAAAGTTGTTAAAGAGAAAAAAGAAGAGGTTGATTTGGAAATGAAAGGAAAGTATTGGGTTAAGTAATAGGGAAATTTTGATTTCCCTATTAATTCGGCTTATTTGTGCGATTTAATTGAATAAGGAACTCTAAAATTTCCCTATTATTTCCCTATTACGGGCTGTGGTATAGTGGCATTACGCGCGCTTCGGGAGTGCGTAACTCGAGTTCGATTCTCGGCAGCCCGACCAAAATTTGTCAGTTTTTTTTCTTTGTGCTAGAATCTTAATTTAATAAAACAAAGGAGACTAAAACATGAATCAAACAATACAAAATTTAACTAAGGCCTTTATTGGAGAATCCCAGGCAAGAAATCGTTACGATTTCTACGCCAAGATTGCCAAAAAAGAAGGCTATGAACAAATAGCTGGAATTTTTCTTGAAACCGCCGAGCAGGAAAAAACCCATGCCAAACGACTCTTTGAACATATCCAGGAATTAAAAGGGAAAATGAATGAGATTGAAGTTGAAGCGGCTGCTCCATTGATTTACAAAAAAACAATTGATAATCTAAAAGCTGCTATTGCCGGAGAAAATTATGAATACACTGATATGTATCCTTCTTTTGCCAAGGTTGCGGAAAAGGAAGGTTATCCTAAAATTGCCGCCCGAATGCGATCAATTGCTATTGCCGAAAAACACCATGAAGAAAGATACAAAAAGCTTTTAAAGATTGTTCAAGATAAATCTGTTTTCAAAAAGAAAAAGAATGTTTCCTGGATTTGCCGAGAATGCGGGTATATGCATTCTAGCAAAGAAGCGCCAAAACTCTGTCCGTCTTGTGATCATCCCCGGGCCTTTTATCAAGTTAAATGCGAGGAGTATTAATATGACTCAAATCAATCAAACTTACAAATGCAACATTTGCGGCAATATTGTCCAAGTTCTCCATGCCGGGGCAGGAGAATTAGTCTGTTGTAACGAGCCAATGAAACTTCAAACGGAAAAAACCAAGGATGAGGGATTAGAAAAGCATGTCCCAGTTCTTGAGAAAACTGACAATGGTGTTAAAGTTAAAGTTGGCTCAACTAAACATCCAATGGAAGAAAAACACTACATTGAATGGATTGAAGTCATTGTTAATGGAAAAAGCTATCGCCAGTTTTTAAAACCTGGTGAAAAACCCGAAGCTGAATTTTGCGTTAAAGGTGAAAACATTATTGCTCGTGAGTATTGTAATATTCACGGCTTGTGGAAAAATTAATTAAATAAAATATGGTTTATCAATTTTTATTCGCTTCTGGAGGAATTGGTCTTTTGGCTTCTTTTTGGCTGATTTGGCAAGTTACTAAACAGCCAGAAGGAAAAGATAAAATGATAGAAATCGCTGATGCGATAAAACAAGGAGCCCAGGCCTATTTAAACCGACAATACAGCACGGTTGCATTTGTTGCCGCAATTCTGGCTATTGTCATCCTCTACACCCTTGGCCTTAATCCAATGATTGGATTTCTAATTGGCGCTTTTGCTTCTGCCCTGGCCGGATATGTTGGCATGAATATTTCTGTTCGAGCTAATGTCAGGACTACTCAGGCAGCCAAAAAAGGAATTAAATCTGCTTTAAGGGTTGCTTTTCAGGGCGGTGCTGTCACAGGTCTTTTAGTTGTTAGTTTAGGCCTTTTATCGGTTTCGCTCTTCTACTATTTCACCCGGGATTTAACATCTTTGGTTGCTCTTGGTTTTGGCGGCAGTCTAATCTCAATCTTTGCCCGATTAGGCGGAGGAATCTTTACCAAGGCAGCTGATGTTGGCGCTGATTTAGTTGGTAAAGTTGAAGCCGGTATTCCGGAAGATGATCCAAGAAACCCGGCCGTTATTGCTGATAATGTTGGAGATAATGTTGGTGATTGCGCCGGCATGGCCGCTGACCTTTTTGAAACTTATGCCATTACTGCCATTGCCGCTATGCTCTTGGGTTCGATTACCTTTGGAGCCAATCCTTCGGCCATAATCCTGCCCCTTCTTTTAGGCGGAGTTTCAATTTTAGCCAGTGTTGCTGGAACTTTTTTTGTCAGGCTGGGGAATAGGAAGAGAATAATGTGGGCGCTTTACAAGGGATTAATCGCTTCGGCTCTTTTAGCTGCAATTGGCTTTTACCCGATAATTAACCAATTTGCCCAGAAAGGAGTTTTTGGCAATTTGACAACTTTGAATATTTATCTGGCTGCCCTGGTTGGCTTAATTGTTACTGCTCTGATGTTTGTCATTACCGAATACTACACCTCAACCAAGCATAAACCAGTTAAATCAATTGCCCAATCATCAGAAACTGGCCATGCCACCAATATTATTACCGGCTTAGCTGTTGGCATGCGTTCAACTGCCTGGCCAGTTATTGTCATTTCCGCCGGTATTTTTACCGCCTACTATTTCGCCGGATTGTATGGTATTGCTCTGGCAGCAATGTCTATGCTTTCTTTAACCGGTATTGTTGTTGCAATTGATTCCTATGGACCAATTACTGATAATGCGGGAGGGATTGCTGAAATGGCTAATCTGGATAAAAAAGTCAGGAATGTGACCGATCCATTGGATGCGGTTGGTAATACGACCAAGGCCGTCACCAAGGCCTATGCGATTGCCTCGGCTGGCTTGGCTGCCCTGGTCCTATTCGCCTCCTATGTTGAAGAAATTATTGCCAAAGGAGAACAAGGAATTATCTTTGAATTAAGCGATTACCGGATAATTATTGGTTTATTCATTGGCGGACTATTACCCTACCTTTTTGCCTCTTTTGCTATGGAAGCGGTTGGTAAAACCGGCGGAAAAGTTGTTCAAGAAGTCAGAAGACAATTTAAGGAAATCCCGGGGATTATGAAAGGAACTGCTAAGCCCGACTACAAAAAATGTGTTGATATGATTACTAAATCCGCTATCAAGCAAATGATTATCCCGGCTCTTCTGCCGGTCCTGGCTCCAATTATTATCGGTTTTCTTTTGGGTCCGGAAGCACTAGGCGGATTACTGGTTGGAAGTATTGTTACCGGAATCTTTGTTGCTCTTTCTATGACTGCCGGCGGAGCGGCCTGGGATAATGCCAAGAAATATATTGAGGAAGGAAACTTAGGCGGAAAGGGAAGCCCGGCTCATCAGGCAGCTGTGACAGGAGACACGGTTGGCGACCCTTACAAAGATACGGCTGGTCCGGCAATTAACCCAATGATTAAGGTCCTTAATATTGTTGCTCTTCTAATTATTGCTTTTTTGATTTAACTAAAAAAGGAGGTTCATCATGTCAGATACTGTTCTTTTAAGTGTTAATTTCTTGTTAGGTGGTGCCATTATCGTACTCTTAGCAGCATGGATGATGTATAAACGAGAAAGGTCGGCCTGGATAAGAACCATGGTACGGGATCAAACCCTTGCTTCAAGAATCTTCGGCAGCTATTTTAAAAAGCCCTCCTGAGTTCCTAATTAACTCTTTGACATCTGGTGCTTTCATCAGCATCGGATGTCAGAAACATGGGCCAGTAGCTCAGTTGGGAGAGCGCTGCATTCGCATTGCAGAGGTCGTGGGTTCGAATCCCGCTTGGTCCACAGGGGAATAAAAAGAAACTCGATACTCCAAAGGATATCGAGTTTCCATACGAATTTGTTCTTTTTTTGATTTATTCCCTCTTTGCTTCTTCTCCGCCAGACTGCCTATACTTTGCGACCGAGGCGGATATTTCCTCCTTTAAGGCTTCTATTAGTAGCCTAAAGAGTTCTTTCTCAGCTTCTTTTCGATCCTTCGCCTCCATCTGAGGACGACTGTTAAGCATCTTCTCCCGAACCATGACAAATCTGTCTGTCAGGCTGCTCAAATCCTCCTCTTCCCTGTTAAGCTCTTCGCGAAGAAGACTTATGGAAATAATATCGGGCTCCATCAAAACCACCTCCTTTAAATCAAATTAGAGAACTTATTATTAAGAACAATAAATCATATTATATATGATTCGTCAATAATAAAGGGGTAATCCTTTCCACAGATTACCCCATTGATTTCTAGACGGGCTACAATGGATTTACTAGCATGTCTCCGGATACATGCGCAGAAATCGTTAGCCCGTCCAAGTCCATTCTTTTCAAATTCCCTGCGAGGGGAACAAAGAATCAGGACTTCTTTATTAACAAACAATTAACATAAGAGGATAATAAAGTCAATAAATATATGAATTACGCAAAAAAATCTCTGGAGGCACATAAGAAAAACGGAGGCAAACTGGAAGTTAAATCAAAATTTCCACTGAAGAATAAGACAGACCTATCAATCGCCTATACCCCTGGTGTTGCCCAGCCCTGTCTGGAAATCGCTAAAAAACCGGAAGAGGCATACAAATACACAATTAAAGCCAATTCTGTCGCGGTTGTAACAAATGGAACCGCAGTTTTAGGATTAGGTAATATTGGCGCCAAAGCTGCCCTGCCGGTCATGGAAGGCAAAGCGGTTTTATTCAAACACTTTGGCAATGTTGATGCTTACCCAATTTGTATTAACAGCCAGGATGTCAATCAAATTGTTGAAACCGTTAAATTAATTTCTCCCGGATTTGGCGGAATTAATCTGGAAGATATTAAAGCCCCGGAATGTTTTGAAATCGAAGAACGCCTGGAAAAGGAATTAGATATCCCAGTTTTCCATGATGACCAGCACGGGACAGCCATTGTTACATTAGCCGCCCTAATTAATGCTCTAAAAGTTGTTCAGAAAAAAATTAATCAGGTTAAAATTGTTGTTAACGGAGCCGGCGCTGCTGGAATTGCGACAGCCAAACTTCTACTTTCCTATGGCGCTAAAAACATTGTTTTGATTGACAGCCGGGGAGCAATTTACCAAGGAAGAGAAGGACTAAATTCCCATAAAAAAGAAATTGCTCGATTAACTAATCTAAAAAAAGAAAAAGGAGAGTTGAAAGATATTATTCAAGAAAAAGATGTTTTTATCGGCATTTCAATTGCCGGTGCCTTAAAAAAAGAATGGGCTAAAAAAATGAATAAAGATTCAATCATTTTCGCCATGGCTAATCCAACTCCTGAGATTATGCCTGATTTAGCTAAAAAAGCCGGGGCTAAAATTATTGCCACCGGTCGAAGTGATTTCCCCAATCAGATTAATAATGTTCTGGCTTTTCCCGGAGTTTTCAGAGGTCTTTTAGATTCCAGAGCTAAAAAAGCGACTGATAAGATGAAGATTGCTGCTGCAAAAGGATTAGCCAGTATTGTTAAGAAACCGACTCCGAATAAGATTATTCCCGGACCTTTTGAAAAAGGTATTGCTCAAAAAGTAGCCGGGAGTATAATTAAATTAAAATGAATCAATTAATCATTATCGGCGCCGGGCCAGCCGGCTTATCAGCCGCCATTTACGCCAAGCGCTACGGACTTAATTTTATCATTATCGGCCAACTGCCGGGCGGAACTGTCCATGAAGGACATCTGGTTGATAACTATTTAGGCTTCAAATCAATCAAAGGCCCTGATTTAGCCAAGGAATTCGTTTCTCATGTTCCGGAGAAAATTATCCAGGAATCAGTTGAATCTATTTGTAAAAAAGATAATGCCTTTGAAGTTAAAACTGATAAAAAAACCTATCAGGGACAATCGATAATTCTGGGACTGGGAATGAAAAACAGAAAACTTGGTTTTGAAAATGAAGAAAAATTTCTGGGCAAAGGAATCTCCTATTACACTCCAACTGATTTAACCCAATTAAAAGACAAAACTTTAGCTGTTGCCGGCGGGGGAGACAGCGCCCTATGTGCTGCCCTTAAATTATCTGACCCGGCTAAAAAAGTTTATCTCATCCACCGAAGAGATGAATTCCGAGGAGCGCCGGCTCTGGTTGATAAAGTCAAGAAAAAGGACAATATTGAATTGGTTCTCAGCGCCCAGGTTAAAAAAGCCCAGGGAAAAGACAAACTCAAATCAATTCTTTTAAACACCGGTAAAGAATTAGAACTTGATTGCCTCTTTATCGAAGCCGGAGGAGTACCCAATGTCTATTTATGCGGCGAATTAGGAATTAAGGTGGATAATAATTTTATTGAAGTTAACAAGTATATGGAAACTAATGTTCCCGGTATTTACGCTGCCGGGGATATGACTAATAACCCGCTAAAACAAATAATCACAGCCGCAGCCGAAGGGGCTGTTGCTGCGACAAGTGCTTATTCTTATCTGAAAGATATCGGATAGGCGCCACCGACCATGAGCTTAAATCTGGGAATAATGATAACAACAAAATGCAACAGAAGCTGTCCTCATTGCATATTCTTCTGTTCGCCACGCAATAAGAAAGCTTCTGATTTAGATATAGAAAAAGCATTGGATTTTATAGGCACAATCCCAAAAAAAACAAAGGTTAACGAGATATGCATTTATGGTGGAGAACCGACATTAAATTATACAAGGCTAAAATATCTTATTAAGCGCCTGCCAGAAACAAAAAGAGTACAAATATTAACCAACGGCTTCTTTAGGGGCGGATCTGAGTTAAAAAGATTTGAATCATTCCTTAAATGGTTCGATAAAGACAATTATTTGGTTAAGATTAGTAGCGATGTTTTTCATGATGTCTTTCAAGACAGGAAAATTTTAAATAAGATGGTCAAGAAATATCCTAATCTGATTTGGAAGAGAAGAGAAGATATTCGAGAGTTCATAAAAATGGGAAAATGGAAAAAACATCCAACCTTATTTACAAAACCCCCAATTGTACCCTGAAAAGAGAAACTATAATTATACAACAAGATGGGAAAATTAACTTTTGTTGTGGTGGTTATTCATCATCTATTGGCACAACCCAAGAGTTGTTTAGTGAAATCATTAAAAAGAAACATGAATTCATAAAATTCCTCCGGAAAAAAGAAAAAGAAATTAGCCATAACACCTGTAAGAAATGTCGAAGGCTTTTCTCAGAATATTTTAAGGCTCCGCTAGACATCAGGTGGGGACCGTAGGCCTAAAACAAATAATCACAGCAGCGACTGAAGGGGCTGTTGCTGCAACAAGTGCTTATAATTTCCTAAAAAACCTTTAGGGAGGAAAAGAGGAGGGTTCATGAAAATTGCTATTTTAGAAATTAAAGCGAAGGTTGTTGATGTCGATATCGGCCTCAAGGACGGATTGGAAGAAAGACTAACAGAAAGAGTTCTGATGGCAATGGGATGTGATAGATGTATGAATTTCCAATCCCTTGAGACGGCACTCCAGGGTTTTCTCGCTGAAAACAAAAACCTGCCCCCAATGACCGTCGCCATCCCATTGACAAGTTAATCTTGTTAACATAGGATATAAAGAAGCAGTTAATCTTCCAGAGGCCGTCCGAAAGGAACGGCCTCAATTCATAATATGGAAACCAAATCATTTGCATCAGCCATTGAACAAATCTGCGAGGAAAAAGGAATTTCCAAGGACAAAGTCTTGGAAACTATTGAAATGGCTTTGGCTGCTGCCTATAAAAAAGAATACGGCTTTAAGGGCCAGAATATTAAAGTCAAGTTTGACTTGGAAACCAGTAAAATGAAAGTTTTCCAGGTTAAATTGGTTGTCGAAGAATCAATGCTTAAAAGCGAAGACGAAGAGGAAACCGAAGAAGAAATCATTGAGGAAGAAGGAGAAAGAAAAATCAGATTTAATCCTGAAAAACACATTATGCTTGACGAAGCCAAGAAATTGGCCAAATCCAAAGCCAAAAATTCTCCTAAAATTAAAAAAGATATTGCCCCGGAAGATGAAATTGAATTTCCTTTAGAAGCTCGAAGCGATTTTGGCCGGATTGCTGCCCAAACCGCCAAACAAGTCATTATCCAAAGAATCCGAGAAGCCGAAAGAGAATCAGTCTATGATGAATACAAGGAAAAGGAAGGACAAATTGCCGGTGGTATTGTCCAAAGAATTGAAAACAATACTGTCTTTTTAGATATTGGAAAAACAACCGGAGTAATATTTCCTGAAGAACAAATTCCAAACGAACATTATCGGATTGGTCAGCGTCTCCGCGTCTATATCCTAGAAGTCCAAAAGGACAGCCGGGGACCAACCATTGTCTTATCAAGAGCCCATCCAAAAATGGTCAGCCAGTTGTTTTCCCTCGAGGTTCCTGAAATCTCCGGCGGGACGGTTGAAATCAAGTCAATTGCCCGAGAAGCCGGTTCCCGCTCCAAGATTGCTGTAACAACTAATGAAGAAAGAGTTGATCCGATTGGTTCCATGATTGGCCAGAAAGGAACCCGAGTCCAAACAGTCATTAATGAACTCGCTGGCGAGAAAATCGACATTATTGAATGGTCAGATGAACCAGCTAAATTTATCAGCGCCTCTCTTTCCCCGGCCAAAGTAACTGATGTTGAAATTGATAAGAAAAAGAATGAAGCCAGAGTCATTGTTCCAGAAGATCAATTATCCCTGGCGATTGGTATTAAAGGACAGAATGTCAGATTAGCCGCCAAATTAACTGGCTGGAAGATTGACATTGCTGTTAAAGAAGAAAAGAAAGAAACCAAAAAGAAGAAAGAAGAAAAACCTAAGAAAAAAGAAGTCAAAAAGAAAACTAAAATCAAGAAAAAAGTACCCAAAAAAAAGAAAGCAGAAGAATCTGCTTCTAAAGATAAAAAACCTAGAAAAAAGAATAATTAAAGAAAGACGGAGAAAAAGACAAGGCAATTTGACAGGCCCTGTTTTCTTTGATATACTTTCCAGCATATTAATTATCAGTTGCAAGTTTTAGATTATCCCTTTGAGATTTGAAATGGAAATGAACAGATTAATAAAAATTGAAAATTTCCTAATTAACCAATTACTTGAATTGGCTGCTTTTGCTCAAAGAGTAATGCTGGAATTGCCACTCAAAATGACTTATGACACTCAATTTAGTTTATCTTTCATCAACAATTGTCGGGGCTTTGATAGTCGGCTCTATACTGGGCTACTACACCCGACAAACAATTGCTAGAAAGCAAGCTGGAACTATTGAATCAAAATTAAATAAATTAGTCAGCGACGCCAAAGAAGAAGCTAAAGAAACTCTTTTAAAAGCTAAGGAAAAAGCCAGTCAGATTTTAGAAGAGATTAAAAAGCAGGAAGGGGCCAGACAAACCCAACTGACCCGAATGGAAGAAAGATTGCTTTCAAAAGAGCAGTCTTTTGACCAAAAAAACAATCAGTTGGAAAAAGATTTTTCTGACTTAAAACTTAAAGTCAAGAAAGTCAAAAAAATCAAGGAAGAGGTTTCTGCTCTTCAACAGGAAGAAATCAGAAAACTGGAAAGAGTCGCTAAATTAAATCAGGAACAGGCCAAGGCTGAGCTTTTATCTATGGTTGAAAAAGAGCATCAGCAGGTAATTCTGGAAAGAATTAACCGCTTGGAAAAAGACGGACAGGAAGAAATGAACAAAAAGGCCCAGAGAATTATTGCTCTGGCTATGCAGCGCTATGGTTCTTCCCAGGCAGGCGAGACGACAACCAGCACCGTTGATTTACCCAATGACGATATGAAGGGACGAATCATCGGAAAAGAGGGAAGAAACATTAAAGCCCTGGAAAAATTAACCGGCGTTGAAGTCCTGGTTGATGATACCCCCGGGGCAATTGTCGTTTCCGGATTTGACCCGACCCGAAGACAAATTGCCAAACTAGCTCTGGAAAAACTAATTCTTGACGGACGGATTCAGCCGAATCGAATTGAAGAAATGGTTGAAAAGGCCAATCAGGAAATCAGTGAAAAGATTCAGGAAGCTGGCGAAGCCGCTGTTTACGATGTCGGTATTGCCGGAATCAACCCTCAATTGGTTAAGCTACTTGGCCGACTTCGATTCAGAACTAGTTACGGACAAAATGCTCTTCTCCATTCTTTGGAAGTTGCTCATTTGGCCGGAACAATTGCTTCTGAACTGGGAGCTGATGTTGAAGTTTCTAAGAAATCTGGGCTTTTCCATGATATTGGCAAATCAGTTGACCACGAAATCCAGGGTTCCCACGTTGAAATTGGCAGAAAAATACTTCAGAAATTTGATGTTGAAGAAAAGATTATTGAAGCCATGCAGGCTCACCATGAAGAGTATCCCTATGATAGTTTAGAATCAATCATTGTCCAGGTTGCCGACGCTATTTCCAGTTCAAGACCAGGAGCCAGAAAAGACACCCTGGAAGCTTACCTTAAAAGACTGGAAGAATTGGAAAAAGTTGCAACTTCATTTAATGGAGTTGAAAAGGCCTATGCTATTCAGGCTGGCCGGGAAATCAGGGTCTTTGTTCAGCCAGAAGAAATTGATGATTTTAGGGCTAATAAGATGGCTAAGGAGATTGCTAATCAAATTCACCAGGAACTGACTTATCCGGGTGAAATTAAAGTTAACGTTATTAGAGAAACACGGGCAATTGAATACGCCCGGTAAACATATGAAAATCCTATTCTTCGGCGATATTGTTGGACGACCAGGAAGAGAGGCTGTCGGAAAAATATTGCCCAAATGGAAAAAGAAATATCATCCAGATCTGGTTATTGCTAATGGAGAGAACGCCGCTCATGGTTCGGGCATAACCAAGAAGACCTTGGATGAAATTCTGTCATCCGGCGTCGATTTGGTTACTTCCGGCGACCATATCTGGAAGCAGAAAGAGGTTAGCGCCCTTCTAAATGATAAAGAAATACCTTTAATCAGACCGGCTAATTTCTCACCAAACCTACCCGGTCAGGGATATCGCTTAATTAAATTAAGGACTAAAAAAGTTCTGGTTATTAACCTAATCGGCCGGGCTTTTATGCGGCAGCAATACGATGACCCTTTCAGAAAAGCGGATGAAATACTGGAAAACGAGGCTGATTCGGCTGATATTATCATTGTTGACTGGCACGCTGAAGCAACAGCTGAAAAAGTTTGTTTAGGATGGTATTTAGACGGAAAAGTTTCAGCAGTCCTGGGCACTCATACTCATGTCACTACGGCTGATGAACGGATTCTTCCCCAGGGCACAGCCTATATCTCCGATATCGGCATGGTTGGAGTCAGAGACTCAAGCCTGGGAAGAACCAAAGAAGATGCTATCAAAAGATACCTGACCCAGACCCATGTTAGATTAGAAATTCCCGAAGGACCGGTTGAAGTTAATGCGGTTTTAGTCGAGATTAACAAGGAAGGAAAAGGAAAGAAAATATCGCGATTGAAGGAAATTGTGAATAACTAGCCAAAAATCCTTGCCCTTGTCAAAAAAACCTGTTAGAATAGGGGAAAAGTTGGTAGAATAGTTTGGAGGGAATCAAATAAAGGTCGAGAATAAATATATTAAAAGGTATTTAATACTATGACTAAACAAGATTTAGTTGAAGCAGCTGCCAAGGGCTGTTGCTCTAAGAAAGAAGCTAATGATGCTGTTGATGCTGTTTTCGACGCTATCAGCAAATCTCTAGCCAAAGGACAAAAGGTTGCTTTGACCGGTTTTGGCACTTTCAGCGTTTCAAAGAGAGCTGCCCGAATGGGAGTTAATCCACGAACTGGCGAAAAGATTAAGATTAAAGCAACAACAGTTCCGAAATTTAAGGCAGGCAAGTCACTCAAAGACGCTGTCAAATAGGATCCTGCTTTCGAAAGCATAACAAAAAGCCCCGTTTGAACGGGACTTTTTGTTTCTTGAGCGGGTAGTGGGAATCGAACCCACATCAACAGTTTGGAAAACTGTGATAATAACCATTATACGATACCCGCATCTGCCTAGTCGGGGTGACAAGATTCGAACTTGCGATCTTCGCGTCCCAAACGCGACGCCTTAGCCACTAGGCCACACCCCGTTATATATAATCTTACCCTAAAAACAGATTAAAGTCAATTGGTTTAATCATTTCCCTATGATATACTCTTAAAAACAAATGTCTGATTTACTTTCTTCGCTTAATCCAAAACAAAAAGAAGCGGTCACCACATTGAGGGGACCGGTTTTAGTTATTGCCGGACCGGGCTCAGGCAAAACCCGGGCCTTAACCCACCGAATCGCCCATTTAATCGAAAAAGGAATCTCTTCGAGAAAAATTTTGGCGGTGACTTTTACTAATAAGGCCGCTGAAGAAATGAGGGAAAGAGTTAAAATCCTTCTCAAAAAATCATACTTTCCAACTCGTCCGCCAACCATTGGTACCTTCCATAGTATCTGCCTTCAGATTTTAAGAAGGGAAATTGAAAAATTCTCTCAATATAAAAAGAACTTCACCATTTACGACCAGAATGACCAATTAAATCTTTTAAAACAAATTCTGAAAGATTTAGAAATCAATCCTGATCAATTCAAACCCGGTTCAGCCAAAGAAGCCATTTCAAGAGCCAAAGATGAATTAATTGACTGGCAATCATATGGAGAACAGGCCAAGGAGTATTTCCCCAAAACCATTGCTAAAGTATATCAGGCCTATCAGGCGTCTCTTTTAAAATCAAATGCTCTTGATTTTGATGATTTGATTATGCTGACTGTTAATCTTTTTCAAAAAAAACCAGAGATTCTGGAAAAATATCAAAAGATCTGGGAGTATCTTTTAATTGATGAATACCAGGATATTAATACCAGCCAATACTTTTTAACCAATCTTTTATCAGAAAAGTATCAGAACCTTTTTGCTATTGGAGATGATTCACAAGCCATCTATTCCTGGCGAGGGGCTGATTTCAGAAATATCTTAAACTTTGAAAAGGATTTTCCCCAGGCCAAGGTTATTCTCCTGGAACAAAACTACCGTTCAACCCCTAATATCCTAGAAGCCAGCCATCATGTCATTTCTAAAAACATCCAGCGGAAAGAAAAGAAACTTTGGACCAAAAATTCATCCGGTTCTTTAATTAATGTTGTTCAAGCGGAAAATGAGGAAGAAGAAGGTAATTTCTTAATTGAAGAAATGGAGAACTTAATCAGACGAGGAATGAAATTAAAAGATTTCACTGTTCTTTACCGGACCAATGCCCAATCCAGGGCAATTGAAGAGGCTTTTTTGAAAAACAATTTCCCATACAAACTAATTGGCACAGTCAGATTCTATGAAAGAAAAGAAATTAAAGATATTCTCGCTTATCTTAAATACATTTCAAATTCTAGTGATTTAATTAGCTGCAAAAGAATTATCAATTTGCCACCCCGCCGGTTAGCCAGATTCTCAAAAGACATTAAAGAACTTTATTCATTAAAAGATTGCCCGGAACCGCTTAACAACTTTTATCAAATGATTGAACATTTAAGAAAACAAAGCCAGAAGAAACCTTTGACTCAATTAATCAAAAATGTTATTGAACAAACTGATTACGAGAGATATATTAAAAACGGAGAAGAGGAAGGGGAGAGAAGATGGGAAAATATCCAGGAACTCTTTTCCGTTGCCCAAAGATACGACAAGGAAAAGCAGGGACTTCAAAAATTCTTAGAAGAAATTACTCTTTTAAATGATGCTGACGAGGTTGAGGATAAGAAGAATCTGGTTAATTTAATGACTCTTCACTGCGCCAAAGGATTAGAATTCCCAGTTGTTTTCATTGTTGGTCTGGAAGAAGGAATTTTTCCTCATTCCAAGAGTTTCTTTGACCCAAGCCAAATGGAAGAAGAAAGGCGATTAATGTATGTTGGCATTACCCGGGCAAAACAAAAGGCCTATTTAAGCTTTACCTGTCAAAGAAGATTATGGGGACAAGTTATGGTTAATCCCCCTTCCCGATTTATTTCCGATATCCCCCAAAATTTAATTGAATTCCAGGAATATATTTAATGACTAAAACTGAAATCAAAGAATTGCTGGAGAAATATAGAATTAAGCCCAATAAGAGGATGGGTCAGAGTTTTTTAATTGATAAAAACATATTAGATAAGATTATTGAGACAGCTCATATTTCCAAGGACAATATTATCTTAGAAATTGGATCTGGACTGGGTAATTTAACCAAAAGATTAGCCCAAAAAGCCAAGAAAGTCATTGCTATAGAAAAAGATAAGAAACTAATTGAACCACTTAAAAATACTTTGAGAGAATATGATAATGTAGAAATTATTCAGGGAGATATTTTAAAAAATGAACTGAAACTTCCTTTAAATTACAAGATTATCGCTAATATTCCCTACTATTTAACTTCGTCTTTGATAAGGAAATTTCTTGAATCAGAAAATCAGCCCCAAGAAATGACGCTTTTAATTCAAAAAGAAGTTGCTCAGAGAATGACAACCAAACCGCCCCGAATGAATCTACTATCTATTTCAGTTCAATTCTATGCTCAACCAGAAATCACTTTTCATGTCTCAAAAAATTGCTTCTGGCCCAAGCCCAAAGTTGATTCAGCTTTGATTAAAATGTCAGAGATTAAAAAACCAAAAGGGGTTGATATTGAAAGATTTTTTCAATTAGTTAAGGTTGGATTTTCTTCGCCGAGAAAGCAATTGGTTAATAATTTATCTTCAAAACTGGGTCTTGATAGGGGAGGAATAAAAAAGACCCTAATTGATATAGGGCTTGATGAGAAAATTAGAGCCGAGGGTTTAAGAATAGAGGATTGGGTTAAGTTATCCTCTAAACTCTAAATCAAATCCAGAAATGATTCAGGGCAGAGAAGATTGTTCTTTCTCTGCCCTGTTTTTGTGATCAGCGGGAGTAACCCCACCGACCGTATTCGTAGGCGCGTTTTTCTGCAGCGCGCCTCTCCTTCTCTATTGCCTCGGCCTGCCCTTTTTTGCAGGCCTCTCGCTCAGCTGCTGTTAGCAGCGAGTCGCAATTGAAGCGAGGAGATGGTGCTACGTAAGCAACGGCTGGCTGGACAGCGGGCGTGGCGGGAGGAAAAAATAATTCCTCCGCGATTCCAAATAACAGCCCCGCTGCAACGCCAGCGCCAGCGCCAGCGGCTGCGCCTTCGCCAGTACGGGTCGCCGCATAGCCGATGCCAGCGCCAATCGCGCCACCAGTGGCACCCCGCTGAATAAGACGACTGCCACCGACGCACCCCGAGAGAAAAACTCCTGCCAAAATCAGAATTACTATGCTCTTCAAGATTTTCATTTCAATCCTCCTTTGGTAATTCAGTTAAAGGTTATATTTAAAATCTTTGTGATTTAATGTACCAAATTATTACCCATATTATACACCCTAACGCCCTTTTTGTCAAGGTTTTTCTGTCTCTTCTGTGGATAAGGCCTTTTGAAAGAATTAGAAATAGTATATAATGTAGAGTAAATGAAAAGCAAGGAGAAATCCACCAAAAAAAAGTTTCTTGTGGGCCTTTTTACCATAGTCGTTATCCTCGGAGGCTGGTTTTTAGTTAAACGAAATAATGATTCTCTTTCTGTTGATTCTAATAATAAAGATTCTCAATACTCAGCCAGTATTAGCAGTAACTTATCGAACAAAAACGATAATCAAGATAGCGACTTTGACGGACTAACTGACCGAGAAGAAAAAATCTATGGGACAAACCCCAATAACCCTGATACTGATAATGACACTTATCTTGATGGAGAAGAAATAGCCAATGGCTACGATCCAACCATCCCGTCGCCCAATGATAAAATTGATGACGTTAAAAGCTTCCTGGATAAAATTAGTCCCAAGATCGAAATTGAGACGCCGGATGAATCCGAATTAAATATCTCGCTTGAAACCGGTAAAGAAGCCCTGGAGAAATATTTTCAGGATGCCCAAACCCCTGACATTTTAAAAGATGATAGTCTTTACCAGCAGGCCTTTTTAGACGCCCGCTCAGGCGATACGGAGAAAATAGATACTCTTATTGAAGAATTAAAAAAAAGCTATCAGCATTTGAGGAATATTGAAGTGCCAGTAGAAGCAATCCAGATTCATAAACTAACCCTGGCTATGATACCGCCCCTAATTCAACTATTTGAAGATTTAAAATTAAGCCAGGACAACCCTCTTATGGCTCTGGCTTCGATTAAGGCCTCTCAGGAATTAATCCCTTACACAACTGCTATCCAATTACAAATCGATGCCTTGGTTGATAAATATGATCTTGAAATACCTAACTAAAACAATTCTCTGTTTTCTGTCAATGACCCTAATAATGACCTGGGGGGCTTTTTCTGTTAAAGCCGCTGTGCCAGTAGTTGTTTTTGGCGAGTACCTTGAAGAAATCTGGGATGTTGATGATGCTGATGATTGGTTCGACCTCCAGGCAAAGATCCAGGGGAATTTAGAATATACCACTGGTAGTCCCTATGACGCTACCGTTACCCACACTGAAAAAATTCAGGGTACCAGCACTGATAAAACCGATTTGCTTGATGAAATTATTACTAACATTGATAACAGGATAATAGAAATTAAGGGAGAGATAGACGATACAGATAGTCAAGATGAAATTAATAAATTGAACGATGGGAAAGATGAATTAGAAGAACTTAAGACACAAACCGAAGACCTCAAAGAAGAATTAGCCGAAACCATTGCCCTGGATGTTCATATTGTCAAAGATACAACCGACGCAATTGAAGACTTAAAAAACATTGCCAAGGAAAGA
>CAZQUN010000011.1:0-16730 GCA_964596615.1 uncultured Candidatus Saccharibacteria bacterium
TTAAGCTGGCTGGGGCAGGGGCACTCTTGAATGTTAAGGATAATGGGGATGATTCTAAGCTTTACATAAACAACAGTGGCAACATCGGCATCTCTTCATCCACCCCATACTCCCTCTTATCAGTCAGTGGAACAAGTTTCTTTGACGGAACTTCTACCACAACCGGCAAAGCTGTCTTTACCTACGCTCCTCAAACAGCCGGAGCGGATAATGCCCAGGATGCCACTCTTTATATCAATGCCAATACATCCGGAGCTGTTTCAGACGCTAATCTTTTAACTATTGCAGACAACGGCACCTGGAAAATGAGAGTAGATAAAGAAGGAGACCTCTTCCTACAGGGTAATTTAACTACCGAAGGAAGGGTATCTCAGTCTGATACTGATGTTGTTGGCAATCTGACTGTCGAAGGCTGGGCCGCAT
Source organism: uncultured Candidatus Saccharibacteria bacterium (assembly GCA_964596615.1). Classification (GTDB taxonomy): domain Bacteria; phylum Patescibacteriota; class Minisyncoccia; order Portnoybacterales; family UBA2143; genus CAZQMX01. Next base: position 424 of record CAZQUN010000011.1, read on the forward strand.
TAGGAGATGCTCCAAACAATGATTACACCGAGATCAAGGGATACACCATCATCAGGGCAACAACAACAGAAACTGCTTTAACCATAGACCAGAGTTCATCCGGAGACCTGCTTAATGTCCTAGACGATAATACAGAGGTCTTTACTATTCTTGATGGAGGGAATGTCGGGGTGGGGACGTCGAGTCCTGGGGCTGGTTTGCAAGTCGGTTCTGGAACAGCGGGACATTCTCCAGCAAGCACAGGGATTTATGTTGTGGGACAGAGTGAGTTTGATAACAGTGTTTATTTTGATCAATATATTTACGCAAGCAATACTGATAATAGAGGAATAATTATTGGTGGTGTAAGTACAGCTGCAATATACAAAGATAGTGCAGAAGAGCAATTGGTGTTTAGCGTGGGAACTGGCGCAGGGAGAAATTTTGTTATTTCTGATTCTAATTGGAGAAATAGAGCCCATGACCACGTAGAACAAACCAATCCAACATTATATATCCACTCCGCCCTTGACCCAGACATAGATAATACCGAGTGGCTATCAATAACCCATACCTCAACTTCAACAGAAGCCAATGGAAACGCCTATGGTTTAATCTCAACTGGGTCAACCAATGACTTAATCCTAAACCCCGGCGGCAACGTCGGCATTGGGACAACGAGCCCGGATGCTGTACTAAATGTCTGGGGAACAACGAACGATTTATTTAGAGTAGGCACCTCAACACAACCAAATGCTTTTGTAGTAGATTCTGATGGAAATATAGGGATTGGAAGGGCAAGTCCAGATGCAAAATTACAAATTCAAGGGGGTTCGACAGATGACCAAGTATTATTTTCATTAAGTGAAGCTGGAGCTGAAAGATTTGTACTTGTGGGAAATTATCTAGGGTCTGGCGATACAGGTAATTATACAACCTTGAGGTCTAGTTCGGGGGATATTATGACTTGGCAAATGGGCGGCAACGTCGGCATCGGAGAAACATCCCCAACAGCCGCTTTACATATAGAGCCAGCAGATAGTTTTACAGGAGATTTATTCTTAGTCGCAAGTAGCACAACGGATGTATTCGTCATAGACACCAACGGCAACGTCGGCATCGGGACAACCACTCCTGACGCCTCTCTTTCTGTCACCGCCAGCGCCGGTTCTCTAACAGGCAACCAACTCTTATTCCAAGTATCAAGTACTACTAATTCTACAATAACTAATGCCTTAGTTGTTAATGCAGATGGGAATGTGGGGATTGGGACGGCGGCGCCTACATCTGCTTTTGGTTGGTCAGGTCCGACATTACACATTGAAGGTGTTGAACCAGTTTTGAGACTCAAAGATAACAGTGGCACAAAAGGAGATTGGGAGATTGGAAGCGTTGGAGGGAAGCTCCAGTTTTATGAAGGAGAATCGTCGCCAGCAGTTAAAGTGGTAATTGATAATAGTGGAGGAGGTGGTTTTCTTGGCATCGGCACTACCACCCCAGACGCCTCCTTATCAGTCACGGCATCAGCAGGTTCTCTGACAGGAGATCAACTCTTATTCCAAGTATCAAGCACAACTAATTCAACAATAACCAATGATTTTGTAGTCACAGCAGATGGGAATGTTGGGATTGGGGGAATCCCCAGTATATTACTTGATGTAATAACATCTGGCAATGCTTACATGGATTTGGAGAGTACAGGTTCTGAAGCCCGTTTGTATGTTCATGCTCCTGATGGATACAATTCTTATGTTAGATTTGACTCTGAAACGATGTGGGTTGCAGGAATAGATGATAGTAACTCAGATGCTTTTACAATAAGTCAGAATGCTGACCATGGTACTAATGATTATTTGGTTATAAATACATCCGGCAATGTCGGTATTGGGACAACGAGTCCGAGCCATCTGCTGGACGTAGCCACTGCATCAACTCAAATTCATTTTGGTCAGCCAAACGCTAGTGGCGGAACGCTCACTAGCACAAGTAGCGCAGATGTGCTTCTTATGGCTGGCGCTGATTACGATGGAACTAATTGGACAATAAGAGATTCTTATGTAGCAGGTCATAAGATTATAGATGGCAGTCATTATTTTGTTAGTGATTACGGGATGACTGTAGGTAATGCTTATTCAGGTGGAAATGTTAGGTTGTTTATTCGAAACGATGGCAACATCGGTATCAGCGACACAAGCCCAGATGCTTGGCTTGAAATAAGTGATAGCGGAGGAGGTTCAGTTGATTTGTTTGCGTTAAGTAGTAATGACGATTTAGATGGCGATAGGTTTATTGTTAAGAACTCCGGCAATGTCGGCATCGGGACAACCACTCCATTTGCCGAACTTTCTATCCATAGCACCTCAGCCAGCAGTAGACCCTTATTCGTAGTCGCCTCAACAACGCCCAACGAAGTCGCCACTACGACGGAGTTTATAATTGATGCCAATGGGAATGTGGGGATTAGTGAGGCGGAGCCTGTTACTCTGGTAGAAATAAGCCATACAGTCCCATACCTTACATTTCATAATACTACCGAAGAAGACGCAATGGGCGGACGGGAATCAAAAATTAGCTTTAGAGGAGAACAATCTGGCGGTGAGGAGTCGATACTTGGAGAAATTGAATTCTCTCATCATGAGTCAACAGACCATGAAAGGGGGAGGTTTATAGTATATGTCAATGACGGCAATGATGGAACAAGCCCGACAAAAGCATTGCAACTTACAACTGAGAATGGCGGTACTACCGGTGAGATCATTGCTTATGTAGATGATATTATGATGAATCCTGGTAATAACGTCGCATATCTTGGAAATCAAGGCAGCGGCGCTAATGCAGATTTATTGTTTTATGCCAATAATCAGTTCAGAATGGCGATAGATGTAGATGGTAGTGTCGGTATCGGAGACACAACCCCAGAAGGAGTTTTGGACATAGTTTCTTCAACTGCTTCCACTCTATTTAGAGTAGACGATTCAGGAGATGGAGACACCAGCCCATTTATAATTGATGGAGACGGCAATGTCGGCATTGGGACGACGAGTCCGGATGTGTTGTTTGCGGTTGGTTCTTCCACGCCGAACAAAATAACTTCTGATGAGTATAAATCTGCTTATGTAAGTGGGAAGTTTGAAGTGGATGGAAGGGCTTATTTTGATAACCTGACCACTTTTGCTAATGAGGTGGATTTTACAGCGATTAATGTCCGGGCCTTTGATGATATACCTCTTGGTTGGGGGACTCCACTGGATGCTTACCTTCAATGGGAAACCGCAGATGCTAATGCCAATGAGTTGACCCTATCTATGCCAGAAGGGGACGGAACAAATGTGCCAGTATTCGTGATTGGAGATAGAGGTGTTGATAATGTAGACATCGGTTTCTTTAATGGTGTAACTGACCCGAGTATCGCTTTAATCTCTGACGATGCAGCAGTATACACAAGACTTTATTCGACCACTACTGCGTTTAGAATAAATATGAATGGAACAGAAGCAATGACCATAGATTCCAACGGCAACGTCGGCATCGGGACAACGAGTCCAGTGAGCAAATTGAGTATCAAAGACTCAAATTTTCAGATTACTTTGGAAGATGCTGATGTTGGTGGCAGTTGGGAAATAGGAACTTCGAATGGTGTAAACCTCGGATTTTATAGAAACAGAGTAGGAACTCCATTGGTAACATTTAATGAAACCGGCAATATTGGAATTGATATAGGGACAGCCGGGGCTAGATTAGAAGTAAGGGACGATGGTCAACTAGCGGCAAGCACAACTTTTTCAGTCCTAGATTCATCAAATAGTTCATTATTTAGCGTCCAAGCTGACGGTGGCGTCGGGGTTGCAACAACGAGTCCATTCGCCCAGTTTGCCATTCATGCTAATAATGATCTTGCTCAAAGAGAAGTTATTTTCGCAATAGCCAGTTCAACCGCTTCTGCCACATCAACTCATATGGTTGTGACTAATGATGGAAATGTTGGTATTGGGACAGCAAGCCCAGACCAGTTTGTTGAAATAGAAGGTACTGACTTAAACGTTCATTTTGACGGAGACAATGCACGATTATTCTTGGATAGGGCAGACACTGGTAAAGTATCCGAAATAAGATTTCAAGATAGCACAAGCGACAAATGGACTATTGGACAACCGGATGGGGATGCTACAGGAACAGATGGCACAGAATTCTATATTGGAACGGGCTCAGGAGGAGTTAGTGGTGCTAAGTTATGGATTGAAACCGACGGCAATGTCGGCATCGGGACAACGAGTCCGGAAGAGTTACTTCATCTTGATAGCACAACAAGCGCTAAGCCTATTCTAAAGATAGAAAACAGAAACGCAGATACTGCTGCAGCCGGTCTAAATCTTGTTAAAAACTCTACTAGCCCAGCCGATGACGATAATCTTGGCAAAATAGTTTATTACGGGAATGATAGTGGAAGTGCCGCAGCGGATTTTGTGTCATTGATAGGATACAGTAGTGATGTTACAGCGGGGGATAAAGCTGGAGAGTTTAGAATAAACGTAAAAATTGATGATGCCGATGCAGGAATGTTTAGAATCGATGGTCATAATGGAGCTGTCGGTGAGGGACTTATTCATTTCAATCTTGATAGTAAAGATGTAGATTTTAAAGTAGAAAGCGACAATAGCGCTCAAGCTTTGTTTATTGAGGGAAGCAGCGGCAATGTCGGCATTGGCAGTACGACACCTAAGTACCTCCTAAGCATGGAAGACCAAGCCGGACAGGGTGGTTTCTATGATGCTTCAACCAATGCTTTCACCACCGGCCCTTCTTTCTCATGGTTAAAACAAGACAGAGAGGAATTAAGCATAGAAGAAACATTAAACATTCTATCTTCAACAACAATAGAAACATTTAAATTCATTGCCGAAGTAGAAGAAGTTGGAGAAGGAGCAGATACCCATATTGGTATCGTGCTAGACGAAGCCCACGATGCCCTTTCAACTCACAAAAATGGAAGTATTACAGGATACAATCCAATGAGAACTGCTTCAGTCGCTTTCAAAGGAGTTCAGATACTGACTAATATCATTGATATAGAGAGTGCCCCAACAACAACCTCCTCCCTAATCATTGATTCAAATGGAAACTTTGGCATAGCCACAGATACTCCAACCAACATATTAACAATCGGCCAAGGAAAAGGTAACCCCATCGCAGACGGCTGGTCTGTCTATTCATCAGGACAATACAAAACAGATATTACTTACTTGGAAGAGGAGGATTACCAGGATATCTTAGAAGAGATAGAAGGAATAGATGTCGCCCGATACAAATGGAAAGAAGATATCTTTGAAAACATCGATAATACCTCAACATCAACTATGTTAGGAGTCATAGCCGAAGAAGCCCCTGAAGAAGTTTTATCAGAAGATAAAAAGTCTGTATCCCTCTATGACTACACCACCTACGCCTTAGCAGGAGTCAAAGCATTAAAACAAGAATTAGACCAACTCAAAGAAACATTAACCATCTCTAAAGATCAAGATGGTAATCTAGTTGAAAACGACCACATAGAACAACTACGAAAGAAACTCTCTGACCTTAAACTAATCATAGACCATGATGGAACATTGACGGTTGATAGGTTGAAGGCGGAGGTGGTGGAGGTTAAGGTTGGCATTACTATTTATGATGAAGAAACTAATCAACCTTATTGTATTAAAGTTAAAAACGGAGTAATGGTTAATATTGCCGGGGCCTGCGGGGAAGCACAAAAACACGAAAACACAGAAAACACAGAAACAGAAATTAATACTAGTACTCCGGAAATGATTATTATTGATACTATTGATACAACCGAGGAAGAAACAAGCACAACAACGCCAGAAATAACAACAACTACGCCAGAGATTATAGAAGAAGTTGTCATAGAGGAAGAAACTATTGCGACTAGCACGGAAGAAACAGCAACTGTTTCGACCACTACCAGCGAGATATTATTGGTAGTAGATACGAATGTTGACGATTCGGAAACAGTGACTACGACCCCGGTAGAATAAAAAAACAGGATACGGAATTCCTGTTCTTACTAATTGGTATTAAAATAAAAAACTAAGGCGCTGATTTCAAATCTAAGTGAGATTTTATTTGGTCAACATCATTTTGTATGCGGTCATGAGCAAATTTATCCATCTTGAACTCGGTTTCGATTTTGTCGAACCGATTTGCCAAGCCGTCAACTGCGTTCAAAACTTCATCTACTCTTTTATCTAAGTGGTCTTTAGTTACGAAGTCTTTTAGGTCGTCCTTTGTGGCCAGCTGATTAAATTGTTCTGGTGTCATTGCCATATTAATTCTATTTTATAATACTAAAAAGCTTTGTCAAGTTATGAAAAATGTTGTTTACAGAGAAGACAAAGAATACCCTGAATTGCTCCGGCAAACCAAGGGACAAGCGCCGAAGCAACTATATTACAAAGGGAAATGGCCTATGAGTCCGCCTAATATTTTTGACAATTGTCTGGCGGTGGTCGGGAGCAGAAGGATAACAAATCAGGCGAGGGAAGCAGCTGAGAGAATTGTCGGAGAGATTGCCATGAACGGAATTACGATTGTTTCCGGGTTTATGTATGGCGGGGACGTTGTTGCTCACGCGGCGGCAACAAGGGTTGGCGGTAGAACAATCGCAGTTATGCCCTGCGGAATTAATCGAATTCATCCAGAGCATCAAAAAGCTCTTTACAATAAAATACTGGAGAACAACGGACTGATTATTTCTGAATATAAGGGTAATAGCCAGCCGTTTTTGTGGACATATCCGCAAAGAAACCGGATTGTCGCCGGTTTGTCAAAAGCGGTTTTGGTCTTGGAAGCCGGGGGAAAAAGCGGCAGTTTAATTACTGCCAAATTGGCTAAAAAGTTTGGCCGTAAGGTTTTTGCTTTGCCCGGGCCAATTGGCAGCAAGTTATCAGAAGGAACTAATCGTTTAATTAAAGAGGGGGCAGAAATGGTTTTGAGCAGTCGGGATATTTTGAAATACTATCGTTCTATTGCTCCGAAAACAAATTTTTTTGAATTGCTTAGCCCTGCCTCCGCAAAAATGCGGAGGCAGCACGCCCACGCCTACAATTCAAAAAAAATGTTTTCTGCGCAATCCCACCCAAAAGATTTAGAGAGTAAAATTTTAAAGGAGTTAGAAATAGAGCCGTTGGGGGTAGACGAGATGGCGAGAAAAATAGGCGTTTCAGCGGCGGAATTGGGAGTTAAGTTAAGTATAATGGAAATAAAGGGAGTGATTGAACAGGAGAAGGGAAAATGGAGGATTAAAAAATAAAACCGTTTAATTGTTTCTTTTTTCGGCTAATTATGATACAATTAAGACATACATAATGATACAATTATGATGAAATTAACCAAGCGACAACTAAATATTTTAGATTTTATTAAAAAATCAGATAAAGTCAGTAATCGGGAGATTGGCAAGTATATAGAGAACGCATCTCGTATTACTATTATCCGGGATTTAAAGGTTCTTTTGAATGCCGGACTGATTGAACAAAAAGGTAAGGGACGAAGTGTCTATTATCAAGAGAGAATAAAAAGTGATTTTTTAAGATATATTGATTTAGACAAATATTTTGAACAGGAAACGGACAGAAGAAAGTTGAGGTTTGACAGATTTAATTTCGGTATTTTTAATGATATTAAAGAAGTTCTTTCTCCTAAAGAGATTGAAGGTCTCCAAAGTCTTAATAATGGATATCGGGATAGAATTAAAAAATTATCCGGGAACGCACTTAAGAAAGAATTTGAAAGATTAACCATTGAGTTAAGCTGGAAATCATCAAAAATCGAAGGCAATACCTATTCTTTAATTGATACTGAGATACTGATTAAAGACCAGAAAGAGGCAGCGGGACATAAAAAAGAAGAGGCAATTATGATTCTAAATCATAAAAAGGCACTAGATTATATCTCTGATAAACGGAGCGATTTTAAGAAAATGACAATCTCAAAAATTGAGAATGTTCATAATTTAGTTATTGACGGGCTAGGAATAGAAAGCGGACTGCGTCAAAACAAAGTCAGGATTATTGGGACGCGATATCTGCCGCTGGACAACCAGCATCAAGTCAGAGAAGTGATGGAAAAGGCCGTCAAAAAAATAAATAGCTTCAAAGACCCTTTTTCTAAGGCGCTTTTTGCTGTCATTATAATTTCGTATATCCAGCCCTTTATCGATGGAAACAAAAGAACATCTCGCTTAATAGGCGACGCTTTACTGATGGCTAATAATATTTGCCCTTTGTCTTTTAGAAGCGTTGACGAATCCGAGTATAAAAAATCAATGATCGTTTTTTACGAACAAAATAATTTAAGAGCGTTTAAAGAATTGTTTATTGAACAGTTTAAGTTTGCTGTTGAAAATTATTTTTAACTATGTTTTCTAAGATTAATTCGGCGCTTAATTTGGGATTGGAAACAAAATTAGTTGATGTTGAGGTTAATCTTGCCAGCCGCGGCCTGCCGGAAGAGACAATTAACAGAAAAAAAATACAAAAACTTTTGCTTAATGCCGAGGCCTATGTTAAAATAAAAAAGTGGGAGGGACAGTATCGAATAGATGCTGTCTGTATTGTTTTAAGCCCGGAGGGAGAACTAAAAAGAATAGATCATTATGAAGAAATCGGATGATAAAAACAAAATATTAGAAGCAACGGTAGATGAAATTAAGGGACGTTTTGGCGAGGGTTCAATTATGAAATTGGGCGAAGCCAAACATGTTGACGTTGATGTTATTCCAACCGGTTCAATTTCATTAGATTTGGCTCTTGGAGTTGGCGGAGTGCCCCGAGGAAGAATTATTGAAATTTACGGCTTGGAATCAAGCGGTAAAAGCACTTTAGCTCTTCATATTGTTGCTCAAGCACAAAAAAAAGGCGGTCTGGCCGCTTTTGTTGATGCTGAACATGCTCTTGATCCGGAATATGGCAGGAAATTAGGCGTTAAGGTTAATGATTTGTTAATCTCTCAACCGGATACCGGCGAACAGGCCCTGGAGATTGTTGAGAGTTTAGTTAAATCCGGAGCAGTTGATGTTATTGTTGTTGATTCAGTTGCGGCTTTAACTCCCCGGGTTGAAATTGAAGGAGAAATGGGACAATCCCATATTGGTCTCCAGGCAAGATTAATGAGCCAGGCGCTTCGAAAACTAACCGCCATTACTCACAGGAGCAATACGACCATTATTTTCATCAATCAAATCAGGATGAAGATCGGACTAATGTTTGGCAACCCTGAAGAGACGTCAGGAGGCAAGGCCTTAAAGTTTTATTCATCAGTTCGTCTTGAATTAAGGCGGTCAGCTAAAATACAGCAAGGAGAACAGATTATTGGCAATCGGATTAAAGCCAAGGTTGTTAAAAACAAGGTTGCGCCGCCATTCCAACAGGCCGAATTTGACATATTCTATAACGAAGGAATTTCTAAAACAGCTGATATTGTTAATACCGGGGTTAAATTCGGTATTGTTAAAAAAGCCGGATCTTGGTTTAACTATGAAGACGAGAAACTTGGCCAGGGGATTGAATCTTCTAAGAATTTTTTGAAGGAGAATCCGAAAATAGCGAGAGAGATTATTAAAGGAATTAAAAAAGCCGCCAAAGAATAAGCGGTTTAATTTAGAGAAACCTATTTAACCGTAAAAGGAAGAAGGCCCATAACTCGGGCTCTTTTTATCGCCTTAGCCAATTTCCTTTGGTGTTTGGCGCAGGTGCCGGTTCTTTTCGGAGCAATAATTTTTGCCTGACCAGAAGCAAACCGACGAAGTAAGTCGGTATTTTGATAATCAATTCCACTTATTTTCTGCTGGCAAAAGTAACAAGGTTTGTTCATATTAAAATGGAATATTCTTAACATCAACCTCCTCTTTTTTGTCGGAAGGAGTTGTTGGTTCTTCGGCGTCAATAACCGGAATTTCTTCCTGGGAAAGAGGGGCTTCCTGAGGGGTTTTACTGGGTTCTTCCGGGGCTTGTCCTCCCGGTCTTGGACCCATCTGCATGTTATCAGCAACAACTTCAGTTCGATACTTCTTGTTGCCATCCTTGTCATCCCAGGAACGGGTTTGAATTCGGCCTTCAATTATGGTTAATTGACCTTTAGTTAAATACTTAGAGCAGATGTCAGCCAGTTTGCCGAAGACAACAATATTATGATATTCGGTTTCTTCCTGCTTATTACCATCTTGGCTAGTCCAGAAACGATTAGTTGCCAGAGAAAAAGAACAAACTGGTCGACCAGAAGGCAGGTTTCTTGTTTCCGGGTCGCGGGTTAATCTCCCGGCGATAATAGCTTTATTTAAATTCATTGATTTAGTATTTCTTTTAATTTTTTATCCAATTCCTCTATTTTAACCTTTTCTTTTTTGACCGGCGCTTTTCTTTCTTCAGTTGGCACAATTCTTTCTTTCCTAAAGGGCTCTATTTTATCAATCAATTTCATATCAATTGTTTCTTTAGCCGGCTTTGATTTGGTGATTTTCTTAGAAATGATTAAATGACGAAGGATTTCTTCCCTGGAATCAATATATTTTTTAATATCCTTAATTGATTCAGGAAGCAAAAGGAATTTGAAAAAGGAAAAAAAAGCTTCCGGCTGTTTTTTGATCGGATAAGATAATCTTTTTTTAATCGGAGCGCTTTCAGGAGAGGGGATTTCTTCTGAAATAGAGCCACTCAAAGCATTAATTTTCTGCTTAAGATTACTGAGAATTTCCTTTAATTTTTCCTCTTTGACCAAAGGGGAAAAAATGAGGGTCAGTTGATAGAGTTTATTTTCTTGATTCATGAGTTTAGGTTATCAGAGAAAAAAGAAAAAATCAACCCTATAGAATGGATCGAAGAAATGCTTACAGGTCTATTTTTTTAACCTTCTCTTCAAAAAATCTTCTAAGTGATTCTTTATCAATTTTGTCTTTTAGGAAAATAATTTCTTCTTCTGAAATATCCTTAAAATAGACTAATTATTCTAAGAAAAGACGAGAGTTAAATTCGTTCTTATATTTTTTTTCAGCTGTTTCTAAGATTTTATTTAAGTCAGAATGACTTTCAAGGAGAATATAGTATAAATCAATGTAATCTTTGTAGGAACCTCTTCGGCCTATGGCGTAGGCCTTTGATGCCGCTATTTCTTTGGTATCCAGTAATTTAACGCCCTGATAATCTAAGAAGTCAGAGATTAGCAGAAAAGGGTACCTTAAAAAGGTTAGTTTGGTATTATTTATAAATAGAGTAAGTTCGTCAGGGTTATTAACCGAGACAATAGTCTTACTATTTTGAAAAACTCTTTTAACTTTAGACAAAAGAGTTTTAGATATCTCTTTGTCTGAAAACAAATCAAAATCAACCGAAATTCGATGACCTATTTGTAGGGCCAAGGCGGTGCCGCCGGCTAAATAAAAATCACTGAAATTATTCAGTTTTAAGAAAACCTCTTTATTTTCTTTAGGTATTGCCTCTAAGCGCATAGTTAAACTTATTAATTGAAAAAATAATAGAAACCAAAGGGACAACTCTTGGCCTTAACTCAGTAAGAGGGATTTTCATTAATATTTTCTTAATTTCCTCTTTGCCATAGCATCTGATAATCCATCGCCAGTGTTCTAAGTCGCCATAATTTATCGCATTGACAATAATTGTTTTTTTATCCTTTTCAATATCTATTAAGTTAAAATTATACGACCACAGGACTGACTTAAAAAACAAAGGCAAATTGTTTTTATTGGCTTTCTTCATAACTATATTATACCACAAACTTTGAATAAATAAAATATCTAGATTTTGAATTCTATGACATCTCCGTCTTGGACAAGATAATCTTTTCCTTCGGTTCGAATTAGACCTTTTTCTCTGGCCCTTAGCCAGCTTCCAGCTTCAACTAATTTCTGCCAATTTATCACTTCGGCCCTAATAAATTTTTCTTCAAAATCAGTATGAACAACTCCGCCGGCTTTAACAATATCTAATCCGTTTTTTAAAGTCCAGGTCCGGGTTTCCTTGCCGCCTTTAATAGTATAGAAAGTGATTAAATTTAATGTTTGATAGGCGAGCCTAATTAATTCCGGCAGCTTCGGCTTTATCTTAAATTCTTTCAGTTCATTTTTGTCTAATTCCGAAGCCTCCATTTCCAGTTTAATATCTATTTCTAGATGACATTCGTCAAATTTCTTGTTTTCTCCCTCGGACTTAATATTACAAAGATTGAGTATTGGTTTCTGGGCCAGTTCTTCGTCTTTTAATTTTAATTCATTTAATATTATTTCAAAATCCCTCTTTGGGTCTATATCTTTTTCAACGTGAGTGATTTTTTCGTCTTCAAAGCAGCGGGTGACCAGAAGAATTGCGTCAACAGCATAGATATGGGAAAGAAATTGATTGCCTAATCCTTCACCCTGGTGGGCATTTTTAACCAAACCGGCAATGTCAATAAATTCAATTACTGTTGGAGTGGTTTTTTCCGGCTTAATCACCTCCGATATTTGTTCTAATTGTTTATCGGGGAGAACGACAACTCCAACATTGGGGTCAATAGTACAAAAAGGGTAATTGGAAATATCGACTGACTGTTTAGTCAGCGCTTTGAAAAGAGTTGATTTGCCGACATTAGGCAAACCGATGATACCAATTGAGAAACTCATAATTTATGGCCTCTTTTGAATTCTTCCCAGGTCATTGATTTTTTTCCTTCGGGCTGGACTATTTCCAAAACCAGGGAATCTTTAATAATTTTAACCTTGAGAATTTTAATTCTTTTTTTTCCAATAATTGTCCAGGTTCCGGGCCAGGGATAAAAGGCTCGAACCTTTCTTTCATTTTTTCTAGCATTCTTTTTTAAATTAATTTCTCCATCCTGGCGGGAGAGCATTTTAGTATAGGTTGCCTGGCTGTGGTTCTGTTCTTTTGGCTTAATTTTACCTTCAAGATACTGAGGTAAATTCTTTATTAATAAACTGGCTGATTTTAGGGCAAGTTTTTTTTCTAAGGTTTGGTAAGTATCGCTATCTGCGATTTCAATTTCTTCCTGGGCAATAATCGGACCATGGTCCATTTCCTTGTCGACAATCATTAAGGTTGTCCCGGTTATTTTTTCGCCTTTGAGAATAGCGGTCTGGATAGGCGAAGGACCACGGTATTTGGGTAAAAGCGAGGGATGAAGATTAAGAGGTTCTAGGCGGGACAAATCTAAAATATTCTCGGGAATTATTTCTCCATAAGCAGCAATAATAAACAAGTCGGGATTAATCTTTTTTATTTCTGACTCAACTGAAAAAATCTTTTCCGGCTGAAGTATTTTTAGACCATATTTCAGAGCAATCTCTTTAACTGGCGAGGGAGTTAATTCTTTTTTTCTGCCGATTGGCCGGTCGGGCTTGGTAATGACAGCCGAGATATTGTATTTGTTTTCGACCAGTTTTTCTAAGACCGGGACTGAAAAAAGAGAAGTGCCGATAAAAATGATTTTATTAGAATTCATGATAAATCTATACAAAATGGACTAAAATCTATACATTTTTAATGCTTTAGTCATTTTTGTCTGTTATAAGTATCCCGTCTAGATGCTCAATTTCATGCTGGATAACCCGGGCTAGAAGACCTTTAGTCTTTATCTTGATTTCCTTACCTTCCAAATTAAGTCCTTGAACAACAATTTTAATCGGTCTTTTGACTGGCAAAGAAAGCTCGGGCAAACTTAAACAGCCTTCTTCCATAATTTTTTTTCTAAAGGAGGTTTTTTTAATCTCCGGGTTAATTAAAACCAAAACCTCTTGCTCTGGATCTGGTTGAACAACGATGATTCGGAGGAGTTGGCCAACCTGAGGAGCAGCCAGGCCAATGCCATCTCCGGCTTTCATTGTTTCTGTCATATCCAAAACCAACTGCTTGATAGCAGGCGTAATTTCTTTGACCTGTTTGGCTTTTTGCCGAAGAAAGGGATTGTTTTCTCCGGTTTGTATTCTTAGAATCATTTAGCAATTCTCCATTTAATCTCCGATTCCTTATCAGCAAATTCTTTCCATTCGCCGTCAGGATTAATGACATACCATTTCTTTTTGGTCTCTGACCAAACCATCGGATCATCTTTGTAAAATGGCCTTTTAACTATTTCCTTTGGCTTTAACCGGTCTAATTCAAGCCATTTTTTAAAAACAGTTTCAATGGCATAATCAAGATCTCTTGATTTGGCCCAATCAGCAACTTTATCAATCGCTTTCTTGGCCTTAGTGATTGAACCGGCTAATTCCAATAGTTGCTTGGCCGGGCGGGTATAGCGGGAATAGATGATTTTTCTTTTTTTGGCGCTTTTTTTAATTTCATTCAAACTTAACCCCTTAGTTTTGAAGTAATGATTAACAATCTGCTGAATAGCAGTTTCTTCCTGTTTCTTTTTCTGGAGAGGGGATTGTTTTTTATTTTGTTTTTTCCTAGCCATATTTCCAATTATATTATACCATAAAAGAAATATGAAAAAACGACGAATATTTCTGGCGATTAATTTACCAGAAGAGATAAAAAAGAATTTAGTCAACTTCCAAGAAGAGTGGTCTGGTTTGCCAGTCCGATGGACAAAGCCGGAGAATCTTCATATCACTCTTGTTTTCCTTGGATACGTCAGTGACGAGGATTTATTGGAAGTTATCCAATCGGTTAAAAAAATTGTTCAAAAACACCAGATATTTAATATTGAATTGAAAAGAATTTGTTTTGGACCGCCGCATCGGCCTCCACGGATGATTTGGGCGGAAGGAGAGAAAAACATGGTTCTTTCAAGGTTAAAAAACGATCTGGAAGAGGAATTATCGGGTAGAAAAGGATATCAGGGGGAGCAAAAAGGATTTCATCCTCATATTACCCTGGCTAGGATCAAACAATGGCAGGATTTACCTCGAAACATAGAAAAGGAGATTTCTTTAAGTTTTTCAGTTGATTCAATTAATATTATGGAAAGTATTTTGTCTTCAAAGGGACCAAATTACTTCGTTTTAGAGTCAAATGCGTTAAAATAGGTGATTTTCTATTAAACTTTTATAATCTTTATACATCTTTTTAATATTTTAATACATTTTTGAGAAAATATCAAGTTAGAACAAATCTTTCCTGGGATCTTTTGAATCTTTTCCCGGGAAAGTTTTTTTATTGGATTAAATAACTAAAAATTATTCCTAGAAGCCACACAAGCCCCTGAGAGCATTTTTTTGGTCAAAAAGAGAAGTGATTTTAAGGAAAAAATTACCTGATTTTACCCCAAAATTATAGAGGAATTTATCCACAGGCAAGGCATTTTTTTAGCATCTTAACAATGATATAATACATATATCGGGTTAGTATCGGACTGGTATCGGTTTATAAGAATAATTTTGCTTCAAATGGAGGAAAATATAGAAACTAAAAGAGAATATATTTCTTTATCCAGGGCAGCAAACCTCTGTAAGTATTCGCAGGACTATTTAAGTTTGCGAGCCAGGCAGGGAAAGCTAAAGGCAGTAAAATATGGCAAGCGCTGGGTGACGACCAGAGAATGGTTAAATCGATACGTTGAAGGAACTAAATCTCCTGTGATTAAGAAAATAAGGCAGGAATATATTTCTTTATCCAAGGCGGCTGATCTTTGTAAGTATTCACAGGACTATTTAAGTTTGCGAGCCAGGCAGGGAAAGCTAAAAGCAATTAAGCGCGGCAGTCGTTGGGTGACAACCCGAGACTGGTTAAAAGATTACATCCAGGAAATTGAATCGGTTGGAGTAGTTAAGCCGGAATCTAAAATTGAGCCAAAGGTAAAGCCGGTAACTAAAACAGTGACCAAAACAATAGTTAAGCCGATTAAAAAAGTTGTTGTTAAAAAAATCATAGAGAGAAGAATAATTGTTCCAAAAGAAATTCCTTCTCTTCCGCCTGCTCCGGTTACTCCCCCAAAACCAACATTTTCTTTTCTCGGTTTTGTCAGGGGGGTTTTTCTTTTCCGACCCAAACTTTCATTGGCTTTTCTGATATTGGTGATTTCTTTTATTGTTATTTCCTCTTTTTTGTCTCCTCATACCCCGGCCGGTATTCTTAGAAACTTTGTCAATAGCATTGAATCCACCCTCGGAGAGACCTATCTTAAAATAGCTCAGATAATAGATCCTAATTACTCTCTCATACCAGAACAGGAATTAGTTCTTCCACCCCTAGAACCAAGAGAATCAATCCCATCCTCTCAATTTCCAGAATTAACCAAACAGGAACAGCAACAAGAACAATCTCTCCCAACCCCAACCCAACCTATCCCAACTCAAATCACCCAAATCAAACAAGTTATTC
>CAZQUN010000012.1:0-15998 GCA_964596615.1 uncultured Candidatus Saccharibacteria bacterium
GGAAATCTCAGATAATTTAATTAATCTCTTAAAAGAAAGGCAATTAATCAGATGAGTGCAATAATTAGTCTTTTTAACCAAATCCTCTATTTCCCCCTTTTCAACGCTCTAATTGCGATTTATAATTTTCTGCCAGTTAAGGATTTGGGTCT
This sequence comes from uncultured Candidatus Saccharibacteria bacterium, assembly GCA_964596615.1. Lineage (GTDB taxonomy): Bacteria > Patescibacteriota > Minisyncoccia > Portnoybacterales > UBA2143 > CAZQMX01. Next base: position 153 of record CAZQUN010000012.1, read on the forward strand.
GGCTATTATTATCCTAACTGTTTTAATCCGTTTTATCCTTTATCCTCTTTCCAAGAAATCAATTCAATCGCAAAAAGCGATTTCTAAACTTCAGCCGGAAATAAAGGAGATTCAGAGGAAATTCAAGAAAAAAGATGAACAGGCCAAGGAAATGATGCTTTTGTATCAGAAATACAAGGTTAATCCAATGGCCGGCTGTCTGCCAATTTTAATCCAGTTTCCTGTTTTAATTGCTTTGTACCGGGTTTTCTTTACCGGATTAGACCCTGAACAACTAAACAATCTCTATAGCTTTATTTCAAGGCCAGAAATGCTTAATTTTATGTTTCTTGGTCTGGTTGATTTATCCCAGAGAAGTATTGTTCTGGCTCTGATTGCCGGAGGATTACAGTTTATCCAGGCTAAAATGATTACTCCTAAAAAAGATACTAATCAGAAGAAATCAGGCGGTTTTGATTTCACTTCGGTTATGGGTCAGCAGATGGTCTATTTCATGCCGATTATAACTATTTTCATTGCCTTGAATCTGCCGGCCGCTCTCCCTCTTTACTGGATAGTTATCACTCTGTTCGGTATAATCCAACAATATTACACTAAAGTTAATTCTGGAGGGGTAAAACAAGAACATGGGAAATAAAGAGGTTATTAAAGACACAATCAGTCAAATACTGAAAAAGATGAATTTTGAGGGCGATGTTTTTATTGAAGATAGTGATAAAGATGAGATTAGCGCTAATATCCAAACCAAGGAAGCCAGTTTCTTAATTGGTCAGTCAGGAGTTAATTTAGATGCCCTGCAGCATGTTGCCAGGGTTCTGGCTAATAAGAAAAGCGAAGTACCAATTCAGTTTGTTTTAGATGTTAATAGTTACAAGAAACAAAGAATGGATGCCTTAAAGGAATTGGCTAAAAATGTGGCTGAACAAACTTTAACCGAAAGGGTGGCGATTACGCTTCGACCAATGTCGGCCTATGAAAGAAGAGTTGTCCATTTAGCCCTATTTGAACATCCCCAGATTAAAACAGAAAGCGTTGGTGAAGAACCAGAAAGAAGAGTTGTTGTTAAACCCGTTGAATAATGTTTATCAATGGTAAAAAAATTATTGGCAGTAAGGTTTTTACCCTAAGCGGCTATTATTTAGGCAGGGTTATTGATTTTAAGTTAGATACTCTTTCACAGAATATTGCTCAATACTATGTTTTAAGGGGATTTTTTAATTTATTCAAGAAACCTTTGATTATTAAATCCAGCCAGGTGATTGAAATAAGGAGAGGGAAAATCATTGTTGAAGACACTTTTGTTTCAGCGCCGGGCATGGAGTATGCTAAATAGAAAGATTGCCATTAATTCTATTATTTCGGCCGGGGCTAGGATTTTAGGACTAGCCCTTTCTTTAATTATTATTGGCTTTATTAGTCGGTATTTAGGCCAGGCTGGTTTTGGTTATTACGCCACTGTTCTGGCTTTTTTATTTTTCTTTACGGTTTTATCTGATTTAGGCCTTTATTCAATTTGTTTAAGGGAAATTTCAAGACCAGGAGCAGATGAAAGGAAAATAGCCAGCAATGCTTTTACTCTAAGGCTTTTGGCTGGTCTGATTATCTTTGCTCTGGCTCCGGTTGTGGTTTTATTCTTTCCTTATCCAGGCGAAGTTAAATCAGGGGTTTTGATTGGCGCAATTGGCTTCTGGTTTCTGTCTAATCAGCAGGTTTTACTTGGTATTTTCCAGAAATATCTCAAAATGGAAAAGGTTGCTCTGGCTGAATTAACTGGTAAAGTAGTCCAGTTATCTTTAATTGCTTTTTTTGTCTGGCAGGAAAAGAGTTTTCTCTTTATTATCAGCGCTGTAATTTTCGGAGCTTTGACTAATTTTGGTCTGGTTTTTTTGTTTTCCCGCCAATATGTTCCAATTTCTCTTCAATTTGATTTTGTCTTTTGGAAAAAATTACTCAGAAAATCACTTCCTTTGGGTTTGGCTATTGTTTTCACCATGGTCTATTTCAAACTTGATACGATTATGCTTTCTTTAATGAAGCCGGCTGAAGATGTTGGGATTTACAATTTGGGGTATAAGTTTCTGGAAAGTGTTCTTTTTTATCCGGCGATGTTTGTTGGTTTGGTTATGCCGCTTTTATCAAAATACGCTTTTTCAGCCAGAGATAAATTCAGAAAAATTAGCCAGGAAACCCTGAATGTTCTTTTGGTTTTCGCCCTTCCTTTAATTATTGGAACCTTCTTTTTATCCGAAAGGATTGTTGTTTTAATTGCTGGCCAGGATTTTATTCTTTCAGCCGGGGTTTTGGATATATTAATTTTTGCCACCGGAATAATCTTTTTAGGAGTTTTGTTTTCTAACATGATTATATCCCTGGAAAAACAAAAAACCCTGGCCTATATCTATGCCTTTGGGGCTTTGTTTAATCTAATAGCCAACCTTATCTTTATTCCCAGATATTCCTATACCGGCGCTGCTTGGACAACCTTTTTTACTGAATTGGTCGTAACTCTTTTAATGGTTTTTATTCTTTTCCGGGTTTTAAAGGGATTTCTTTCTTTTAAGCCGGTTTTGAAGTATACCTTGGCTGTTTTGGTTATGGCCCTCTTCCTCTTTTATCTATCCAACCTGCCCTTATTCCTTTTAATCTTATTAGCTACCCTTGTTTATTTCGTTTCCCTTTATCTCTTTGGCGGTATTTCAGCCAAAGAGGTTTTAAGTTTAATTAAAAGAGATGGCTAACTGGCTTATCTTGTTAATTTTTTATCTCCCTTTTCAGGTTGCTCTTAATCCGCCGGGCGGGTTTGACCTGGCTTCCATCAGGGTTTTTATTCTAGTCTTTTTTCTCTTCTGGTTGGTTAAGAAAAAATTAAAGATATCTTTTTCTTTTAATAATCTTCAGGTTTTGGGCCTATTTTTTTTCTTAATTCTGGCTGGAATTTCTCTTCTTGGCGCTCAAAATATTTCCTGGGGATTAAGAAAGATAATCTATTTCCTTTCTATTTTCCCCCTCTATTTTCTAATTGTTAATTTGGTTAATAATCTGGAAAAGGTTAAAAGAGCTACCTGGGCATTAATTATTGGCGGTATTTCAATTGGTTTAATTGGTTTAGTTCAGTTTTTATTCCAGTTTGTTTTTAGTTTGGAAAAGGTCTATCAATTTTGGGCGATTAATGTTTTACCAATTTTTTCCGGCTTTAATTTAGGGGCTTTAATGTTGGCTTATCCGAGTTGGCTGGTAAATGTTGGCGGGAAAACAATTATGAGGGCGTTTTCTCTTTTTTCCGACCCGCATATGTTCTCATTTTATCTTGGTTTAATTCTTCCTTTTTTGATTGTCTGGCTTTGTTTGAAGAAATCTAAATTACTAGTTATTGGTTACTGGATTTTGTTTATTGGGCTTTGTTTTTCTTTTACTCGCGGGGCTTATCTGGCTTGTTTTGCTTCTTTTTTGGTTTTAATTTTTCTCTTGTTTAAATATTTGAATAACAAGAAAATTGCATTACTTCTTTTGTTTTCTCTTTTAATCTTTATTATCCCCCTGACCCCAATTTCAGACAGATTTTATTCAACCTTTAATTTATCAGAGGGGTCAAATCAGGGTCGGCTGGAAATGTGGCAGGAGGCCGGTCAGACCGGACTAAGAAATTTCTGGCAGGGAGTTGGTCTGGGCAATTATTCCTTGGTTGTTAAGACTGATTTTGGCTATCGTAATCCGGTTACGGCTCATAATCTTTATCTTGATATTTTTTCTGAAATGGGTTTTTTCGCTCTAATAATCTGGTTGTTTCTAATTCTAGGAACAATCGGTCATTTATTCGAGAAATTAAAGCAAGTTAGCTTGGAAAGGAAATATTTTTTAACTGGCTTAATTGGTTCTCTGACATATTTTTTTGTTCATAGTTTTTTTGAAACCCCGCTTTACAGTCCGGTTGTTTTGGCGGTTCTAATGATTCTTTTGGGCTTATCAACCCTATTCTTAAAAGACAATGCTTAGAAAAGTTATTCAATTTAATATCTATTTAATACTTTTCTCTCTCCCTCTTTATCTGGTCCGGTTTAAAATATTCTGGATTCCTTTTAATCTTTCAGAGGTTTTAATCTATTTGACTTTCTTTCTTTGGCTTTTGACCAAGCCGAATTTAAGAGGAATTTTTAAGAATAAAATCTTTGCTCCGATTCTAATCCTTTTTATTGGTTTAACCCTTTCAACCTTATTTTCTTCTGATATATTTACCAGTGCTGGGATTTGGAAAGGATGGTTCTTGGTGCCAATGCTTTTCTTTTTGGTTTTAATTGATTCTTTGAAAAGCAAAAAGGAAATCAGGAATATTATTATTGCTCTCGTTTTTTCAGGCGCGGTTGTTGCTTCAATTGCGCTTTGCTATTGGCTGGATAATGATTTAACCTATGACGGCCGTTTAAAAGGGTTTTATCTTTCAGCTAATTTTCTGGCAATGTATTTATCCCCCATTTTAATTTTATCGCTTTATCTTTTTTCTTGTTTTAAGAAAGGGATTTTAAGAACGCTTTTGTTGATTGCCAGCGCTCTGATGTTTTTTGTAATTTATTTAACTTATTCCTATGGAGCTCTTTTGGGATTATTGGGTGCTTTTGTTTTCCTCTTTTTTGCCCAAATTAAAAAAAGAAAACTCCTGTCCCTGCTTTTACTCTTGTTGATTGTGTTGGCCTTTGCTTTTCAGTTAGGAAGTTACAAGTTTAAGGGTTTTGCTGATTTTTCCTATCCTTCAATTAAATCTCGTTTGGTTATCTGGCAAAGTGCCTGGGCAATTTTAAAAGACCAACCTTTAATTGGGATTGGTCCGGGCATGTTCCAGAAATATTATCTTGAGTATCAGCCAAGATTTCCTCTTTATCCGGAGTGGGCTGTGCCCCAGCCCCATAACATATTTTTAGCTTTCTGGCTTCAGGCAGGAATACTTGGTTTAATTGGTTTTGTTTGGCTTCTGGTTATCTTTTTTAAAAAAAACAAACCCAATTTCTTGGATTTTGTCCTAATGGCGGCTATGGTCGCTATCTTAATTCACGGCCTATTCGACACAACCTATTGGAAAAACGACCTGGCTGTTGTTTTTTGGGTGATTATAGCTTTAGGCTATAGAGCTGGCCGTCTTGGTTAATAAAGATCAGGTAATCCTCTTGGGGCGACAAAAGCAATTCCTTGATATTCTGGGGAATTGCTTCTTTTGTTTCAAGGATCCGGGTTTTAGCATCTGTTTCCAGATTAATTCGGTAGAAATCATCAGAAAAAGAGATATTTTCTTGATAAAAATCATCTGGCAGAATTGAATCGCCTGGAATTTCTTTAGGAACAGCGCAGAAAATTGTCCGATTATCCTGACTCCAGACGCATTTTTCCGGTAAAGTGGCGAGTTTTAAGTCTTCGGTGGTTTGTTTTTCTAAATCCAATACTTTTAGTTTTAAATCTTTACCTTCCTGATTGGTTTCTGAGAAAAGAACCTTATTCCCTAAAGGCGACCATAAAAGAATTAGGCCGTAGGTTTGGTCAATAATTTTCCTAAGCCCACTATTGGCAATATCAAGCGTATAAGCAACGCTTTGGGCTAGGCCGCTTGGACGGGTTCTGATAGAAAGTTGGTCTGGTTTAGGCCATTCAACGATCAGATTTTTCATTTCGGTCTCTAGAATGGTTCTCCAATTAGAGCCATCGGCATTAGCAGTACTGATGCTTTTTCCATATTGATAGGCAATCTGGTCTTGGCTTGGCGCCCAGGTTATCCATTCAATATTTTCACTCAAGGGAGTAGAGATTTTGGTGATATAGTCATAGGAATATGTTCTGGCTGTATTATTTTCCTCAAAAAGAGCGATAACCTTGTTTTTACTCGGCGACCAGAAAACATCCAAAAGATTAGAAAGAATAGAAGATGAAATACGAACAGGAGTAGAACCATCTAAATTAGACTGGTAAACATTACCATTGCTTTTTAAATAGTATTTAACTTTCTGGCTGTCAATTGTTACGCCCAGGACCGGTTCTTGAGAAATGGGGTTGAGCCGTTCAGTAGAAATTGGTTGTCCGTTGGGAGGGGTAGTTGTGGTTGGCGGTTGGGGCTCTTCTAAAAAATAGTAGTAGTATATTAAAAAGCCGCCTGCCAGGAGGATTAAAACAGAGATAATAATGATAAGGGTTTTATTTGAGAGCATTGTTATTCCATGGAACCGGTAACTCCCTTAACCTTAACGCAGCATGCTCCTGCTCCTTCAGTTTCTCCACAAAGAGTCGCATATGTCAGGGTCTCATTTGATTCACAGCAGGTGGCAAGTTCTTCATAGGGCTTACTACACGATCTCCATGTATATTCGTATTCTACACCACCAGGCTCAATTTCTGAAACATTAATATCAAATAATTCCAATTTCCAATTAACCAAATCCGGATTAATAGTATAAAGGATTAAATAAGAGGATAGAGCAAGGACAAGGCCGGAAATGGCGCCAACGATATAGTCCCGAGCTTTCTCTTTTGAGGTGACTGTATCAGAGAGCATATAAACAAAACCGCTAATAACCATCATTAGAAGAGCTGCGACTCCGACCGCGCCCAAGCCAATCAAATAAATTTTTCTTAAATAATCAGTTAAGGTAAGCGGGGTTCCTTTCGCTGTATCAGGCAAACCAACCTCTATTTCATACCCCGCCCAGGCATTAAAAGATATTAAAAATAGAAAAAGTAGGAACAAGGAAATTAGAAATAATTTTTTGTTTTTGAATATTTTCATATTTAAGGCGTTAGATTTAATTCGACTTCTGTTTGAGCTTTTTGAGAAGAATTATCCTTGTTCATCGCTGAAACTGACAGAATCTTAGTCATCGGTTCAATTAATTGACTGAGTTTTAGGATAAAGATATTGGGCATCTGATTATCAACTAAGATTGCTTCTTCGTTTCCCAATTTCCATAAATAATCTAATTGGCTTGGATTATTAATATTAAAAAAGTATGGTTGGGCTGTGAATTCCGCTTCCTGGTTAGCAGAAATCTGGTAACTCTCCCCTTTTAAGATAATTTTTGGTTTCTGGATTGAAATGGTTAAATAGGGAGAAACTCCTAGGAAATTCCCATTTTTATCTCTGGCTTCTACTTTAATTAAATAATCGCGAGGACTATTTTCTCCAATTTTAAAACGAAGGATTTGAGAGTTTGTTTCCTGGACAATTTTATTCAAAATCCAGCGGTAAGTTAGATTTTGAGAATTTTGGTCTGAATTAGCTACCACCTCTATCATACTTCCTCTAACTGGCAGGGCTTTACCCGGGTAATTAGAAGGAATATATGTATCAGTTGACCAGGTTAGGGCGATTTCCGCATTTGATCCTTGGCTTGGAGTAGGCAGGGCAAACAGCCAGGTAATTAGTAATCCGCTGCCAATAATCCAGAAACTATATTTTTTGGTTTTAGTCATTTAAGTCTTTGTCCCGACTAATTTGCTTATCCACTTGGGCAGATATCCTTTCTCTTTGAAAAATGTTACAACCATAAAGCCGGTCCAACCAGGAAGAAAACCAAGTGAAATGGCTTCAAAGAAGCCGGCGCCGATAAACCTTTTGGTTGGGAATCGGTGGAATTTAAAAACATACCAGAGTAAAAGAATAGAGGCAGGGATAAAGCCAGCAGGCCCTAGTAAATCGGCAAATATTGCGATCGAAAAAACAATCATCCATTCGGTATCAGTGATATTACTAGGTGTTTGATTTTCTGGGTTTTTCGCTTCCTTCTTTATTTTTATTTCTTTCTCTCTGGCTCTGTTTCGATTGAGTTGTTGGCTGTAATCGGGCATTTTTTTCCTGGTTTAATCCCTCCTTGGCTAATTCTTCTTTGGCTTTTTCAATTTCTAGTAACTGAGCCGGGTCAGAGGTAATAATCTGGTCTTCGCTGTAGGAGGCGACGACCTGAATAGCAACATGCTTTGTTCCGGCAAAGAAAATCCCTTCGCCAACATTAGATTCCAGAAGTTTGTATTTCTCCTGTTCGGTCAGATGGAAGGTTTCTTGGACGACATTAATTGTCGCTGGAGATTGCTTCATTAGGAGCTGAAGAGATGAATTATTAACAATTGGCTTGCCATATTTCGACCCCATAAAATCAGCAATGTCTTGAGTAATGGTTGTCAGGCCCATATAGTATTTGCGGCATCTTTTAGCGATAGAGAACATAAAATCAGCGGCATCTTCGTTCTGCATCATGACCCAGGCTTCATCAACAACCATTAATCGTTTTTTAATCTCTGAACGGATAATGTTCCAGATATAGTGAAGGGTAATATACATTGCTGTCGGCCTTAATTCTTCTTCCATATCCCTGATATTAAAGACAACCAGCTTCTTATTCAATTCAATATTGGTTGGCTGGTTAAAGAATTTAGCATAACTACCGCTGACATATTTTTCCAAACGAACAACTAAGCTTTCTGCTCCTTTCATACCCTTTAGGATAATATGGAAATCGGACATTAGAGGCGGAGTAATTTTGCTAAAATCAGATTCCGGTGTAATATCTCTGGCAGCATAGGTTTCAGTCAGGGCCTTATCAATAATGGCGTCTTCTTCCGGAGTTAATCCGCCAAGCATTATTCTTAAAAGACCAACCAGATTTAAGATATTACTCCTGAAAACATCAGCTGGGTTCTCGTCTGGTCTGGGCTTGGGCAAATCAAAAGGATTAATATGGGCCGGCGAGTTAAGAGAGATATCAATGAAGCTTCCATCAACTGTTTCTGCTAGGTGTTTGTATTCTCTTTCCGGGTCTATGATAATGACTTCCGTATCCTGCATCAGAGAGCGAAGAACCTCTAATTTTGTCAAATAACTTTTACCTGCTCCCGATTTGGCAAAAATGACCATATTAGCATTTTCCAGGGAAAATCGGTCAAATAGAATCAGAGAATTATTATGGCGATTAATGCCGTATAGGACTCCTTTGTTATCAGTTAAATCAGAGGAGACAAAAGGAAAGGTTGAAGAAAGGGCCCCGGTATTGAAACTACTGTGAGTAAGAAGCCTGTCATTCTCAAGAGGTAACGTTGAAACAAAGCCCTGTTCCTGCTGGAAGGCAGCCGGTTTGACATAGACCATGCCGGTTTCTAAGAGCGCCCTGATTTCATTTTCAACTTTATCTAATTCTTTAGGTGAATTACCAAAAAGAGTAATGTATAGACCAAATTTAAAGAGTCGTTCAGCGCCTTGTTGGAGTTTATCTCTCAGTTCTTCCACATTCTGGAGCGCGGCTTCAAGTTGCGGGTCGCGGACCTTCCCTTTTTCTGCCTGTAAAGAAATCTGTGATTGAATTTCAGCGGTCTTTTTTCTAAGAGTCCTCAGAACCTTATTCGTGCTGGTTGGATGAATAAACAAAGAAACATTGGTTTCCTGGTCAAGGGTAATAATTGGCGAAAGCCAGCCAGTTGGCAGGACTTGGGGATAATTAAAAACAAAAATAGTCCGACCATACTTGCCGCCTAATTCAATGTGATTAGAGCTGATTTTTAAGCCAGCCGGAGAAATCAAATCAATAACGTCGGTTTTTGTTTCTGTCTGGATAACTTCTTCTTTTATTTTTTTGAATAAAGACATTTTATTGAATCCTTAAGATATTGGCTTTTTCAATTTCTGGTCCCTCTTTGGCATTAGGGTTGTAGAGCTTGTAAAAGAGTTCAATTAACTCATTTGTGTTTAAAGGAATCGCTTTAATACCTATTCCGCCTAAGCCGGTGGCAACAAATTCAACCCTTTGCCAGAGATTGTTTTTTAATTCTTGAAAGTTTTCTTCTTCCTCTGCCTTTTTGTTGCTCTTAAAAATTTTATCAAGAAATCCTAGTCGTTTAATCACTGGCGGAGCGTATGGAATTACCAAGTAAAAAGAATCAGTCATAATATTATTCATTTCAGTCAGGCCTTTGATAAAATCAATATATTCAGAAGTCTGGATTCTCAAAAGTTCGTTTTCCTGCTTATCTTTTTTCTCTTCAAGTGATTGAACATATGGGCCAATGTTAAATTTACGGGAGATGACTAAAATTTGGACGGCAAAATCAAGAGAATTCAAAAATTCTTGATAACGGTAGATAGTGGCATCCTGTTCGTCGGTTGATTTAAGGGCAAAATTTAAGCTGGTCGTCATTAAAATGGCTCTTGAACCACCGCTCTTAAGAAGGATAACATCATCCTTGATATTTTTAATCTCTAAATGTTTTTGGGTCGAAGCCGCTCTTTTTTTATTCATTCCGTTAGATATTTTTATTTATTTTCCCTTTTCCAAAGATAAAGTCGTGGTTTTCTAATGTAATTGATAAATGAAAGAATTGAACTAATTAGTGGTCGGCCATGGGGCTTGTAAAAAGCAAAAGCCAAGGCGATTCCAATAACTGGAATAGTGACGATGATAAAGACACTCAGGGTTAAAAGGAACCACAAGACAAAAAGAATCATTCCTCCGGCTAAAAAGTAGAGAAACTGTTTTAGGGTTAACGGACCGATAATTTTATCTTCCAGTTCAATAAATTGTGGAACTTTAAATCGCATCTTTATTGGTTTTTTAAGTCAATGACATTCCCTTCTATTTTCGGTTCGGATTGACTAGATGATTCTTCGGTTGGTTTTCGGTAAATACCCCGGCTGGTTACCCGGAATGGTTTTTGAGGAGTCGGAGAAACGGGTTTCTTTGGAACTGGTTGGGGTCTAAAAGGACTGGAAGTATCTGGCTGACCCATTCTTTCCCTCAAAGCCAGTCCATCAGCGTAGAGTTTAAAAGTATTGTAAAAAGAAAGGATTTTACCTAATGTTCTCCTGTCACTTTCTGATAATTGTTTGGTATTTTGGTCATTGAATAAGTAATCGGCTTCTTCTGTTGCGCCAGGGTTTCTCATTTCAGTGTTTTCTAAAAAGTCGGCCAGCCAGTTTTTGATTATGGGCTTGAATAGGACTGTTTCTTTTTCTCTTTTGATTGGGTTAGCGCCTAATTGTTGTCCATTGGCCCTTAGGGCAGTTAGCATTTCAACAATGGATTTTCTTAAGCCAACTCCAAAAAGGAGTTCAAATTTAGCTGTGACCAGGTCAATTAAATTAACATCTAATTCCAGAGCTTCCAAAAAGTGATTTTCAACCAGATTTAAAAACTCTCGGTCGCTTTTAATAAGCGGACAAGCGACCCATTTTAGTTGGACAATTAATTTCTGACATTGAGCAAAAGTTTCCGGGTCAGCATTCTCTAAAGCCGCCACTTGTTTTTCCAATTGGCGAGCCCATTCCAGGGCCTTTTTTCTTTCCAGGTGTTCAAAAATGGGCTTGGCTTTTTCCTGGATAACTTTTAGTTGTTCTTGATTGAGTGGGGGCATGTTTTAATTATAATACTTCTTGACAAAGATTGAATAGCGTATTAAATTTTCCTTAATTGTGTTTATTTAGGGAATAATATGTATTATTAACAATTAGATAAAACAGGAGGTGTACTATGTCAGATAGGAATGTTAAAATTATTTGCGTTTGGTGTGGTAAAATGATAAATGATATAGACACAGAAAGATGCTCTCGGTGCGGCGGAGCCGTCGGTTTTACCAGTAATCGATTAATGAATTGTCCAGCGTGTGGTAATAGAGAAGTTAGTTTTCAAGCAAGTACTTGCCCGAAATGTGGTCATCCAATTACTGAAGAAGCTATAAAAGAATATGCTGGGCGGGTAAATAGAGACTGGGAGAATTTGGGGAGGCCAAAGGATGGCGGGATGCCAAAATCAAAATAAATTTATTCTGGGTCGTTTGTTTATCGTTGTTTATTACCAGTTTTCGCCACTGGTAGCTAATTTTCTGGCGGGCAACAAAGCTCTTAAAAGCGCGACTAGGAAATTATTAATCCCGTTAGTTCAATTAGTAAAGCGCTTCATTTAATATTGCTTTGCGGGAGGGTCTATTAAAAGACCCTCTTTTTGGTTTATGGGTTGAGGTCGTCAATCCTTGTTTCCGTTACTCTGCCTTCGTTATCTCTTGTGGCGGCCCAGGTGGTGGACGGTATTTTTTCTCCCTTTTTATCTTTTTTCAGGGCTGGCTTGACCATTTCTCTCATTTGTTTTATCTGGTCGTCTGTTCTCGTTTCTAATGTTTTGCTTAGCGTGTCGTAAAGGTCTCTGTTGAGGCTTTTTACTTCCTGAGCATGTTTTAACATAAGGGTAGCGATAACTTCATCAGGCATTCTATTAGCGTGTCCTGCTGGGAGTCCTTTAATCCAGTTCTCGTGGCCTTTAATGCCAAGATCATTGCCCTCGGCGTCTTCAGTAATAATGCTAGTACGGTGAGTGAACCTACACTGACCCTGAGGATCCATCCTGGACCAGGCTTTATAGGCCTCCTCTATGGCTTTGTCAGTTCCCACTTTCACATATTTTGTTTTACCGGTCTCTTTGTTATATTCTCCTTTAAAGACTCGACCTTTCCACTGGCCAACCAATTCAGCTGATTTATTAAGGTCGTGCATTAAGCGGTAGGATTTTTGTTCTCCCATGAGTGGTTTTAGTTTTTCTTCAGTAAAGTCAGCCATGCCTTCGGCTGAGAATTCGTATCCGTATTCGCCAAGTAATTCATTGAGGTCGCCTTGCGCAGCTAATCGTCGGGCGTAGGCAGCTGTTTTGTTAATATCTCCAGCCTTGTATGCCCTGTCAGCGCCACCAACTAACTCTTGGGCATCAACAGTATCAATTTTCTTTTCTTCCTCTATTTGTTCCCGTCTTTCAGCTCGTTCAAAAAAGTCACTTTTTTCTCTGCCTAGAGAAAAAACACTGGTTAACTTATCTTGGAGAGCCGGCGCTGTCAGGCGGAAAGCCTCGGCCTCAGCCTCTTTCCTGCGATCAGCCCAACCTTTCTTCCAGACACCAGGCGAGGTATACGACGCTGCCTTTCGTTTGATTTCTCCTGCTGTTCCTAGAATCTTGGCTGTTCTCTTTAGTCCTTTTTCCTCAGCCCATCTACTTAGAGCGCCGGGCTTGCCAAACTTGGCGCCTCTGGCTAACCAGCGATTAGCTGTGCCAGCTACGCCTCCGCCAACAAACTTGGCTACTTTCATGGCGTTGTTAGCACCGTAGATGCTCATGGCTTGAGCAGCAATAAGGCCGCCAAGAAGTAGGCCAATAACCATGATATAGGTGATAAGAATATCAAACTGGAAGAAATTATTAACAAAACCAGCCATTGTCCATTTGTCTTGGCCAAAGGTTTGAGCGCTAGAAAGCATTTGTTCGGAGAGAACGCCCTTTTCAACCGCTATTAGCGCTAAATAGACGAAAAAGGCATAGGCCGGGGCAAAAAAAGTCCATTTCAAAAATGTTTGGATCCATTTAGTCCATGAATCTCGTGTTGCGGGCAATATTGTTGATAAAAGGGCAAAAGGGACTAAAATAATTGTTATCCATAAAACCACCATCCGGATGACCAAAAGAACGGCGCCAGCACCAAAAGCAAAAGCCGCGACTAAGATAACAATTGTTCCGCCTAATAAGCTGATGAGAAAGTTTTCAGTGGCTTCTGTTGCTGCGCCGATATTTTCCCAGAACCCTTCTGCCATTTCAAGGTTTTTTTCAAAAGACATTCCTTTAGATAGAGCCAGAGATATATCTCCGCCTGTGGCTCTTTCAGTAAATGTATGGGTAAGTATTTGCGAGGCGTCAATAACAGCGCCACAAGCGATTAAACTAAAATTAACTAATATAGCCACACCGATTAATTTGGGCAGGAGCGCTTTCATTTCATATCTTTCTACCCGCAGGATAGTGGCGAAAGAAATAACCAAGAGAATGAAAACAAGAGAGATATTAACCAAATCCCGGGCAACTCCCCATCCAACTTTAACCGCTGGCGCGCTACTGAATTTAGTTACAGTCAAAGCCCAATTAAAAATTTGAGCCGTGATTGTTAATAAGACGCCAACAATGCTGAAAACGAATTTTAGTATCTTTTGTAATCCCTGGTCTATCGCTGCACTGACTGGATTCCATATCGCTTGGGTTGGTTGAAACAAAGCAAAAATTCCCAAAAAACTAACCAGAAATATTAGACAAAGAGATGTAATTTGCTTGTTATTCCTCCAAAAATTAAGCATTTATTATTTATTAGAAAATGTTTTTATTGTCCGCAGCCGCAGATGCCAGTAATAGAATCCCAGAGATAGGCATTTCCTGCACCACCGACACATTCACAGATTTTTTCACAGCTCGGCTCACAACAGCCAGTACAGGGGTCGCAGCAAACTCCGGGATCACAGGGCTTACAGCAGCCAGTACAGCAATTAGCTGTATAAAGCGGACCAACCCCAGAAGGTTTAATAGTATTGTCGCCGCACTGCATTCCAAGAGAAACAGAAGAACCTGTTCTTTTTGCTTCTTCAATCTCTTCTTCTTTGGCTTCCCAGTCGATTGACGCCAAGATTTGGGCTTTCGGCGCTAAAATGGAAGTTTGTATTGGTTTCTTTATCTGATTTCCAGATATTTTTATTTCCTCTATTTCTTCGGGAATATAGTTGATCTGTGTTTCTTGGTTGTTATCTTTGTTAAAACAGGAAGGAAGGGTTGCCGGTGGAATTAACCGAATCTTGCCAGGGGTTAATGATAATTCTTTGTTCTGGACAGAAGATATCTTTGCCTGATTATTAGTTAAATTAAAAGAGCCCAAAGACAGGATTATTAAAACTAAGAAAATTAAAAGTAGTTTTTTAATCATTGGGTTTAATCAAAGATATCTGGGTAAGTGTCTCTGAGATAATCATCCAAACCTGGGATTTCATATTCGCAGAGACTAGGATTCTGGCTGCAGAAATCCTTTAGCTGGTCTTCTGGCCAATTTTCTATACTGCTGCACATTTCAGGGTAGAGATCACAGAGATGGAAAGTTCTACCGCAGATTTCAATTTCATCCGGGATTTCAAAATCAGGGAACAAGTCCCAGATGTTAAAGATTTCCCAGGACTTACAAAAATCAGGAAAACAAGCACAGAAGATATCAAGCACCATGTTGATGCTATTCTTAGCGATTTTATCCCATGTTTTCCTATTCTGAAGCTCTTCTCCAATTGCGGTTAGGTCTTTAACGGCTGATTCAAGGGCTTCTTCAATGCTTCCAATAGCATCTTTGGCTGGAGCATGGAAAGGGTTATTAGCCCGGTCAAGCAGAGATTGGGTGCTGGCGCTTTTAGCAGCTGCAATAACGCCTCCAGTTTCTCTAACTGGGTAAACCTCAGTGCCATCAGGGTTGAGACAAACTCCCCCCTCGCATCTTGGACATTGTTCAGTTGGTTGGGTGCAACTGATCGGGCTTTCTGAGGTGCTATCATGATAAATTGGGGCTACGCCCTGACCAGCAACATACTGGGCTAAGTTTTTTTCTTGTTCATTTGCTGCCACTTCTTGGCTGCTGTCGTAGGCAGTTAAAAATATTCCATATGGGTTGTGGTTGTCCTGGAGAGCTAAAAGCCATTGGTCCCATCCTCCACCTTCGTCTTCGTTAAAGACATTATCTATGCCGACGAAATCATTATCTTTTTCTGGCTTAGGCGCGTTGACATAAGAAGAAGCCAAATCTCCTTTAACCGCCGTATTAATATTGTCCAATTCATCTTTGGGTAGAGAAGATTTTGTTTCATCAACGTCGAAATAGGAATCCAACCAAGCAGAGGCAACATTAAAAGGTTCTTGGTTAAAAAAATATTCCGGCTCTATGATTCTTTGTTCGTATTGAGTGGTTAATTTCTCAACCATCTCTCCGACTTGCTTTCGGGCTAGTCTTTCCTTGGCAATGTTTTTTAAGTCTTCAATTGCGTCGGTTGTATCTTTGACA
>CAZQUN010000013.1:0-6983 GCA_964596615.1 uncultured Candidatus Saccharibacteria bacterium
TTTTTCTAAAACATCGTAATAGACCAAAGTTGATAAAATGGATTTTTCCAGATTATTCATATTTTAATCATATCCTATTTTATTCAAACAAAAAAGGGGTGATTGGCTCCGTTTGGGCCAGAACCAACCACCCCACCTGATTAGTAATTAGCAAGATAATCCATGATTTCCTTGTGCATCTCAGGACTTATCTTGCCTTTTTGGAGATACAATTCCATTAATTCAGAAAAGAGAAAAACCGCGTGAAGATTATATCCTTTCCTATTCAGTTCTTCTCTGCCCCCTTGCTCCCGGTCTACAAAAACCAGAACATCTTCAACAACCAATCCTTCTCTTTTTAATGCTCCTATGCTCTCCAACTTGCTGTGAGCTTGGGTTACTAAATCATCAATGAGTAAAGCAGTCCAACCTGGCTCCCAGGCGCCATCAATAATTTCTGTTACTTCTCGCTTTTCTCTCGCTTCCTTTTTGCCAAGTTTTATTATCGGTAATTTCCGTCCTGTTCTTGAAAAAAATACTTTAGCAAAAGCATTGGCAAAAGGGTCTCCAGCGTAAGGAACACTAGAAACGCAATCGTATTTAAGTTGACGGCGACGAGCTAAGCCATAGTGATTATCCGCAATACGACCAACTATTTCTGGAGTAAGCAAGCCAGGCTTTGTTGGATGATTGGGAGTCCTAAGGTCTAAGTAGGACGGCGACAAAGGTGCTTTTGGATTCTCTTCATGGAGTTTAAATTTAAAGCCTTTGCCTTCTGGAGACTTAGTCTTATCTAAGAAGGCACCGATGTCGAATATAGCCAGACCAACATCATCTCTTGCATAACTTATTGTCATCTCGCCACCTCCTTATAATACCGATTCGATCTCTTCGGTGATTTTTTTAGCTGCCTCAACCGGTCCCCCGATTTCTGCTGGCGGGTCAGTAACCGGTCGACCAATGACTTGATAATCGGCCCCATCTTCTGCTGCTTTACTTGGAGGAGCAATGCGTTTCTGATCTCCCACTACGGCCCATTTTGGTCTAATGCCCGGTGTGACGATGAGAAAATCATCTCCACAGCTTCTCCGAATTGCTTTAATTTCTTTAGGAGAGGCAACAACTCCATCTAATCCGCAGCCTTGGGCCAAGCGAGCCCAATCTAAGACCAACTGCCTAACCTTGCTTTCCTCTAATTTCATCCTTTCCTTATCTGTCTTATGAATTACGTCGCCGAAGATTTTCAGCTGAACCAAATGATGGTATCTCAAACTGGTCAAAAGAGTCACCCCTAGAACTTTTGGTGGTTTGGGGATATTTAAAACTGACTTTTTCGCTGCAACCATCTCGTCCGAGCCTCCGAAGCAGTGAACATTAAACATCTTAACGCCGATTTCTCCCACTGCTTTGCTGGCACCAGCGACAGTGTTAATAATATCGGCAAATTTACCATCCCAGAAAAACTCGTTGCTGACCAGCCTGAACAAGTAGCGGATCTTTCTCAAATTAGGAATAGCTTCCTTATCCGCATTCGTCGGTAAAACTAATTGCTTGATCATTGAAGTAATAAACTCAAGACCAATCTTAAAGCCTCCGACGTGTCCTTTTAGCATCTCGACAAGCGAAATTGCTTTCTCTACGCTATCAACATCTAAAGCGACAATAATTCTATCTTTTGCATCCATAATCATTCTCCCCCATTTGAAAGTTAATGAACAATAAAGCCAAACCTCCTTGGTTTGGCGACTTTATCCTATTTCTTAAAATACTAAACTAAATTGAATAAAAATCAAGACTTTAACCCCAAAGCCACAGCTTTGGCAATCCGATTAGAAACCATTGATTCTTTGTTTTTAATTACTTTAATCTCTTTAATTTCTTCTAATTTAACCTTGTTTTTCCTTAAAAACTGCTCAATATTCAAAAGCAGGGTCTCTGATAATTGATAAAGACCTTCCCACTTAAAATTATCTATTACTTTTTTATCTTTCTCCAGAACCAATTCTGGTTCTTTTGATAAATCAATAATTAAAGTCATTTTTTAAGAAATGAAAAGAAGTTTTTCTTCCGATATTTTTTAATAAAATAGTTTCTTTTTTTTCTAAAAATCTTGGCTTGGTTAATAATTTCCTCTTCTGTTTCTTTCTGGCTTAAATCAATTGTTTCTTTAATAAAAGACGCTACCCGGCCGAAATAGAGATAACCCAATACTTCTAAAACCGATAATCTTTTTGAAGTTTTTTGATAGGCCAAAAGAAAATCATAAACAATCTTTGACCATAAATCAGCATCAATTATTTTTTCCTTCTTCTTATTAATCCCTTTCAGTTCCCTATAAACAGAGGGAGAAAGAATGTTTTTAGATTTTTTAATTGAATGATTAAAATTATCTAAAAACAATTCGTTGAAAAAATATTCATCTATTTCTGTTTCTTCTAGTTGGGGTAGTTTTTTTCCGCCGAAAAGAGGAATTTTTTTGGTTTTAACTTCTTTTTTCACCTTTCCTCGATAAATCATTCGAAAAAGAGTTTCTGAGACCTGAAAAAACATTGAGCCCAATTTCGGATTAGAAACATTATGAATTTTTTCTCCTAAATTAACCTGGGCAATTTTCATTTTATCAAAAAAAGTGGTTAGGGTCATAAAGATATCAATGCCGTACTGATAAGCGGTTTTAGGCCATCTTTTTTTAAGCCAATACTTGGCCATTTGATTGGAAAAAGCGAAATCGCCGCCAATTGGCTGACGAATATCAAGACCTAAAAGCCCATAAATCAAAGGATAAACCAGATTATTAGTAATAGTCGCATCAGCCCGATGACGAGCATAATGCGGAACAACAAAATCGTAATCGTCAAAAACCGGTTGAGCCATTTTTTTAATCCAATCCGGTTGAATACTTTTTAAATCAGAATCAAAAGTCATTCCAACCTCGGCTTTTAACTTTCTAGTCATTGAAAAAAGATTATGGAGATTATGTCCCTTGCCTTGCTGGTTTTTCCCTGTTGAAACATAGATTAGAGGAATATCTTTTTTGGATTTAAAAAAGACCTCTTTGGTCTTATCGGTCGAATTATTATCCAGATTAATAATGACGCACTTTTTTTTGAGAAAAAACTGTTCTAATCCCAAACTAACCTGTTCAACAACATGGCCAATGGTCTTTTCTTCATTGTATGAAGGAATTCCAACGACAATTTCTGCCTTTTTAATTCTGGAAGGATTAGATATTTTCATCGCCTTTAACTTTCTTAACCCCCTGACGATAACGACAATAATCGCAATCTTCTGATGACTGCGGAATCTGATCAGCCATTAAAGATTGATGGGCTTTAGTAATAGCATCATCAATCCAGTTATCATTTCCCTGATAAGAAATTATCTGGACATCAAATTCTAATTTACCATCAAAAGCCTCTTTGTCTTTTTTGCCGTTAGCATAGACGAAATACCCGGTATTAGAAACTTTAAAATCGTTTTGCCTAAAAAGCCATTGATAAATTTCCATTTGCCTTTTGTAAGCAATCTGCCAGTCAGCATCTAAATTAATTTCTCCATCCTTGGATGTTGATTTGTAATCAACAATTAACAGTTCTTTTTCCGGATTAATCCAGATATCATCAATAGCGCCTGAGATTGTTAAGCCGGTTTTCTCATGAGAACACTGGATTCCTTTAAAATTTTCTCTCCACTCGTCCATTTTCTGATGCTGGAATGGAATCGCATTAACATCGTAAGCTTTCATCATTGGATGGGGCTGGCCATTGGCCCGATGAATATCAAATTCTTTTTTCAGTAAAAAATCAACGGCTGAATTAAGAGCAAAAGGAAATCCGGGCGGTCGGGCAACTCCTAACCGGTTATCAAGATAAAAACAACGGGGACAATCTAAAAACAAATCCAATTTAGATCGGCTTAGTTTAAAATTATTCTTCTGATTCGGATTAAAGAGCCAATCAGGATGTTTGTGGGGTTTATAGTATTGTGACATTATTCCTCCTGTTTTTTAGGAATGACCAGGACGGCGAAGAAATAGAAGAAGATACCAGGGAAGAATCCAGTGAAAATGGTAACAAAGAGCCAGATTAATCTAAAAATAACCGGGTCAACTTCAGTGTATTCCCCCAGTCCGCCGAAAATACCGGCAAATATTTTGTTTTTTTCACTACGATAAAGTCTTTTCATATTTGTATTATATCAAAAAAATAAAAAAAAGACAGGGCGAACTTCCATTTGGTCGTCCGCCCTTGTGTGAAAGCACCGAGAGCATAGCCTAGAGGAGATTAATAGATCTTAAAACTTTGTTTAAAGCAAAACATATTGATCGTGTTATTAAACACGTTGCCCCCCAAAAGCTATTTTTGTCTTGGATGGGTCTTTTGTCTCCTTTTTTTTAGGCAAGCTGTCGCCTGTGCTTATTCCCAATTTAACACCCGGATAAATTATGTCAACACTTTCTATCCACAACCCCAAAAGAAAAAGGGCATAGGTTGCTTCAATACCTCGCAAGACACCGTTCCAACAATTTTCGCGTGTATCTGCTTATGGTATTATATCGCTTTCTATGCCCTAAGATTATCCTATCCAATTTTAGAAAAAAGTCAACGATATTTTATTAAATAAACCACTCTGGCCTTATCATCGGTTAAATACATTATTCCACCGGGCTGGATTAAAATATCAACTGGCCGACCCAAAACATCACCATTATCCTTTAACCAACCAGAAATGAAATCCTCCTGTCCCTGGTAATTACCAAATTCATCTAATTTTAACCGCACAACTTTGTATCCGGTCGGTTCGGTTCGATTCCAGGAACCGTGAAAGGAAACCAATAAATCATACCACATTTCTTCTGGCCAATCCTCTTCCGGAACAAAAGCCAAACCCAGAGGCGCTGAATGAGCTTGGAGGTCAATAAAGGAAGGTTCGGTTGTCTGACAGAATTCTTTATTTGATGAATCAAAACTATTATCATGAATTTGCTTGCCATAACAATAGGGCCAGCCATAATGACTTCCTTTCTTGATAATATTTATTTCATCTGGAGGAAGATTATCGCCTAATAAATCTCTGCCCATATCCGCTCCCCACATTCTGCCGTCAAGATATGACCAGTCAAAAAAGACCGTATTTCTTAAACCAGAAGCAAATTCTTCAAAATTACTTCCATCTTTATCCATCCGGTAAATACTTGCCCTTTTTTCATCATCTTCATTACAAACATTACAGGAAGAACCAATTGAAACGTAAAGCTTACCATCCGGCCCAAATTTAATTGTCCTGGTAAAATGGCCTTTGCCTTCAGGTAAATCAGCAATTTTTTCCATATTTCCTTCGGTATAGAGCCTGGCTCTAGAGATCTTATCTTCCTCGGCAATATACAATCTAAGGGGATCTTGTGGGTCCAGAGCTAAACCATGAGGATTATTCAAATTCCTAAATATTGGATTATGCTCAGTTACTTTTCCGTCTTCAACGATTAATAAGGAAACAACCCCTTTTTTTGTCTGAGAAACCCAGAAATTACCAAGAGAATCCTGAACTATTACCCTGGCTCCGTCTAAATCTTTAGCGAAAATAGAAATAGAAAAACTATCAGGCAAATCCAAAGGAAAATCAGTTGTATTCTCCCCTATTCCATTTGAATCATCTATTAAATCAATGATATTATCTGAAGATTCTCTGTTCCAATAAAAACTAACCACCCAAAACAGAGCGGCTAAGATGATTACCCCTCCAATAAGGATTATGGTTCTTTTCATAAAATTACTTTCCTTTGATTCTCAAAAGTGGAGCTAAGAAAATTAATCCGTATCCTGCCCATAATGACCAGAGCTGAAAGATTTCGGCATTAAAGCGCATTGTTATAAAATAGTCTAGGATAAGACCGATTATAACCCAGACAAATCCATAACCCAGAGCCGAACCCATTGAACCTGGTTTAACCTTTTTAGCCAAAAACCAGGCAATTAATCCAGCAACCAAGATTATGACTGTTTTCATCCAAAGAGTTTCCTGGTATGTATTGAGCACGGCCGAAACAATAGCAAACATTAAAACCCAGATTAATACTCCAAAACCGATTGCTTTTTTCCAATCCATATTATCACCTCCTTTCGTTTTTAAATAATTTATCCCCACCTGAATAAATTCTTTTTAAGAAAAGGCCAGGTTGGGAATTCTAAATAATGCATAATGTATTCCTGAACTATTTTAGGAATACCGGCAATTAGTAAAAGAATAATTAGTTTTTTAACATTATCAACCTTGAATTTGAAAAACTTTTTTAATCCGACAACTAATAAATAGAAATTCTCAAAGATATTAGGGGCCAGAAAGACCAACTGCCGAATCTTGAATATCTCAAAGGCAATTATTCCCAAAACCCGCCAGGAAAACAAAACCATTGCTGTTCTCCGGGCCAAAACCTCCTGCCATTTAAAAGCCATATACATTTCAAAGCCTAAATAGTAAGTATCAAAGAATTTATCATAAACATGGTAATTCCTTCCCTCAAACCAACCCCAGCCAAAAGCATCCATTAAAACAACATCAGAAATATCTCCTAAAATTACCAAAATCGCCCCCCAGAAAGGCCAGCGCAGAATTGTAAAAGGCACAAAAAATCTAATTAAAACAACAACTAAACCAGCCATAAATTAGTTAAAATTCTTAGCATCCATTTCAAGCCAGTCATTATCTATTTCATCCCATTTATATGCTTTCATTTTATGAATCTTTTCATCTGGGCTGTAAATGTATTCAACCCCGGTTTCTCCGCCAAGTCTTTTTTTAGAATAACTTGTTTTTCTATCCAAAACCAAGGGCCGGATAATGAATTCTAATTTTATCCTTCCCATTGGTCCTTTAAAGATAATATACTCAATATCTGTTCCGCCTTGTTCATCAAGGTGTTTTTTCTCATGTTCTTCAACTTCAAACTTATCTTTAATATCAGCAACTAAGTTGTCCCACTTTTCAGGAAGCATATATGTTTATTC
>CAZQUN010000014.1:0-6787 GCA_964596615.1 uncultured Candidatus Saccharibacteria bacterium
ATCCTCGCCTTCCCCTTCAACTTCAAGGCATTGATAATCCTGACATTCTGAATGAGTCAAAGGAACTGGCGGTTCTTTAGCATAGTATTTCCAATAAAAAAATCCTCCTGCTCCGATGATTAAAATAACTGTCAGACCGGCTAAAATAAATTTCCAATCCAATTCTTCCTCAGTTGGCTCTGGTCTTTCCAGCTCTTTTGGCCTAGTCGGTTTAATCTTTTCTTCAACTCTCTTTATCTTTTTTTCTTCTACTTGACGCTGGGCGGCCTTGGCTTTAATTCTCTCCTGTTCGAGTTTTTTTCTTGTCTCTTCAATTCTCTGCTTAATTTCCATTTCTTTTCTGATTCTCTCTCCCTTATCAATCTCTTTGATTACATCAAGCGGCTGGCCCGGCTTGGGCGCAACCGGAGCAGGTTTTTCCGGAACTGGCTTAACTGGCGCTGGCTTTTCAGGCATTCCAACAATCGGCAAATCGGAAGGAGGAGCAGATTCTCTAACTTCTGGCTTTGGTTTAACTGGCTCGACTCTGGGAGCAGCCATCTTTTTTTCGGGAAGCGGCTCTTTCCCGAGACCTTGGTCGGGATCCCGATCTGGTATCGGGGCTTTCACAGAACCACGCTTTTCCAACATGGCGATATCTTTTTTCATTGTCCTTATTACCGGCCTGGGCATAGAAGCATTAGCTACCCGGCCGTCTTTATCCAGAGAAATAGGATTTTTAACATCCATAAAACCTCCTTTATTATATTACTTATTACCAACACCTTTAATAGTCAGGTTAATCCGTCCGAGTTCATCAACGTTTTTAACTTTGACTGTGACTTCCTGGCCAACCTTAACGACATCCTCAACCTTTTCAACCCGTTGGTCGGATAATTCTGAAATATGGACCAGTCCTTCCTGTTCAGGCAGAATTCTGACAAAAGCTCCGAAGTCAATAATCTTGGTTACCCGGCCTTTAAAGACCTCGCCGGGTTTGACTTCTCTGGTCAAACTACTAACCCATTCCAAAGCCTTTTTACCGGACTCCCCGTCATCCGAGGTGATACTAATCAAACCATCATCTTCAATATCAATCTTAACTCCGGTTTCATCAGTAATTTCATTAATTGTTTTTCCTCCCGGACCAATAACTAATCTGATTTTTTCAGGATTAATTCTGATGGTAATAATCCGGGGAGCAAAAGGGGAAAGTTCTGATTTTGGCTTTTCAATTGCTTTTTCCATCTGGGTAATAATTTCCAGACGGGCTTTCCTGGCCTGTTCAAATGTCTTTTTCAGAATTTCTAAACTAACTCCCCCTATTTTAACATCCATTTGGCAGGCTGTCATCCCCAGTTTTGTCCCGGCAACTTTACAGTCCATATCGCCGTAATGATCCTCTGGTCCCTGGATATCAGTCAGGACTTTGGCATCGCTCTCTGACCCCATAACCAAGCCCATAGCAATTCCGCTGATATGATTCTTAATCGGAACACCGGCATCCATCAGGGCTAAACTCGAACCGCTAACCGAAGCCATTGAAGACGAACCATTGGAAGACAATATTTCAGAAACCAGGCGGATAGTATAAGGAAATTTTTCTCTATCCGGCATCAGGGGCAAAAGCGCCTTTTCTGCCAAGGCTCCATGGCCGATATCTCTTCTACCCGGACCCCTCATTGGTTTAACTTCGCCAACGCAGAAAGGCGGGAAATTATAGTGGTGAAAGAATCGCTTCTTGGTTTCCATTTCCATGCTTTCAACTGTCTGTTCATCTCCGGGAGAACCCAAGGTTACAACTGAAAGCGCCTGAGTCTGTCCTCTTTCAAAAAGCCCTGAACCGTGAGTTCTGGCCAAAAGACCGGTTTGATTTTTAATTGAACGAACCTCGTCCAGTTTTCTTCCATCCGGCCTTTTGTCTGATTTAAGAATATTCTCATGGACTAATTTATCAATTTCATCTTCAAGAATACCCTCAATCTGACCTTCTTTTTCATCTTTTTCTGTTTCAGACAAATCCTCTGTTAAAGCTGTAATTAACTCATCTTTTAAATCATCTAAATCGTTCATTCGTTCTTTTTTTTCCGGCTGGTAAACAGCTTTTTCAAGTTTATCCCCGAACCACTTATTAACTTCATCCCTTAAAGAAGAGTCAATTTCCCTTATCTCCAACTGAGCTTTTTCTACTCCAATCTCATCAATAATTTTCTTTTGAAACTCATTTACTTTTTTAACATGAGGCAGACAGAACTCAATTGCTTTTAAGACCGTTTCTTCCGGGGTCTGTTTTGCTCCACCTTCAAGCATATTAACTTTTCCTTCTTTACCGGCAACAACCAAATCCAAATCCCCTTGTTCTCTGGCTTCATAACTTGGGTTAAGAACCCATTCACCTCCGGTTTGAGAAACCCTCAAACCAGTAACTGGACCATTAAAGGGAATACTAGAAATGCCTAATGCCAGAGAGGCTGCCAAAAGCGAAGGAATATCAGGGTCGTTTTCCTTGTCAAAGGAAAGAACCGTTGAAACAACCTGAACTTCATTCCTGATTCTTCCATCAAAACAAGGACGAAGAACCCGGTCTATCATCCGACCGGTCAAAATCGCCTCATCAGTTGCCCGGCCTTCCCTTTTCATAAACCGACCGCTCTTTATCTTCCCGGCTGCGTAAAATTTCTCTTCGTAATCAACCATTAGAGGGAAATAGTCTCCCCGGCTAAGGTTTTTACTCATTGTTGCTGTGGCTAGAACTGTTGTTCCACCATAAGTCAAAAGAACCGAACCATTGGCCTGGCCGGCTAATTGACCGATTTCAACCTTTAATTCCCTCCCGGCTAAATCTGTCTTAAATTGTTTTTTTTCCATAAACCTAGAACAGTATCAGTATTATCTAAGTTTTCGCACAGGTCCCTGATTAAATATTTATTCAACCAAAGACCTAAACAAAAACTAGAATAACAATACTGAAACTGAGAATTAATTGTTATTTTTTAATTAAATATTTCCTGGTATCCTGACTTAAATCAATGAAATCATCAACAGCTTCAACTAATCTTGAAGAGGCGCTTTTGGAAAAGGCAATTGCTTCTGTTTGAACCCCCTTATTTAATTTAAGGTATTCAACCAGGGGAATAAAGTCACCGTCGCCGGTGACTAAAACAATTGCATCAACTAAACTGGAAAACTTAATTGCGTCAACAGCCAGACCAACATCCCAATCTCCTTTTTTCATTCCGCCGGGAAAAACCTGTAAATCTTTGCTCTTGATTTCTAATCCTGATTTAGTTAAGGCCTCAAAAAAGGATTTCTCTTCCGGAGTTTCAGTCTGGATAACATAGGCAACCGCCCTGATTAATTTCCTTGGTCCAACTGCTGATTTTAAGACCTCTTTAAAATTAACCCTGGCTCCGTAAATATTTTTGGCGGAATGATACATGTTCTGGACATCCATTAAAACCGCCACTCGTTGTTCCCTATGTTTAACTACGCTCATTTCTTTAATCCTAACTTCTTAATCACCTTATTATATTTCCTCTCGTCTTCTGTTTTTAAGTAATCAAGGAGTTTTTTTCTTTTAGCAACCATACCCAAAAGACCCCGACGAGAATGATTGTCTTTGGGATGCTTTTTTAAATGTTTGGCTAGTTCAGTGATTTCTTCGGTTAGAATAGCAATCTGAACTTCAGAAGACCCAGTGTCGGTATCATGGGCCTTAAATTCTTTGATTATCTTAGTTTTCTTAGTTGGTTTTAGCATATGATTCTAATTTACCACAACAAAACAAAAAAGGCAATATTTTAAAAAAGAATGCCCTGCGCCAATTAAATTCAACACAGGACAATTCTTATTTTTCATCACGACTAGAAGAGATAGCTCATCCCATCAAATTGGTGCCAGCCAAGTTTTTTGCCATTTCTGCTAATGGCTTCCATACCCGAAAAATTACGAAAAGAAGATCCTTCTTCTAAATGATTTTCGTAAAGGAGATCTCCTTTTTCGTGTCCTTCGGCACCCCTTCCACCACAAAAGATTTTATGCAGATAAGCATAAAGAAGAACTTCTTTAAGAAATGGGATAACTTCTTCAGGATAAACCCCAGAATAGTTCATTGCCCAGAGGACTGGTCCTGTTAACCTATCGGGGAGAATAAGACGAATAGTTGTAAAACCCCCGCCACATCCACCTTTTCCATAATGGAAAAAATCTTTGATTCTGAAAATACCAGAAACCATGAGAATATGCTTTCGACCTGGAAAAGAAGGATCCTCCATTCCCTCTCTTCCGGCTGACCATCCTCTCGACATCCCATCTGAGAAAGCTTTTTCCATCTCTGTTAAAAAATCCTGTCTATCCATCTCTTTCCTCCTTTGTTTATTTTTAAGAACCAACCAAAAACAGAAACCCCCTTTAGAATCCCTGTTTTAACTATCCCAGTACGCCGTGAGGGATTCGAACCCCCGACCAATTGATTAAGAGTCAACTGCTCTACCACTGAGCTAACGGCGCATAAAAATATCATTACACGAACAAAAACCAGAATCAATGAATATTTATTACAACCTTATAAAAAACCTTAGTTTATTCCTACTTCCCTTAAGATTTGAATTTATGCCGATTCTTTTATCAGAAGAAATATTCCTTGGGTTAATAACAGCTCCTCTGTCTTCAAGATATATCTTATCATCAGTCAAATCAGCTCCGTACAAATTCATGTTGATCCCGAATGACTTACATAAATTACCCGGCGATTTTGTTAAATCATTAACTCGTCTTACTGGCCTGCTAAAATTACTCTTCATTGTTTCTATGCCCTCTTCAGGAATAACTGCTCTAATAAAAACAACCTCAGGAACATCTTTTTTGTTAACCACAACTGCAAATTGATGATGAATTCCGTAGATTAAATAAACATAAGCATAGCCGCCATCCTGATACATTATTTCTGTCCGCCCAGTTCTTTTATTACCATGGGAAACATTATCAGAAAAAGCAGGGTAGGCCTCAACTTCAATAATCTTTCCGGATATTCTTCCTTTTGGAGAATTATGGACCAGATACTTACCCAGAAATCTTTTTGCTACATCCTTCGCCATCCCTTGATAAAATGATTTTAGAAGCTTAGACATAGTTAACAGTATTATGATTCTTCAGAGTTTTTACCAATCAAGTTGATGGTCGGGAATACCTAATGACTTTCCGTAATTTATGGCTTGTTCCTTTGTTTCTTTGTTTCTTTATCCCTTTTGTCATATTTAAAAATCTTTTTGGGGAAAACAATATACTCTTTATCACCTATCGAAATATTAGCGTACCATTTAGGTTTTAGAGAACGACTTAATTTCTCGGATACCTCGTCCATCTCATTTCCTTCGCCTTTAAAATAAACCGCTGTCCAAACCTTTGGCTGATAATCCGCTGCATTATCTACATTCCAAGTCTGTTTCTCAGTAATTTCAATCATATCCAAAAAACTATTATCTTTTAAGCTTTCTTTAAGCAATAGTCCAGTAAATTTCTTCATTTGAGCGCCCGGCAGGATTTGAACCCGCGACCTACTGGTCCGAAGCCAGTCGCTCTGTCCGCTGAGCTACGGGCGCAACTCTAATATTCTACTTCAAAATCCCGGGTTAGTCAATCCCGAACAAGCGGGATAAATTGCCAAAAGCCATTTTTTGGATTATGATAAGCATAAGATGAAATTACCAAAGGAAATCATATCCATCCTAGAGAAACTGGAGAAGAATAAGTTTGAGGCCTACGCTGTTGGCGGCTGTGTCCGCGATCTTTTAATTGGCAAAAAGCCAAAGGATTGGGATATCACAACCAATGCCAAACCGGAACAAATCCAGAAAATCTTTCCTGACAGTTTTTATGAAAACAAGTTTGGCACAGTCACAGTTAAGACTAAAAACAAAGAAAAAGAATTACAGGAAATTGAAATTACAACCTATCGAACTGAACAAAATTATTCTGACAAGCGTCATCCCGATAAAATCAGTTTCACTGACCACTGCCAAGAGGATTTATCCCGTCGCGACTTCACCATTAACGCCATTGCCCTGGATAAAAAAGAAAAAATCCTTGACCCATTTGACGGACAAAAAGATTTGAAAGATAAAACTATTAAAGCAGTTGGCAATGCTAAAGAAAGATTTTCAGAAGATGCTTTAAGAATGCTCCGGGCAATTCGTTTATCTGTTCAACTCGGCTTTGAAATTGAAAGACAAACCCTAAAAGCAATTAAAGAAAATGCCGGACTATTACAAATGATTGCCAAGGAAAGAATCAGGGATGAATTTAAAAAAATGATTATGTCTGAAATTCCAGACCAGGCCATTGAAACATTAAAAGAAACTAATCTTCTAAAGTATGTTATTCCAGAACTGGAAAAGGGGATTGGAGTTTCTCAAAACAGGCACCATATCTATACAATTTACCAACATTCAGTTCTTTCTCTTAAATTCGCTGCTAAAAGGAAATATAGTTTGGTTGTTAGATTGGCTGCCCTGTTTCATGATATTGCCAAGCCCCAGACCAAAAGAGGAGAAGGAGAAGATTCAACTTTTTACAATCATGATATTGTTGGAGCCAAGTTTGCTATTAATATTTTAACCCGATTAAAATTTCCCAGAAAAACTATTGAAAGCGTGGCTAATCTAATCAGGAATCATATGTTTGTTTACAATGTTGATGAAGTTTCAGAAGCCGGAGTGCGACGACTTCTCCGTCGAACCGGTCCGGAAAATATTAAGGATTTACTTGATTTAAGAGTGGCTGATAGATTAGGCGGTGGCGTGCCTAAAGC
>CAZQUN010000015.1:0-1912 GCA_964596615.1 uncultured Candidatus Saccharibacteria bacterium
ATTAAAACAGCTCCGCTTAACACCGAGGAATTGATTGAACTTTTTTACAAACTCTATAACCCTAGCGCCAAAGAAGAACCAGAACTTCAAAAAGCTAAAGAATTAAGAAATCAATAAAAAATATCAAGATGTTAAATCTATTCAAAAAACAAAAACAAGAGGAGATGGAATCTCTGGCAACAAACCAAGAAACCGGTTTGGTTGATTTAATTGCCCCGGCCGGATTAAAAATTAACTCCAATTATCTTCAAATCGGCGAAAAATACGCCCGAACCATTTTTGTTTTTACTTATCCCCAGACCTTAACCAGCGGTTGGCTTTCTCGAATAATCACCCTTGACCAAGAAATGAATCTTAGCATCTTTATTCACCCGGCTGAAACCAGTACAATTTTAAAAAATCTAACCAAAAAAACAGCCCAAGTTCAATCACAAATAGGCCTTCAGGCGGAAAAAGGAAAGGTCCGAAATCCCAAACTTGAAACCGCCCTTCAAAACATTGAGGAAATAAGGACCAATCTCCAACAAGGTTCTGAAAAACTTTTTAAATTTGGTCTTTATATTACCTTTTTTGCCAACAATCCAAAACAATTGAATGAAATTGAAAATGAAATTAGAGCTCTTTTGGAAAACCAAATGATTTACGCCAAACCGGCTGTTTTTCAACAAGAACAAGGATTTATTTCCACGATTCCTTTAGGACAAGATAAATTATATATTCACAACAGTTTCAACACACCACCCCTTTCGGCCGCTTTCCCCTTTATCTCTTCTGATTTAACCGATAATAAAGGTATTCTTTATGGGATTAACCGCCATAATAATTCTTTAATTCTTTTTGACAGATTCAACATGGAGAACGCCAATGCCTGCGTCTTCGCCAAAAGCGGCAGCGGTAAGAGCTACGCCATTAAGTTAGAGGTGCTTCGCTCTCTGACGCAGGATACCGAAGTAATTATTATTGACCCGGAAAAAGAATACAAATATTTAGCCGAAACAGTTGGAGGAACTTTTATTGATATTTCTATTTCTTCGCCCCATCATCTTAATCCTTTTGATTTGCCAATCCCCGGACCAGATGAAGAACCGGCTGATGTTTTAAGAAATAATATTATCAACTTAGTCGGACTATTAAGAATTATGTTGGGCGGGCTTACTCCGGAAGAAGACGCCATTATTGACAAAGCCCTAACTGAAACATACGCCGCTCGAGATATTACCCCCCAATCAGATTTCAGCAAAGTTGACCCTCCTTTGATGCAGGACCTTTACACTGTCCTAAAAGGCATGACTGGCGCTGAATCATTAGTTACCCGTTTAGAAAAATATATTAGCGGCAG
The DNA here is from genome assembly GCA_964596615.1 of uncultured Candidatus Saccharibacteria bacterium. Taxonomy (GTDB): domain Bacteria; phylum Patescibacteriota; class Minisyncoccia; order Portnoybacterales; family UBA2143; genus CAZQMX01. Next base: position 1,340 of record CAZQUN010000015.1, read on the forward strand.
TTACGCCAATTTCTTTAACCAGCCAACTAATGTTCAGTTGGGGAAAAAACTGATTGTTTTCAGCATCCGAGATATAGAAAAAGAATTAAGGCCATTGGCTATGTATATTATTCTCCGTTATATCTGGAATTTAATCCGTTCTGAAAGAAAAAAAAGAATGATGATGGTTGACGAGGCCTGGGTTATGATGCAAAACGAAGATGCGGCTTCTTTTCTCTTTGGCATTGCTAAAAGATGCCGTAAATATTACCTTGGTTTAACCACCATTACCCAAGATGTGGCTGATTTTATGAAGTCAAAGTATGGTAAACCAATCATTACTAATTCTTCAATTCAACTTTTATTAAAGCAGTCGCCGGCCGCCATAGATGTTATTCAAGAAACCTTTAATCTGACAGACCAGGAAAAATATATGATTTTAGAAAGCGCGGTTGGGGAAGGTATTTTCTTCGCCGGCACCAAACATGTAGCTATCAAAATAGTCGCTTCTTACACTGAAGATCAGATTATCACTTCTGACCCAGCTCAATTGCTGGAAATAGAAAAAGCCAAGAAAGAATTGGCTGAACAAGA